>JAIVJS010000099.1 GCA_020199905.1 Acidobacteriota bacterium
CTTTCCCGCCTGTCCCCTGCCGCCTCCCCCCTCCCGGCGGGTTCCGCTGATGCGCGTCGTCGTCACGGGCGGCGCGGGCTTTCTCGGAAGCCACCTCTGCGACCGGCTCCTGGCGGAGGGCCATGACGTCCTCGCCATCGACAACCTCCTGACAGGTAACCCGCGCAACATCGCCCATCTCGCGGCGGAGAAGCGCTTCCGGTTCGTACGGCACGACATCACGCACTTCATCTTCGTCGACGGGCCCGTGGATGCCGTTCTGCATTTCGCGTCCCCCGCATCGCCGATCGACTACCTCGAGCTTCCCATCCAGACCCTGAAAGTGGGATCTCTCGGCACTCACAACGCCCTCGGGCTCGCGATGGCCAAGGGCGCCCGCTTCCTGCTCGCCTCGACCTCCGAGTGCTACGGCGACCCGCTCGTGCACCCCCAGCCCGAGACCTACTGGGGCAACGTCAATCCGATCGGCCCGCGGGGCGTGTACGACGAAGCCAAGCGATTTGCGGAAGCGATGACCATGGCCTACCAGCGGCACCACGGGGTCGAGACCCGGATCGTGCGGATCTTCAACACCTACGGCGAGCGGATGCGGCCCCGCGACGGGCGGGTCGTCCCCGCGCTCATCTCGCAGGCGCTGCTCGGCGAGCCGATGACGGTGTTCGGCGACGGAACGCAAACGCGATCCTTCTGCTACGTCTCCGACCTGATCGACGGCATCTACCGGCTCCTGCTTTCTTCGGAGAAAGAGCCGGTTAACGTCGGAAACCCGGCGGAGCTGACGGTGCTCGATTTCGCAAAAACCATCCAGAAGCTCATGGGGACGTCCAGCGAGATCGTGTACCGGCCGCTGCCGGTCGACGATCCGAAGGTCCGTCAGCCCGACATCACGAAGGCCCGCGCGAAGCTCGGATGGGAGCCGAAGGTGAAACTCGAGGACGGCCTCGCCAGGACGATCGAGTACTTTCGAAACCTCAAGGACTGAGATCCTCGAATTCGTCCTACGCCGCCCCCGAGCGCGCAAAAAAACGGAGAGAAGGCCCCACCCCTCTCCCCGTCCCGGAACTTCGGAGTTCCGGCCTCCTCCGATCGCTCGTTTTTCGGTCTCGTCCCCGGCCCCGAATTTCTCCGCGGCCGGGCCGGCGCGGCGTATCTTACTTCTCTCCGTCCACGCCGCGGCCTGAAATTTTCCGGGTCGCCGGAACGCAAGAACCCGACCGGCGGCACCGGCCACGTTCTCGTCCCCTAGGAGACGCCGTTGTCCCCGATCGCTTCGACCGGGCAGCAATCCATGGCTTCCTGGCACTGGGCCTCTTCGTCGGGCCCGGCCGGCTGGCGGAACACGTACGAGTACCCTTTGTCCTCTTCGCGCTGGAAGTTGGCGGGGGCGGTGACACGGCAGACGTCGCAGTCGATGCACTGAGTGTCCACGTAGTACTTCCCCGGCACGGTCTCGGTCACTTTGTCCCTCGGATCCGCCACGAGGCAACGCTAACAGAGTCGCTGCGGCTGCCCTTCCCGGACCGGGCCTTCCGGAACGCGCGAAGGCATGGGAACTCTTCGAAATCCGCCGCGCAATTCCTTTCTCAGAGGCGGCGCGCGTTCGAGGAGGCGGCGCGCGCCAAAGCAGGCTAGACTCCGCGCCGTGTCGCGCCGTATTCGTGCGCTCCTCCTCTCCGGCGTGGCGCTCTCCATTCTGGCTTCCTGCCGGGACGACCGGCTGCCGGAGGGCGACGGCCGGACGAGGGCTCTGGCCGCCGGACGGCGGATCTACGAAAAGAAGTGCGCCTCGTGCCATGCGATGACGGGGGACGGCAAGACGGTGAGCGCGAGCCGGTTCCCCTACGCCAATCTCGTCGACGGAAAGTGGCGGTCGGACGGAACCGCGGGCTCGATCGAGCAGCAGATCCGGAAGGGACACGATCCGATGCCGAAATTCGAAGGGAAGCTGACGGACCAGGAGATCCGCGACACGGCCGCCTACGTCCTGGAGCTTTCGCGGCGGAGAGCCCGATGATCCGAACGATCCCTCTTTTCCCGCTCCCGGGCGTCGTCCTTTTTCCCGGAACGCTTCTGCCGCTGCACATCTTCGAGCCGCGGTATCGCGAGATGGTCGCCGACGCGCTGGCGGGAGACCGGATCATCGGCATGGCCATGCTGAAGACGGGACTCGAGGGCGATGAGGGCGGATCCCCCATCCACCCGATCGGGGGCGCGGGCGAGATCATCGAGTCGGAGGCGCTCGAGGACGGCCGCTACAACATCCTTCTCGAGGGCCGGTTTCGTTTCCAGGTTTTGGACGACCAGGTCCGGGAAAAGAAGCCCGGTGCGGCGTACCGCATCGCCCGGGTGGCCGAGCTCGAGACCGTGCCGTTTCTCTCCGCCGAGGAGGAGTCCCGTGTCTGCGAGCTCACCGCGAAGATCTTCGAGGCCGTGCGGCCGCGGATCGAGCTGCCCCCGCTGCCCGCCGATCCCTCGCCGCTGACTCCCGAACGGCTCGCGGCGGAGATCGCGCTGCGGCTGCGCTACCGTCCCGAGGAGCTTCAGTCCCTGCTCGAAGTCAGCTCGCTTCCCGCCCGATACGCCGCGTTGATCGGCCGAATGATGGAGTGGCAGAAGCGCGTGGAGTTCCTGGAGCCCTTCCGTCCGGGAGAGATCGACGGGGTGAGGAACTGAAGAAGCTGTCGGCTATCAGCTGTCGGCCGTCAGCCGTCAGCCATGAGCGGGGCTGAGAGCGGAAAGCTGAAGGCTGAGAGCTACATCTTCTGCGCCGTGCTCGCGTTCAGGGCCCGGTCGTGGGCCCAGCTCTTGATCGCCTTGATCTGCTCTTCCATCGTCACCGCCAGAGGGACCGTCGCCGAGATGACGCGGTGCAGGTCGTCCTCGGTGACCGGCCGGGCTTCGGAGTAGGACTCCACCACCGCCGAGACCACGGCCTGCTCGATCTCAGCTCCGTTCCACCCCTTCGTGGCCTTCGACAGAAAGACGAGGTCGAAGCGCGCGGGATCACACCGGTTCTTGCGCAGGTGGATCGTGAAGATCTGTTTGCGCTCTTCCTCGGTCGGAAGGTCGACGAAGAACACCTGGTCGAAACGGCCCTTCCGGATGATCTCGGCCGGAAGCAGCTGGATGCGGTTGGCCGTCGCGGCCACGAAGACGAGAGCGCTCTTCTCCTGCATCCAGGTCAGGAACCCCGAGAAGATGCGCGACATGGCGGCGTCTCCCCCCTCGCGGTAGCCTCCGACCCCCATCTCGATCTCGTCGATCCAGAGGACGGCCGGCGAAACGGCCTCGACCGAGCGCAGTGCCTTGAGAAAAGTGCTCTCCGGGTTCTCCGTTCCGAAAACGGCGTTCATGTCGAGCCGGAAGAGAGGGAGATTCCAGAGCGTCGAGATCGTCTTGACGCACAGGCTCTTCCCGCATCCCGATATCCCCATCAGCAGAATTCCGCGCGGTATGGGAATGCCGGCGTCGAGGGCTTCCCTGGAGAAGAGCGCCTGGCGCTTGCGCAGCCACGTCTTCAGCGTGTCATAGCCGCCGATGTCCTCGACGGAGAAGCGGGGCGGAACGAACTCGAGGACGCCCTCCTTCTTCGACATCTGCTCTTTCTCGGCGAGGACCTCGAGGAACGCGCTCTCGTCGAACCCCTTCCGCACCGCGAAGACCTTGCCCAGAAGATGGCCGATCTCGTCCGCGGTCAGCCCCCGCATCGCGAGCGCGAGGCGGCGGACCGCGGAATCGTCTATGGCCTCCACGCCGAGTCGGCGGCGGACGCTCGCGTCGATGATGCGCGAAATCTCCACCTCGTCCGGAAGCTCGTATTCGACGACGTAGATCTCCTTCTTCAGGTCCTCCGGGATGGCCAGGCGCGGCGAGAGGAGCAGGACGTGCCGTCCCCGGTCCTTCAACCCGCGATAGAGGTCGCGCAGACGGCGAACGATTTCCGGCCGCGCGTCGGAGGACGCTGGGAAATCCTTCAGCATGTAGAAGCCCTTGCCGGAAGCCTGCAGGATCGCGTCGAGGGCCTTCATGGGATCCCGCGTCTCGGGGATCGGCATCCCGTCTACGAGGAGGCCGTCCACGACCGACCAGACACCGAACGGGACGGGCTGCCCGAAGAAGGTCTTCGCGAGATGCTGCACGAGCCTCTCGATCCGAGGCTCCTCCCAGCTCTGGACGTAAAGAAGAGGATGTCCCCCCGTCAAGGCGCGGCGGATCTTTTCCATCCCCTTGGCGGGGGCGGAAACCGCGGCCACGGCTGTGCTCATTTCCTTCCATTCTAACCGGCGCGCCTTTCGACCGACCCCGGAGCGAGGATCTCGTGCGCGGCCCGCTCCCCGCGTCGTCTACAATCGATCCGCGAATGCCCAATCCCGAGCACGTGGCACTCCTCCTCTCGCCCGAGTGGAATGGATGGAGGACCCGCAACGCCAACGTGACGCCCGACCTCACCGAGGCCAATCTTTCCGGCAGGAATCTCTCGGAAAAAGATCTCCGCCGGGCGGACCTCACCCGCGCGGATCTCACGGGGGCGAAGCTCGACGGTGCGGATCTCACGCGAGCGACAGTCGATGGCGCGCGTTGGCGCGGCGCCTCCGCGGCCGGCGCGACGCTCGAGCACTGCCGGCTCGACGGGACGGACCTTTCGAAGGTCTTTCTCGCCGGCGCGCGGTTTCGCTCCGCATCGATTCAGGGGTGCAACTTCAAGGAGGCGGATCTCGCCGGAGCGGACTTGAGCTTCACGAAGCTGGAAGGGTCGGACCTCACGGGGGCGAATCTCGCGGGCGCGAACCTCTCGGACGTCAATTTCCGGGGCGTCAAGACCTCCGGGGCGCATTTCGACGGCGCCGACTTTTCGCGATGCTTCTTCGAAGGCGTCTCGGCCGTCCGGGGATCGTTCCCGAACGCGCTGTTCGAGGGCGCGAACCTGAAAAGCGCCGACCTCTCCGGGGCGGACCTGCGGCGGGCGCGCTTTCCGAAGGCGATCCTGCGCCAGGCGCAGTTGAACGCCGCGGATTGCGAGGGGGCGGATTTCACGGACGCGGATCTCGAGCTCGTTTCGGCCGTCGAGGCGAACTTCAGCAACGCGAACTTCGACCGTGCCCGACTGCGCAAGATGGAGCTTCGAGGCGCGGCTTTTCTCGACGCGAAGGGCAAGGACGTTTCGTTTGCGGAATCGCGCCTGATCGAGGTGGACCTTCGGACGGTGAAGTTCGAAAGCGCGAATTTTCAGAACGCCGACCTCTCGAAGGCGATTTTGACCCGGGCGAATCTGAAGCCCTACTCCTTCGTCGGGGCCCGTTTCGCCGGGGCGGACTGCTCGGAGACGGCGGCCGAGGGTGTCAATTTTTCGCGCGCGGACCTCTCGCTCGGAAACTTCCGTCTGGCCAACCTCAAGGGCGCGAACCTGTCCGGGATCCGGGGGTTCGATACGGACCTCTCTGGCACGATGATGGTTCGCGCCAACCTCCAGGGCGCGAACCTCCAGGAGGCGGACCTGCGGTTTGCCCGGGCGATCGGCGCCGACTTCACCGAGGCGACGCTGTCGGGCGCGGACCTCGCCAACGCGGACCTCTCCGAAGCGACGTTCAAGAAGACGAAGTACTGGGGGGCGACGGCCCGCCGGATCAAGGCCCCGTCGGGAAAGGGCTTGCTTCTGGCACTGTCGACGATGTTCTCGAAGGCCAAGGAAAAGAAGACGAAGACGCTCGACGAGAAGGAACGGGCGCGCGCCAAAAGGATCGCTCAGCTCGAAGCCGCGGCGGACAAGCGCCCCCCCCACGTGACGGGGAAGAGGTAAGAGCTGTCGGCTGTCGGCTAGGAGTTTTCAGTTCCAGCTACCGCCTTCCCGCCTACCGCCTACCGCCCCGCTATTTCCCGCTCGCCGCCTTCTTGAACGCCTCGCGCAGCCGGCCGACGGCGTCGCCGGCGAGCGCAAAGGCCCCGGGCCGGCTGCTCACCAGGGCCTCGGTGTCCGCGCGCGTCGTGAAGAGCCTGATCGTCCAGGCGTTCGCCGCGCCGAGCTTCGCCGTCAGCGTCGCGTCCGGCGTTCTCGAGGCGAACGCGGCCGCGGCCGTCTCGTCGATGAAGCTCCGGCTCTTGAGATCCAGGAGAGCGGTCATCAGGTCGTCGGCCGCGGCCGCCGGCACGGTCTTCGTTCCTGAGATCCAGCCGGCGTCCTTTTTCGAGAAGGAATATCGCTCCGGGCCGAAGCTCGCCTCGATCGCCGAGAGCGTCGCGCGATCGAAGCGGACCAGCCGCGGCTCGCGAAACACGACGGCTTCGCGTGACAGGTCTTCGACGATCGAGCTCGGAACGAGGAAGACCTGGGTCTCCCGCCGGGCATACACGGTGTTGCCGTCGGAGCGCGTCGCCCCGAAATCGACCGAGGTGGCGGTCTTCGCGTCCGCCAACGTCACGCGATACAGAGGCGGCGCCAGCCCGAGCGCCTCAAGATTCTGTCTCTCGCCGGAGCCGACGAACTCGAGAGCCTTCAGATTCGTCAACTCGTCCGCGAAACGCTGGGAAAAGTCGCCGTCGGCGAGGTCCACGACCGGCTGGTTGAGCCACCAGGCCCCGCTCTTCCGGGCGAGCGCCACCCTCCCGCGCCCGCGCTCGATGTCGATCTTCGCCACCTCGGGCCCCGAGCCTCCGAACACGTCTTTGCTTCTCAAGTCGGCGCCGGACTTCCGCGCCGCGGCGGCCACCGCGGACGACAAGAAGAAGACGTGCGGGCTTCCGGAGGCGCGCGCCGCGACGGCGTCGGTGCCGGGGATGTCGACTCCGAACTCGATGGTGCGGGACTGGGACTTTCCCGCGCTCTTCGGGTCCTTCCAGACGATCGTGGCCTTCGTCGTAGGGGCCGCGAGGCCGTAGTCTTCGGGGCGAGCCTCGGCCGACTCGCTTCCGGCGCGGTGGGGGCGGGCGAGCTGCGCGGCCACGTCGGCCGACGCGGTGGCGTCCGCCGGGTACGACTCCGGGTGGACGAGCCTCCAGGCCGCCGGGCCGGTCCTCTTGAGCTCGACGGCCGGAGAGCCGGAGTGCTCGAGCCGCAGGGTTTCGACCTGGTCGACGGGAAGATCCCAGAGGAGCTCCTTCTTCTGGGCCGCCTCCGAGGTCGTCGGCATCTTCCGCTCGAAGAAGACGATGAAGGCGAACAGGAGGAGGACGAGGCCCGTCAGGACGAGGATCTTGCGGGAAGACACGCGGCTAGTCCCTGCGCCGGTACCAGACCCAGACGCCGAGCAGAACGGCGAAAAGCGGCATCCCGAGGACCGCGGCGAGCCCGATCCGGTTGACCTGGGATCGCGTCATCGAGAGGGAGGCCTGCTCGGGGGTCTTCGGCGCGATGCCGACGAGGCGATCCTGACCGGCGAGCCACGCGACGGAGCTCAAGAAGAGGTTGGCGTTGCCGGCCTGCGCGAGGGCGCCGTTGGCGATGAAACGCGAATTGCCGAAGACCACGAGCCGGGCTCCCGGCTTCTTCTCGTCGGAAGGGGCGACCGCCATCCCGATCGCGACCGGGCCCGCGTTGTCGGCGGGATCCTTTTTTACCTCGTCGAGCTTCGTGAGCGAGGTCTCTCCCCAGCCCGCCGCCGTCGTCTCGACGAGAGGCGTCTGGACGAAACCGGCGGGCGGCTTTTCCGTCTTCGCGACGGAGCGCGCAAGAGGGAAGACGACCGGGAGCGACTCCGACGCCAGAGAGCGCACAATCGGGTGCGAGCCGTATTTGTCCGCGATGAGGGTCTCGGGGCCGACCTGCGGGATCGCTTTTTCGGGGTCGATCACGATGTCGGCGTTCAGCCGGACGCCATACGACGCGAGGAGCCCGCCGAGCCCGAGGTCCGCGGGTGGAGAGGCGCCGCCGGGAAGGACCGGGTCAGCGAGCACGAGCAGGCGCCCGCCCCCCGCCAGAAACTTCGTGAGCGCGGCCGTCTCCGGCTCCAGGAACGGCGTCCGCGGCCCGGCGACCACGACGACGCTCGCATCCCCCGGCAGGTCTGCCTTCCCGAGGGAGCTCCAGGCCGCGACGGCGCGATTCTGACGTTCCAGCGCCAGCTTGATGTCCGCGTACCCGCGGCCGCGCTCCGCGCCGTCGAGCGCCGGCTCCCCGTGCCCGGACGTGAAGTAGATTTTGGTGACGCGGCTGTCCGTCACGTCCAGGAGCGCGGAGGTAAACGCCTCTTCGCCCTTGAACGTCTTGATCTCGGGCGCGCCGCCGCCCATGGCGCCGCCGAAGTCGAAATCGGCCAGCGCGCTCTCCTCGACGTATTTCTTGCGGTCCCCCGAGCGGAAGACGACGGTGTTCTGGCGGATCTCGAACTCCTGGAGAAGAGCCTTCGCGCGCATCGGGTTGCGCTCGGGATCCAGGTATTCGATCTCGATCTTCGGAGAGAGGCTTCGGTAGCGGTTCAGGAGCTCCGTGACGGGCTGGTACAGGCGCGACTGCCTGGTCATGAAGACCGTGACGCGCACCGGCTTCGTCAATCCGGCGACGGTCTTCCGGGTCGTGTCCGAGATCGAGTAGAGGCCGCTCGACGTCCAGTCTCCGCGCCACCAGTGACGCGAGCCGATCCAGTTCACCCCGGCGAAAAGCGCGATGCCGAGGACGATCGCCACCGTGGACGCGCTTCTCCGCGCCGACGCCGGCTTCACGGATTCTCCTTCCGCGCGGCCAGGGACACGGTCGCGAGGAACAGGAAGAACGCCGTCCCCGAGAGGTAGTACACGATCCGGCGGCTGTCGACGACGCCCCTCGCCAGCTCATCCATGTGATCCCAGAGATTGAGATACCCCACCACGTCGCGGCCGGCGCCGCCCAGGATGGACTCGAGGAGCCCGACGGAAAAGATCGGGATCAGCATCCCGAAACAGAGGATCGCCGCAACGATCTGATTCTTCGTCAGGGTCGAGGCGAATGTCCCCACCGCGAGAAAGTAGCCGCCGAGGAGCGCCACACCGAGATACCCGGAGGCGACCGGCCCGATGTCGATCTTCGTCTGAGAGCGCAGGAAGATCACGTAGAGGAGCGTGGGCGCCCAGAGCGTCAGGAAGAAGCCCACCGCACCGAACCATTTTCCGAGCACGACTTCGGTCTCCGACACCGGAGCGGTCAGAAGGCTTTCGATCGTCCCGCTCCGCCGCTCCTCCGGAAAGAGGCGCATGGCGATGATCGGCACGACGAAGAGGTTGAAGATCCAGAAGTAGGTGTTGGTGAAGAGAAGGACCAGTGCCTGGCCGCGGCCGGCTCCGGGGGCCGCGAGGTACGACAGGATCGCGTAGAAGATGATCCCGTTCACGAGGAGGAAAGCGGAGAGGATCACGTAGGCGAGGGGCGAGAAAAAGTACGCCCGCCATTCGCGGCCCACGATCGCGAGCCACTTCCTCATGACGGGGTCTCCGCGGGCTCGGGCGCCTCTTCCGCGGCGGCGGCCGCCGCGTCGTCGTGATGCGTCAGGCGGACGAAGACGTCCTCGAGGGTCACGGGGTCTCTGGCGAGCTCCCGGAGGACCCATCCGCGGGCGACCGCGAGCCGGAAGATCTCTTCGCCGAGCTTCGAGTCGGGAGCGCCGTGCACCTTCACCCGCGTCTCTCCCTCCACCGCCGTCTCTTCGACCTCGAGGACGCCGGCGATCTTCTCCAGGTCCTCCCGCGCGGCCACGGTGCCGACGAAGACCGCGCGAACGGTCGGAGTCCCGGCCAGGCGGCGGCGAAGCTCCTCCGGGGTTCCCTCGGCGACGATGCGGCCGCGGTCAATGATCAGGACCCGGTCGCAGACCGCGTCCACTTCCGGCAGGATGTGGGTCGAAAGCAGGACCGCCCGCTCGCGCCCGAGCGAACGGATCGTCTCTCGGATCCGGATGATCTGAGTCGGATCGAGGCCCACCGTCGGCTCATCCAGGATCAGGACCGGGGGCTGGTGCACGAGGGCGCCGGCCAGAGCCGCGCGCTGGCGGTAGCCCTTGGAAAGGTTGTCGATCTTGCGGTCGGCGACCTCGGCGAGCAGGCACCGGTCAATCGCGTCGCCGACGCGGCGGTGCACCTCCGGTCCCGAGACGCCTTCGAGCCGCGCGCGGAAAACCAGGTACTCGCGGACACGCATCTCCGGATACAGGGCGGCAGATTCCGGCAGGTAGCCGAGAGACGCGCGCGCCTCCCGGGACTGGCGGACGATGTCGAAACCGGCGACGCGCGCCGTTCCGGAGGTCGGAGGCAGAAAGCCGGTCAGCACCCGCATCGTGGTCGTCTTGCCCGCCCCGTTCGGGCCGAGAAAGCCCAGGATCTCGCCCTGCCGCACCGAAAAGGTGACGTCGGAAACCGCCACCGCCGTCGGGTAGCGCTTGGTCAGGCTCTGGACTTCGATCATTCAGGGGCCATTGAAAACGGCGGAGTCTAACAGAGTGGTTAACTCCCGGCCGAGTGGGTAAGTCCTGCCTCGCCTCCCGCCGGAGTCCCCTCTTCGCCACGCTCAGGACGCGGCGCCCGCACGCTCCTCCCCTCTCCACCCGCGACAGGGGAGAGGACGGGTGAGGGGCGGCAAGGCCGAGCCGCGGGCTTTTCACAAGAGGGAC
>JAIVJS010000005.1 GCA_020199905.1 Acidobacteriota bacterium
GAATTATAAGGCGCGGGGGGCCGTGCGGGGGCTCTGGGCGGGGGAGGCGAAGGGCCAGGGTGAAGGGCGCAAGGCGCTGGGCGCCGCGTATTTCTTATTCGTTTCCCGTTTCCCGTTTCCCGTTTCCCGATCTCGTTGACCGCGGAGTACCGCGGCGGTCTCGCTCCCGTTGGTCGCTCGGCTCCCGTTTCCCGTCCGCCTCCCGCTACCCGTTCGGCACATCCCAGAGACCCTTGACATCCGGGTGGTCCCACGGGATGCGGTATTCGTCAGGGGACGCGGGATCGAACGTCTCGGTCACCCAGTAAAGCAGCGAGCAGGGATTGGTGAGCGGCCGGTATCCGTGCGCGACCCCGATCGGAATCCGGATCAGCAGGTCCTGGCCGCCACCCGCGACGATCACCTGGGAGCGGCCGAACGTGGGCGAGCTCTTGCGGATGTCGTAGAGGACGACCTTCGCCTTCGAGGGGGGAGGAAAGAACCAGATGTCGTCCTGCCTCAGGTGGTAGTGGAGCCCCTTGATGTGATCCTGCGCGTCCACGATCGAGAAGTTCATCTGAAGGGGCTGGGCGGCCGGCGCCGCAAAGAACTCCGCCAGCGCGCGGCTTTCGGGATGGTTCTCCCGCGCGCGAAAGATCTCGAGGAAGAAGCCGCGGTCGTCGGTGAACCGCGTGAGCCTGAGCGTGCGGACACCCTCGATGGGCTTCTGCCGCTCATACGCCTTGGGAACCGAACGGAACTCGTCGGCGATGTCGTCGAATGTCACGAAGGGGGACGGTATCAGTTGTCAGTGATCCGTTGTCAGTTTTCGGTCGTCCCCGATCCCGTCACGGCCAGAGGCAATTTCTGCCTCCGGCCGTGAGAGTGCTGACCCCGACTTCCCTTTTTTCGATTCCCGATTCCCGATTCCCGATTCCCGGCCCCTGGTCTCTCATCCTCAGCGCGAGGCGACCTTCGCCGCGTCGGGCTTGATCTCGCCAGCGGACTTCCACGCGATCGTGAAGCCGTTGCGCTTCTCGTACGAGAACTTCTTGTCGCCGTCGAAATGGTGCGTGCTGTACGCGAGGCGGAATCCGTCGTTCGAGTTGGAGAACCAGTACTGAAGGTTCCCGACGACGGTCGGCGTCGCCTTGTCGGGGCCGAGCGCCTTGTCGAGATGAACGGAGGCCAGGCCGCTCGCGAGCTTCGCATCGGCGACCTTCACGCCGTCGGCGAAGGAGATCGAATCCTCCCGCGTCTCGAACTTCGACCACTTGACGGGGAATACGGTGTTCAAGATGGAGCCGATCGCCTTGCGCTGATCGGGGGAGGAGCCTTTGTCGAACGTCACGACTGCCCATTTCGTCGGCATTCCCGGGCCGGGATGGTGATGCCATTCCCCGCCCAGGTCGAGCGAGACCCACACCATCTGGTTGGACAGGTCGACGTTGCCGTAGTGGCTTCCGGGGCGGAACTTGTAGACGTTGTTCGCCTCGCACATGTGCTCATCCGCGGAGGGGCCGAAGTAGCAGCTGCAGAAGAGGGGGCAGGAACAGGCCTCGATCGTGTCCGCGGTGACGTCGAAGGTTTTCGCGCGGTCAGGAGTGGCCGCGACGAGGACGAGAGCCGCGAGCGCGGCAGCGGCGAGAGAGAGCGTTTTCTTCACGAGAATCCTCCTTTCAAATTGACGAGCCCGTTCCGCAACGGGCGTGCGGTTGGACGCTTGGCATGGCCTCTGGAAACCTGCCGCAAAGTATCTCCCCGCCCGCGCCAGCGGCGCAACTGGCTCCGCGGGCCCGGCGGGGAGGGCCGGCCCCCTGTCCCGGCGCCCGGACAGAGGAGGAGGACGGCGTTCGCGGCGGAAGTGCTACGATTTCCGGCGTCCCGGAGGCCGACATGAAGAAGATCCTGACCGCCTGCCTGTTCGCCGCTGCCGTCGCTTCGGCCGCGCCCCTGCCGACGGATCCGCGAGAGCGGAACTTCAAGCTAATGGTCGATGGCGCCGAGGTCGCGGGCGTCGTCGGCTACCGGATCGAGTTCGCTCGGAACCCGATGAGCAAGGATGACCAGCGCCGGCTCGGGGTCGCGTACTCGCCCGACCAGCGCCGCCTCCTGATCACCGTCACCCAGAAGGGGCTCAACCAGCTGCAGGACTGGTTGAACAGCGCCACCGACACGTCCACGCCCGCGTCCAAGACAATCTCCATCCAGGCGAAGAACAACCAGGACCAGCTGCTCGCCCGGTGGGATCTCTCCGGCGTGGTGCCCAGCACGTTCTCCTCCTCCGCGGCGGGGACCATCGACGAAGTGGATTCGACGGTCGAGTTTCTCTTCGACCGCCTGAGGCTGGTGGAGGCGAGCGCCAAGTAGCTTTCAGCTATCAGTTCGGTTGATCCCTCGCATTTCTTGCCGAACGACCCTCTGCTGCAGGC
Organism: Acidobacteriota bacterium; assembly: GCA_020199905.1. Lineage (GTDB taxonomy): Bacteria > Acidobacteriota > Thermoanaerobaculia > UBA5066 > Gp7-AA6 > JALYUA01. The sequence goes on from JAIVJS010000005.1 coordinate 2,412, forward strand.
CTCAGCCTGGATCCGACGGGATGGGAGATTCGACGGCGCGGGCGAGAAGTCAGCGATCCGGTTTGCTGACAGCTGAGAGCTGAGAGCGACAGCTTTCCCTCAGTGCCCCTTGTCGAGGTCGCGGATGGCCTCGAGGAAACCGTGGGGAGGGCGCTCGAAGCGGGCGCCAAACCCGGCTTGGCCCTCTTCCGTATCGGCGTGGACGACGCTCGCGCGGACGCGGAACGTGCGCGGATTGCCGGGCAGCGAAAAAATCAGGTCGACGTATTCCCCGAGACCGGGAACTCTCGGAGCGGCGACGTACATCCCCGCGAGGTTCACCTGCTCGACGTATCCCGTCATCTGCTCTTCCGCCCACTTCATGACCGCCGGGGCGCTCACGGGGATCCGGCGAGAAAGACGTTGCTCCGCGGGCTTCCGCGCCATGGGCGTTTTCTCCTGCATCGATGTCACCAAACGAATTTCTGACACGGTGGAACGATTTTCAGAATAGCAGATCGAGGCCCCTTTTCAGAGACGTCCGTCCCGGAAAACCGGAAGAAGTGTTTTTTCCAGTTTTCGAAAGAGCCGCGCCGTGGCCTCGACGTCCCGCCGGCAGTAGAGGGCGATCTCCCGCAGCCGCCCCGCGCGGTAGTAGGGGCCGACCGAATATCCGTCCATTCCATGCTCCTTCGGGCTTTCGATTCCAAAGGCCTTGCACGTGAAGTCCAGGTTCCATTTTCGCGCCGCGCCGAAGAAGCTGATGACGTCGAGCAGATCCGTATGCGGCCGGATCGAGTAACGGTACCCGACCAGGTTCTTGGTCACGGGGATTCCGAGCGCCGCGCTGCGCAGCATGAGGAAGGGGCCGTCGAACGATCGCCCGTTGAACGTGACGAATCGATGGAAGCGCGCGATGGCCTTCCAGAACTCCGCCAGGAAGACCGGTTCCGTGTCACCCACGAACGTGAAGAGCCCGTCCGCCGAAGTCTCTTCGACGCGCCCGTCGGTCTTCTCGTACCAGACGCGGCCGCGGCCGCTGTCCGGGTTGACCATGGCGAGCACCACGATGCGCCCGGTGAGCGGCCAGAGGGAGAGCGTCTCCGGAAGTTTCTGGCGGTCTTCGTCGGTGCGCGCGTTCTTGGACAGGTAGGTCTTCTGCGCGTCGTCGAGTTGTTCCCACTCGATCCCGACCGTCTCGATGTCGAAAACGACGCTCGCCACGGATGCTATTGTGGCATCGGGTGCTCAAGAACCGATTCGCGACCCTGGCGACGCGCGATTTCCGGAGTCCCGCCTCCGGCGTACGCCCCCGTTTGCTTCTCGCGGTCTTCTCTCTTCTCGCGGTCTCCGCGCTCGGATCATGCGCGCGCCGGCCATCCGCGCCGGCCTCGGCACCCGTGGATGTCCTCACGCGGCATCTCGATGGAGATCCGCCGAGCCTCGAGCCGCTGACCACGACGGACGAGCTCGCCATCCGGGTCGAAGAAATGATCTTCCGGCCCCTCATCGGTCTCGACAAGACGAGAAGGTTCGTGCCCTCGCTCGCGGTGTCATGGGCCGCCTCCTCGGACGGGCTCGTCTACGACATCCGGCTGGACTCGAAGGCCGCCTGGGAAGACGGGACCCGCGTGACTGCCGCCGACGTGGCGTACACGATCGAGAGGGTTCGGGACCCGCGTATCCCGGCGCTCAACTGGCGCGCGGGATTCGACGATCTCCAGTCGGTGGAAACGCCCGATGAGTCGACGGTGATCGTGCGCTTCTCCAAGCCCGACTCGCAGCGGCTGCTCGCCTTTACGATGCCGATCGTCTCCGCGGCCGCCTACCGCCGCGGGACGGGTCTCGACCGGCAGCCGGTGGGGACGGGGCCGTATCGGCTGGAGTCGTGGGCCGCGAACCAGAAGATCGTCCTGACGCGCCGCCCCGACGCGGACCCGAAGAAAATCGCCTTCCGGCAGGTCGTCTTCCGGGTGCTTCCCGACGGCGTCACCCGTTTCCGCGCCGGCTCCGCGGGTCAGCTCGACGAGTTCCGGATCTCCCGGGACCAGCGCATCCTCGCCGGCAAGACGCCGGAGTTCGCGAAGAAAAATCGGATCGAGAAGGCCCCGCAGTTCGGAGTCGTGCTTCTCGTGTGGAACATTCGCAACCCCTGGCTGGCGGACTCGCGCGTCCGCCTCGCGCTGTCCCACAGCCTGAACCGCCAGGAAATGGCGAAGAGGCTCTACCCGCCGGAGGGCGCCGACCTGATCTCAGGCCCCTTCCCGACCGGCGCGCCCGAGAACGCGCCCGAGATCCATCCGGTCACATACGACTCCGCCGAAAGCGCGCGGCTGCTCGATGCCGCGGGCCTGAAAATGGGCCCCGACGGATTCCGGCAGAAGGGAGGCCGTCGAGTCTCCCTGGAGATCGTGTACCCCGGGGCCCAGGCGATGTCCGCGAGCCTCGCGGAAATCTTCGGGGCGGCGTCGAAGAAGATCGGAGTCGAGATCCTTCCGAGGCCTCTCGACTGGGCGGCCTTCGTTCAGCGCTATTCGGCGGGCGAATTCGACGTCGCGCCGAACGGGCTGCAGTACCTGCCGCCGAACCTCGACCAGTTCCAGTACGTGCACTCCTCGCAGGCGCCCCCGACGGGTGGAAACGCCGGGTTCTACCGGAACCCCGCGGTCGACAAGGCGGTCGAGGCGGCGCGATCGGAGCCGGACGAACGGCGGCGGCTTGAGCTCTACCGGCAGGTGCATCGCCTGCTCGCGGCGGATCCTCCCGCGGATTTCCTCTGGAGCACCGACCAGTACTGGGCGATATCGACGCGCCTGGACGGCGTGGAGGTCTCGCCGCTCGGGCTCTTCCACTTCCTCCCGGGCCCGCTCGCGTGGAGAGCGATCCCGCCGCCGCGGTAACGGCTTCATGCCGGCTCCGCTCGACGGGATCCTCGTCGTCGATCTTTCACGCGTTCTCGCCGGGCCGTTCTGCACGATGCTTCTGGCCGACCTCGGTGCGCGCGTCATCAAGGTCGAGAATCCCGAAGGCGGCGACGTCACGCGCGGCTGGGGTCCTCCTTACGACCCGGTCAGCGGCCTCTCCGCGTATTACCTCTCCGTGAACCGCAACAAGGAGTCGATCGCCATCGATCTCGCGACGGAGACCGGCGGCGAGTCGGTGCGGCTGCTGGCGCGGCGAGCGGACGTCCTGCTCGAGAACTTTCCGCCCGGCGGGCTCGAGCGCCTCGCCCTGTCGCTCGAGGCGCTCCGCGCGGACAACCCGCGCCTCGTCACCGCGTCGATCACCGGCTTCGGCCGGACGGGGCCGGACGCGTCCGCCCCCGGGTTCGATCTGCTGGCGCAGGCCGGCAGCGGCCTCATGGCGATCACGGGCGAGCCGGGCGGTCCGCCGACGAAGGGGGGCGTCGCGATCTCCGACCTCTTCGCGGGATCCTTCGCGGCGGTGGCGATCGCCGCTGCGCTCCGGGGCCGGGAGGCGACGGGGCGCGGGAGCCACGTCGAGACGGATCTCTTTCGGGCCAGCCTTGCGGCGCTCGTCAACGTGGGGGAGTCCTGTCTCGTGACGCGAAGCGAGGCGGGACGCCACGGGAACACGCACGGGCAGATCGTGCCGTATCGAACGTTCTCGGCCTCCGACGCGGAGTTTGCGCTTGCGGTCGGCACCGATCCGCAGTTCGCCCGTCTGGCGGACGTGGTCGGGCGCCCGGAGTGGGCGCGGGACCCGCGCTACCGGACCAACGAGGCGCGCGTCCGCCACCGGTCGGGCCTCGATCGCGAGCTGCAGGAGATCCTGCTCCGCGCTCCGAGGGACGCGTGGCTCGCGCGCTTCCGTGCCGGCGGCATTCCGGCCGGGCCGGTGCGCGGCGCGCTCGAAGCGCTCGAGAGCGAAGGCGCGAGGGCCTCGGGCGCGGTCCGCGAGTCGGGAGGCGTTCCGTTCATCGGGTCGCCCTTTACGTCGCCGGGGGAGCCGCCGCTTCGGTTTCCTCCGGCGCTCGACGCCGACGGTGACCGCCTCCGGAAGGAATTCGGACTTCCCGCACCCGCGTTACGGGCGGACCCGGGTCTGGGGTAGTCTCCGCCGCCATGCCCCCCGCCATGAAGGTCGCATTCATCGGAACGCACGGCGTCGGAAAGACGACGCTCTGCTTCGAGCTCGCGGCGCTCCTGAAGAAGCGCGACAAAGTCGTCGAGATGGTGCGCGAGGTCGCGCGCTTCTGCCCGCTGCCGATCAATCGGGACACGACGGTGGCGGCGCAGTCGTGGATCCTGCACACCGAGATCGCCGAGGAGCTGGTCGCCGAGAACAAGGCCGAGATCGTGATCTGCGACCGCAGCGTTCTCGACAACTACTGCTACCTGCTCCAGACCGGCAAGCACCCGATGCTCGAGCCGCTCGTGCGGTGGTGGACCGGCACCTATGGCCTCCTGATCAAGGTCCCGATCGTCGGAAGCCTCCAGTTCGACGGCCTGCGCGACGTCGATGCGACCTTTCAGCGCCTCGTCGACGAAAAGATCGACGAGGTCCTGAGCGACTGGTCGGTCGAGGCGGTGAAGCTCGACCCGGAACGGAGGGCGTTCTGGGCGGGCGATGCGCTCGAGGCGATCCTGCCGCTCCTCGGTCCCGTGCAGCAGCCGCTGTTCGACGGGGCGGAAGGCGGGAGGCGGGAGGCGGGAGGCGGAGGAGCCGACCCCGGCGAGAGGTGACCTTTTTCTTCTCTCTGAGGGCACCGGGCGAGAAGAAGAGATCCTTAGCCGTACAGGTCCATCCGACGGTTAGTCGGGGGGCGCGACCACCGGCTGACCGCCTCCGGATGTGATCGTCCTCCAGGCGATCGCGGCGAGGACGATGGCGCCGCCCGCGACGGCGTACGCGCCCGGCCTCTCGCCCAGAAACAGAAAGACCCAGACGGGGTTGGCGATCGGTTCCAGCATTCCGAAGAGGGACGCGGACGTCGCGGTGACGTACCGCAGCCCGCGGACGAAGAGGACGTAGGCGCCCGCGATCTGAAACAGGCCGAGAAAGAGCAGGATCGCGCCGGATTTCGGCGAGAGGGCGAGGTCCTTCCAGACGAAGGGGAGCAGCGCCGCGCACGCGACGACGTTCCCGTAGGTGACGGCCGCCTCCGCCCCGCCTTCGCGCTCGCTGCGCAACGCGAGGACGAGCACGGCGAAAAAGACCCCCGAGAGCATCGCCATCAAATCGCCGGCGCCGCCCGCGCGGAACTTCCCCACGAAGAAGAGGGCCATCCCGGACAGGGCCACCGCAATCGCGGCGGCGTCCCGGCGGCGAAACGGCTCCCGCAGCACGATCGGAGAAAAAATCAAGACCCACACCACGCCGCTGTACTGCAGAAAGATCGCGTTCGCCGCTGTCGTCCATTTCGTCGCCACGACGAAGGTCGTCAGGCAGGCGGCGTAGCTGACGAGGGCGGCGACGAACGCGGGCGTCCAGCGAGGGACGCGCGGCCGCAGAAGCAGCAGTAACGCGACGGCGGCGACACCCGACCGGAAGAAAGCGACTTTGAGGGCGGGGTCGGAGAGCGCCTTGACGCCGATCCCGCCCGTCGACCAGAGGAGAGCCGCCGCGAGGACCAGCAGCGCCCCTCGTCGAGCGGGCGTCACGGAGAGACCGCTGCGGCTATCGCCCGGGCGACCGCTTCCGCGGCCGCCGCGCCCACCTGGAGCCGGAGCGCGAGAGGCGGCGCGTCCCCGCCGGGCGCGAGCGCGAAGGCCACGTCTCCATCGACGACGGTATGCGCGGGGCGGACCGCGCGGGCGATGCCGTCGTGCGCCTCGATCGCGATCCGCTTGAGCGACCCCGGCTCGAAGGGAACGGTGGTCGCGACGCACACGAGCGTCGTGTTCGCGCCCGCCCGCGGATTCTCGGGAAGCGCCTCGCGCCAGAGAGCGTCCGCGGAACGGATCCGTCCGCCGCGTCCGTCGGAAGGTGCGGCGAGAAGAGCGCCTGAGCCGGCGTCCACGACGTCCCCGAACGGATTGGCCACGGCGAGGGCGGCCACCTCTCCGCCGCCGGACAGGACGAGACGGCAGATCCCGAGGCCGCCTCCCGCCGCATGCCCGGCGCCACGGAGCTTTCCGGCGGTCGCGCCCGTGCCGGCGCCCACGCGCCCGGTGGCGATTCCGCCCGGGCCGGCCGCGGAATCGCAGGCCGCTTCGCCCATTCGTTCGTCCGGAAACGCGCCCGGGTCTCCGACGCCGAGGTCGAAGAGGACCGCGGCGGCGACGATCGGCACCCGGACGGACCCGACGGCGAAGCCGGCTCCCGCGCGGCGCAGCCACGCCATCACGCCGTTCGCCGCCGCGAGCCCGAATGCGCTGCCGCCCGTGAACAGCAGCGCGTCGATCTGCGAGACGAGATTGCCCGGAGCGAAAACACCGGTCTCCCGCGTTCCCGGCGCGCCCCCGCGGACGTCGACCGCGGCGATGGTCCCCGCGGGCGGAAGGACCACCGTGCATCCGGTGCGCCGCTCGAAATCACTCGCATGTCCGATCCGGTAACCCGGCAGGAAATTCGCGTCGGCGCTCACGGCGTGTCGGCCAAGCGGTGGAGGCGGGAGGGCCGGCCCGCGTCGTGGCAGCGGACGCAGAAGCGCGGAGAGCGGAAGGCCCGGAACCGTCGAAAGATCTCGTGGCAGCCCTCGCAGCGGTACACGACCTTCTTCTTCTCCCGGAATCGCTTCAACGCCTCCGTCTCGGGCGCGGGGGACCGCCGGGCGCCGAGCTGCCGCGCCAGCCGCCAGAACAGGGCCCCGTGACCGACTTTCGCGCCTCGCAGCCGAAAGGCCCACGCGTGCGCGGCCTCGTGCCTCAGGGTCTCGACACGCTCCGGCTCCGAGAGATGCGCCGAGATCGTGATCCGGTGCGGATTGCCGTAGACGATCTCGCCTCCGGTCAGCTTGCGGCGCGAGAGGCGGACCGCCGACGGCCCGAGCCCGAACCGGGCGGCGAGACGGTCGTAGTGCGATTGGAGCCGGGCCTCGGCGTCGATCGCGCCGATCGGAAAGAGAAGGCTCACGTGGATTAGATTAGCGCGGTCAACCGCGAAGGAGGAAAAATGGTTCGCAGGATTTTCGCATCCCTCATCGGTCTCCTCTCGCTCGGCGCGGCGCTCGTGGCGCAATCTCCCGATCGGATGGTCGAGTTCCCGAGCGGAAGCGAGAAGGCCTCCGCCTATCTCGCGGCGCCGGAGGGAGGCGGGCGCAAGCCGGCCGTCGTCGTCATCCAGGAATGGTGGGGCCTGAACGATTTCGTGAAGGGGAAGGCGGACGCGCTGGCGAAGCAGGGATACGTCGCGCTCGCCGTCGATCTCTATCGCGGGAAGGTCGCGACCGATTCCGACACGGCGCACCAGCTCATGCGAGGACTTCCGGAGGACCGCGCGATCCGCGACTTGAAATCCTCGGTCGCGTATCTGCGCACCCGGTCCGACGTCGACGGAAAAAAGATCGCCGCCATCGGCTGGTGCATGGGAGGCGGTTACTCCCTCGGTCTCGCTCTGGCGGAGCCGACCCTGGCCGGCGCGGTGATCAATTACGGCCGGCTCGTCACGGAAGACGTCACGATCGCGTCCCTCAAGGTCCCGCTGCTCGGGAATTTCGGGGGACAGGACCAGGGCATACCGCCCGGCTCCGTTCGCGAGTTCGAGCGCAAGGCGAAGGCTGCGGGCAAGTCCGTCGACTTCAAGATCTACCCGGACGCGGGGCACGGATTCGCCTCGGCCACCGACCCGAAGGTGTACCGCCCGGCGGACGCGAGAGACGCCGACGCGAGGTCGAGCGCCTTTCTCGCCAAAATCCTGAAGGGCCAGGGTCTGAAAGGATAGTCCGGCGCCTCTCAGGCGCGAACTGATCTAAAATCCCCGGCGTCTCGAGAGGAGGGACGAATCGATGGGCATGTACATCATCGCGGAACCCTGCATCGGCACGAAGGACACCGCCTGCGTCGACGTGTGTCCCGTCGATTGCATCCATCCGCGCAAAGACGAGAAGGAATTCGAGACGGCGGAGATGCTCTACATCGACCCCGACGTCTGCATCCAGTGCGGCAACTGCGAACCAGCCTGTCCGGTGACGGCGATCTTCACCGAGGAGACGATCCCCGAGAAGTGGAAGCACTACCTCCAGGTGAACGCCGACTGGTACAAGAACCGGACCTGACGGCGGGCGGAAGGCGCCGCCCGGTTGGGCGCAAGAGAAAAAGGGAGCCGCGCGGCTCCCTTTTCGATTTCCCGGGGGTTGGTGCGCTAGCCGCGGGAGACGCTGATCTGGTGGGCGAGGTTCTGGCCGTCCGGCAGGGTCGTATAGCGGACGGTGACCCGCACCCCGACCGCGAGCGTGCCGTTGATCTTGGTGTCGTTCGTCCAGACGAAGCGGGTCTCGGGGCCGTCGGTCAGCGCCACGACGACGGCCCGATCGGTCGCCTGCAGGCGGGCTACGTTCCCCGACGCGGTCTGCATCTTGTCTCCCGCAGGGGCGGCCGCCAGGGCCGAAAGACCGAGGGCCAGGGTCACCAGCAGGGCCGAAGCACGAAGAACGTTACGCATGGGAGGCCTCCACCGTGACATAACAGGGGTACGGCTGCGGGCATTTCCATTTGACAGGGTTCCCGCGGCTCCCTAAAATACGCCGTTTTCGCAAAAATGCCGGAGGCACGACACGATGGCCAAGCGCTGGACTGAAGCGGAATTGCGATTCTTGAAGGATAACGCTCAAAAGATGAGCGTTCAGGCTCTCGCCGATGTGCTTTCGGTGCGCATCGACGAGCTCGAAAAGAAGATGGAGAAGCTCGGTTTGCTGGGAAATCTCGAGGCGCCCGCCGCGAAGAAAGCGCAGACGCTGAAGGAGCTTTCCCGCCACACCGAGAACGCCCGCAAGGACTTCGACCGCGGGGTCTCGGCCCTCCAGAAGAAGAAGTTCGACGATGCGGAACGCAACCTGACCGACCTGATCCAGAAGTATCCCGACGAAAAAGAGCTGGTGGACCGCGCCCGCGTCTACCTCGCGATCTGTGAGCGACAGAAGAAGAGCGCCCTGCCGGCGATGACGGAGCCCGAGGAGTTTTATTACGCCGCCGTGGTCGAGAAGAACCGCGGCAACGTGCCCGAGGCCATCGAGCACTTGAAGCGCGCCCACAAGAAGAACGGCAACGGCCGCGTCGATTTTCTCCTCGCGTGCTGCTACGCGCAGACCGGCGAGTCGGAAGTCTCGCTGCAGCATCTGAGGAAGGCCATCGAGGAAGATCAGCAGCATCGGATCCTGGCGCGGCATGATCGCGATTTCGATCCGCTGCGCGACACTCCGGAATTCCAGGAGCTTCTGGCTTCCTGATCCGAAACCGATCAGGAGCTCGAGGTCCGAAGGGGCCGCTGGCCGTGAAACAGAAGAGGACCGGAGGGACGCCGCCGCCGCGGCTGCGCGCCGGGGCTCCCCGCTCCGAGTCCGCGCCCGCGGTCGTGATTCTCGCGGCCGGAGTCGGATCGCGGATGCGTTCGTCGGTTCCCAAGGTCCTGCACCGGATGGGGGGCCGCGCCCTGATCCACGCCGTGATGGACGTCGCGTCCGAGCTCTCGCCCGCAGCGACCGTCGCCGTGCTCGGCGCGGGTCGCGAGCGCGTCGAGGCGGCGCTCTCCGGGCGCCCGGTGACCGTCGCCGTCCAGGATCCGCCCCTCGGGACGGGGGACGCCGTGCGGCAGGCGCTTCCCGCGCTGAAGGCGCACGTCGGCCCGGTCCTCATCCTCTCGGGGGACGTTCCTCTTCTCCGCGCGCAGACGCTGACCGCGCTGATCGCGCTCCGGCGGGAGGCGGCCCTCGATCTCGCGTTTCTGACCTTCCGGCCGCCGGACGCCGGGGCGTTCGGGCGGGTCGTGCGCGATAAGAGCGGCCGCGTGCGCGGGATCGTCGAGGCGAAGAACGCCACCGCCCGCGAAGCGAAGATCGGAGAGGTCAACGCCGGGGTGTACTGCTTCGCCTCGGACGCTCTCGCCCGAGCCGTCCGCGCCCTCGAGAGAGACTCGAAGAGCGGCGAGTATTTGCTGACCGACGCTGTCGCGTTTCTCGCGAGTCACGGGGGACGGGTCGACGCGATCGGCGTCGCCGACTGGCGAGAGGCGTGGGGCATCAACACGCGCCGCGACCTGGCCGAGGCGGAGGCGATCGAGAGGGGCCGCGCCCTGGAGCGCGCCCTGGACGCGGGGGCGACGATCCTCGATCCGCAGACGGCGCGGATCGGACCGCTCGTGCGGATCGACGCGGACGCGGTCCTTCACCCGTTCGTGTGTCTTGAGGGCACCACGATCATTGGCGCCGGCGCCGAAGTCCTGCCGTTCACGCGCATAGCGGACTCCCGCGTGGAGCCGGAAGCCGTCGTGGGGCCGCACAGCGACGTCGAAGGCGCCGTCGTCGGCAGAAACGCTCACGTGGGCCCGTTCGCGCGGCTCCGCCCCGGCACCGTCCTCCACGAGGACGTCAGGATCGGGAACTTCGTCGAGACGAAGAAGGCCGTCTTCGGCCGGGGGGCCAAGGCCTCGCACCTCGCGTACCTCGGAGACGCGGAGATCGGCGCCGCGGCCAACATCGGCGCCGGGGTCATCACCTGCAACTACGACGGAGTGAAGAAGAACCGGACCGAGATCGGCGAAGGCGCTTTCATCGGAAGCGACTCGCAGCTGGTGGCCCCCGTGACGGTGGGGCGGGGCGCCTACGTGGCAGCCGGGTCGACGATCACCAAAGACGTTCCGGCAGGCGGCCTGGCGATCTCCCGCGAGCCGCAGCGGACCCTCGAAGGGTGGGCCGACCGCCGCAAGAAGAAGATTCCGCGCTAAGGTGATCTCATGACCTCTTCGTTTCCCGTTTTCCATTTCCGGTTTCACGCCCGCGGGGTGTCCTGATGTGCGGCATCGTCGGATACGTCGGCTCCCAGGAGGCCGCGCCGCTGCTTCTCGAAGGGTTGAAGCGCCTCGAGTATCGCGGCTACGACTCCGCCGGCATCGCGACGCTCTCCAACGGCACCTTCGAGATCCACCGGGCGCCGGGCAAGCTCGGCCGCCTGGTCGAAAAGCTCGGCGCCGCGACCTCCGTGGGAAAGACGGGAATCGGGCACACGCGATGGGCCACGCACGGCCGTCCGACCGAGGGCAACGCGCACCCGCATCGTGATTGCTCCGGAGAGATCGTCGTCGTTCACAACGGCATTTTCGAGAACTTCGCCGAGCGCAAGGCGGAGCTTTTGGCGGAGGGCCATCGGTTCACGAGCGAGACGGACACCGAAGTCTTCGCCCACGAGGTGGAAGCCGCATTCCACGGCGACCTTCTGGAGGCCGTTCGGGTCGCGGCGAGGCGGCTGACCGGCGCCTACGCCGTGGTGGTGTCTTCGAGCCGCGAGCCCGGCGTCCTCGTCACCACCCGGAGCGGGCCTCCGATCGTTCTCGGCCTCGGGGCCGGGGAGAACTTCGTCGCCTCGGATCCGGTGGCGCTCGTGCCATGGACCCGGGACGTGGTGTTTCTCGAAGACGGGGACCTTGCGCGCGTCGACGCGTCGAGCGTCCGCCTGGTCGACGGGGACGGCGCGGCGCTCGTTCGGGCTCCGCAGCGGATCCTCTGGGACGCCGTCGCCGCGGAGAAGGCCGGTTACCGGCACTTCATGTTGAAGGAAATCCACGAGCAGCCCACCGCGATCGCCGAGACGCTCGGGGGCAAGGTCGCCCTCGACTCCGGGGAGCTGCTGATCGACAGCCCGCTCCTGACTTCGGAGCGCGTCGCCGGATTCGATCGGGTTCTGCTCCTCGCCTGCGGCACGTCGTGGCATTCGGCGCTGATCGGCAAGTTTCTGATCGAAGGGATGGCCCGAATCCCCGTGGAGGTGGATTACGGAAGCGAGTTTCGCTACCGCCTGCCCGTCGTCGACGCGAAAACGCTGACCCTTGGGATCTCCCAGTCGGGCGAGACCGCGGACACCGTCGCGGCACTGTCCGAGGCGCGGCGCCAGGGCGCGCCGATCGGCGCCATCGTGAACGCTCCGGGAAGCCAGATCGCGCGAATGGCGGACGCGGTGTTCCCGACGCACGCCGGCCCCGAGATCGGCGTCGCGTCCACCAAGGCGTTCACGACGCAGCTCGCTGTTCTGTTTCTCCTCGCGGCCCGACTGCGGGAGGCGCGGGGGCTCGGCGAGGGATTGACGGCCGGCGAACGCGAGGCGCTCTCCGCGCTGCCCCGGGCCCTGAAGGACACGCTGCAGCTCGAGCCCCGCATGGAGGAGCTCGCCCGGAAATTTCATGGCGCTCGCGATTTCCTCTTTCTCGGCCGCGGCCTCCACTACCCGGTCGCGCTCGAAGGGGCGCTGAAACTGAAGGAGATCTCCTATATCCACGCCGAGGGGTATCCCGCCGGCGAGATGAAGCACGGCCCGATCGCGCTGGTGGACGAGAGCCTTCCCGTCGTCGTCCTGGCGCCGCACGACCGCTGGCGCGAAAAGACACTCTCGAACCTGCGCGAGGTGAAATCGCGCGACGGCGTCTCGATCGTCGTCACGACCCGCGAGGATGACGAGGTTCGAAGCCTCGCCGACGACGTGATCGTTCTTCCCGAAACGATTCCCGAGCTGCAGCCCATCGTGTCGATCATCCCGCTGCAGCTTCTCGCGTACCACATCGCGGTGCGCCGGGGCTGCGACGTCGATCAGCCGCGCAATCTGGCGAAGTCGGTGACGGTGGAATAACCATCTGTCAGCTGTCAGCTCTCAGCTCTCAGCTTTCAGCCGCGCTGTCACTGGATTCTGTTTCGTACGATCTCATCGGTCCTGCTTGTCGTCGGCATCACGCGACCGGGAATCGGTCGGACCCGGCTGACAGCTGAGAGCTGATAGCTTCTCCAGGTGCCAGACTCTCCCTCTCTCCGGGGACTCAATCCCGAGCAGCGTGAGGCCGTCCTCCACCCGCGCGGGCCTCTTCTCGTGCTCGCGGGCGCGGGCTCGGGTAAGACTCGCGTCATCACGCACCGGATTGCGCGGCTCGTCGAGGCGGGTGCGGACCCGCGCGGCATCGTCGCCGTCACGTTCACCAACAAGGCCGCGCAGGAGATGCGCGAGCGCGTGCAGAGACTCGTCGGAACGGTGGTTCCCATCGGGTTCGTGGGCACGTTCCACTCCTGGTCCCGGTCGCGGATCTCTCACGCGAAAAACGCGCTGATCTCCGCCGACAAGTTCGAGGCGAGCCAGTACGACTTCGCCGGAGAGCGCATCGCGAAGGTGTACCGATCCTACGAGAAGAGGCTGGCGGCCGCCGGAGCCCTCGATTTCGACGACCTGATCCTGCGCGCGGTCCGGCTTCTTTCCGAGCGCGCCGAAGTGCTTGCCTCTGAGAGCCGCCGCACGCGGCATCTGCTCATCGACGAGTACCAGGACACGAACACGTCGCAGGACGCGCTGATCAAGCTCCTCGGCGCGGGCGGGGATTCGCTCTGCGCGGTCGGCGACGAGGACCAGTCGATCTACCGGTGGCGGGGGGCGGAGGTCGAGCACATCCTCCGGTTCGACGAGGATTTTCCCGGAGCGCGGATCGTGCCTCTCGAGCGAAACTACCGGTCCACGGCGAAGATCCTCGAAGCGGCTTCGAAGCTCGTCTCGCACAACCGCCGGCGGCGCCCGAAGACCCTCCGCGCCGACCGGGGTGAGGGCTCGCGCGTCCGCCTGTGGCGGTTCGACGAGGACCGTTCCGAAGCGGAAGCGGTCGCGCGCGAGATCGGGTCCGGAGACCGGGCCCCCTCGGAAGTCGCGATCCTGTACCGGACCAACGCGCAGTCGCGAAGCTTCGAGGAAGAGCTCGTCCGCCGGCGGATCGCCTACGTCGTGGTGGGAGGCATGAAGTTCTACGACCGCGCGGAGGTGAAGGACGCGCTGGCCTATCTGCGGCTGGCGGTCCGCCCCGAGGACGATCTCGCCTTTCGCCGCGTCGTCAACGTTCCGGCCCGGGGAATCGGGTCGGCGACGCTCGACCGCATCGCCGCCGCGGCTTCCGACAGCGGCCGGTCGTGGTGGGAAGTATCGGGCGAGAATCTTCCCGGCCTGACCGACCGCGCCCGGGTCGCGCTCGGGCGCTTCCGTACCCTCGTCGGCGAGCTGCACGGAAGGGCGGAGTCCTACTCCCCGTCGGCGATGCTCGAGCACCTGCTGGACGCGAGCGGCTACGCGGCCCTGTATGAGGGGTCGGAGGAGCGGGAGGACGTGGCGCGGCGGGAGAACCTCCAGGAGCTCGTCAGCTCCGCGCGCGAGTTCGAGCGGCGCAACGCCGAAGGCGCGTCGCTCGCGGAGTACCTGGACGCCGTCTCGCTGGCGACCGACGCGGACGCGGTGCCGGCCGGCGGAGGCGCGGTCACGCTGTCGACCCTTCACGCGGCGAAGGGCCTCGAGTTCAAGGACGTCTACGTCGTCGGTCTGGAAGAGGGATACCTGCCGCACGGCAACTCGGGAGACGACCCGGAGGAGCTCGAGGAGGAACGGCGCCTCCTCTACGTGGGGATGACCCGCGCCGAGGACCGGCTCACGCTGACGCTCGCCGAGCGCCGGCTGGTCTACGGCAAGGTGCAGTTCCGTTCCCCTTCGCGGTTTTTAGACGAGATGCCGCCCGGAGCAATGGAGGAACGACTCGAGCGCACGCCGTCGGCGCCGCGTTTCGCCGCGCCCGGGACAGGCCGCTTCCGGAGCGTCGAGCCGGAGGAAGAATCCCAGGAGCCCGCTCCGCTCGGCCGCGGGCGCCGGGTCCGCCACCCGCGCTACGGCTACGGCGTCATCCTCGCGCAGGAGGGCAGCGGGGAGGACACCCGGCTGACCGTCTACTTCGACCGCGCCGGGAAAAAGAAATTCGTGGCGCGATACGCCGATCTCACGCCCGCCTGACCTGGAGAGGGTTGAGCGTTGAGCGTCACGCTTGATCGAGTCCCGTTTCCCGTCTCCCGCTTCCCGTCTCCCGATCCCCCAACCGCGCGATCAGCCCGATCATGCGCCCGGCGGCGGAGCCGTCCCGGCGATAGCTCGCGTACCGGTCACCCCCGCATTTGGTGCAGGAGGGGTGAATCGAGATGGCCTCGGGGCGGACGCCGCCCGATTCGAGCTGCGAGCTGTTGACCGCCTTCAAGTCCAGCCGGAAATGGCCTCCACAGTCGCGCCGCGCGAAGTCGCCGGCGAAGTGCCGCGCCACCTCGCCTCCCACCTCGTAGCAGCACGCCCCGATCGAGGGTCCGATCCAGGCTTCCACGTCCTCCGCGCGCGCACCGAGGTCCCGGAGGGCGTCGAGGGCGGCCCCTGCGACCCCGATGGCGGAGCCGCGCCATCCGGCGTGCGCGGCGGCGATCGCCCCCTCCGTGCGCAGGAGGATGGGGACGCAGTCGGCGGTCTGCACGACCAGTGCGAGGTTCGGCAGAGTGGTTGCGAGCGCGTCGCACTCCCCGGCGTCGCGCGTCTGGCCGGCCGGCGGCGCCCGGTCCACGATCGTCGCCCGGCGCCCGTGGACCTGGGTCGCGCGCACGATCGGAAGCGATCCGGCGCCGACCGCTTCGGCCAGCCTGCGGGCCAGGATCTCCGTCGGGGACGTCAACCCGGGAGGCGCGACCCCCCGCCCGGAGAAGGCGGCCAGCGTGTCGGGCGGCACCCTCCGCGGGCGAAAAATCCAGCCGTCCGCTCTCGAGCTCTCGTTCCATGCCGCGCCGCTCATCCGCCGATTCTCGCATGCCCGCCGTGCTAAAATTCGGCAGTGTCCTCTCTCGAAACTCCTGAAAGGACGCGGGTTTTTCCCGTCATCGGCCTCGAGGTCCACGCACAGCTCCAGACCCGCTCCAAGATGTTCTGCCCCTGTCCTGTCACGGTCGGGGATGAGGCCAACGCCGCCACGTGCCCGATCTGTCTCGCCTTTCCCGGCACGCTTCCCGTCTTGAATCGTGAGGCCGTGACCCTCGCCATGAGGCTGGCGCTCGCCACCGGGTCCGAAATCCACCGCGATTCCCGATTCTCTCGGAAAAATTACTTCTATCCGGACCTCCCGAAGGGATACCAGATCACGCAGTACGACCGGCCGATCGCGACCGGCGGCGGGATCGAGATCGACACCCCGGGCGGATCGCGAACGATACGGCTGACGCGCATCCACCTCGAGGAGGACGCGGGCAAGTCGCTGCACGACACGCCGTTTGCCGACGTGCCTTCCACGGTCTCGCTCGTCGACTGGAACCGCGCGGGGGTCCCTCTCTGCGAGATCGTCAGCGAACCGGAGGTCCGCACGGCGGAGGAGGCGGCCTCGTACCTGACCGAGCTGCGCCGGCTCCTGCGTTTCATCGGCGTTTCGGATGCCGACATGGAAAAGGGAAACCTCCGCTGCGACGCCAACGTCTCGGTCCGGCTGTCCGAGGACGAGCCGTTCGGGACGCGCGTCGAGATCAAGAACTTGAACTCCATCCGCTTCGTGGCGAAGGCCATCGAGCACGAGATCGAGCGCCAGGCGGAGTCGCTCAGGCGGGGCGAGCGCATCGTCCTCGAAACCCGGCTCTGGGACGAGAAGTCGAGCCGCACCGTGCCGATGCGGGGCAAAGAAGAGGCGCAGGACTACCGGTATTTTCCGGAGCCGGACCTGGGCGCGCTTCGCATCGATGACGCGTGGATGTCGGAGGCGGCGGCGACGATGCCCGAGCTCCCGCGGGCGCGCCGCGCCCGGCTGCTCGCCGCGGGAGTTCCGGCTTCCGACGCCGAAACGCTCACGTCCGCGCGCGAGCTCGCCGACTACTTCGAGCAGACCGCGGCGCTCGCCTCGACGCGCCTCGCCGCCAACTGGGTCACGGGCGAGGTTCTGCGGTGGATGAAGGAACGCCGGATCTCGGCGGAGGACGCCCTCTCTTTTCCCGTCTCGCCCGCCCGCCTCGCCGGACTGCTCCGGATGCTCGAGGCGGGCGAGATCTCGGCGGCCTCGGGAAAGGAAGTCCTCGCCGCGATGATCGATTCCCCGGCGGAAGCGGCCGCCCTCGTGACGGAAAAGGGGCTTGGCCGCATCAGCGACGCGGGAGAGCTCGACCGCGTCGCCTCCGAGATCGTGGCGTCCAGTCCCGGGCAGGTCGCGCTTTATCGGTCGGGAAAGACGGCCACCTTCGGCTGGTTCGTGGGCCAGGTGATGAAGCGGACGGGCGGCCGCGCCGACCCCTCCTCGGTGCGCGAGGCGATCACGCGGGCCCTGGAAACTGACAACGGATAACGGACGACCGAATGATCCAGCTCTTCCGCGTCTCGAAGGAATACGGGCGCTTCCGCCACGCGCTGGCGGACGTGACCTGCACGATCGAGCGGGGAGAGTTCGTCTTCCTGACCGGGCCCTCGGGCGCCGGCAAGTCGACGTTTCTGAAGCTTCTTTTCCGGGACGAGCCGCCGACCTCGGGCCAGATCCTCGTCAACGGGCGGAACATCGGCGTGCTTCCCCCTTCGCAGATCCCCTATTTCCGGCGCAGCGTCGGGGTCGTCTTCCAGGACTTCAAGCTCATCCGGCGGAAGAGCGTCTTCGAGAACATCGCGTTCGTGCAGAACGTGCTGGGGCTCTCGCGGGCGGAGCAGAAGAGGCGTGCCTATCAGGTCTTGAAGCGCGTCGGGCTCCATCACCAGATGAACGCGTATCCCGACGAGCTCTCCGGGGGAGAACAGCAGCGCGTGGCGATCGCGCGGGCGATCGTCAATGAGCCCACGCTTCTCCTCGCGGACGAGCCGACCGGAAATCTCGATCCCGTCCTGTCCGAGGAGATCATGCGGCTGTTCCTGGAGATCAACATCCGCGGCACGACGGTTCTCGTCGCGACGCACGATTTCGACCTGATCCGTCGGATGGGAAAGAGAGTGCTGTCGCTCGACCGCGGCCGGCTCCGCGACGCCCCGCTGCGGCGCGACGCCTCCCCGACCGCCGTTCGGGAAGCGCCGTTCCTTCCGCTCGGATGAAGAAGGCGGGAAACGGGAAACAGCGCGGCTCCTCAGCGCCATCCCTCTTTCGTTTCCCGTTTCCCGATCGAGTTGACCGCGGAAGACCGCGGCCGTCTCGCTCCCGCTGGTCGCTCGGCTCCCGGTTCCCGGCTTCCGGTGGTTAAGCCCCGCTACATCTTCGGGGAGGCCTGGTCGATCGCCCGAAGCGGCGCCCGGCAGACCCTCCTCGCGATCGGCCTGATCGCGCTGTCGCTGTACGTCCCCGCGCTGTTCGCGCTCCTGTCGAAAAACCTGGGGCGGCTCTCGACCGACGCCGAGACGCCGGCGGCGGTGATCACCCTCGACCCCGCCGCGGACGGCCGGGGGATCGCTCGCCGCCTCGCGGACGATTCCCGCGTCCGGGAGATCCGGATCGTGTCGAGCGACGCCGCCCTGGCGCGGTTTCGCCGGGCGTACCCGGAGCTCGGAGCGGCCCTCGGAGATCTGAAGGAGGCTCCTTTCCCGCCCACGATCGAAGTCCGGATGCGGCCGTCGGCGGGGCCCGGAGCCGGCACCGCGGTCGCTGCCGCGGCGCGGTCGTGGCCGGGCGTCGAAATCGCAGAATCGGAGGAGGAGATCGGGCGCCGTTTCTCAGACGGCGTTCGAATCGTGCGGGCGGCGGGGCTCGCCCTCGGTGGCGTCCTGGTTCTCGCGGCGATCCTCTCCGTGGCTTCTGCGATCCGGCTCGCGCTCGACCTGCATCGCGACGAGATCGAGATCATGCGGCTGATGGGCGCCACCGAGACGGCCGTCCGGGCGCCGTTCTGGCTCCACGCGACCGGCGAGGGCCTCGCGGGAGGCGCGCTGGCGCTCGTCCTTCTCTACGCCACCTACCGCCTCGGGCTGAACTATCTCGCCCGGAGCCCCCACCCGGTCCTCTCCATGTTCTGGGGCAGCTTCCTCGACTGGCGCGCGGTCACGCTGATGCCGTTGATCGGCGCCGCGGCCGGCCTGTTCGGAAGCATGATCTCGCTGACGCGGAGAACCTGAGGCCGGGGAATCCGAAATCGGGAGCCGAGACGGCCGCGGTACCCCGCGGTCAACTGGATCGGGAAACGAAGGAAGCGGGAGCCCTCACGACGCTGAACGCTGAACGCTCAACTCTCACGTCGCGACATCGGGATCCCCCAGCAGGCGCGCGACGCCTTCCAGGCCGCGTACGTTCTCGCACACCACCTTCACGGCGGAGGTCAGCGGGACGGCGAGGATGGCGCCCGCGATTCCCCAGATCAGTCCCCAGAAGATGAACGCGAGCATGACGGTCAGCGGGAAGAGCCGGACGCGCCCGCCCACGATCAGGGGGGTGAGGACGTTCCCCTCGATGAACTGGAGGACCGCATAGACGATGAGCACGATGAGCGCCTTCTGTCCGTCGTACTGGAAGAAGGCGACGGCGACCGCCGGGATCGTCGAGAAGATCACCCCGACATAGGGCAGCGTGATGGCGAGCCCGGCGAGCGGCCCCAGGATGTAGTAGTAGCTCACGTGCAGGAGCATCAGCGCGCCGGTCGTCATTCCCGCCATGATCGCCATGACGAACGAAAGCCCGAGCGCGAAGTCCGACATCGTCCGCGAGATCGCGCCCGTCACGTCGCCGGCAAAACGGCCGTGCCTCGCCAGCATACCGTCGATGATCCGCCCGAACTTCTCCCGGTCTTTCAGCATGAAAAACGTGAGGAAGGGGACGGCGGCCGCATAGAGCAGGATGTGGAGCGTCTCCCCGACCTGCGCGACGAACGCCCGGGTGGCCGCCAGCGGCGACTCGCTGATCTTGACCTCGCGCACGGCGCGCGTCTCTTCCGGCAGGATGTTTCCCATGCGCTCCCGGAGCCGGTTGACGAAGTCGGTGAACTGGGACAGCACCTCCCGGATCCGATTCTGGTACCGCGGCAGGTCCACGTAAAACTGGTTGAACTGCGCCGTCACGTTGATGACGAGGAGCACGATCGCGCCAATCAGGACGAAGAGCAGCAGCAGGATCGCGATCACGCGCGGGACGCCGGCCCGTTCGAGAAGCGAAACGAACGGCCGAATCGCGAACGCGAGAAAGAGCGCGAACGAAATCGTGATGAAGAAGGTGCGTCCGTAGTAGAGGAGCGCGATCGCCGCGGCGAGAGTCAGGAGGAGCGGGAATCGCGGCCGGGAAGCGGAAGCGGGCGGCGGAGCTGAAAAAGCCCCCTCGGTGCGAGGGGGCTCTGGAGGAGATGTCGGAGTGAGGTCCGGCGTCACGTTCCGGAGACGAGGGTCACCACGATCACCGCGCGGCGGTTCCTGGCGCGCCCCTCGGGGGTCGCATTGTCGTAGGCGGCGTCGGCGGAGCCGCGCGCGGCGGTCGTGACGCGATTGGGGTCGATGCCGTGTCTGGTCACGAGGTATTCCTTGGCGGCTTCCGCCCGCCTGGCGGAGATTGCCTGATTGGCGGGCTCTCCGATCAGACCTCCGACGGGATTGGGAGAGAAGCCCTTCCGGAGGAGCATGTCGAGGTTCGCGTTCAGGGCAGCGTTGACGGCCCAGCCGGTGCGCCCGAAGTAGAATCGCGCGCCCGTGGTGAGGAGCGAGTACGGCTCCTCGGGCAGATCGCCTCCGTCGAACGTCGTGCGGTCGATTTCGCCGATGACGTGCAGGTAGGGGAGGACCGGGACTTCCACGCCGACGCCGGCGCGGAACTTGTTCGGGACGCGGATGTCGTTGTCGTGGCGGCCGGAGAGCTGGTACGACAGCATTCCGGTGACGATCCCCTTCGTGCCCGCGATACCCCACTCCCAGTCCGTGCGGCGCGACTTGACGCGGTCGATGTCGGCGTCGACCTGATCGACGTGGATGGAGGCCTGCCCCATCGGGATGTGCGCGGCCAGCCAGAGCCCGAGCCGGAAGCCGTTGTCCGCCTCCGAGTAGATGCGGTACTTCGTGGCGATGCGGATCTTTCTGGGCTCGTCCGCGCGGAACCGTCCGAAGAACTGGATTCCGTTGAGCGCCCCGCCGCGCCATCCGCCCCGGCTCTCGAACCGCTCCGTCCCCGCCGACGCCGAGATGTCCCAGTCGTCGGTCAGGCCGAGGCCGATCGAGCCCTCGCCCGCCCAGTGCGCATAGAGGCGGTTGCGATAGTTCGTGTCGGTGAAGGCGAGCTGACCCGCCACCAGGTTTTCCTTCCACCCGTAGACCCCCAGGGTGAACTGTCCCGCTCGGGCGGTGTCCGCCGTCGACATCGTGAAGAGCCCGATGTCACCCTGATTGCTCGGGGCGATCTGCGCGGAAGCCGCGGCGCCCGTCAGACACACGAGGATACCGAGGAGCGCCGTACGCTTGGCCTTCATGCAGTCTCCTTTCGAACCGGCTCGGGGAAAACAGAGATGCCTAATAGAATAAGCCAAAAAAGGGAAAACGCCAAACATCTTTCTGTGTCCGGCCCCCGGAGGGGTCGGAAGGCTCAGCGATAGCTGCGAAGCGACAGCAGAAAGCGGACGCCCCCGACCCCCCGGACCACCGTCCTGGCCGCCAGCGCGGACACGAAGACCCGGGTCCGCCGGTACGACAGGCTCGACTCGATCCCGGCCCCCAGGTCCACTCTGTAGTCGCGGAAGGCCCCGTAGACCGATGTTCCGTCCCCGACGTTTCCGGTCCCGGCGTACCCGACCGCATACAGGCTCTCCCAGTCGAGCCCCGCCACGTTCTTCCGGGCGTCCCGGAAGAACGGGACGGCGTACTCGGCGGTCAGGTGGGCCTCGCTGGTGCCGCGCTCGCGTCCGCGGTATCCGCGCAGGGCGTTCCGGCTGTCGAGCGAGAACAGCTCGTACCGGGGGATGGAGAACGGGGTCGAGACGGCGGGATCGAAGTTTTCGCGGACGCGTTTGCGGTAGGGAAAGTACCCGCCGTGCAGCCGGAGAACGAGCCGGTTACGGCCCGTCGGGATGGCCTGGATCGCCTCGAACTCGGTCTTCACGTAGGTGTAATCCGCGCCGAGGAGGTCGACACTCCAGGTGGCGGCCACGGAGAAGCCCCGGCCGTGGGGCCCGATCTCCCGCAGGGCGGTGAAGAGGTTGAAGACCCGGTCGCGCGCCTCTCCCACGATCGCGTTCGACCGCTCGTCTGACGGGGTTCCGTACTGGTATCCGGTCTTCAAATACAGGTTCGTCTTGTTCGCGTCGGGCTCCTCGAGCGGGTTCGAGAACGTGAGGCGGTCGAACTCGGCGAGCCCGTACAGCCGGTTGTAGAAGTCGAGGGGCACCCGGAGGAGATAGAGGCCGCCGCGAGTCCGCGTGAACTCATTGGAAAAGCGGGAGAGGTCGGAAAACTCGATCGTGTCGAAGAACGAGAACGTCGACGTCCCCGTCCGGCCGTAGTACTTGTAGCGGAGAAACGCCGAGATGTCGCCGCTGACGAAGTTGTAGGCGACCTGCATCTCGAAGAGAGAATTGCGGATCGGCTTCAGGAGCCGGATGTCCGCCCGGCCGTCGGGCAGATAGAGGTTGAAGCGGGGCAGGAGACCGGAGGTGTCGGGTTCTTCGGCGGGAGCGGGCGCTCCCGGAGTCCCGGGCCGCGGCGGTTCCCTGAGGGCCTCCTCCCCGGGCGCCTCCGCCGGGCCGGCCGTGCCCTCGGAGGCGGGCGTCGGAGCGGGGGTCGGAGAAGGCGCCGGCTGCGCGCGAGACGGCGCCGCGGGCAGCGAAAGAAACAGGAGAACGACCGCCAGCGCCGAACGCAACGCCGGCGCCGCGGCGGGGCGGGGACGAGGAGAATGCGGCCGGCCAGCCACCCGGCGGTTCGAAGGGCCTCTCTCAGGCCTTGGGCTGCATCACGAGCGACATCTTGTCCTGGAAGGACTTCATCTTCGCAGGTCCCCGCATCGAGGAAATGGTCTTCTCCGTCTGCCGGATCAGATCGCGCACGGCTTCGACGCCTCGCCCACGGTCGATCTCCGTGAGGGCCTGCTTGTAGGGCCGTTCGACTCCCGGCAGGTTCGACTCCCCGATCGCGATCTCCGCCTCCTGTTTGACGCGCGTGCACAGGATCATGAGGATCTTTTTCTCGTCTCCGAGCAACGCGGCCGCCGAGCCGGGGGAGGGGGCCGGCGGGCGCGCCGCGTCTCGCGACCTCATCTCGACGAGACCGGCCGTGATCAGCCCGTAGAGAATCTTGGCCGTCTCGAACGAGGAGGTGCCGGTGCCGCGCGCGATCTCCTCGACGCTCTTCCTGCCATCGATCCGGATGACGAGGTTCCATTCGAGGGGCGAGAGGGTCACGGGCTCCGCGTCCCGGGGCAGAAAGGCGGGGACGTATTCGACGCCGGGGATCTTTCGCGAAAGGACCTTCCACTCGTCCAACCGGCGCGCGGACTCCATCAGGAGGCTCGTGTTGGACTTCTGGATCGTGACCGCGTCGGACTCTTCTCCCGGCGTGAACTGGAAATCGCCGGAGGACCAGATCGCGAGGGCGTAGATCGCTTCCTCGCCGGAGAGCTCGCCGATCTTCGCGTGCACCATCTGTCCGTTCTTGAGAAAGATCTGGCCTCTCTCGGTCCCGCGGATCAGCGTGAACAGCCCCGTCTTTCCGGAGACCGAAACCAGCTGAATGATGTCGGGAACGGGGAGCTCCTGGATAGAGCCTTGAAAGGACATGGTTGTGGGCCGGGATGCTAGCAGGGTTGCCGGGGAGAGTTAAGAGTTGAGAGCTCGGAGTTGAGCGTGGTGAGCGCGCCGGCTCCTTCGTTTCCCGTTTACCGTTTCCCGGCCCCGGTTCCCCCTCTTCGATTCCCGATTCCCGATCCAGTGGACCGCGGAGTACCGCGGCCGTCTCGCTCCCGTTGGTCGCTCGGCTCCCGATTCCCGGCTCCCGATCCCGTCCGCCCCGGCTCCCGCCTCCCGCCTACCCCCTGCCTCTGTGCACATGGCATATCGCGACCGCGAGAGCGTCCGCGGCGTCGAGAGGAACGCGGCTGCGCTGCCGGGCGAGCAGCGACAGGACCATCGAGCGGACCTGCGGCTTCTCCGCATTTCCGTAGCCGACGAGAGCCTTCTTGACGAGCCGGGGCTCGTACTCGAAGACGGGGATCCCGAGCTTCGCGGCGGCCGCGAGCAGGACCCCGCGCGCGTGGGCGAGTTTCAGGGCGGAGGCGACGTTTTTCCCCGCGAAGATGGTCTCGACCGCGACGGCGGCCGGGCGGCACTCGTCCAGAAGCATGGACGCCCGGCAGGAGAGCATGTCGAGCTTCGCCGAGAAGGAGAGCGCCGCTCCCGGCCGAAAGACCCCGCAGGCCTCGAGGACCAGGCGGCCCTCGTCGAACACGACCACGCCATAGCCGGTGGCGAGGGTCCCCGGGTCGAAACCGACGATCTTCAAGGAGCCGTCAGCCGTCCGCTCTCAGCCGTCAGGTTCAGACGGAAAACTGATGACCGCCAACGGAAAACTATTCGGCTTCCTCGAAGTCGAAGTTCGCCCAGACGTGCTGCACGTCATCGTGGTCCTCGAGGGCCTCCATCAGCTTCATCATCTGATCGGCCTTTCGCTGGTCGAGCTGGACCTCGGTCGTCGGGATCATCGAGAGCTCGCCGACGGCGACCGGGATCTTCTTCTCTTCGAGGTGCGCCTTCACGGCCGCAAACGAGTCGGGGTCCGTGACGACCTCGTGGTACTGCTCCGTCGAGCGGACGTCTTCCGCTCCCGCCTCGATGGCGGCCTCCATGACGGAGTCCTCGGTCGCCTGGTTCTTCTCGACGGCGATGTAGCCCTTCTTCTGGAAGAGGAACCGGACGGACCCGGATTCGCCGAGGTTGCCGCCGTTCTTCGAGAAAATCGTGCGGACTTCGGGCAGTGTGCGGTTCCGGTTGTCCGTCATGGCCTCGACGAGGACGGCGACCCCGCCGGGCCCGTACCCCTCGTACGTCACCTCTTCGTAATTGACCCCGGGAAGCTCGCCGGTCCCGCGCTGGAGAGCCCGCTTGATGTTGTCCGCGGGCATGTTGACGGCCTTGGCGTCGTCGATCGCCTTTCGCAGGCGCGGGTTGCTCTCGGGAGCGCCGCCACCGAGACGCGCGGCCATCGTGATTTCCTTGATGAGCTTGGTGAAGATGCGGCCGCGCTTGGCATCCGCCGCGCCCTTCTTGTGTTTGATCGTACTCCACTTGCTGTGGCCGGACATGCGTGCTCCCCCCAGTCGTTCGCCAGCGCCGAATTATATGTAACGAGCCCCTCTCCCGCTCTCGCTCTCACCCCTTCGTCCGAGACTCGAAACGCCACCCTGACTCAACCGGTACGCAGCGAGAGGAGTCTCCCGACCG
The DNA here is from genome assembly GCA_020199905.1 of Acidobacteriota bacterium. GTDB lineage: Bacteria > Acidobacteriota > Thermoanaerobaculia > UBA5066 > Gp7-AA6 > JALYUA01. The sequence continues at coordinate 27,658 of JAIVJS010000005.1, forward strand.
AAGGGAGGGAGGAGCCTCTCGCCGCGGGAGCGGAGGCCCGCGGAGGGAGCCGGCGAGCGGTCGAGCCCCACCGCGCGAGCCGCTCGCCGGTGGCGAAGCCAGCTCCCGCAGCGGGCGTCCGCGACGTGTGCCTGCTATCATTCGAGGGACTCTCCAGAAAAATCACCACCGGATGGCAAAAAAGGTCCTCCTGATCGACTACGAGCCGCGCTCGGTGGAGCGCGTGCGGACTCTTCTTCCTTCTCCGGAATACGCCGTCAGCGTGGCCAAAGACGGGGAAGAAGGGCTCACCCTCGCGGGGGCGTCATCATTCGACCTGATCGTCCTGGGGGGGATGCTTCCCCGCCTTCCGAGCGCCGAGGTCATCCGGGAGATCCGCCGAAAGGGGGGAGCGACGGCCCCCCCGATTCTCCTCGTCGTCTCCGGGTATCACGGCTCGAACCCCAAGGCCGACGCCCAGCGTGTCGGGGCCTTCGACATCGTCGTGCGGCCCTACACCGACGAAGATTTTCTCGGCGCCGTCCGGTCCGCGCTCGACTCCGGAGAGGCGGGAGCGCGGACGATGCGGATACCCGTTTCCGACATCGCCGCCGCGCAGCCCGCTCTGACCTCCGACGACATCTTTTCGGACGTTCTCGAGGACGTCGCGAGCGAGCGATCGTTCTCCGAGGTGACTCCGCCGCGAGCGGTGATGCCTCCGATGACGGCCGAGGAGCAGATCGAGAAGCGCCTCCGCGAGACCCTTTCCGGAATGGTCGACCGGGCCTCGACGCGGCGTCCCATCGCGCCGCCTCCGCCCCCACCTCCGCTGGCGTTTTCGGGCGGAGCGGCTCCTGCGGTTCCCCGGTTCTCGACCGACGCGGACATCGACCGGATGATCTCGGACACGCTCTCCGGATTGAAGACGCCGCCCGCCCGGCCGAGGCCCTCGCCGGATGCGGCCCCCGAGTTCGGCATCCAGGTGGAGACTCCGCCCCCGGCTTTCGCGCCTCCCGTGTTACGCGCTTCACCGCCCCCGTCTCCGGCGGCCCCGCCCTCCGCCCCCCCTCGGTCCTCCCAGCCTCATCCCGTGAGCTCGTCCGGCCCGGACCAGTTCGGGCGGTACGAGTTGCTGGAGAAGATCGCCTCGGGCGGAATGGCGGAGCTGTCCAAGGCGCGGCGGTCCGGCGTCGAAGGGTTCCAGAAGATCGTCGCCATCAAGAAGATCCTTCCCCACCTCGCCGACAACGACGAATTCATCACGATGTTCGCCGACGAGGCGAAGCTCGCGGCCCAGCTCAACCATCCGAACATCGTTCACATCTTCGACCTCGGGAAGATCGAGGCCGGCGGCTACTTCATCGCGATGGAGTTCGTGGACGGAAGAGATCTCCGCTCCCTCCTCCAGTCGGCGCGCGACTTCGGGACCCCGCTCCCGGTGCCTCTCGCGGTCTACATCGCCTCGAAGATCGCGGCGGCGCTCGACTACGCGCACAGGAGGCGGGACGGCGAAGGACGCGAGTTGAACGTCGTCCACCGCGACGTCTCTCCTCCCAACATCCTCATCTCCTACGAGGGCGACATCAAGCTGTGCGATTTCGGAATCGCGAAGGCCGCGTCCAAGGCCTCGCAGACGCAGTCCGGGGCCCTCAAGGGGAAGGTCCAGTACATGTCTCCGGAGCAGGCGTGGGGACGGCCGATCGACCGCCGCAGCGACATCTTTTCGCTCGGCTGCGTGCTCTTCGAAATGCTGGCGGAACAGAAGCTCTTCCGCGGCGATACGGACCTGTCGGTGCTCGAGAAGGTCCGGGCGGCTCAGGTCGTCGCGCCCTCGACGTTGAACCCCGAGGTCCCGAAGGCGCTGGACGCCATCGTCCTGAAAGCGCTCGCCCGCGAGCCGGAGGAGCGATACGGGATCGCGTCCGACATGCTCCGCGACCTCGAAGGCGTCCTGTACTCGTACACGCCCGCGCCGGGCAGCGCGGATCTCGCCATCTATCTGCACCGGCTGCAGGCGGAGGAGAGCGCGCGGCAGGAGTCGCTCGATCGCGAGGCGTCGCGAGGCGCCCCGCCGGAGCCGGAACGAAAGAGAAAGTCGAAGGGCGCTCCCGTGGTCCGGCGGACCGGCTCGACCCCGAAGCTGGTCGTTCCGCCGCATACTCTCGAGGCGGAAGCCGGGGCCTCCGTCCCCTCGGAGAAAAAGGAACCGAGGAACTCGGGAGTGTTCGGCTCCTTCTCCCCGAAGAAGCTCGAGTCGGAGCGCAAGAGCCGCGTCCCGCTCTACGCGATGATCGTCATCGCCGCCCTGCTCCTCGCGGGACTCGCCGTCTGGCTGACGCGCCGCCCGTCGGCGGCGGCTCCCGTCGCGATCATGCCCACGGCCGTTCCGGCGGCCGCCCCGACCGCGGCGCCGCTTCCAGCGGCCGTCACTCCCGCGTCGGGCGTCGATCCGAAGGCGATCGAAGAGGAAGTGCAGCGCCAGCTCGCCGCCCGCCGCAAGGAGCTGCAGAAGACCCTCGCGTCTCAAAAACCGGCGAAGGAAACGGCGCCCGCGGCGCCCGTCCCCGCGCCGAAAAAGGTCGAGGAAGCTCCCGCCGCCGCTCCTCGCGTCACGGTTCACGAGCCGGCGCCCGAGCCCGCCCGGCAGCAGGAGCCCGCCCCGCGCGAGAGCCCGCCGGAGCCGACCGCCGTTCCGCCGCCGCCCGCGCGCGCCGAGGCGAAAGAGGAGATCTCGCGAGGAGACCTCGTGGGACCGGGCGCCGGCGTCGTCGAGCCCAGCCTGCTGTCGACCCCCCGGGTCACCTATCCGGCGATTGCGCGGCAGCAGCGTCTGAACGGCAAAGTCGTCGTGCTCGTTCTGGTGACGGAAGATGGGCAGGTCTCCGAGGCTCGGCTTCAGCAGGGCCTCCCGTCGCGGAGCGGAGTCAACGAAGCCGTGGTCGACGCAGTGCGTGCCGCGAAGTTCAGAGCGGCGACCAAGAACGGGGTCGCGGTCAAGATGTGGCGGACGGTGGTGGTCGACGTCAGGCCGTAACCGGACGCAGGACGCCGAGGTATTTTGAAGGCGGATGTGTCAAGCTCCGCGAGTACGTTCGAGGCGGAGTGATTTGAGGAGGTCAACGGAGCATGAGCCTTTCTCCGGATCAGAAGAAGTTCTACGAAAACACGCTCTCCGTCACCAAACGGGAGATCAACGACCTGGAAGGCCTCATTCAAGAGGAGCTCGCCAAGGTCAAGGACCGGCTGGCGGAGCTTCAGAACGCCCAGAAAGCGGCGCGTCAGATGTATGACGCCGCGTGCATGCGCCTCGGCATTCCGAACGATCTCGAAGAAGCCGAAGCCCAGGGCTGATCTCTCCCGCGCCCGGGAGGATGCTCGCATGGCTCCTGCGGCCGAAGCGGTCCGCCTCGCCGTGCCCCCGGGGCGTGCGCTGCTTGTCGCCTTCGCCCTTCTTGGCGCCGCGCACTGCCGGCGAAACGAGACTTCGCCTCCCGTTTCGAGGGTGGCCGCCCATCCGGCGCCGGCGCGGCGCGTGGTCGCTCTCGCGCCCAACCTCACGGAGATCGTTTTCGCGCTCGGCTCGGGCTCCACCCTCGTCGGCGTCTCCGAGCACTCGGATTTTCCGGAGGCCACCCGGTCGATCCCCCGCGTCGGCGGCCTCGAGGTCAGCGCGGAACGTGTGGCGTCCCTGACTCCCGACCTGGTGCTCGCCACCGCGGACGGCGGCAACCGCAAAGGCGCCGTCTCCGCCCTCGAGGCGTCCGGAGTTCCCGTGCTGGTCGTCCCGGGCGGATCGCTCGACGAAGTCCTCTCCGGAATCTTTCTCGTCGCCGGCCGGCTCGGTCGCGACGCCGAGGCCGCGCGTCTGACCGACTCCCTGCGGAAGCGGCGCGAGGCCGTCCGGCAGTCGGTCGCGGCGCGTCCCCGTCCGCGAGCCGTGCTGCTCGTCTGGCCCGATCCACCCTCGGCCGCCGGCGGCGGCACGTTCTTAGACGACGTGCTCACCGAAGCGGGCGCGCAGAACCTGCTTTCCGACCGGCCAGGCTGGCCCGTCGTCTCGGGGGAATGGCTCGCGACCGCGCCGATCGAGGTGGTCGTGGTTCCCGATTCCCCGGTGAACCGGCCGGTATTCGAGCGGTCCTTCGCTTCGGGCGCCCTGTCGCGCGGATCGATCCGGGCCGCGCGGGTCGTGCGCGTGGACGAATCTTCGCTGACCCGTCCCGGGCCGCGCGTCTTCGACGCTCTGGAGCAGCTCGCGCGGGGCCTCTCGCGTTGAGAGCCCGCGGGCCCGCCCTCTGGCTGACCGCGGCGGCGATTCTCGGGGGCTGCCTCGTGCTCGGCGTGTCCGTTGGCGGCGTCCGGCTGTCGCCTCTCGCGGTCTGGTCGGGCGCGGGACCGGAGGGCGAGACCGCGCGCCTCATCGCCTCGATACGGATACCCCGCGTGGCGCTCGCGGCCCTGGTGGGCGCCTGCCTCGCCCTGGCCGGCGCCGCCCTTCAGGCCCTGTTGAAGAATCCGCTCGCCGATCCGTTTCTTCTCGGCACCTCCGGGGGCGCCGCCACCGGAGCCGCCCTGGCGAGCCTCCTCGGCGTCTCACCCCTCCTCTCGCCCGGGGCGGCGTTCGCCGGCGCGGTGGTCTCCTCGGTCGGCGTCGCCGCCCTGGCGCGCCGCGGCGGACGGCTCGACCTGCAACGCCTCCTGCTCGGCGGGTTGATCGCGAACGCGTTTTTTTCCGCGGTCCTTCTCGGTGTCTTTTCTCTCGCCTCCTCCGAGACGGCGAGGACGATGCTCTTCTGGATGATGGGGAGTCTCGCGGACGCGTCGCCGCAGAAGCCACTCGCGCTCCTGCCCTACGCCGTCGTCGGCGCGGCGGCCCTTCTCGGATCGGCGTCGCGCCTGAATCTCTTTTCCGTGGGAGAGGAGAACGCGGCGGCGCTCGGCGTCCACACCGAGAGGTCGAAGGCGGTGATCTTCCTGGCGTCATCTCTGCTGACGGGCGCGGCGGTCGCGTTTGCGGGCGTGATCGGGTTCGTCGGCCTGCTGGTTCCGCACGCCGCTCGCAGCGTCGTGGGAAACGACCAGCGGACTCTGCTGCCTCTCTCCGCGATTTCGGGCGCCGCGCTTCTCGTCGCCGCCGACGCGGTCTCGCGCGCGGTTGCGGCACCGGCGGAGCTTCCTATCGGCGCGGTCACGGCGGCGATCGGCGCCCCCGTCTTCGTCTACCTGCTTCTTCGCACCCCGTGACGGCGCCGCCCCGTATCGAGGCTCGCGCGCTGAAGGCCGCCTACGGCCCGAACCCCGCGTTGTGCGGGCTCGACGCGGTGTTTCAGTCGGGCGAGATCGTCGCGATCCTGGGGGAGAACGGGTCCGGAAAATCCACGCTTCTCAAGGTCATCGCGCGGATCGTCGCGCCGGACGGCGGCGAACTGCTCTTCGACGGCCGGCCTCTCGCGGCGATTCCGCGCCGGGACACAGCGCGCCGCGTCGCCTACGTGGCCCAGAGCGCCGACCTGGTCTTTCCAATCCGCAGCCTCGACCTGGTGCTCCAGGGCCGCGCCCCTCACGGGCGCGGGTTCTCGGCCGACTCCCCGGAGGACCGGTCTCTGGCGCTCGAGGCCATGCGCGCCTGCGACGTCGCCGGGCTCGCCGACCGCGACGCGTCGGCCCTTTCGGGCGGCGAGCGGCGCCGCGTGTTTCTCGCCCGCGCGCTGGCGCAGGAGGCCGAAGTCTGGCTTCTCGACGAGCCGACCTCGGGCCTCGATCCGCGCCACCGCATCGACTTCCTGGACGTGCTCGTGCGGGAGCACCGCGCGCGCTCGACGACGGTCCTGCTCGTCACCCACGAAGTGGATCTGGCGCTGTCGCTGGCAGACCGCGTTCTTCTGCTGCGGGCTGGCCGGGTCCTGGCCTCGGGAACGCCGCAGGAGGCGCTGACGCCCGGAACTCTGAGAGAGGTCTTCGACGTCGAAGCCCGCGTGGATCGCGACGCGGATGGCCACCGGCGTGTGATGTGGGTGGGGAGGACCGGCCCCTGACGCGCCGTCCGGCGGGGTAGGATCGGCGTTCCCGATGGACCCGCTGAAATTCCGCGACACCAAGCGCTACCGCGACCGGCTGAAGCAGTACCAGGAGAGCGTCGGCACCTCCGACGCGATCGTGATCGGCTCCGGAACGATGGGCGGGATCCCCGTCATCATCGGCGCGATGGAGTTCTTCTTCCTCGGCGGTTCTATGGGGTCCGTCGTCGGAGAGAAGGTCACGCGGGCGGCCGAGAGGGCCCTTTCCGAGCGCAAGCCGCTGCTGATCGTCTCGACCTCGGGGGGCGCCCGGATGCAGGAGGGGATCCTCTCCCTCATGCAGATGGCAAAGATCGCGGGCGCGCTCGCCCGGCTCTCGGACGCCGGGGTTCCCTACGTCTCCATCATGTCCGATCCGACGACGGGAGGCGTTACGGCCTCCTACGCGATGCTGGGCGACCTGAACGTGGCGGAGCCGAACGCGCTCATCGGTTTCGCCGGACCGCGCGTCATCGAGCAGACGATCCGGCAGACGCTGCCCGAGGGATTCCAGCGCTCGGAGTTTCTCCTGGAGCACGGAATGCTCGATTTCCTGGTCGACCGATCCGAGATGAAGGAGACCCTCGTGCGGTGCTTGAACCTCATGTGGTCGGGAGAGGCAGCGAGCCGGGAAACGGGAAACGGGAGCCGAGCGACCAACGGGACCGAGACGGCCGCGGTACTCCGCGGTCAACTCGATCGAGACTCTCAACCCTGAACTCTCGACTCTGAACTTCCCTCGCTCGACGCCGAACATCAACGCTCAACCGCCTCCGGCCGTGAAGAATCTCAGCCGCCTCGAGTCCCTGGGCCAGCGCGGCATGCGTCTGGGCTTGGAAGCGATCGGCGCGGCGTGCGAACGGCTCGGGAGGCCCGAGCGGGACTTTCCCTCCGTTCTCATCGGGGGGACCAACGGCAAGGGCTCGACCGCCGCGACTCTCTCGTCGCTCGCCGTGGAGGCCGGCTTGCGGCCCGGCCTCTACACATCGCCTCATCTCGTGGCAGTCACGGAGCGGATCCGCATCGGCCGCGAGGACGCGCCGCCCGGGGCGCTCGACGAGGCGCTCGGGCGGGTCTTCGCGGCGGTGGACGCGGCTCCCGCGATCCCGTTCACCTACTTCGAGGCGACGACGGCGGCGGCGTTCCTGCTCTTCGCCGGCGCGGGCGTCGACGTCGGGATCCTGGAGGTGGGGCTCGGAGGCCGTTTCGACGCCACGAACGTCGCTCCGGCGGGGCTTTCCGTGATCACGTCCATCGCGTTCGATCACATGGCGGAGCTCGGCGGGACGCTGCCCCTGATCGCCCGGGAGAAGGCCGGGATCTTCCGCACCGGGCGTCCCGCGCTGATCCGCGCGGAGGCGGAGGAGGCGCTCGCGGCCCTGCGCGACGCGGCGGCCCGCGCCGGGGCCGTTCTCCACGAGGCGCCGTCCGAGCTCGCGGTCGCCGCGCGGTCGGTGTCCTCCCTCGGCACCGCTTTCGATCTCGAGACGCCGGAGCGGCGAATTTTTCTCCGGACGCCCCTGCCGGGGGAGCACCAGGCCTGGAACGCGGCCCTCGCCGTGCGCGCCGCGGAGCTCTTCCCCGAGGTCTTCGGACGGCTCCAGGCGGAGGCCGTCGCGCGCGGCGTCGAGAACGTGCGGTGGCCGGGACGGCTGGAGCTCCTGCGGCCGCCGGAAGGGCGCCCCGTTCTGCTGGACGGCTGCCACAACCCGGAAGGCGCGCGTTCTCTCGCCCGATTTCTGCGGGACTCCGGGCTTTCCGGGCTCTGCCCGCTCGTCTTCGGAGGCATGGCCGACAAGGATCTCGAAGGGATCGCGCGCGAGCTCTTCCCCGCGGTCTCGGAAGTGGTTCTGGTGCGGGCGGCGCCCCCGCGTGGAGCGTCGCCCGACGAGCTCCTCGAGCGCGTCGGACACTTCGCTTCTCGCGCGCGGACGGCGCCCGATGTCCTCGCCGGAATCGCCGCGCTTTCCCTCGATGCGGCGGGACGGCCGCCGCGAGAGTCTCCATCGCCGCCTATAATCGTGGCCGGTTCCCTCTATCTCGTCGGAGAGGCCCGCGCTCACCTCGCCCCGGCTGAGAGCGGCGGCGCGGACCCGGGGGGTCGGGGAGAAGGACGCTCTTGACGACGACCACGGCCCCCTTCACGAAGGAAGCGTTCGAGCGGCTCGAAGAGGAGCGGCTGCCGGTCTATGCCTCCAGGAGCGGCCGCGCCGGGAGACCGCGCGGGCCCGCCGCGGCGATGCCCGGCGACCATCGGACGGAGTACGCGCGCGACCGGGATCGCATCGTTCACTCGCGGGCGTTCCGCCGGCTGAAGCACAAGACACAGGTCTTCATCCCCTACGAAGGTGATCACTTCCGCACGCGCTTGACGCATACGATCGAGGTCTCGCAGATCGCTCGCAGCGCGGCGAGGTCGCTCGGCCTGAACGAAGACCTGACGGAGGCGATCGCCCTCGGACACGATCTCGGTCACACCCCCTTCGGGCACTCGGGAGAGCGGATCCTCGATCGGCTTCTGCGCGAGAGCCATCCTCACGCGGGCGGGTTCAAGCACAACTACCAGGGAGTGCGGGTCGTCGACCGGCTCGAGAAGCGGTACGACGAGCCCGGCCTGAACCTGACTCACGACGTGCGGGAGGGCATCCTGAAGCACACGACGTGGAAAATGGATTTCCCCTTCCCCCTGGAATTCCGGGAGGGGTTGCGCTTCCAGTCCGGCGGGACCCTCGAGGCGCAGCTCGTCAATTGGAGCGACGAGATCGCCCAGCAGACCCACGACCTCGAGGACGGGCTGCCGCTCGCCGAAGAGGAGGAGATCGAGGCGCTCGAGATCTCCCGCGCCGTGCGGGGCGAGCGCCCTCGCGCCGGAGACCCGGCCTCCCGGCGCGCGGGCCTGATCCGCGGGATGATCGCGGTGCTGACCTCCGATCTCGTCGAAGCCTCGCGCCACCGGATCGAGCGCTGGACGGAAACCGAAGGGATCGCCACCCCGGACGATTTTGTCGCGCGCCGCGAGCGGCTGCCGGGCGACCTCATTTCCTTCAGCGACAGGGGCAAGCGCCTCTACCGCGAGCTGAAGGACTTCGTATACCGCCACGTCATTCATTCGTTTCCCGTTTCACGGCACGATGGGCACGCGCGTCGCGTCGTCGCGGGCGTCTTTCTCGCCTATCGCGAGAACCCGCGCCTGCTGCCGGATTCGGTCCTCCTCTCGGTCAGCGAGGAGCTTGGAGTTCGGTTCCTCCGCGAGGTATCGCTTCGAGACGTCGACGCCGAAATAGAGGAGCGCTACCGCATGCGGCCCGAGTTCTTCCGGGCGATCGCCGACCACATCGCCGGGATGACGGACAGCTATTGCAACGCCGAGTACAAAGAGCTCGCGACGGGATCCTGACGGGATCGTTTTTCGAAAGGGACGGCCATGAGCATCGGCAAGACCACGGTTCCCGCCTCGATGGCGCTCCTGAACCGCGACCTGGCGGTGGCCGACCCCGAGGTCGCCCGCTGGATCGGGGAGGAAGAGCGGCGCCAGAACGAAGGGATCGAGCTGATCGCCTCCGAGAACTGGGTCTCGCGCGCGGTTCGAGAGGCGCAGGGCTCGGTGCTGACCAACAAGTACGCCGAGGGGTATCCCGGGAAGCGCTACTACGGCGGCTGCGAGTTCATCGATCAGATCGAAACGCTCGCCATCGACCGCGCCAAAGCGCTCTTCGGCGCCGAGCACGCCAACGTGCAGCCGCACTCGGGATCGCAGGCGAACATGGCCGTCTACCTCACGTCGCTCAAGGCGGGCGACACGATCCTCGGGATGAACCTCTCTCACGGGGGGCACCTCACGCACGGCCACCCGCTTTCGTTCTCGGGACGCGAGTACAAAGTCGTGGCGTACGGCGTCCGGCGGGAAGACGAGCGAATCGACTACGACGCTCTCGCGGAGCTCGCGCGCGAGCACCGGCCAAAGATGATCATCGCCGGCGCGAGCGCGTATGCGCGTGAGATCGACTTCCGCCGTTTCGGGGAGATCGCGGACGAGGTCGGCTCCGATCTCATGGTCGACATCGCGCACATCGCGGGCCTCGTGCTCGCCGGGATCCACCCGTCCCCGGTTCCCCACGCCGCATTCGTGACGAGCACGACCCACAAGACGCTGCGGGGACCGCGGGGCGGATTGATTCTCTGCCGCGCCGCGCGGGCGAAGGACCTCGACCGGAACGTCTTCCCCGGCGTGCAGGGGGGCCCGCTCGAGCACGTCATCGCGGCCAAGGCCGTCTCGTTCCACGAAGCGGCGGCTCCGGAGTTCGCGGACTACCAGCGCGCGATCGTCGAGAATGCCAGGGCCCTCGCGGGAGCGATCTCCCGCCGCGGCTTCCGTCTCGTCTCGGGCGGAACCGACAACCACCTCGTCCTGGTCGACGTGGGCTCGCGCGGCCTCTCCGGAAAAGAGGCGGAGAAGATGCTCGAAAAGGTCCGGCTGACGGTGAACAAGAACACGATCCCGTTCGACACGCGGCCGCCCGCCGTCGCGTCCGGGATCCGGATCGGAACTCCTGCGGTGACGACGCGCGGAATGGGGATCGCGGAGATGGAGATCATCGGAGAATCGATCGTGCGCATCCTCGAAGCGCCCGCGGATGAAGCCGTCGCCGCCTCCGTCCGCGGCACGGTCTCGGAGCTCTGCGCGGCCTTCCCGCTGAGATAACGGCAGGAGTCCCGGGATTCCAACCGCCCTTCCGGCCTTCGTATCCCCGCGGCGGGCGCTCGCCGCGGCCGCGGCCGTCTGCCTCGCGGCGCGGCTTCTCTTCCGCGCGGTCCCGCCCGGCATCGGAGGCCAGCTGCGGGCCCTCTCGGCGGCCGCCGACCTCGACCCCGCCGTTCGTCGCGTCGCGACGGCTCCCGCGCGCTTCGACCGGAGGTACTTCGTTTTCCTGGAGTCCGCCCGGCGGGCGCTGCCCGAGGGAGCGAGCGGGGTGGCGCTCTTCGCACCCGGAGCCGACGAATCCGCGTTCTACCTCGCCGTGTACGAATTCGCGCCGCTGCCGGTGCGGCTGAACCCGCCGTCGGTGTCTCCCGGCTGGCTCGCGGCCGTCTACGGAGCGGGGCGGCCCCCCGGGTGGACGGCGGTTCGCGAGCTCCCCGGCGGAGTCCTGATGCAGGCCCCGCCGGGCGCTTCCGGAGAGCCGCCTCGTTGACGGCGCTCGGCGCCTCGCTGGCGGAGATGGCGGTCCTGCTGCTGGCCGCCGGCGCGGCCGGTTTCTTCGCGGCGGGGGCGCTCCATCCCGCCGGCTCCGCGCACCGTGCCGAGCGGATCGGCTGGGGAGTCTGTCTCGGCCTTGCCTTCCTTTCGGGCGCCGCTCTGCTCGCGTCGCTCGGCGGCCCCCACCCGCGCGTGGGTTTGGCGATCCTGGCCGTGGCCGGCGCCGCGGCGGGCCGGCTCCTTGCGCCCCGCGGTCCCGCGTCGATGCCTCCCCCCGCCGGGCGGCATCGCGCGGCGCACACGTTGCTCGGGCTGACGGCTGCCGCCGGTGTCCTTCTCTACGCCCTTCGAGCCGTCATCCGGCCGATGTGGTCGATCGATTTCCTGGCGATCTGGGGTCTCAAGGGGCGGACGATCTTCGCGGCGGGCGCGATCCCCCGGTGGCTTTCGGACCCTCGCCTCGCGGGCTTCTCGCATCCCGAGTACCCGCTGGGGCTGCCTCTTCTCTACGCCGGGGCTTCGGGCGTGATCGGGAGGTGGGACGACCAGGCGCTGGCGCTCTTGTTCCCCGCGTTCCAGATCGCGACGCTCGCGGTCCTGTTTGGATGGCTGCGCCGCCGTGGCGCCGGCCGCGGTGTCACGCTGGCCGCGGTCGCCCTTCTCGCGCTGTTCGAGCCGCTCTACTCCGGCTTCCTGACGGGGATGGCGGACGTCCCGCTATCTGTCGCGGTGCTCCTCGTCGGGACTGCGCTGTCGGATGCGATGGACGGAACCGACTCGCGCGCTCTCGCCCGCCTGGCGGTCGCGTCTCTGCTCGCGAGCTCCGTCAAGAACGAGGGCCTTTTCCTGGCCTCTGCGGCGGCGGCGGTCGCGATTCTCGCCCCGCGCGGCGCGGCGGACCGGAGTCGGCGGTTGCAAGCGGCTGCGGCGGCGATTCTCCCGGCGGCGTCGCTGACAATCGTCGTGAGGGCGGTTCGCGGCGCCGCGCCCCTCCGGGACTTCGACTTCGGTCTGCTGGCGCCCTCTCGCCTCGGCGAGTTTCTGGCGCGGGCGGCGGAAGCTGTTTCCGCGGACGCCCACGTCGCCGCGCGGTCGTGGATCTTTCCGGCCTCGATCGCGGTCCTCGTCCTCGCGGGCCGGAGGGCCTCCTGGGCCGGACGCCTGCTCTGGCTCGCGGGCGCGGCCCTCGCCGTCTACCTCGCGCTCCCCGCCTTCGCGGTCCTGGGCCCCGAGTGGCTGGCTGAGACCACGCTGTTTCGCACCGCGGCGGCGCTGGTGCCGCTCGCCGCCGCCGGCATCGCCGGACGGCTCTCGGGGCCCGGAAGCGGAAAACGGGAAACGGGAAACGAAGAGCACCAATCCGACGCCGGCGCGGGGCCGGTTTCTGCCTAGGAGAAGAGCCGGCGCGCCTCCTCGAGGTCCTCCTTCGTATCGACCTCGATCGCGCGAAGGTCGCCGATGTCGATGGCGTAGACGCTCTCGCCGCCGGCAATGAGCTCGAGAAACGCGGACTCGTACCATTCATCGACGCGGCCCTCCGCGACCAGCCGCCGCTCGAGCACGGGGAGGAGACGCCGGACGAAGGCGGCGGAGAAGATCGCGAGACCGACCGATTCTCCGTGGGCGCGCCCGGAGATGCGTTTTCCGACGTCTTCGATGCGCCCGTCGCCCGCGACGGAAACCTTCATCTCCTCTTCTCCCAGCGCGCCGCGGGTGCGCACCGCCAGGCGGTTGGCGCGAGAGTCGTCCATGAGAAGACGGACGACGGCGGCGTCGAAGAGCACGTCGGCGTCGAGCAGGAGAATCGGCTCGTCGACGCCGGAGAGCGCCAGCCGGAGCGAGAACGCGTTGTTCGTGTCGGCGTACTCCGCGTTGCGCCGGAAATCGAACCAGTCCGGAGGGAACTCGGACGTCAGCGCGCCCCGGAGCCGGTCGCCCTCGAACCCGTCGACGACCGTGATCCGGGTGATGCCTTGCGCCGCCAGAATCGAAACGGCGCGGGAAACGATCGAACGGCCTCCGACGTCGAGCAGGCATTTCGGCACGGCATCGGTCAGGGGCCGCAGCCTCTGCGCGGACCCCGCCGCCAGGAGGATGGCGCGGGCGAGCGTCATGCCGCGGCGCAGCGAATGGCGCGGCGCTCCGCCGCGAGGGTCAGAAACATCCAGAGATTTCCCGGGACGAGCGCGGCCCAGAAGTAGAGGTCGGGCCTGCCGAGCGCGCCCGCGAGGACGACGATCGCCGTGACGTGCATCGTGGGCCCGACCCAGACGCTTTTGCGAAGCACCGGCCGGTGGCACTCGGCCCAGCGCGCCGTCTCCGGCTCCTTCCATGCCTCCTCCGGCCGCGTCACCGGCTTCCACGCGGTGCGATAGAGCCGGTATCCCGCGATCAGGGCGCGTCCCGCGCGGTGGCCGCCCTGCGCGCGCCACGCCTCCGCCTGACGTTCCATCGCGCGAAGCTCGTCGGCGCGGTCCCGGCGGCGCCGGTAGACGCGGTCGAGCCAGGCGCCGCGCTTCTCGTCCAGGAAGGCGCACTGCCACGCCATCGAGGCGCCGGCGGCCACCGCGAGCCACCACCAGTTAAAGCGCGCGGGCCGCGTCAGCTGAAGGGCGTGCGCCATCCCCAGGAAGACGGCCGTCGTGCCGACGTAATCGGCGGCTCCATCCACCAGGTATCCGATCGACGAAGAGGATCCCTGCAGCCTCGCGAGCTGCCCGTCGGCGCAGTCGAGGACGTTGGCCGCAATGCAGGCGAGGCCCGCGGCCAGCGCCCATGCGGGAGTGGCCCGCCAGAAGAAAACGCCCGCGGCCACGCCGAACAGCATGCTCGCGACGCTGACCTGGTTGGGGGTGACGCGGCTCTTCCGAAGCGGCCACGCAATCCAGAAGGCCAGCGGCCGGTAGAGGATCAGGTCGAGGCGCTCCTCGAGCTCGGGAGCCTTCAGAGACGCTTTATACGCGGCGGCCCGGCCCGGCGGCGGAGGTCGCTCCGCGCTCCCGGCGGCCATGCTTCAGCAGCCTGTCAGGGGTACGCGAGCGCGGACGCGAGGACCTCGTGGAATGCGGCCACGAGGGTGGATGTCTCTTCGGGAGTTCCCAGAGTGATCCTCGCGCAGTCCCGGAAGGCGTCCTCCGAGAAGAACTTCAGCACGAGGCCGCGGCGGTCGAGCTCCGCGCGGATGTCGAAGACGGCGGAAGAGGGAAAGCGCGCGAGGACGAAATTCGCGTCCGAGTCGTAGGCCCGCACGCCCGGAAACGCGCGAAGGGCGGCGAGGACGCTTCGGCGGTCGGCGATGACGCTCGCGCGGACGCGCGCGTAGTAGGACGGGTTGGAAAGCGCGGCGAGGGCCAGCCGTTCCGAGATGCGGCTGTAACCGAGGTTGCGGGAGGAGAATTTCAGGAAGCTTCCCAGCTCCTTTCCGGCGATTCCGTATCCGATGCGGGCGCCGGCCAGGCCGTACAGCTTGGAGAACGTGCGCAGCACGAGGAGGTTCGGGTGGCGATCCGTCATCGCCGCGGCGTCGTCGGAGGGCTCCTCGGAGAAACCGAAGTAGGCCTCGTCGTACACCACGACGCAGTCGCGGAATGCTTCGAGGATCTCCGGCAGCCGCGAGCTCGGAAACCGGTTGCCGGTCGGGTTGTTGGGTGAGGAGATCAGCAGGATCCGCGCGGGCGTCGCCTTCTGGATCCGTTTCAGCGCCTCGATGTCGTACGCGTAGCCGGTGGCCGCCTCGACGATCGGATACTCGACCGTGACGCCGCTCACCTCGTCGGCGATCGAGCGGTAGTACCACCAGGAGGCGCTCGGGATGAGGCAGCGCTCGCCGGGCTTCACCCAGTGGTGGACGGCCTGTTTGAGCAGGTCCTCGCATCCGTAGCCGAGCAGGACCCGTTTTTCGGGGACCCCGTGCAGCGCGGCGAGCTTTTCGGACAGGGCGCTGTAGACCCCCCGCTGGAAGTCGCGCGTGTAGTTGAAGAGGATGTCCGGCGTCGCCTCGCGCAGCGCCGCCAGGCATTCCGGCGCGGGACCGTATCGGTTCTCATTCCGATCGAGGAGGATGGGCGTCATCGGCAGATGGAGGGGAATTCTATTACGGGGAATCCCGCCACCCGGGCGTCCCGGAACAGGCTGCGGGCGACGTCGCCGCGAAATAGCTTGAAACCGCACTGCGTGTCCGCGATTCCGTGCACGGCGAACAGGCGCACGAGCAGGTTCCCCGTGCGGCCCAGAAGCCGCCGGTGGAAGGGCTGCGGGCGCCGCACGAGGGTCTGGTCCAGGGCCCGCGACCCGATCGCCACCGGATGCGTCGGGAGCCGCTCCGCGAGCTTGACCCACTCCGTGAGAGGCGTCGAAAGATCCGTGTCGCTCACCAGCACCGGGCTTCCGCGGGAGCCGAGAACGCCCGTGCGGATAGCCGCGCCCTTTCCGAGGTTCCGGGGGTGCGCCAGAACCGAGAGCGTCAGGCCGCTCTCCCGCGCCGCCGCCCGCGCGGAGTCCGCCGTGCCGTCCGTCGAACCGTCATCCACCAGGATCACCTCCCAGTCCCATCCGCCGGGCCGCATGGCCGCCCACTGCGCGACGACGTGCAGAGAGGCGGCGACCCGATGGCTCTCGTTGTAGGCGGGAATGATGAGGGATGCGAGCTCTGCCGCGTCGGAACGACCTGGCGGGCTCATCCCTTTCCGCTTTCGAAGACGAACTGGTAGCCGAAGAGCGTGGGCAAGGACCGCGCCGTGAGCTGTGAAAATCCGCGCGTCGGGCCGCTCCAGGGCGGCGCGCCGAGCGCCGGCAGAGCGAGCTCGTACGGCATGGCCGTGGGCTCGGCGGAGCGCACCCGGAATCCGGAGCTCTCGAGAAGATGGCGCGCGCTCGCGAGCGTGTAGAAGGAAACGTGCGTGCGGTCCAGGATTCCCCGTTCCGTGTAGCGGAAGTGGCCGAGCAGCAATCCCAGGCGGATGGAGATGTTCGCGATGTTGGGAAGCGACACCAGCAGCGTTCCGCCCTCGCGGAGCCAGCCACGGATCCGCTCGAGCAGCGCCTCGGGGCGCACCAGGTGCTCGAGGACGTCCGCGCACACGACGACGTCGAAGGGCGCGTCCCAGGGCCCGGCGTCCATCGCGTCGGCCGCGTGCCACGCGTCGTACCCCTCGCGCGCCGAGGCCGGAAGGTCCGTGTCGGGCTCGACCCCGGCCAGAAAGGAGCACCGGTCGCGGACCGCACGCCCCAGGTGCCCTCCCGCCGCGCCGAGGTCGAGAAGCCTCAACCCGGGAGGCATCGCGCGAATCCGACGGCGAAGAAGATCGTGCGACGACCCGGGAATCTCCTTCCAGACATATTTTTCGGAGGAGTGGGACAAGGAGTTATCAGCCAGTCAGTAATCAGCAGTCAGTAATCAGTAATCAGTTTTCAGGTGTCGGAAACCCGCGCCATTGTCCCGCGTTTCGGCAACCGAGAACTGAGAGCGGAAGACCGAAGACTCATTCAATTTCGAACTTCTGAGCGATCGGATACCGGCGCCCCTCGCCGAACGCGCGCCCGGTCACCTTCGGTCCCGGCGGAGCCTGGCGCCGCTTGTATTCGTTGCGGTCGATACGCCGCGCGATGTCCGAAGCGAGAGACAGCGGCACGCCGGCGCGCCGGGCAGCCGCGGCGGGCGCCAGCGAGTCCTCGACCAGCGCTTCGATGAGCGGGTCGAGCATCTCGTAGGGCGGCAGGGAGTCCGAGTCTTTCTGGTTCGGGCGCAGCTCGGCCGAGGGCTCCTTGTCGATCGACGCCTGAGGGATCCGCATGTTTTCGCGATTGAAGTCGCGGGCGAGCTCGTACACCAGCGTCTTGGGGACATCCGACAGCAGGGCGTACCCGCCGGCCATGTCCCCGTAGAGCGTGCAGTACCCGACGGCGAGCTCCGACTTGTTTCCGGTCGACAGAACCAGGTGGCCGTTGCGATTCGACAGCGCCATCAGGAGAGCGCCCCGGATCCGTGCCTGGAGATTTTCCTCGGCCTCGCTGCAGCCTTCTTTCCCGAAGGCGGGGCGGAGCGTGCTGCGGTAGCTCTCGAACACGGGGGAGATCGGGATCTCGAGCAGCTCGATTCGCAGGGCCTCGGCGAGAGCGCGGGCGTCGCGGAGGCTGCCCTTCGACGAGTACGGCCCCGGCATGGCGACGCCCGTCACGTTGCCGGAGCCGAGCGACTCGACGGCCAGCGCGGCGGTGACGGCCGAATCGATGCCGCCGGAGATGCCGAGGACCGCCGTGCGGAAGCCGCACTTGGAAGCGTAGTCCGACAGGGCGAGAACGAGCGCCTGGCGGAGGAGGGAGACGGGGGCCTGCCGGCGGGGCAGAGGCCCTTTCCCATCGGGCAGGTCGACCGTCCAGAAGTCTTCCACGAAGGGACGGCTTCGTGCGGCGAGCCGCCCCGACGCGTCGAACGCGATCGAGCTTCCGTCGAAGACCAGCCCGTCGTTGCCGCCGACGAGGTTGCACGAGACGAGCGGAGCGCGCGTGCCGCGCGCGATCTGCCGCATCATCCGCTCCCGGAACCGGTCTTTCCCGAGGACCCAGGGGGAGGCCGACAGGTTGACATGGAGGTCCGCCGCGGCGCGTTTGACGTCCGCCACGGGATCCCGGTCGTAAAGGCGGCGCTGCTGCTTCCAGAACGTCTTGTCGTTCCAGATGTCTTCGCAGATCGTGATCGCAATGCGGCGCGCGCCGGCCCGCACCACGAGAGGCCGGTCGCCCGGCTCGAAATACCGGGCTTCGTCGAACACGTCGTAGTTGGGGAGCAGCCGCTTCCGGTATTCGGCCACGACCCGGCCCCGGCGCGCGGCGACCGCGACGTTGAAGACGCTGCGGCCGGATCGCGACGCGTTGGGGGCGACGGACCCGAACACCCAGAGGGCGTCGCCGGCCGCCCGCGCGATCCGGTCGGACGCCGCGGACGCCTCGCGAAGAAACGTCCGCCTTTCGACGAGGTCCCTGGGCGGATATCCCGCGACCGCGAGCTCCGGAAACACGACCACGGCGGCGCCCTCCGATTCGGCGCGCCGGCCGAGGTCCAGAATCTTCGCGGAGTTTCCGTCGAAATCGCCGACGGTGGTGTCGATCTGCGCGACGGCGACGCGCAGGGGCGATGGTCCGTCCGAAGAGGAGAAGCGGAACGACGATCACGAAGAACGACAGGTACAACCCGAACCCGGCCGCCCAGAAAAGTCCGGAAGGCGTCGGCCACCGCTCGCGCGCCCCCGCCGCGACGAGCAGGGCCAGCGCGACCAGCAGGAGCACCGTGGCCGCGTCGGCGCCCGTCGACAGGATCCGGTCGGGAAGCGAGGCGGTGCGAGGCACCGCGGGCTCCAGGGTCGGTCCCGGGGACGGCAGCGGAAGAGAAAACGGCTCGCCGCGCTCTTCACGCAGGGGAAAGTCGAGAAGCTCGCCCGGCGGACCCGGCTCGTCCCTCCCGCTCAAGGGCGGTGATTCAGATGCCGGACGTAGATGCGTCCCATCAGGTCGAGGTCGGTCTTCAGGTAACGCTCGGCGAACTTGCGGTGGCGGATCGCCTCGGCGTCCGCCGGGTCGATCGTCAGAGCTTCGCCGAAAGACTGGATCGCCTTCGGGTACAGACCGTTCTGGAGCTGCGTCACGCCCTGATTGTAGTAAGCCCGGAGAAGGTACGTGCGCGCGTCCTGGTTGTCGCGGTCTTCCTGGAAGATTCTCCAGAGAACCGGGATCGCGGTCTCGTACTCGCCCTCGTTGTAGAGCTTGACCGCGGGAGTCAGCGCCGTCACCTTCTCCGCGGCGACCCCCATCGATTGCGCGAAGGTCGGGTCGTTCTTGAAGGCCGGCGCCGCCTGGCTGAACGTCTTCAAGGCCTCGATGTACCGCTTGTCTTTCAGGGCGCGCTCGGCCGCGATCCGCATCCGCGCGGGCTCTGCATCCGCCTCCGAGGCCGGCGCGGCGGCGGCGGGGGGGGCGCCCTCGATGGCGACGACGGCGGGTCCCGGGGCGCCCGACTTTCCGAGATCGGTGATCATCCGCTGCGCCGCTTCGTGGTCGGGGCTCGAGGGCGGGATGCGGCGCAGCTCGAGCCGGGCTTCGCCGATCTTTCCCGCGCCGAGAAGCTGCTGCGCGCGGGCGAGAGACCCCGCGCTGCCCGCGGGGGCCGGGCCGGGGGCGGCGACCGTCGCCGGAGCCGCGGCCGTCGCCTTCGGGCGGGGCGCCCGCCAAACGAGAACGTAGACGAGCACGAGGACGAGCACGGCGAACGCGCCTACCATGGCGAGAATCTTCCGCGACACCGGGAATCGCACGGTCCGGCGGGGGGCCCCGGCCGGAGCGGAAACCGCGGCGGGACTGCCGGCGGAGCCGGGGACGTCCGCCTGGGGCGCGTAGGCGTCGGCTTCCTCCCCCCCGGCCGCGCCGCCCGGGTTGGCCATCTCGGCCTGGATCCGATCCAGATAAAAGCGCGCGGTGGGCTCGTTTTCGTCGACGGCGAGGACTTCGAGGAAGAGCTCACGCGCCCCGGGCAGATCCCCGCGCTCATACGCCTCCCGGCCGTTCTTGAGCCCGTCGGAGATCTTCCGGTTGCCTTCGGCCATCTCCTGCCGCGCCTTTTCGATCCGGTTGACGGCTTCGGAGTTGTTGATGTCGATCAGAAAGATCCGGGACCAGACCTCGATCGCCTGCTGCCTCTCGCCCCTCCGGGCCGCGTCGTCGCCCTGCCGGAGGAGCCCGGCAATCTCGCGCTCGCCGGCGGCCGAGTCTTCTTCCGGCTCGAGACTCTCGAGCGCGGACGGCTCCGACATCCCGGACATCGGGGTCGAGGAGAAGGGCTCCGGGCGCGGCGACGAGTCGGCCTCGTCCAGGTTCGAGCCGCCGCCCGCGTCCGCCCACATGTCCGCGGGGGAGCCGGGAGCCACCGCCGGTGGATTGTCGTGCAGCGGGCCCCGCAGAGAGGGGCGCGCGTCCGAGGGAGCGCCGACCGGCTCGGCGCTCGGCGGAAGGTCGAGCGACAGGGAATCGAGGCTCAAGGCGTCCAGCCCTGCGGGGTCGCCGGCGTTGGGCGCCGCGGGCGGTTGAGAGGTCTCGGGCGGAATCTTGAGCGACACCGTGCGGCCATCGTCGAACTGGATGTCCGGCTGCTGCGTTGAGTGCCCGAACCCGCCGGAGGTCTCCGAAGTGTCGGAGAAGTCGAGATCGAGGCCGCCGAAGTCGGGCGGGGGAGGCGGCGAGGCCGGCGCCGCCGCCGGCGCGGGTCCGATGCGGCGCTCGAGCAGCGCGACCGCGGGATGGTCGGAATCGAGGCCCCGCATCTGGTCGAGCTCGCGGCGGGCGTCCTCGTGGCGATTCTCCTCGAGAGCGGCGAGCGCTCTCTGGCGCGAGCCGTCGAAGACCGGCTGGGCGGTCTTCTTCGACCGGGCGGGCGCGAATCGGGCGTCCATCTTGAGGATGAAGTCGCACCCGATCAGGCAGTCATCCAGCTTCCCCTCCTTGAACAGGTTCAGGGTGTGCCGGAACGTGGACAGGATCTTGTCTTTGACCTCGCGGGGGAGGGAGGGGTTTCCCGGGTAGGTGCCGGGATTGGTGTGGGCCTCCATCAGGCGCGCTCGGCGCGTTCGAGAACCGGAAGACCGTTATCTGGGCTCACTTCCCTCGAATTATAGACTGCGCGCGGAGAAAATCCGATGCGCAGCGTCATCGAGTGCGTCCCCAACTTCTCGGAAGGGGTCGAAACTTCGCTCGTCGAGGAGATCGCCGGAGCCGTGCGCGCGGTCCCCGGCGTGCGCGTCCTGAATCTTTCCTCCGACCCCGCGCACAACCGTAGCGTGCTCACCTTTGTGGGCGACGCGGAGGGCGTCCGGGCCGGCGTTCTGGCCCTCTTCGAGGCGGCGGTGCCTCGGATCGACCTGACCCGGCACCGGGGGGAGCACCCCCGCATGGGAGCCGTCGACGTGGTGCCTCTCATCCCGATCCGCGGGGCGACACTCCAGGAGTGCGTGGCTCTCTCCCGGAAGATCGCCGAAGAGGTGGCGACGAGGTTCGGGATCCCCGTGTACCTCTACGAAGACTCGGCGGGGTCCGAAGGCCGCCGGAACCTGGCCGACGTCCGCAAGGGGGAATTCGAAGGTTTGGGATCCAGGATGGAAAGACCGGACTGGAAGCCGGACTTCGGTCCCGTCCGCCCGCACGCCACCGCGGGCGCCGTGGCCATCGGCGCCCGCGCTCCCCTCATCGCGTACAACATCAACCTCGGCACGAAGGATCTTGCCGTGGCTGACCGGATCGCGAAATCCATCCGGCACATCGGCGGCGGGTTCCGGTACGTCAAGGCGATGGCGGTCGACCTCTCGGCCCGCGGCATCGTCCAGGTCTCGATCAACATGACCAACTACCGGAAGACGCCGCTCCACCGCGTCTTCGAGTGCGTGCGCAGCGAAGCCGAGCGGCACGGCGTCGCGATCGTCGGATCCGAGATCGTCGGTCTGACGCCGGCCGACGCGCTCTTCATGGCGGCCGAGCACTATCTCCGCCTCGAAGGTTTCTCGAGCGAGCAGGTGCTCGAGACGAAGCTGCTGGAGGAAGAGGGTTGAGCGCTGATCGTCGTCGGCTGAGAGCTCTACTCCCTCTCCACTTCGATTCCGTAACTCTTCAGTTTCCGGTACAGGTTCGAGCGCTCGAGATCCAGCGCTTCCGCGGCGCGGCTGACGTTGCCCCGGTGGCGGCGGAGAGCGGCGAGGATGTAGCGGCGCTCGAACTCTTCGCGCGCGTCCCGGAGCGGCGCCTCCGTAGGCACGGGAACTTCGGCCTCGTCGGTGCCCCGCCGGAAGTGGAACTCCTCGGGCGCGATCTGTTCGCCCGCCGAGAGGATCACGACGCGCTCGACGAGGTTTTTGAGCTCCCGGACGTTCCCGGGCCATCGGTGGGCCTGGAGGGCCTCCAGAGCGGCGGGCGAGAGGGCCTTCGGCTTCCGATGGAACCGCGCGGAGGCCTCGGCCAGGAAATGCCTGGCCAGAAGCGGGATGTCTTCGTACCGGTCGCGCAGCGCGGGGACCTCGATCGGGACGACGGCGAGGCGGAAGTAGAGGTCCTCGCGGAACGCCCCGCGTCCCATCTCGCCGGCGAGGTCCTTGTTCGTCGCCGAGAGGACCCGCGCGTCGGACGAAATCGCGCGGGTACCGCCCACGCGCGTGAAGCGGCCTTCCTGAAGCGCGCGGAGCACCTTCGCCTGCGTCTTGGGCGACATGTCGCCGACCTCGTCTAAGAACAGAGTCGCGCCGTCGGATTCCTCGAACTTGCCGCGGCGCTCCTCCGCCGCTCCCGTGAACGAACCTTTCTCGTGTCCGAACAGCTCGGACTCGATCAGCTCCTCGGGGATCGCGGCGCAATTCACTTCGACGAGCGGAGCGTCGGCGCGTCCCGAGAGCCGGTGGAGGGCGCGGGCGACCAGCTCCTTGCCCGTCCCGTTCTCGCCGGTAATGAGCACCCGGGCGTCCGTCGGGGCGATGCGCGCGATCTCGTCCCGCAGGCGGCGCATGGGCGCGGACTCGCCGAGCAGTGTCTCGGAGGATTCGTGGGTTCCCTTGAACGACTCGACCTGGGCGAGGAGGTCCCTCCGCTCGATCGACTTCTTCGCGGTGAGGAGCACGCGCTCCAGGGAGAGCGGCTTCTCGAGAAAGTCGTCCGCGCCGAGGCGCACCGCCCTCACGGCCGTTTCGACATTCGCGTGGCCGGAGATCATCACGACCGGAACCTGCGCGAGACGCTTTCCCGCGGCCTCGAGGATCGAAAGCCCGTCGCGGTCCTTGAGCCACACGTCCAGAAACACCAGGTCGAAGCGCTCCTCGAGGATGCGGCGCAGGCCCTCCGCGCCGGTGTCGACGGACGTCACGGCATAGCCTTCGTCGGTCAGGATCAGGGAGAGCGTCTCCCGGACTCGACGCTCGTCGTCGATGACGAGGACGCGCCTCTTCTTCACGCCGCGGGAAGCTCGATGATGAAACGGGCGCCGCGAGGACGGTTCTCCTCCACGCGGATCGTCCCGTTGTGGTCGGCCACGATGCGGGAGACGATGGCCAGGCCGAGTCCCGTCCCTCGCCCCTTCGTCGTGAAATCCGGAAGGAAAAGCTTCTCGCGGTCGCGGGGCGCCACGCCCCGGCCGGTGTCGGTCACGGCCAGCTGAACGCCGCGATCGCCTTCCGAGACGGTGACGACGATTTCTCCCGACGGTCCGCACGCCTCCAGGGCGTTGTCGATCAGGTTGATGAGGGCGCGCCGGATCTGCTCGGGGTCGACGTTCACGATCTCGCGGGCGAGGCGGCTCTCGACGCGTATGCGGACCCCCTCCCGCGCCCCTTCGAAGAGCCGGACGGCGGAAAGCGCAAGCGCGGGAAGGTCTGTGGGCTCCGGGCGCATCTCCGGGAGACGCGCGAACCGCGAGAACTCATCGACCAGCGACTTCAGGAAATTGACCTCCTCGACGATGACTCGCGTGCCGCGGTCGATCGTATCCGCGATGTCGGGCTCCCTGGCCTTCCACCGTTTCGCGATCCGCTCCGCGGAGAGGCGGATCGGCGTCAGCGGATTCTTGATCTCATGCGCGACCCGACGCGCGACCTCGCTCCACGCGGCCAGCTTCTGTTCGCGCGCGACGTGCGTCGTATCTTCGATGGCGAGCACCCATCCGCCTCTTTCGTCCGGGGAAGGCGCCGCAAGCGGCCGGAGTGCGATCTCCAGGCGGCGCTCCCCCTCGGGGCCCGGAAGAGCGAGCTCCCGAGGCGCGGAGGGAAGATCGCCCGCCCGCGCGGCGGCGAGCGCGGAGACCAGGCTCGCGAGCTCCGGCCGGCCGCGCAGCGCGTCCATCGAGACGTCCTCTCCGAGCCCGAGAAGGGCGCGTGCGGCCGGATTGCAGACGGTGACCCGCTCCTCGGCGTCGAAGGCGAGGACGCCGGTCGTGACGGACTCGAGAACCGTCGCGAGGAGCCGCCTCTCGAGATCGACCCGCCGGTTGGAGCCCGAGAGCTCCTCGTTCGACCGCAGAAGGGCGTTGCGCGCGTCCTCCAGTCCCGCGGCCATGCGGTTGAACGACTCGACCAGCACGCCGAGCTCGTCCTCGGCGCGGATGCCGACGCGCGCCGAGAGCTCGCCCGACTCCAGCCGGTGCGTGGACTCGGCGAGGGCGGCGATCGGCAGCGTGATCCGGCGCGCGAGCGTCAGGCCGATCCAGGCGGAGGCAAACAGGATCGCGAGCGTGATCAGGAGGAAGGTGGAGATGTTGGCTGCCTTGATCGCCGGCTTCTGCACCTCGAGCTTCTTGTATTCGGACCACGCGGCGGCGATCGACTCCATCGCGCGGGCCTCCGCGGGCGGGATGCGGGCCCCCGTCACCCAGGTCAGAGCGCCGGACGCCCGCGCCGCGCGGTATCGGTGCGAGCCGTCGCGGACGACCTCGATCCGGGTGTCCTCGCCAGCGGCGGCCGCGCGGCGAAGCGCCTCGGCGGCGATGGGAGGAATCTCTCCCGGCGCGTTCTGAACGAGAGCGATGCGCTCCGTGCCGCGATACGCCTCGACGGTGTCGAGCCGGTGCTCGCGCCGAAATGCCTCGAGGGCCGCCACCGAAGGGGCCGCGCCCCCGAACGTCTGCGCCGCCAGCCGCGCGTCGCCGAGGGTCTGGTCCGTGAGCCGGCGCTCGGCCATGTCTTCGACGGCTCGCGCGTTTCCCACGACCTCGCGCACGGGGGTCGAGAACCACCGATCGATCGACCGCTGGAGAAGGCCGGTGGCCGTGAAGAAGAGAAGCCCGATCGGGATCGCCGTCAGCCCGATGTACGTTACGAGCAACTTCGTCTTGAACTGGGAGCCGAGAGTCCGCCGCCGCCGCTCGAGCCAGGTCTTGAGCAGGGTGCGTCCCAGCACGAAGAGCACCGCGGCGATCAGCGTGATGTTGATGTAGGACAGGACGAAGAGAAGGAGACCCCGCGTGACGGTCCCCGGCTCGTCCGCCCGCTGCTGAAGCACCGACACCGCGGTCCAGACCACGAGGACCGCGAGCACCAGCCCGACGATGAGCTTGTTGTCCTTTCGCCGCCGCTGCAGCTCGGACAGGAGACTCACGGCGAGAACCGGACGTCGAAGCGGTTCGACTCCTTCCACGGAGTCCGCGCGTCGACGGGAATGATGGTGAACAGGTAGCCCGAGTCGAAGACGCCGCGGACCTCGACGTACAGGTTCCGGTGGGGCTCGGCTACCCCGACCCGGAACACGAGGAGGTTTTCCCGGGATACCAGCCGACGGAGGACCTCGGCGAAGTCCCGCGTCGAAGAACGGGCGAGGGGCTTTCCGTCGAGCGTCTCCGCGATCACGTACTCCCGCGTGACGGGATCGAACGTGACCGCGACGCGGTAGCGCCTCCCGTCGATCCGGTCGTCCCACAGCCAGTGCGCGTTGTGGCGATAGAGCCGGACGTCGTATCGGATCGCGGTCTCGAGCCCCGTCTCGATCTTGCTCGCGAGCTCCGGGTTCAGGGCGCCCTCAAGGCGAAACCTCAAGAAGACGTCCGGTCCCCGGGCCTCGGCGTGCACCGCCCCCATTCGCGGCCTGACCGCCTCCTCCGCCGCCGCCGGAGCGGCGGAAAGGGCTCCCAGCAACAGAGAGAGAGGGAGCCGCAAGCCCTTGAGCACGAGGCCGATTGTAAAGGAGGGAGCCCGGACGGACTCGGCGGCTGACCCGAGTCCGTCCCGTCGAACCAGCTATTGGATCTGCGCAGGCAACACTGGAAGCTTGACGACCCTGCCCCCCAGCGCCTCCGTAAACCAGATGGATCCGTCGGGAGGCGCCCTGATCCCCCAGGCACCGCCCTTCTCGTTCTCGTTCTCGTTTGAAAAGAGAAACTCCGTCAGCACGCCTTCCCGGTGGTCGCTACTCGTTGACCGTGCGCTCCTGGCGGACGTCGGCGGCGGGGCGGAGGCCGGGGGTGCTCCGGGCGAGCTCCAGGGCGCGCGCGAACTCGATGTGCAGCGCATGGCCCGCCTTGCGGGCGAAGATCCGGCCGGCGAGGGGCGCGCCGAGGAGGGCGAGGTCGCCGACCAAGTCGAGGATCTTGTGGCGGACGAACTCGTCGCGGAACCGCAGCGGTCCCGACGCGACTCCCGTCTCGTCCAGCACGACCGCGTTGTGAAGGTTGCCTCCGCGCGCCAGCCCGCGGGCGCGCAGGGCCTCGACGTCGCGAGCGAACCCGAAGGTGCGCGCGGGCGCGATGCGCGCGGAATACTCCTCCGGGCGGATCGCGACGGTGAGCTCCTGCTTTCCGACGACGGGGTGCGGGAAGTCGATCTCGTAGCTGATCGTGAGCCCGGATCCGTCTGGAACGTACCGGACGCTCCGATCGCCCCGGGAAACCTCGACCTCGCGATCGAGCGTGATCGGACGGACGCGTTCCTCCTGGCGCTCGAATCCTGCGGCGTGGAAGAGGCGCACGAACGGCAGAGCCGAGCCGTCCAGGATCGGAATCTCGGGGCCGTCGACCTCGATGCGGCAATTGTCGAGGCCTTCGCCGGCCGCCGCGGAGAGGACGTGCTCGACGGTCCCGATCGAGATTCCGCCCGCCGAAAGCGTCGTGGCGTAGTCGAACAGGCTCGCCGAGGAGAGGCGCGCCGCGATCGGCGAGTTCGGGTGATCGGTGCGCACGAAGACCAGGCCGTCGCCGGGCGCCGCGGGGCGGAACATCGCGCGCACGGGATGACCGGAATGGAGCCCCACGCCCTCGATGGAAACGGTCGTTCGGAGTGTGGTCTGGGATCGCACGCAGTTCGTTCCGCTCTCCCGCATCGCAGCATCGATGCCAGCTTTCCCGCGGCCGTTCGAAGAGTTGCAAGTCCTTCACCAGGTTGCGCTCGTGCGGAACGGGGGCGCCGCCGCCGTCTGGCTCCTGTGGCTGTCCCGCCACAACTCTGTGGCCCCCGCGCCACCCACGGAGCCCCAAGAGTCGATCCGGGTACACTCGGAGGAAATGCTTCCGCAGCGCCTCGAGGAAGTGGTCGCGGGCATCCTGGCGGAGTCCCGCGCGGCGTTGCGCGTCGCTCGCGCTCGCTGCTACACCATGGGTCCGTCCGGGGATTTCCGGCTGGCCGGATCGTACGGATTCGTGTCGCGTTTCGGGCCGGAGGACTTCCTGGAGGCTTCACATCCCTTAGTCGACTGGGTCCAGCATCATCGCCGCCCCGCGTATGCGAATTCCGCGAGGGAGGCCGGGCGGCTCGCGGCCTCGATGGAACGGGAGCAGTACGCCCGCATGCTCGCGGCGCCGGCGTACGTCGGATCCCGGATGGTCGGAATCGTCGAGCTCCAGGACAAGCTGGAAGGCGCCTTCTTCGCGGCGGAGGATCTCCGCGCGGCCGAAAAACTGGCCTCGCGCATCGCGGAGGTCCTCGAATCGTTCAACGGGACCTCCGTCGCCGCGCCGGAGCCGCTGGCGCCGGAGGACGCGGAAGCTCTCTACCGGCCGGGATCCGACGGGGGCTCGCTTCAGGAGTTTCCCTCCCCGCCGGCGCTCTTCTCTTCGGGGCCGGAGTGGGAGGACGGACCGGCGGAAGTGGCGTCCCCGGCCGCCGCGGATGTTCCGGCGCCTTCCCGGCCGCCGGTTCTCTCGAGCCGCCCGGTGCCCCGGGAAGAGCTCGTGTTCCGGGGGTTCTGGAGCTCGCTCCTTCTCGCTTCCGACATCGATGCCGTCGCGTTTTCGAGCTGGACCCGGGACGCGGTCCACATCCGGATCGGGGCGCGCCGCGCGCTCTCCGAAGACGCCCGCCTCGCGCTTGTCGAGAGCCTCGCGCCGGTCGTCGCCTCGGCCTCGCCCGACCTGCGGCCGCCGCATCAGAAGAGGTTCTCGACCGAGTTTCCCCTTGGGCGCGGGGACGGCGAGATCCAGAGCTTCGCCGGAATCCAGACCTCGGTGATCATCTCCGGCGTCCGCACGCTCCTCGTGAGCCTCCTGTTCTCCCGGCCGCCCGATGAAGCCGGCGAGGAAGCGCTCAAGGAGGTCCACCGCGGGATCCGCGCGGCGGTCCTCCAGTCCGCGTCTGGGGAGCGGTACCGGCAGTCGTATCGCAGTCTGGTCAAGTCGCTCCTGGAGCCGGGCGCCACGCCCTATCCTCAGCTCAAGGCGCACTCCTACGCCGTTGGCGCTCTCTGCCGGCGCTTCGCCACCGCGCTCCGCCTTCCGGCCGAGGGGATCGAGCAGCTCACCGTCGCCGGGCTCCTGCACGACATCGGCATTCGCGAAGTCGAGGTTCCGTATGAGCGTCTGGCGGGACGCCGGCCCCTCGACCTTCAGGAGGTGGCGCTCGTGCGGCGGCACGCGGTCATCGGCGCCGACATCCTGGAGCGAATCGAGTTTCCGTATCCGATCGCGCCCCTCGTCCGCCACCATCACGAGCGGTACGACGGCGCGGGCTATCCCGACGGCCTCTCCGGCGACCGGATTCCGTTCGGCTCCCGCGTGCTGGCGATCGCGGAGGCGTACGACGCCATGACGGCGCTGCACTCGTACCGCTCGCCGATCGCCTTCGAGGCGGCTCTCGACATCCTCACGGCCAAGGGAGGCACCCAGTTCGACCCCGAGCTCGCGCGCCGGTTCTGCGAGCTCCTTCGCACCACGGCGCCGCGGCCGAAGGGCAACGACCTTCCGGACTCGCTCCGATGAAGGAGGGCGGAAGAGGGCGCCCGGCGGCGGCGAAGGAGAAGAAGACCTCGCCGATCGCCTCCAACCGGAAGGCGTTTCACGAGTACTTCGTGGAAGACCGCATGGAGGCGGGGATCGCGCTCCTGGGCTCCGAGGTGAAGTCGCTGCGGGAAGGGCGGGCGCAGCTCAAGGACTCCTACGTCCAGTTCCGCGACGGCGAGGCGTACCTCGTTGGAGCCCACATCTCTCCCTACGGCTCCGCCTCCTGGACGAACCACGCGCCGGAACGAGACCGCAAGCTCCTGCTCCACCGGCGCGAGCTCGCGAAGTGGGCGTCCGCCGTCGCAACATCCGGAGTGACGTGCATTCCGCTTTCCCTCTATTTTAAGGGCTCCCGGGCGAAGGCGGAGATCGCGCTCGTCAAGGGCAAAAAGCTGCACGACAAGCGAGACGCGATCCGCGACCGCGAGCTGAAACGGGAGGCCGATCGGTCGATGCGGAGGAGATGAAGCTTTCAGCTGTCGGCTCTCAGCTGTCAGCCGTCCGTCATGAGCTCTGAGTCAGAATCCGGCTAGCGTGACTCTTCTCTTTTCGCTCCGTGACTACGCCGACCGCGATTTCGATGCGATCGTCGAGCTCGATCGGGAGTGCTTCGAACCGGGGATCGCGTACCCGCCGCCCGAGATGCGTCGGTTGCTGTCTCTCGTAACTCGGGAAGGCGTGATCGCGGAATCGGCGGAGACGATCGCCGGATTCTGTCTGGGGTACCGCGCGCCTCGGGGGACCGGTCGCATCATCACTCTCGACGTGCGGGCCGATCATCGAAGGAGCGGAGTCGGACGCTCTCTTCTCGAAGAAACCATTCGCCGATTGCGAGAGGCGGGCGCCGGCGAGACGGTTCTGGAGGTGGACCTGCGGAATGCTTCCGCCATCGCCTTCTACGAGCGACTCGGTTTTCACCGGCGGCGGACCATCCCCGGATACTACGGGCCGGACCGGCCCGGCATCGAAATGTCGAGAGAGTCCGCGGGGCCTTGACCGGCGTTGAACGCAGAAAGCTGAGAGCTGACAGCCTGATAGCTGACAACTGACAGCTACCTCGCCGCCTTCTTCCTCTTCTTCGGGGCCGTCTTGCGATTCTGCTCGAGAAGTTCGACGAAGCGTTCGGCGGGGACGGGCCGGCTCACGAGGTACCCCTGCATCTCGTCGCAGTGCTGGGCGCGCAGAAACGCGAGCTGAGGCTCCGTCTCGACGCCTTCGGCGACCACCGTGAGCTCCAGGCTGTGCGCCATCGCGATGATGGCCGACGCGATGGCCCCATCGTCCGGGTCGGTCGTCACGTCTCGGACGAATGACTGGTCGATCTTCAACCGGTCGATCGGAAAGCGTTTCAGGTAGTTCAGAGACGAGTAGCCCGTTCCGAAATCGTCCATCGAGAGCTGCACGCCGAGATTCTTCAAGTCCCACAGCGTGCTGATCGATATCTCCGCGTTCTGCATCGCGTTCGACTCGGTGATCTCGAGATCCAGGAACTCCGGCGCGAGGTCCGCCGCTTCGAGCGCCGCCTTTACCTGGGACACGAGGTCGGCCTGCTGAAACTGCCGCGCCGAGAGATTGACCGCGACCGAGAGTTGCGGATATCCGAGCCGCTGCCATTCGCGCACCTGCGCGCACGCCGCCCGCAGCACCCACTCTCCGATGGGAACGATCAGGCCGGAGATCTCGGCGAGCGGAATGAACTCTCCCGGGGCGAGCAACCCCATCTCGGGATGCTCCCAGCGGATCAGCGCCTCCGCGCCGCGGATCTGGTTGGTGTCGAGATCCACGAGCGGCTGGTACTGAAGGACGAGCTCCTCGTGCTGAATGGCCTGGCGCAGCCGGCTCTCGAGCGAAAGGCGCTCGAGAGCGCGGGAGTTCATGGCCGCGGTGTAGAGCTGGAAGTTGTCGCGTCCCTGCTCCTTGGCCCTGTACATGGCCGTGTCCGCGTTGCGCACGAGCGTTTCCGCGTTCTCGCCGTCGGTGGGATAGATCGCCACGCCGATCGACGTCGTCAGGAAGAGCTCCCGGCCGTCGATCACGAAAGGGAGCCGCAGGACGCCCAGGATCTTTCGGGCAATCTTGGCCGCCTGCTCGTCGTCGGCCATCCCGGGAACCAGCACGGTGAACTCGTCGCCGCCGAGCCGCGCCACGGTGTCGCCTTCCCGCACGCAGCTTCCCAGGCGTTCCGCGATGCGCCGCAGCAGCTCGTCGCCGATCGAATGTCCGAGCGAGTCGTTGATGACCTTGAAGCGGTCGAGGTCCAGAAACAACGTGGCGAGCCGGTCCTCCGAGCGCTGGGCGGTCAAGACCGCCATGCGGAGACGGTCCTGGAAGAGGAGCCGGTTCGGCAGCCCGGTCAGCGCGTCGTGAAACGCGAGGTGCTTGACCTGTTCTTCCGCGCGCTTGCGCTCGGTGATGTCGATGACGGTCCCCTCGATCATCGCCGGCTTGCCGTCGACGCCTTCGATGACGCTCCCGTTCTCGAGGACCCACACGAGGGTTCCATCCCGCCGGCGCTGACAGGACTCGTAGTTCGAGAGGGAGTGGCGCTCCCGGAGGCGGGTGACGGCGGCGTCCCGGTCCTCGGAATTGCGGTAGAAGTCCCATGCGGGCTGCCCGAGCACTTCTTCGCGCGAGTCGTAGCCGAACATGCGCGCGAAGGAGTCGTTGCAGTCGAGGATCCGGCCCTCGAGCGTCGTCCGATAGACGCCGGCCAGGTTGCGCTCGAAAAGCGTTCGGTAGCGGGTCTCCGAAGCACGGAGAGCGTCCTCGGCGCGTTTGCGCTCGCTGACGTCGCGAAAGCTCCACACGCGCCCGACGGCCCTTCCCGCGACGCGCTGCGGCCGCGAGAGCCTCTCGAACACGCGGCCGTCTCGAAACTCGACGACGTCGTAGCTCTCCGTCTCGGGCGTGTTGCGGAGCGAGTCGATCATTCCGAAGAAGGTCCCCGGGTCTTTCATCTGTCCGGCCGCGGAGGCCAGCACCAGCCGGTGATCGCTTCCCTCGAGGGGCGCGCCGGACAGGCGCCACATGTCCCGGAACTTCTGATTGAGCGTCAGGATCCGCTCCTCGTCGCCGACGACGAGCAGGCCGTCCGCGGTCGCTTCGAGGGTTGCCCGCACGAGGGAAAGCGAGGCTTCCCGATCCTCCTCCGCCCGTTTGCGCTCGGTGATCTCGACCAGAGTGCCTTCGATGATCAGCGTGCCGGGCTCCGGGCCGTCGACAAGACTCTCGTTCGCGAGCACCCACATGATGCTCCCGTCCCGGCGGCGCATCCTCTGCTCGTGGTTCGTGAGGGTGCGCTTCTCACCCAGCCGCCGGATGGCTTCGGTCCGCTCCTCCGGGTTCAGATAGAAGCTCACGGCGGGCATCGCGATCACCTCTTCGGGCGTTTCGTATCCGAAGATCCGCGCGAACGCGGTGTTGCAGTCGAGCACGCGGCCGTCGAGCGTCGTCCGATAGACGCCGGCGAGATTGCGCTCGAAGAGCTGCCGGTGGCGGGCCTCGGAGTCCCGCACCGCGTGCTCCGCGTCCCGCCGCTCCGTGACGTCCCTCGCGATCACCGTCAGGAGCCGGCGGCCCTCGCGGGGCGATTCCCCGAAGGAAATCTCGAGCGGGACTTCGCGGCCGTCCGCGTGTCGTCCCGAGAGCGCGAGCGCTTCGCCGGGCGCCGTGGCCTTCCAGGTCGTGGG
Source organism: Acidobacteriota bacterium (assembly GCA_020199905.1). Classification (GTDB taxonomy): domain Bacteria; phylum Acidobacteriota; class Thermoanaerobaculia; order UBA5066; family Gp7-AA6; genus JALYUA01. Next base: position 60,289 of record JAIVJS010000005.1, read on the forward strand.
GCCTTCCGGTCCGCCGTAAGGGTGCGTGGGCAGCAGCATCGAAAGCGGTTCGCCGATGAGCGCGGACATCGGGTGCCCGAAGATGGGCTCGGCGGCGCGATTCACGTAAAGGATCCGGCCGTCGTCGCCGACCGTCAGGATCGCGTCGGACGCGGTCTCCGCGAGGGTTCGAAACCGGCTCTCGCTTTCGCGCAGCGCCTTACGGGTCAGGCGGCGCTCCCGCCGGATCTGCGCCTCCCTCAGCTCCCGCTCGACGGTGGGGCAGAGCCGGGCCAGCGCGTCGTGCGTGATGCAGTTGTGCGCGCCCGCTTTGATGGCGCGGACGGCGGTCTCCTCGCCGATCGTGCGCGACACGATGAGAAAGGGAATGTCGAGGTCGAGCTCCTTCAAGATGGAGAGGGCGGCCAGCGCTCCGAAGGCTTCGAGCTCGAAGTCGGAGAGGATGAGCTCGAAACGCTCCCGGGCCAGCGCCGCCTGCATCTGCTGGGACGTCGTGACGCGCTCGAACGCGACGGCGTAGCCGCCCCGTCGAAGCTCTTCGAGCGTCCATTCCGCCCCGGCCGCGGAATCGTCCACGATCAACACTTTCAACGTGGGCATTTTGTTTATTTCGAGAGCAGGAATTATACGCTTGGGACGCTGTCAGCGGTCAGCTATCCGCTCTCAGCGCGTGGGGAGATGCCCGCGTTCGGCCCACTCTTCCTCTCCCTGTCCGTGGAGAGGGTTGGGTTGAGGGGGCTGGCTCTGTCCCTGGAGCCTTCAGACGATCGAGGCGGCGCCGGATAGAGTGGCGCTCGCCGATTGACTCGCGCGGCGCCCGGACGCCCGAGGAGCTCCATGACGTACTCCAAAGAGGTCCTGCAGTTCGCCTTCCTCGCGTTTTCCTCTCTCTTTTCGGTCATCAATCCGATCTCGGCCGCACCGATCTTCGTGACGCTGACCGGAGGCACGCCCGCCGAACGGCGCCGGACGGCCCTGCGCGCCTGCCTCGCGGCGCTTTCCGTGCTCGCGGTCTTCGCGGCGGCCGGCGGCGCCATCTTTTCCTTCTTCCAGATCACCGTTCCGGCGTTTCAGATCGCGGGAGGCGTCCTCTTCACGACGATGTCCTTCCGTTCCATGGAGGAGAGCGAGAAGCACGTCTCCGCCGACGACACCGACAAGCTCGATCCGTCGATCGTGCCGCTCGGCATCCCGGTGATCGCCGGGCCGGGAGCGATCTCGGCGACGATGGTGCTCGTCGGCCAGGCGCAGGACGCGCCGCACCGCGTGGCCCTGGCGATCGCGCTCGGCGCCAGCCTTCTGGTCACGCTGGCGATTCTGCTGATCGCTCCCTCCGTCGAGGCGCGGATGGGAAGGACCGGACAGCGCGTCGTCTCGAAGATCATGGGACTCGTGACGGTGGTCATCGGGGTCCAGTTCATCCTGAACGGAGCGACGACCGTCATCCTGGGGATCCTGCGCGAAGCGAAATGACTTCGAGGGCGCCGGGCAGAGAGTTGAGAGCTGACAGCTGGATTAGAATCTCCGGTTCCCATGGAATTCCTCCGTATCCGCGGCGCCCGCCAGCACAATCTCCGGAATGTCTCCTGCGACATCCCGCGCAACCGTCTCGTCGTCATCACGGGAGTCTCGGGCTCGGGCAAGTCCTCGCTCGCCTTCGACACGATCTTCGCCGAGGGGCAGAGGCGTTACGTGGAGTCGCTCTCCGCGTACGCCCGGCAGTTTCTCGAGCAGATGGAGAAGCCCGACGTGGACTCGATCGAGGGCCTCTCTCCGGCCATCTCGATCGAGCAGCGCACGACGTCGAAGAACCCGCGCTCGACAGTCGGGACCGTGACGGAGATCTACGACTACCTTCGCCTCCTCTACGCGTCGATCGGCAAGCCCCATTGCCCGAAGTGCGGCCGCCCCATCCAGGCGCAGACGGTCCAGGAGATGGTCGATCGCGCGCTGCGTCTTCCCGAGGGGAGCCGCTTCGTCGTTCTCGCGCCGTACGTCTCCGGCAAGAAGGGCGAGTACAAGAAGCAGATGGCGGAAATGCTCAAGGAAGGCTTCCTGCGGGCCCGCATCGACGGCGAGTACGTCGATCTCGACGATCCCCCGGAGCTCGACAAGCAGAAGAAGCACACGATCGAGCTCGTCGTGGACCGGCTTGTGGCCAAGCCCGCGGCGGATGAGGAGTATCGGAAGCGCCTCGCGGACTCGATCGAGACGGCGACACGCGTCTCGGGAGGGCTCGTCACGCTGTCGGTCGCCGACGGCCCGGAGGAGGTTCTCTCCGCCAACTACGCCTGCCCGGACTGCGGCACCTCGCTGACAGAGATCACGCCCCGCCTGTTCTCGTTCAACTCGCCGTATGGCGCGTGCTCCGAGTGCTCGGGCCTGGGAACGATCCTCAAGGCCGATCCCGAGCGCGTCGTCGTCGCCCCGGACAAATCGATCCAGGACGGAGCGATCGCGATCCTGAAGCCGGGCTCGACAAACTGGCGGTCCCGACAGATGGCGACCCTCGCCAAACATTACAAGTTCAGGCTGGACCAGCCTTTCTCGAAGATCCCGAAGGCGGCGCGCGACGTCATCCTCTACGGCTCCGGAGAGGACGAGATCAAGTTCTCCTACGTCGCCGAGAGGGGGGAGTATCACTGGCGCTCGTCGTTCGAAGGCCTGATCCCGATGCTCGAGCGCCGCTACCGGGAGACGGAAAATCCCGAGAACCGGTTCGAGCTCGAGGCCTACATGTCCGCGGAGCCGTGCCCCGCATGCCAGGGACGGCGGCTGAAGCCGGAAGCGCTGGCGGTGAAGGTCGGAGGGCGTTCCATCGACGAGATCGCCTGCGTGACGATCTCGGACTCCATCACCTTCTTTGACGATCTCGCGCTGACGGCCCGGGAGCGAGAGATCGCCGGCAAAATCCTGAAGGAAATCCGGGATCGTCTGGGTTTCCTCGCGAACGTGGGGATCGGGTATCTCAACCTGTCGCGGGGCGCCGCGTCGCTCTCGGGCGGCGAGTCGCAGCGAATCCGTCTGGCCACCCAGATCGGCTCGAAGCTCATGGGCGTTCTCTACGTCCTCGACGAGCCATCGATCGGCCTGCACCAGCGCGACAACCGCAAGCTGATCGACACGCTCATCTCGATGCGCGACCTGGGGAACACCGTGGTCGTCGTCGAGCACGACGAGGAGACGATCCGCTCCGCGGACTGGGTCATCGACCTCGGCCCGGGCGCGGGAGTCCACGGCGGCCGCATCGTCGCGCAGGGCACGCCCGGCGAGCTCTCGGAGTTTCCCGAGTCGCTGACCGCGAAGTATCTCTCGGGCGAGCTCGAGATCCCGATTCCGGAGACGCGGCGCGGCGGTTCCGGCAAGGGGCTCGTCGTCAAGGGAGCGCGCGAGCACAATTTGAAGAACGTGGACGTGCGATTTCCGCTGGGCGTGATGACGGCGGTCACGGGAGTCTCCGGGTCGGGAAAGTCGACGCTCGTCAACGACATCCTCTACAAGGCGCTGGCCCGGGCGCTTCATGGAGCCTCGGACCGGCCGGGCCGGCACGACAAGATCGAGGGGCTCTGGGAGGTCGACAAGGTCATCAACATCGACCAGTCGCCGATCGGCCGCACTCCGCGGTCGAATCCCGCAACCTATACGAACGTCTTCAACCCGATTCGCGAGCTCCTCTCCCGGACCCCCGAGGCGCGCGCCCGCGGCTACGCGCCCGGCCGTTTTTCGTTCAACGTGAAGGGCGGGCGCTGCGAAGCGTGCAGCGGCGACGGCCAGATCAAGATCGAGATGCACTTCCTGCCCGACATCTACGTCACGTGCGACGTCTGCGGGGGCAAGCGCTACAACCGCGAGACCCTGCAGGTGCACTACAAGGGCAAGTCGATCGCCGAGATCCTGGCGCTGACCGCGGAGCAGGCTCTCGAGCTCTTCGAGAACATTCCCTCGATCGCGAACATCTGCAGGACCCTCGTGCAGGTGGGGCTCGGGTACATCCAGCTCGGGCAATCGTCGACGACGCTCTCGGGCGGCGAGGCGCAGCGCGTCAAGCTCGCCAAGGAGCTCGCCCGGCGGTCGACGGGCCGCACCCTGTACCTGCTCGACGAGCCGACGACCGGTCTGCACTTCGACGACATCCGCAAGCTGCTCGGCGTCCTGAAGACGCTCACGGAGAAGGGCAACACCGTGATCGTCATCGAGCACAACCTGGACGTAATCCGCACGGCCGACTGGGTCGTGGACCTCGGGCCCGAGGGCGGCGAGGGCGGCGGCCAGATCATCGCGCAGGGGACGCCCGAGGCGGTCGCCGCGGCACGCGCGTCGGCCACCGGACAATTTCTCCGCCGGATTTTCGGTCAGGCCAGAAAGGCGGCCCGGGCGTGATGCGGTGGAGGCGAGGCGCCGCGGCCGCGGCGCTGGCCGCTCTGATTCTCGTGGCGCCCCTGCCCGCCTCGCCGGGCGCCCCCGCGAAGAAACGCTCCCCGCGTGGCGCCCGTCCCGGAGCCCACGGCAGCCAGACGGACTTCACCGGGATCTGGGAGCTCGATTCGAAGAGCAGCTCTCTCGGCTCGAAGAAGATGGAAGACGCGATCCTTCAGGTCACGCAGTCGGGAGATCGCCTCTGGATTCAGCCTCTCGGAAACACGCGGGCGCGCGTCCTGGCGGAAGAGGTCGTCGTGGACGGCCGCACGTACGAGAAAGCGTTGGGCAAGGAGCGGGGGACCCTGACCGCGAAATGGGGCAACGACGCGAAGTCTCTCTGGCTCGAAGTCGTCGCCGGCACGGACGAAAACCCGCGCGCGGCCGTGCAGCGCAGCGTCTGGCGGCTGTCCGAGGACCGGCAGGTCTGGGTGCGCGAGACCATGACCGTCCAGAAGGACGGCGGCCACAGGACCCGGCTCGTTTTCCGGCGGCAGGATCCCGGGAAGGTCGCCCCGGTGGCGACGCCGCCGGGGTAGCTGTCAGCTGTCAGCTCTCAGCTCTCAGCTCTCAGCTGTTCGGGAACTCGTTAGCGCCCTTCGCCTCTGTTGATTCTTTCATCGACTCCAGGACGAAAGACGTCGGGAATCTCTGCTGAAAGCTGACAGCTGAGAGCTGGTAGCTTCCTCTCCATGTCCCGCTTCTCTCCCGAGCCGTGGCGCGTCAAGGTCGTCGAGTCGATCGGCGGATCGGACCCGAGCAGCGGGCCGAGCGGCTGCGGGCGGCGGGCTACAACGTGTTCGGCCTGGCGTCGGAAGACATCTACATCGACCTCCTGACGGACTCCGGCACGTCGGCGATGTCCGACTCGCAGTGGGCGGGCCTCATGCGCGGCGACGAGTCGTACGCCGGCGGCCGCAACTTCTTCCGCTTCGAGCAGACGGTACGCGACATCTTCGGCCTCCCGCATGTGATTCCGACGCATCAAGGGAGGGTCGCCGAGAACCTCCTCTTTCTCGACGGTGCTGGCCCCCGCGGCATCCCTTCAAGGCGAACATGGACCTCGGCAGGCTGGAATCGTGTCTGGCCGACCATCCCGGCCGCGTTCCGGTCGTGTTTCTGACCCTGACGAACAACTCAGGCGGGGGGCAGCCCCTCTCCCTCGAGAATGTGCGCGGAACGCGCGAAATCTGCCGCCGGTACGGTGTCCCGCTGTTCATCGACGCGTCCGTTTCGCGGAGAACGCCTGGTTCGTGCCGGAACGGGAAGCGGGACAGGCGGGGCGCCCGGTGCGGACATCGTGCGGGACATCTTCTCGCTGTTGGACGGCTGCACGATGAGCGCGAAGAAGGACGGCCTCGCGAACATCGGCGGGGTCGTGGCCCTGCGGAACGAAACCCGGGTTGAGCGGCTGAAGAACAAGCTCATCCTGATCGAGGGTTTCCCCACCTACGGCGGCCTCGCGGGCCGGGACCTCGAAGCGGTGGCGATCGGGCTGCGGGAGTGCTGGACGAGGAGTCCCTCGTGTTTCGCATCGGGCAGGTGACGGAGTTCGGCGAGGCCCTCGCCGGCGCCGTCGAGCCGATCGGCGGCCACGCGGTCTGCGTGGATGCGCGCGCGTTCGCGCCTCACCTCTCTCCGTCGCGGTACCCGGCGCAGGCGCTCACGGTCGCTCTGTATCTCGAGGGAGGAATCCGCACGGTCGAGGTCGGGCGACATCGTTCCCGACAACACGCACTTCGACACGACGCGGGCGAACGTCGAGGTCAACGGAGGCACGGCGGTCGACCTGGTGATCCCGGAAGGCCGGGACCCGCGCGCGCGGCGTCATGTTCGGCCTCCCTGCCCCGGTGCGCCCGGGAGAGAGATTTTGCCGGACCTCGACCTCGTCCGCCTTGCGGTTCCCCGGCGGGTACACCAACAGCCACCTCGAATACGTGGCGGACGTTCTCGTGCGCGTTCACCACCACCCGGAGACCGTGCGCGGGATCGGGATCGCCCGGCGGGCGCCCGTTTTGCGCCACTTCACCGCGGCGTTCGATCTCGTATGAATCGGTCCGCCGGCGGGGCCCACGTTACAATCCCGCCGCGTGATCACCGGCTACAACACGGACGTCAAGCACAACAACCGCGTCTTCCACATCCAGACGGAAGACAAGGGCGACACGTCTCCCCACATCGAATCGCTCATTTACGTCGGCGGCCAGATCCTCGCGACGCGCAAGACTTCCTATGCCGACGTCGTGCAGGGAGGCCGGGACGACAAGGCCGTTCAGGAGCTGATGGAGCAGCAGCACCGGACGATGATCGCCGCGATCCAGAGGGGCCGCTTCGACGGCCCCAACGGGGCGCTCAAGAACCCGGAGTCCGCGGCTTCCGACGACGACGCGGCGGGCGAGACGGAGGACTCGGACCAGAACGCCCCCGGCGACCGCACCCTCGACCAGGTGATTCTGGATTACCTCGCCTCCGAGCTCTCCCATGACCAGATCGATTGCTCGTTTTCGCCCGTTCCCGAGTTCGTGTCGGGGAAGGAAACGGCCCTGCGGATGAAGGCCGTCTCGTCTCTTTCCAAGCAGCCCGTCGCGGGCGCCGCGGTGCAGATCCGGATCCTCTCGACCGTCTCGAAGCCCGAGATCGTGTTCCAGGGGAAGACCGCGTCGGACGGAATGTGCCCGATCTCGGTTGCCGTTCCTTCCTTCGGGGAAGGCGCCGCGGCCGCGGTCATCCGCGTCAGCTCTCCAATCGGGAGCACGGAATTCAAGTTTCCCGTGCGGAGGAAAAATTGAGCGCCGTCCGGGTGCGGGTCAACGGCGAGGATCTCGACCTGCCGGAAGGCGCGTCGGTCGCCTCCGTTCTCGAAAGGCTCGAGATCCAGACTCCTCGCGTGGCGGTCGAGCGCAACCGGGAGATCGTTCCCAAGGCGTCGTACGCGTCGACGGCCCTCGCCGCCGGCGACGTCCTCGAGGTCGTGGAGTTCGTCGGAGGGGGATGAGGCTCAGTTACCAGTCCTCGGTTTTCAGTCCTCCGTTTTTGAGGCGCGGGTTGCCTGGGCGGTCCCGATCGCATATCCTCCGCGCTCCGTGGGCCGTTAGCTCAATTGGTAGAGCAAGAGACTCTTAATCTCTAGGTTGTAGGTTCGAGTCCTACACGGCTCACCACCACAGAACCAACGCGCCAAAACCACGAGCGTCAGTCAAATCAACAGACACCTGACGAGAGTGCCGCCTTTCTACCCGGTACTCGCAAGGAGGGTTGGGCCGGGATGCTCCGCAGTTTCCTGGTTCCCCTCGTTGACAGCCTCCCCGGGCACCCCACCCGCGTCGCCTGACGCCGGGGGCGTGTCTCGGGGCGGCTCGTTGGCCGACTGGTGAGGGGCTTGCCAAAAAAACCGGCACGACGCCCGCCTCTACGGGCCCGGTTTTTTTAACGGAAGACCGGATTTCACGAGAGCCCTTATCCGCTTGACCGGGGGCCTCGATATTTCTCCGAGTGGCAGATCCGCTGAGCCGACGTTTTCCGTACCGGATAGTAGATCTCTGGGGATCGTTCTCCAGAGCCGTGGACTTAACCATTTCCGGAGGACGTGCCAATGAAGGTTCTGGGTCGGGCGTCGACGATCGCACTTTCGGTTTTATCGTGCTGGGTTGCCACACCGGCGGCCGCTTCGAGCCACCGCGAAGCACCGGCAATCACCAAGTCTCCGAAGGTCGATGCGACGGATTTCTACATGTTCCGCAGTTATGAGCCCGGTCGGGCGGGTTACGTGACCCTTCTCGCCAACTACCAGCCGTTTCAGGACCCCGCCGGGGGCCCGAACTTCTACATGCTGGACCCGGACGCCCTCTATGAGATCCATGTGGACAACAACGGGGATGCCAGGGAAGACATCACGTTTCAGTTCCAGTTCAGGAACCAGTCGAGGAACCTGAAGATCGGTGTCGGAGACAAGCAGCTCCCCGTCCCGGTCCTCAACCTCGGCCCGATCGGGCCCCGCGTCTCCGATCATGCGAATCTGAATGTCGTCGAGAGCTACACCCTGAGCATGATCCGCGGCAGCCGGAAGACTGGAGAGAAGCAGACGGTTCTCCCGATCGGCGCCAGCACGTTTCTGAAGCCGGTCGATCGGATCGGAGACAAATCCATCCGAGACAACGACCCCACGGCTTACCAGACGTACGCCGACGACCATGTCTACGACATGCAGATCCCCGGATGTTCCGCTCCGGGCCGTGTTTTCGTCGGCCAGCGTCGCGAGGGATTCGTCATCGACGTCTCGGAAGCGTTCGATCTCTTCAACATGAATATCCTCGGCCCGCGGGACGGCAAACTGAACGACCTCGCGGCGAAAAACGTCACGACCCTCGCGCTGGAGGTCCCGACCCAGTGTCTCGCTCTTCCCGGTCAACCGATCATCGGTGGCTGGACGACCGCGAGCGTCTCGAACGACGATTCAAAGGGTCAGGCCGGGCGCGGCTCCTACCGCCAGGTGTCCCGCCTCGCGAGCCCCCTGGTCAATGAGGTGGTGATCGGTCTCCCGGACAAAGACAAGTTCAACGCCAGCGATCCCAGTGATGACAAGCAATTCCTGGACTATGTTACGAACCCGACCCTGCCGGCGATTCTCAAGGTCCTGTTCCCTCAGGTCATGCCGCCCACGGTATTTCCGCGCGCGGACCTGGTCGCCGTCTTCCTGACGGGTGTCACGGGCCTGAATCAGCCTCCCAGCGTCGTACCTTCCGAGATGCTCCGGCTGAATACCAGCATCGACCCCAAGGCGCCGGCGGCGCAGAAGTCCCTGGGAGTCCTCGAACAGGATCAGGCGGGATTTCCGAATGGGCGACGCCCGGGAGACGATGTGGTCGACATCGAGCTGCGAGTGCTCATGGGGGCGCTGCTGCCGCTCTCACAGGCTCCGGACGGAAACAAGCCGTTCACCGACGGCGCTCTCACCAACGCCACGATCGCGTACACCCCGGACGGACGGATAACGAGTTCTCCCGCCTTCGCGCTTTTCCGCAGCACGTTTCCGTATCTGCAGACTCCGCTGTCATCCTCTCCTCAGCCGATTCATCCGTAGTGATCGGGGTGGGGGCGAAGCACGGTGACTTCGTCCCCACCCGTTTCGTTACTAACGGAACGGTCCCGGGCGCACGCGGTGGCGGAGCATCTCTGGCGGCCGCTCGCTTCCTGCCGAATCGACGGGAGGAACGGGTTCGATACTCTCGTGTCATCGGCGACAAGGAGGACTCGATGCCCGTCATCCAGTGCGACATCCGCGAGGGTCGGACGGAAGAGCAGAAGCAGGCGCTGGCGCGCGAGATCACCCGCGTCGTCCACGAGACGATCGACGCGCCTCTCGAGTACATCTACGTGCTGATCCGGGAGACCCCGGGCTCCCACCATGTCAAAGCCGGCAGGGCTCTGCCCGACTGGAAGCCCCCGGTCTAGCCGCGCCGATTCGTCTCGTACGGTAGCGTGCAGGAACTGAACGTACGTTGTCGTACAATGATGGCAAACCACGAGCAAAGTCGGTTAGCCAGGACCCGGGTCGGGCCTGCGGGTGACGTCTTTCCGACGCTGCCGCCCCCGATCGCTCGCAAAGGAGACGGAGTGCCAGCAGACACCGTAACGAAGAAGAAGATCCGACCGGCGCGCGTTTCCGTTCCGCTCGGGAAATCGGCCCGGGGGCTTCGCAAAGTGGCGAAGGTCAGTGCCGGCGGTGCGAAAGCCCAGGGCGCGGGCCCATACGGCCGCGCGGATGCGAATGTCGGCCGTTGTGGCGTTTGCGGACGGTCCGACGTGCCTCTGAAAGGCGGACAGGACCGACTCGGCTTTCATTACTCGCCCATGCCGTGCGAGCTCCCGTGCTCCGGCGGCCCCGTCGGCACTCCGGAGGATCACTCCCACGGGATCCACTCGGAAGCCTGTCCGAACTGCTCGTTGAAGACGACCGCCTAGCCGTCGAGGAGGCGTCCCGCGCCGGGGGCGGCTCCGCGCGAGTATCGTGTGGCGATCACCTTCGGGTCCGGCGCCGGGGCGTCCCCTTTCCCTGACCGACAACGCGGCCGCCTTCTTGCTTCTTCGGTCGTAACAAATCTGGAAGTGGTGGCGAAGATCGTGGATCGCCGGCCCGGGAACGATGGAGAGGCTTCGCCGACACGTCCCCGTTCTTACGGCGGGCAGTCCGCTTACTGCAGCGTCGAGATCTGGCTCCGGCCTGAAGTCGCCTCGAGGTTCGGATCGACGTCGGGGGCGAGCTCGATGGAGAAGTCGCACGTCGGGCAGCGCAGGACGAAATCCTCCGGGACGGGCGTCCGCTGCACCCCACATTCCGGACACAGCCACTTGACGAATCCTTCCATCGCGACCTCCGTCCACAGGCAGCCTCGCGGAGGCGGACAGCAAGACCCGCGCCGACATCCCGCCCTGCCCGGTGGCGCCGCCCGGACGCCCCCCGTCAGGAGGCGGACCGGGACGTTTTCCGGCCCTCGAATCCCTTGAGGGCGAGGTGATCAAACAGATCCCGAACGACCCGGTAGCACTCGCACGAGCGAGCCTCGAGGGCCTCGCGGTCGATGATCTGGATGGACCCTTGCGAGTATTCGATCAGGCCCTCGTCCCGTAGCTTTCCGGCGGCGACGGTGACGGAGGCGCGCCGGACTCCGAGCATCTCGCCGAGCGACTCGTGCGTCAGAGCGAACTTCGCCCGGGAGGTGCGGTCATGCGAAGTCAGGAGCCACCGGGCGCACCGCTCGGTGAGCTCGTGTCTGCGGTTGCAGGCGGTCGACTGCGCGACGTAGAGAAAAAGCACGCGTGTGTAGTCGAGGAGAAGGGCGGACAGGGCGGGCAGCCTGGAAAGCTCCGCGCTGAATCTCGGGCTCGGAATCCGAAGGCTGTCGCCCGGAATCTCCACGACCGCTTCGATCGGGGCGAGGCGGTTTTCGAGGAGCGCGGGGAGTCCCACCATCCCCTCGTTGCCGATGGTCGCCGCTTCGACGCCGCTCCCGTCGGCGAGGCGCGTGACGAGCGACACCACTCCCGTCAGGGGGAAATAGACGTGAGAGGCCTCCTCGCCGGGCTCGTTCAAAGACATGCGCTGGGGGAGAGCGAAGATCTCCAGGAGCGGAATCAGCCGCGCGTGTTCGTCAGCCGGCAGGCTCGAGAGCAGATGGTTTTTCGGCTGAATGGATGGCCCGGTCATGGGACTGGACTCCTCTGGTGACGCCCCACGAAACCTGACACCACCAACTCTATCCTGTAGAAAGCAGCCGGAGTCGGTTACGGAGCCCGACGCGATCAGGAGAGAAGCGTCCTCCCCCGCGTACGTTTTTCGAGAGCGACAATCTGGCGCCCCGGGATGCCGGTTTGGGAATACGGATTGCAAGCAGGGCTGGAATGCCAAGTCTGCTCGTGATCAGCGATGACCCGGATTTCGCCTCGTCGGTGCGTGAAGCGCTGAGGACCCGGACGCGAACCTGGTCGGCGCGCGACGGCGGGCAGGCCGCCCGCCTGATCCGGGAGGGCCTCGCCCCGGACGTCATTCTGCTCGACAGCTCGCCCGCCTGCGTCCCCGGCTGGATCGGCTTCGTTCGCGAGAACGTTCATTGCACGCCGCGTTGTCCGCCCCTTCTTCTCATCCGGCCTGAAACGGTTTCGGGGCCCGAGGGGTGGTCGCGGCTGGAGTCGATGGTCGAATCGCTGACGCGCGGAGCCGAACGGGAGAGCGCGCTGCGCTGACGCCGCCCTGTCCCGGGGGGAAGATGGTCGAGTCGGAACCCGATGTCCTGATCGTCGAAGACGACAAAGAGCTTCGAGATGCCCTCTGCCGCTCGCTCGAAGCGGCCGGTTTCATCTGCCACTCCGTGAAAGACGCGTGGCAGGCGCTCGCGCTCATCGAGGACGACGGCTGGAGACCTCGCCTCATCCTTCTCGACCTGATGATGCCCCGCATGAACGGGTGGGAGTTTCTGGACCGCCGGAAACGCTCGAGGGATCTCGGGATGATCCCGGTCGTCGTCCTTTCCGCCGCGGACCGCCTTCGGACCGAGGCTCTCACCGCGGACGCGGTCCTGAGAAAGCCGGTCCAGGGGAATGAGCTCCTCGAGGTGATCCGGGACCTTCTCGCAGGCCCGCGCCCGGTCCCGTCTGCCTGACACCCGACCGCCGCGCGCCCGGTCCGAACCTTGCAATCGCTGCCGGTATGAGGGAGAAGAAGGGTTGCGGCTGCATCGGTTGCTTCCCGCTTTTCGCGATCCTTCTCGCGGCTCTCCTGGCATCGGCGCTCCTGCGCTCCCGTCCTCGGATTCCCCCGCCAGGTCAGGTCCTCGCCGCGAGGCGTCCGGTCGCCTCGTCATTTTGTTCCGATCGGTTCATCGTCCGTTCACGCTGAGGGTCATAACCTCCGCTCTCAGGAAGCGAGCATTTCGCGACGCTTTCAGAAGGAGCATCATGAACAAGTCCATTTCCCGCCTGATCGCCCTCGGAATCCTCGCCGCTGTCCCGGCCGGCCTCTTTGCCCAATCCGCTCAGACGAAGACCGAGTCGAAGTCGTCCACCAACCCCGTCACCGGCACGCAGACGCAGAGCACGGAGACGAAGTCCGACTCCAACATGAACGGCGCCAAGACCACCGTGAAGAAGAAGCACACCAGGAAGCGGTCCAAGCGCAAGGCGACCGACAAGACCGAGACCAAGATGGAGTCGAAGCCCTCTTCCAAGTAAGGCTTTCGTCTCTCGATTCCCAGGCCGGCCCGCGAGGGCCGGCCTTTTTTTTTGCCCTGACCGAGTCTGGTCCCGGGTTTGCAGGGTCGGCCGTATGAGAGGCACTCAGGAGCGGCGGACCGGGCAGATCCCGATCCGATGGCATTGCGCGGGCTGCGGCCGCAGGCATTTCGGGTTCGTGCCCGGCAACGTGGAAGACGTCCTGTCCCTCGAGTTGCGATGCCCCGACTGCCTCCGGCCGGTGCCGATCTCGGAAGCGGTCGAGGAAGTCCGGCCGGACGTCCCCCAGCCCGCGGAGCGCCGGCATGCCCCCCGCCGCCGGTCGGGCGGAGAGAAGAGATAGGCCGACGGACCCGGGCGCTTGCCGGTGTCCTCCAGAAAAGTTGCCTAGGAGCGTTTCGGCGGCGCGACCGTCTTGCGGAAGCGAAGGGTCTCGCCCGTGTCGATGCTCCGGAATTTGCCTCCGGGCTCGATCTCGAATCTCCATTTTCCCCGCACGGGATTCTGGAACGCGGTCAGGCACGCGCCGGGGAGCGTTTCCCCCTCGAACCCGTCTCCCGCCCGGCGAAGCGGCAGGTCGCAGCGGCCCTTCGCGGTCTCCCACCGGAATCTGACCGCTTCGCCTTCGCGCTCGACTTGGAGCGCGCCGTGGATGCTGACGTTTCTCTTCTCGTACCGGCCCTGGATCGTCACGTCGAACGCGTAGGAGTAGTGGCTGCCGGCGCCGGCGGGCTGGATCAGCACTTTCAGGTGGTTGCCGGGTCCGGCGACGCCCTCGTACCAGCCCTGGAGCTGGCGGGCGAGGTCGCGGGACGGTTCGTCCGCCCCCGAGGCGCGCGCGGTGATCGCGATCAGGGCGGCGGCGCCGAGCAGGCGGAGGCGTGTCGGGTGTGTCATGAGCCAGAAGTCTACCGTTCTGCCTCGATCGTCGGCGCCCTCCGCGAGGAAGTTCGGCCGGCCCGTCGTGATATTCCTCGCGCCACAGAAGTCAGCGATGAGCCGAACGACCGCGATGAGCCGCAGGACCCTCTTTCGTTACGGCGCCGGCGGCGCGCTCGTGGCCGCGTCGGCGACGTCCGGGCGGCGGGTTTCCGGCGAGACGGCGGAGGCGACGCCAGCGACCGCGGCCGGCGCTTTCGAGCTCGAGGAGGCGACGTTTTCCGACCTTCAGAACCGGATGCGGTCGGGAGCGGACACGTCCCGCTCGCTGGTGTCCCGGTACCTGGCGCGGATCGACGCGCTCGACCGCCGCGGCCCTCGCCTGCGGGCGGTAATCGACGTGAACCCCGACGCGTCCGCCATCGCCGACGCGCTCGACGCCGAGCGCCGCAACGGCCGAGTCCGCGGCCCTCTCCACGGGATACCCATTCTGATCAAGGACAACATCGGCACGGCGGACCGGATGACGACGACCGCCGGCTCACTGGCTCTCGAAGGGTCGATCCCTCCGGCCGACTCCGCGGTGGCGAGGCAGCTTCGCGAGGCCGGTGCGGTGCTGCTCGGGAAGACGAACCTCTCCGAATGGGCCAACTTCCGCTCGACGCACGCCTCCAGCGGCTGGAGTGCGCGAGGGGGTCAGTGCCGCAACCCCTACGTGCTCGACCGCAATCCGTCCGGGTCGAGCTCCGGCTCTGGAACCGCCGTCGCCGCTAACCTGTGCGCCGCCGCCGTGGGATCGGAGACCGACGGCTCCGTGGTGTCCCCTTCCAACAACTGCGGGCTGGTGGGGATCAAGCCCACTCTCGGTTTCGTCAGCCGGGCGGGCATCATCCCGATCGCGCACAGCCAGGACACGGCGGGGCCGATGGCCCGATGCGTGACCGACGCGGCGATCCTGCTGGCGGCGATGGCCGGCGCCGATGGGGCGGACCCTCCGACGGGCGCCGCGGCGCAACACGCCCTTCCCGACTTCTCCCGGTCGCTCGGAGCGGGCGGGTTGCAGGGCCTTCGCATCGGCGTACCGCGGAAGGGACTCTTCGGCCAGAGCGCTTCGGCGGACCGGCTCGTCGAGGCGGCTCTCTCCGACCTGAAGCGGCTCGGCGCGGTTCTGGTGGACCCGGCGGACATCGAGACGATCGGCGACGTCGACAAGTCCGAGTTCGAGGTTCTCCTCTACGAATTCAAGGCGGATTTGAACGCGTATCTCGCCGCTCTTCCCGCCGCCCCGGCGCGGCCGAGAACCCTCGCGGACCTGATCGCGTTCAACGAGAAGAACCGCGACCGCGAGATGCCCTTTTTCGGACAGGAAATTTTCCTGCAGGCGGAGAAGAAGGGACCGCTGACCGACAAGGCGTATCGGAAGGCGCTCGAAAAGGACCTGCGCCTGACCCGAAAGGAGGGGATCGACCGGAGCATGGAACGACACCGGCTGGATGCGTTCGTGGCGCCGACCAGCGGACCGGCGTCGCTGATCGATCTCGTCAACGGGGACTACGGCGTGGGGGGATGTTCGACCTTCCCGGCGGTCGCCGGATATCCGCACGTGACGGTGCCCGCCGGTTTCGCGTTCGGCCTTCCCGTCGGAATCTCGTTTTTCGGCCGCGCCTGGAGCGACGCGACACTCATCCGGATCGCGTATGCCTACGAGCAGACCACCCGGCACCGGAAGCCGCCGAGATTCCTCGCGACGGCGGAGATGGGGGCAGGGTAGCTCTCAGCTTTCAGTTCTCAGTTTCAGTCGCCTGGTCTGAACGCTCGACGCTGAACCCAGCTCAACGCCCACGGGGGCTACGAGGCCGCCCTCGCCTCGAGAATCGAGGACAGCTTCGAGAAATCGATCGGCTTGGCGACGTGGGCGTCGAATCCGTTCTCGAGCGCGTGCGCGCGCTCCCGTGCGTCGGCGTAGCCGGTGATGGCCACGAGGAAGATGTCGGAGGAGCCGAGCGCTTCGCGGATCCGCTGCGCGACCTGATACCCGTCGAGCTCGGGCAGGCCGATGTCGATCAGCGCGACCCGCGGACGGTGCAGGATCGCCTGTTCGATGCCATCCTTGCCGGTGCCCGCGACGTCGACCGCATGTCCCCAGATTTCGAGCAGGTTCTTGAGCCCCTCGCGCGAATCCAGGTCGTCTTCGACGACGAGGACCCTCATCAAAGCGCGGTTGTCCACCGCCGTGGGCTGCTCCCGGCCGGGCGCCTTCGGATCCGTCGAACGCCTCGCCGCCGCCGTCTTCCAGACCCGCGCGATCTGTCGCACGAGCTCGTCCGGATCGATCGGTTTGGCGACGTGCCCCTGGAACCCGGACGAGAGAGCGCGAAGCCGGTCTTCTTCGCGGGCATAGGCGGTGACGGCCAGAGCCGGAACGGCGCCGCCGGACTCTACCGGCAGCGCGCGTACGGCGCGCATCAGCGCGTATCCATCCTCTCCCGGCATCCCGATGTCGCTGACGAGCAGGTCAGGCGGCGTGTTCGCGAAGATCTCCAGCGCGGCGCGGACCGAATCGGCCTCCGTCACGCGCGCTCCGGCGGCGCCCAGCAGTTCGACGAGGAGCTCCCGGCCATCCGCCTCGTCCTCGACGACGAGGATGGAGAGGCCTCGGATGTCGCCGATCTCCTCGGGGGACGTCCGCACCGGAGGAGTCTCGCCCGAGCCGCGCGCCTCGGCGTTGTGGATGCCCAGGGCGACGCGCGGCAGGACGACGTTGAAACGCGAGCCCGCGCCGTCGCCGTCGCTGTGAGCGGAAATGGTGCCGCCGTGGAGCTCCAGAAGGTGCCGCGCGATCGCAAGCCCGATGCCGAGGCCGCCCTGAGTGCGCGTCGTCGTGCTGTCCGCCTGCCGAAACCGCTCGAAGACTCGCGGGAGAAACTCCTGGGAGATGCCCCGGCCCGTGTCGGAGACCACGATCTCAAACTCGCCCTCGCGGGACACGAGCTCGACCGTCACTCGGCCCCCGGCAGGGGTGAACTTGATCGCGTTGGACACGAGATTCCAGACGACCTGCTGGAGACGGTCGGGATCGCCCACCAGGACGTCCTCGCCCGCCGGAAGGCGGTGCTCCACGGTGATCTGGATGTTTTTCCCCTCGGCGGCGGGGCGCATGGCGTCGAGCGCCGACTCGATGATCGGTCCGAGCGCGGCAGGGCGAACGTTCAGCCGGAGCTTTCCCGTGATGATGCGGGACACGTCGAGCAGATCGTCGATCAGCTTCGTCTGGGCGGAGACGTTTCGCTCGATGACCTCGAGCCCGTGGGCGATTTTTACCGGATCGGCGGACGCGCCCGTTCGGAGCGTCCGCGTCCAGCCCATGATCGCCGACAGCGGCGTCCGCAGCTCGTGGGAGAGCGTCGTCAGAAACTCGTCCTTGATCCGGTTGGCTTCTCTCGCCTCCGCGTTGACGGTGTTCTCGATGGCGATGGAGCTCATCTGTGCGAGCTGCGTGAGGATCGCTTCGTCTTCCTCCGTGAAGTCGCCGTCGCGCTTGTCCATGAGGTGGATGAGGCCGAGGGGGCGTCCATCCCGTCCGGACATCGGGGCGGCGAGCCAGCCGAGCCGGGCCGGGCGGTCGCTCGCCAGAAGAGGCCGCCAGGGAAGTGCCTCCTCGTCGGACCCCCGCGCGACCCGCACCGTCCGCCGCACCTGCGAGAGAAAAGAGAGCAGCGCGGTCCGGTCTCGGAGGACGCTGCGCTCCCCCGCGGCCGCGTAGCGGCGCGAAAGGGAGAGCGCGGCGCTCGGCTGAAGCCACTTCTGGTCGACGGCCGCCACGGCGACCGCCTGGTGAGCTCCGATGATCTCGCGGGCCATGTCGCTCACGATCTGAAGCATCTCGTCGGGGGAGAGCGCCGAGTTGATGGCGAGCGAGGCCTCCGTCAGGCTCTGGAGCTGCCTCGCTTTCAGCTCGAGCGCCCGCGCCTGTTCGCGAATCTGCGCCGTCTTGCGGAAGAGCTCCACGAAGACCATCACCTTCGTCTTCAGGACTTCCGGCTCGACGGGGGCGAGGATGTAGTCGACCGCTCCCAGGGAGTAGCCCCGCGACGCGAGCGTCTCGTCGTAGGACGTGATGAAGATGATCGGTGTGTGCTCGGAGTTGCGCCGCTGCCGGATCATCGCCGCCGTCTCGAAGCCGTCCATTCCCGGCATGTTGACGTCGAGGAGAATCACCGCGAACTCGCTCGTCAGGATCGCGCGGAGCGCGTCGCGCCCCGAGCAGGCCGTGACGACGTTCTGGTCGAGCTCCGCGAGGACCACGGAAATCGCCAGGAGCTTGTCCGGGCTGTCGTCGACAGCCAGGATGTTCACCTTCTCCGCCGGAGGCACGCTCAGGCCCTCAGCGGAACAGCCAGTTGCGGAGGACCGACAGCATCTGCTCGGTATCGACTGGCTTCGAGAGATAGTCCCACGCGCCGGCCTGGAGCGTCTTCTCCCGGTCGCCCTTCATGGCCTTGGCCGTGACCGCCACGATCGGCAGGTCGTGGAAGCGCCCGATCTTCCGGATCGCGCGCATCGTGTCGTAGCCGTCCATGTCCGGCATCATGATGTCCATGAGGACGATGTCGATGCCGTCCGTGGACTGCAGCTTGGAAATCGCCTCCTTGCCGGTCTCGGCGGAGAGAACGTCCATGTTCTGGCGCTCGAGCACGCTCGTCAGCGCGAAGATGTTCCGGATGTCGTCGTCGACGATCAGGACCTTTTTTCCGGAGAGCACCCGGTCGTTCGAATAGATCGCCTCGAGGGCGTTTCGCTTCTCCGCGGGCAGCTCCGAGACCAGGTGGTGAAGCGCCAGGGCCGTCTGGTCGAGGAGCCGTTCGGGGGAGTGGACCGCGCGGACGCGCCCTCCGTGCGAAAGGCGCTTCAGCTCTTCGTGCGCTTCCTCCGAGAGCGAAGCGGGTGCGTAGAGGAGCGTCGAGATCTCTCGTGCGGAGCACTGACGCAGAATCTCGGAGAGCGCTTCGGAGGGTACCGGCGCGTTCGGAGAGACCCCGAGGACGACGCAGTCGAACGTCAACTCGTCGAGAGCTCCGAGCGCCTCCGACACTCCTCCCACCAGGCGGGTGCGCACGCCCTCGTGGTGGAGCAGCTCCCGGAGCTCCTCGTGCTCCTCGCCCGTCGGCCACAGAACCAGGAGGTCCTTCTCGCGCCGCGCGAGGAAAGTCTGGATCGACGAGAAAAGCTGATCCAGAGTTTCCTTGGTCTTGATCGGCTTGGTGACGACGCCGCGCGCTCCGAGCGCGAGTCCTCGCGTCGTGTCTTCCTCGGTCGTAATGACGTACACCGGGACGTGCCGCGTCGCGAGATTGGTCTTCAGGCGGTCCAGCACCCTCCAGCCGTCGATGATCGGAAGCTGGATGTCCAGCGTGATCGCGTCCAGCCGGTGCTGCTGAGCCAGCGCCAGCGCCTCCGGGCCCTGCGTGGCGACGAGGGCCTTGAAGCCGTTCTCGTGAGCCATGTCCATGAGGAAACGCGCGAAGTTCTCGTCGTTGTCGACGATCAGGATCGTGCGGTCCTCGGAGCCGATCTCGCGGCGGTCGTCCAGCACTTCCGCGGGCTCAGACGGCGGCTCCTTTCCTCGGGCCGCCTCCAGGTCGGACATGACCGAGATGATCCGCGGGTTCGACGCCTCGGAGCTCTGCCGCGCGATTTTCGGCGCCACGTACGTCTGGGGCAGGAACAGCGTGAAGGTGCTGCCTTCTCCCGGAGCGCTCGCCAGCCGGATCTCGCCTCCCAGGAGGCTTCCGATTTCGCGGCTGATGGCCAGGCCGAGGCCGGTGCCGCCGTACTTCCGGCTCGTGCTGCCGTCCGCCTGCTGAAAGGCTTCGAAGATGATCTGCTGCTTCTCGGCGGGGATCCCGATGCCCGTGTCGGTGACGGAGAAGGCCAGGACGGATTTCGCGCGGTCGAGCGAGTCCTTCCCCTCGGTCCAGCCGCCGGAAGCCGCCTCGATCCGCAGGGTGACGCGGCCGCGGTCCGTGAACTTGAAGGCATTCGAGAGCAGGTTCTTGATGACCTGCTGCAGCCGCTTGGAGTCGGTGAAGATCGAACGCGGCACCCGGCGGTCCACGTCGATCGTGAAGTCGACGCCCTTCGCTTCGGCCACGTGCCCGAACGTCCGCTGGACGTAGTCGAGGAGATCGGTGAACCGCAGCTCCCCGACGTCGACGACGACGGTCCCGGACTCAATTTTCGAGAGATCGAGGATGTCGTTGATCAGGGCGAGAAGGTCCTTTCCCGAGGAGTGGATCGTCTTGGCGAACTCCGTCTGCCGGAGCGAGAGGTTTCCATCGGGATTGCGTGACAGCTGGTCGGAAAGGATGAGCAGGGAGTTGAGCGGCGTCCGCAGCTCATGCGACATGTTCGCCATGAACTCGGACTTGTACTTGGATGTCAACGCGAGCTGCTTGGCCTTCTCCTCGAGCGCGAGCCGGGCCTGCTCGACCTCCTGGTTCTTCCGCTCCACTTCCACGTTCTGCTCGGCGAGGAGAAAGGCTTTCTCTTCGAGCTTCTGGTTGGTCTGGCGGAGTTCTTCCTGCTGGGACTGGAGCTCGCTCGCGAGAGACTGGGACTGCTTGAGCAGGTCTTCCGTCAGCGTGTTGGCCTGAATGGTGTTGAGCACGATGCCGATCGTTTCGGTCAGCTGATCGAGCAGCGCCTGATGCGTCGAGTTGAACCGCTCGAACGACGCGAGCTCGAGGACGCCCTTCACCTCGCCCTCGAACACGACCGGAAGCACGATGATGTTGGCCGGCGCCGCGGCGCCGAGTCCCGAGGAGATGGCGAGGTAGTCGCTCGGCACCTGGGAGAGGAGGATCTTCTCCTTCTCGATCGCGCACTGACCGACGAGGCTCTCGCCCAGCCGGAGTGTGTCGGGCACCGAATCCGGCCGGCAGGCGTAGCTCGCGAGGAGCTTCAGGCTGGACGTTTCTTCCTCGTCCGAGTTTTCGATCGTGTAGAAGACGCCCTGCTGCACCGAGACGACGGGCGCCAATTCTGAGAGGATCAGCCGGCCGACCGTCAGCATGTCCTTCTGCCCCTGCAGCATGCGGGAGAACTTCGCGAGGTTGGTCTTCAGCCAGTCCTGCTCGCTGTTCTTGAGCGTCGTGTCCTTGAGGTTCCGGATCATCTCGTTGATGTTGTCCTTCAAGGCCGCGACCTCGCCTCGCGCCTCGACCTTGATCGAGCGCGTCAGGTCGCCCTTCGTGACGGCGGTCGCGACCTCGGCGATGGCGCGGACCTGCGTGGTCAGGTTGGCGGCCAGCTGGTTCACGTTGTCCGTCAGGTCCTTCCAGGTTCCGGCCGCGCCGGGCACGCTGGCCTGGCCTCCGAGCTGGCCCTCGACGCCGACCTCGCGAGCCACGGTCGTGACCTGCTCGGCGAACGTCGCCAGGGTGTCGATCATCCCGTTGATCGTGTCGGCGAGGGCGGCGATCTCGCCCTTCGCCTCGACGGTCAGCTTCCGCTTCAGGTCGCCGTTGGCGACCGCGGTGACGACCTTCGCGATGCCGCGCACCTGACTGGTCAGGTTGCCTGCCATGAAGTTGACGTTGTCCGTCAGGTCCTTCCACGTCCCCGAGACGCCGCGGACTTCGGCCTGTCCGCCGAGCTTTCCCTCCGTGCCGACCTCGCGGGCGACGCGGGTGACTTCGGCGGCGAAGGAGGACAGCTGGTCGACCATCGTGTTGACGGTGTTCTTGACCTCCAGGATCTCGCCCTGCACGTCGACGGTGATCTTTTTGGACAGGTCTCCGTTAGCGACGGCGGTCGTGACCTCGGCGATGTTGCGGACCTGCGCGGTCAGGTTGCCGGCCATGAAATTGACGCTGTCCGTGAGGTCCTTCCAGGTACCGGCGACGCCCCGCACGTCGGCCTGCCCGCCCAGCTTTCCTTCCGTGCCGACTTCGCGGGCGACGCGCGTGACCTCCGAGGCGAACGACCGCAGCTGGTCGACCATCGTGTTGATGGTGTCCTTGAGCTCCAGGATCTCGCCCTGCACGTCGACGGTGATCTTCTTGGACAGGTCTCCATTGGCGACGGCGGTCGTGACCTCGGCGATGTTGCGGACCTGGCCGGTCAGGTTGCCGGCCATCGAGTTGACCGAGTCCGTCAG
>JAIVJS010000111.1 GCA_020199905.1 Acidobacteriota bacterium
ACCGGACATCGAGGCCGTCGGCGGGCGTCTCGGCCCCCCCGCCCGCCGCTCCCCCGCCGCCCGCTCCTGTCGCGCCTCCGCCGATCGTTGCCGCCCCTCCCCGGCCGGAGCCCGCCGCGCCGGAACGGATCGCCTACTCGCCGGAGCCGGAGCCGACACCCGCGGCGCCGAGCCAGGAGAGCGACGCGCAGCCGCTCGACCTGGCCGATTTCACACGCCCCGCGCCGGCGCCGGCGGATGCCGACATGCCCGACTCGATCTCTCTCGACGAGTCCTTCTCGTCTCCTCCGACTCTCTCCGTTCCGCCGGTCCCGGCGCCGGGCGTCCTGTCCCCGGGCCAGTTCGACGCGGCGGACGTCGAGACGGTCAACGAGTTCGAGGAGGCGCTCAACTCGCTCGACGCGCCGTTGCCGGAGACCGAAGAGAGCGGAGAGCCGCTCGAGATCGGGGACGTCTCCTTCGCCGAAGCGCCTCGGGAAGCCGCGGAGGTGGTCCCCGAGGTCAAGCACGTTCGCGTGCGCTCGAACATCGATATCCTCGCGGAGCTCGAGAAGCTGCGCAAGAACGCGACGTCGACTCCCGCGGTCGAGAGGCCCGGCCGGCGCGCGAATACGGGGATCTCGATCGACGACCTCCTCGCCAACAGCCTCAACCACCGCAAGGAAGTGAATCGCATCTTCGAGCTTCAGATCCCGCAGGGGGACCTCGCTCGGGGTCACCAGGTGACGGTGGATTTCCGGCTCGAGAACAAGGATCGGGAGTTGATCGGCGAGCAGAAGACCTTTTCGATCGAGCTGCACGCGCGGCCGGACATCGAGAAGCTTCTCCTCTCTCTGAAGTTTCACATCCAGGGGAAATAGCCGCTCCCGGATACCACCGGCGCCGGCGGACTTTCTTTTCCCGGTCCCTTTCCTCAAAGTGAAGACACCTCATTACTAAACTGAAAGTGTCCCCTGCTGAGACACCCGCGCGGGAAAAAAACGATTTGCAATCTCTACACGTGGCGTTAACCTTTTCCCCGATGACCCAATCCCGTTCGATCCCCCGCCCGGCGAAGCCCTGCGTTTTCGCCGGCGCCGCGGCTCTGCTCCTCTTCGCGACCGGGTGCTCGTCGGCCGCCGGCCGGCGCCCGTCGGTTCGCCCCGTCTCGCCCGAGGCCCGGGTGGTGGCGCAGGCCGCCTCGGACTTCGAGCTCGGACGGCAGTCCGCTCTCCAGGGCGACTTTCAGTGCGCTCAGTTCTACTTCGACAGGGCCCTCGGGACGGTGCGGCCTCTCGGCGGACCTCCCGTGACGAGCGCCGAGATCGCGTCCTTCTCGGCCGAGCTCTGGGAGGGAATCGTGCGGTATGAGGCCCTGGCCGCGCCGCCCGAGGAGACCGCGTCCGGCGAGGGAAACCACCTCTCTCCCGAGCTCCAGAAGATCGAAGCCCCCGTCGAGGCGACGGCCGAAGCCATCTCCGAGGCCGCTTCCGCCGTCGCGTCGGACGCCCCGGGGGTCTCGTATGACATTCCGATCGTGGTCAACGAAGGGGTCCTGAAGATCCTGGCGACGTTCCAGCACGACCTGCACGACATCATCGGCCGGGGACTGGCGAGGTCCGGTCGGTACATGCCGATGATCCATCGGGTCTTCAAGGAGGAGGGCATCCCTGGAGACCTGGCGCAGGTGGCCCTGATCGAGTCCTCGTTCCTGCCCCGCGCCCACTCGTCCGCGACGGCGCACGGGATCTGGCAGTTCATGCCGAAGACCGGCCGCCAGTACGGCTTGACGTCGAGCGCGGTCATCGACGAGCGCAGCGACCCCGAGAAGGCGACCCGCGCCGCCGCAAAGCATCTCCGCTACCTCCACGAGCTCTTTCACGACTGGTACCTCGCGCTCGCCGCCTACAACGCCGGCGAAGGGCGGGTGTTGAGGGCGATGGAGAAGAGCGGGATCACGGACTTCTGGCAGCTCGCCGCGACCGGAATCCTGAAGCCTCAGACGCAGAACTACGTTCCGGCCGTCATCGCCGCGACTCTCATCGCGAAGAACCCCGCGCATTACGGATTCGATGTCGAGTACGAGAAACCGCTCGAGTACGAGACCGTGCTTCTCGACCGCGCGGTCCGGCTGCGCCATTTGACCTCCGGCGAAAAGGTCGGCCTCGACGAGCTCCAGCGCCTGAACCCGGAGCTGCGCAGCGAAACGACGCCGCGGCTTTCCGACGGTTACCTCCTGAAGGTGCCGGTCGGCACCACGGAAGCCGTGCGCCTCGCCTACACGGAGGCACCCACGGCCAGGCCGCCCGCCTTCAAGCGGCACGTCGCGCGGCGCGGGGAAACCCTGGCGTCCGTCGCCCGCCGCTTCCACGTCGCCGTGGCCGACCTCGCTTCCGCAAACTCCGTCCCGGCGAAGGCCAGGCTCCGCCGCGGGCAGGTCATCGTGATTCCGCAGCACGAAGTGATCGCCGCGGCCTCTGCCCGCGTCCACAAGGGAAAGAAGGGCGCTCACCGGGAGCGCGGCGCGCCCCGCAGCAAACCAGCCGCCGTCGCGGCGTCGCGCAGCTACAGGGTGCGCGGCGGCGACACCCTCTACAGGATCGCGGCGCGCAACGGGACGACGGTCCAGAGGCTGATGAAGGCCAACAGCCTGGCGACTTCGGCCGAGATCCGCCCGGGCGACCGCCTGCACATTCCGACCAGATAGTTCAGTCTTCGGTTTTCAGTTCCGGCTGACAGCCGAGAGCTGAGAGCTATACTCTCCCCGTCCTCTCGGTTCCGCGCCGGGCGTCCTCCTCTCCCTCGAGGAGGCCTGCATGCTCGTACGCGTTCACTCGGCGGCGGCGATCGGAATCGAGGCTCACGTTCTGGACGTGGAGCTCGACGTCTCGCGCGGATTGCCTTCGTTTCACATCGTCGGCTTGCCCGACGCGGGGATCCGGGAGGCGCGCGAGCGCGTCCGCTCCGCGCTTCGCAACAGCGGGTACGCGCTGCCGGCCGGCGCGATCACCGTGAATCTGGCTCCGGCCACGCTGCGCAAGGCGGGGGCCGCGATCGACCTGCCGATCGCGGTGGCGTTCCTTCTCGTCGCGGGACTCGAGCCGGCTGCAGAGAAGAGGCGGATCTTCGTCGGGGAGCTCGGTTTGAACGGGGAGGTTCGCTCGGTCCGGGGAGCGTTGTGCCTCGCTCTTGCCGCTCGCGACGCCGGGTTCGAAGAGCTCATCGTTCC
>JAIVJS010000112.1 GCA_020199905.1 Acidobacteriota bacterium
GCGAGAGACCGGTCAGGTCCGTGACCACGAGCGGAACCGAACCCTCCGCCGCGATCCGCGATGACGGCTCTCCGCCGGCGGCATGAAACGTCGTCCGGAAGACCTCGTGCCGCGACACGATCTCCAACAGAGCCCGCCGCAACGCCTCGACGTCCAAACGCCCGCGCAGCCGAACCGCGCGCGTGACGTTGTACAAAACATTCCCCGGCTCCAGCTGATCCAAAAACCACAGCCGCTGCTGCGCAAACGACAGCGGCGCCCGCGCCCCATCCGCCCGCCGCGCAATGACCTCCGACGCTACGGCCCTCTCGCCCCGCTCTCGAAGCCTTCGCTCGAGCAGCTCGCGTTTGGCGGGAGACAGTCCCGCAATGCGCTCCGCGAGATCAGGCGCGGACGGGCGGCTCATGTCCGACCTCCTGGCCGTCCGGCTCGTCAGGGAGGCCCTCCAGCTCGTCCAGGATGCTCGAGACGTCGGCGTTTTCCGCCTCGGCCGTTCGCGCCGCGAGCTCCGCAACCGTCGGCGATTCGAACACCCATCGGATCGGCAGGTCGCGCTGGAAGGCTTTCCGCATCCGCGAGACGACCTGAGTCACCAGAAGCGAATGGCCGCCGAGCTCGAAGAAGTTGTCGTTGGACCCGACCCGCTCGATCCGCAGGACTTCGGACCAGATCCGCGCGACGGCCACCTCGGCGGGCGTCGCCGGCGCGACGTACTCGCGGCCGTTTCCGGCCTGCTCCGGGGCGGGAAGGGCCCTCCGGTCCACCTTGCCGTTGGGCGTCAGCGGCAGGGAATTCATGGAGACGAACGCCGATGGGATCATGTAGTCCGGCAGCCGGGCCTTGAGCCAGGTCCGCAATTCGTCCGCCGGCGCGGCGCCCCCGCGTTTCGCGACCACGTAGGCGACGAGGCGAGGCTCCCCGGGCGAGTCTTCGCGGACCGCCACGAAGGTCTCGGAGACGGCGGGATGCCCGGCGAGCGCGGCCTGGGCTTCTCCCGGCTCGATCCGGAACCCGCGGATCTTGACCTGATCGTCGACCCGCCCGAGGAACTCGATGTCCCCCGAGGGGTGATGGCGAACGCGATCGCCTGTCCGATACAGGCGGCCCCCGTCCGATCCGCCGAAGGGGTTCGCGACGAACTTCTGCGCGGTCTCCGCGGGCTGGTTGACGTACTCGGCGGCGATTCCCGTGCCGCCTACGTAGAGCTCTCCCGCGACGCCCACGGGGACGGGACTCATCGCCGGATCCAGCACGAACACCTCGGCATTGGCGATGGGCCTCCCGACGGGCACGGTCCGGGAAGATGGCAGCGCGGACGCGGTGACGTCGTAGGTCAGGCAGCCGACCGTCGCTTCCGTGGGACCGTAGTGGTTGACGATCCGGCAGGTCCCGCCCGCGGCGCGGATGCGATCGACGAGATCCCAGGAGAGCGCCTCCCCTCCGAGCACCAGGGTCCCGCGCGGCAGAACACCGGCGCCGCCGGCCGAGAGAAGCGCGGCGAGGTGCGAGGGGACCACCTTCAGGACGTCGATGGAGTTGCCGGCGACGTACGCGGCCAGCCGGTCGCCTTCCATGGCTGTCTGGTAGTCGATGACGTGAAGAGTTCCGCCCGACAGGAGGCTCGGGAAAATTGCGGTGTTTCCCAGGTCCGCGCTGATGGTCGAGACGGTCGCGAAGGCCAGGGGCCGGTCGGCCCCGAGAAGACGAATGACGAACTCGGCGTAGTTGACGAGGCTCTGGTGCCGGACCGCCACTCCCTTGGGCACGCCGGTCGAGCCCGACGTGTACATCACGTAGACCGTATCGTCCGGGCCGGCGTGAGCGGAGGCATCCGCGCCCGCAGCGGGGTGAACGGAAGCGTCCGCGGGCTGCGCTGCCGCCGGGCCGTCCATCAGAATCTTTCGGCCGGCGAACCCCGAGAACTTCTCGACCCATGCGGAAGACGTGACGACCACGGGCGCCTCGCACTGGGCGAGCTGGATCGCGAGCCGGGCGTCCGGATGGTCGGGGTTCAAGGGGACGTAGGCGCCTCCCGCCTTCAGAATCGCCATCATCGCGACGAAGACCTCGACCGACCGGTCGAGAGCGAGCCCGACGCGAATCCCGGGGCGAACTCCCCGCGCGGAGAGCGTTCCGGCGAGGGTGTCCGCGCGGGAGTTCAACTCCGAGTAGGAGAGCCGCGCGCTTCCGCAAACGACGGCCGGCGCATCCGGCGTGCGGCGGGCCTGTTCTTCGAACAGCTCGTGAATGGTGCGCGAGCGGGAGAACGGCGCGGCGGTCCGGTTCCATTCGATGAGGAGCTTTCGCCTTTCTTCGTCGCCCAGGAGAGGCAGCTCGCCGGCCCGGGCGACCGGGTTCCCGGCCGCCCCCCGGACGAGGACGTCGAGATGTTTGACGAGACGCGCCGCCGCCGCCCGGGCGGCCGGCGTCGCGTCCGCTCCGCAGATCAGACGGAGCGAGTCCCCCTCCCGGACGCACGCGAGCCAGAGCGGCCATCCGCCGGTCGGCGCGGAGTCCCGAAGGACCGAAAAGGTGACGGGTCGCCGGACCGGAGGGGGGGTCTCCACCCACTCGAAGCCGGTGCGGCGCGCGCGCGCTTCGGAGGCGGCCTCGAGATCTTCGGGCCGCCCGTAGTACTCCTCCCACTCGTCGTCTACCCTTCTGGCCTCGGCCACGCTCTTCACGGCCTCTGCGAAGGGAACGTTTCCGTCGAACCGGCCGAGCGTCGGGAGCGCCTTCGCGAAAGGCCCGAGCGCCTGCCGCAGGTCATCCAGCTTTCGCCCCGGGTGGAGCTCTTCGGTCACGATCTCGGCCTCCCCGGTCGCCCGGGCGAGGACCGTCTGCCAGGACGCCAGGAAGAAGTCGCGGGGCTCGACGCTCTCGCCGGCGCAGAAGCGCTCGATCTTCTCGACAAGGGCCGGCTCGAGCACCAAAGAGGCCGGGCCGGTGCCCACGGCTTCCGTGAGGCCCCCGAAAGGAGCGGTTCCCACGATGAAGGGGATCCCCGCCCAATGCTCGCGGGCGGCTCGGGTCGCGTCGTCGTCCGTCTCCAGCAGCTCGTTCTGCCACTGCGAGAAGTCCGCATACTGGATGGCCGGTTCGGCGGGCTCGCCCCCGCCGTCGTAAAGGCCGGCGAGCCCCTCCGCGACGAGGTGCAGCGTGCGGCGATCGGCGGAGAGCGCGGC
>JAIVJS010000006.1 GCA_020199905.1 Acidobacteriota bacterium
GGCCTGGCGCGCCGCTCGCGGCCAGGAGGTTGCGGACCATCGCGCGAACGCCGGCGAACCACCAGTAGCTCTGCTCCAGCCCGTAATTGCGCTGGTACTCGGCGGTCTCCAAGGCGGCAGCTAGGGGCGCGGGATGCGATCGCCGCCGAAATACGGGCGCAGCGCCGCCGGGATCTCGACCGAGCCGTCCGCCTGCTGGTAGTTCTCGAGCACCGCGACTAAGGTTCGTCCGATCGCCAGTCCCGAGCCGTTCAGGGTGTGCAGGTACTCCGGCTTCTCTCCCTCCGCCCGGCGAAAGCGGATGGACGCCCGGCGCGCCTGGAAATCCTCGAAGTTCGAGCAGGAGGAGATCTCCTTGTACTCGTTCAAGCCGGGCAGCCACACTTCCAGGTCGTAGGTCTTGGCGGGATTGAAGCCCATGTCTCCCGTCGAGAGAGTCACGACGCGGTAGGGGAGCTCGAGGCGGCGAAGGACTTCTTCGGCGTGTCGCGTCAGGGCCTCGTGGATCTCGTAGGAGGACTCGGGCTTCGCGAACGCGACCAGCTCCACCTTGTCGAACTGGTGCTGCCGGATCATTCCGCGCGTATCGCGACCCGCCGCACCGGCCTCCGAGCGGAAGCACGAGGTCATGGCGGCGTATCGGATCGGGAGCGCGTCTTCGCGCAGGATCTCGTCCCGATGGAGGTTGGTCACGGGAATCTCAGCCGTAGAGATCAGGTAGAGCCCTTCGCGGGTCTTGAAGAGATCGTCCTCGAACTTCGGCAGCTGACCGGTCCCGAAGAGCGACTCGGCGTTGGTCAGAACCGGCGGCAGGATCTCCTCGTAACCGTGCTCGCGCGTGTGAAGGTCGAGCATGAACGCGCCGAGCGCGCGCGAGAGGCGGGCGGCCGCTCCGCGAAGCACCGTGAACCGAGCTCCCGCGATTTTGACCCCTCGCTCGAAGTCGAGGATCCCGAGCGCCGGCCCGAGGTCCCAGTGCGGCTGCGGAGGAAAATCGAACGCCCGCGGCTGTCCCCACGTGCGCTCCAGGCGGTTGGCGCTCTCATCTTTTCCTCGCGGGACGGTGGCATGAGGAGCGTTGGGAATGCTCCTTTCGGCGGCGGCGAGCTCGCTCTCGCGCGCTTCGACGTTCTCTTCGAGACCGCGGATCTCCTCCTTCAGGCGCTTCATCTCGGCGATCGTTTCCGGGTCGGGCTTCGCGCGCACCGCGGTGAGCTCGTTGCGCCGCCGGCGCTTCTCTTCCAGGCGCGTGACGCTCTCCCGCCGGTCGCGGTCGAGCTCCACGAAGCGATGGATCCCGGAGGAGGCGTAGCGCTCCGGGAACTCGCGGAGGAGGGATTCCGCCTCCGAACGAAGCCTCTCGCGTGCTAACATGAACGTCGCCGGTTTACATCGCGCGCGTGTCCGAGTCAACCGTTTGAGCCCTCCCTTCCAGCTCGCCGAAGTCGATTGCGTCGTGGTCAATCGCGACGGCGGCGACTCCCTTTTCGCGGCCCTCCGGTCGCTCGAGGCCCAGACGGCGATCGATCTGTCGATCGTGGTCGTCGACAACGCGTCGAGCCCCGAGGAGCGGGAGAGGCTGGGCCGCGAGGCGCCGGAGGTCCGGGTGATCCCCTTCTCCCGCAACCTCGGCTTCGCCGGGGCCGCGAACGAGGGGATCGCCAGGACGCGCGCCCCTTTCATCCTGCTGCTGAACAACGACGCGACCCTTGCGTCCGACTACGTCGCCCGGCTCGCCGCGAGGCTCGGTCTCGACGAACGGCTGGCCGGCGTGCAGGGGCTGGTCCTCACGTCGGACGGAACGCGCATCGATTCCGCGGGGCTCGACTGGAACTCCCGCCGGGAGGCTGTCCCCCTCCTGGGCGGCGCGGCTCCCTCCTGCGCGCCCTCGGGCGTCTTCGAGGTGAGCGGCGTCTCGGCGACGGCCGCGCTCTACCGGAGAGACGCGCTCGAGGACGTGGCCGCCCCGGCCGAAGTGTTCGAGCCTTCGTTCTTCGCGTACTACGAGGACGTCGACCTCTCTCTCCGGCTGGCGCGCGCCGGGTGGCGCTTCGCCTGCGACCCGGCGGCGCTCGCGCGGCACGAGGGCTCTCGCACCGGATCGCGGACTCCCTGGAAGCGCGCCGTCTGGGTCGCGAAGAACCGCTGGCGGACCCTCTTCCGCAACTTCGAGCCGCGGCTCCTCCGGCGCGAGGTGCCGAGCCTGCTCCGGGCGGACGTCGCGCACGCGCGGTCGCTCGGTTGGCGCGCGCCGCTGCTGCTTCTGGCGGTGTGGAGCGGCCTGGCGTTCACCGCGCGCGCCGCGCGGGCGGGAGCCGGCGGAGCGAGGCCGCTGGCGGACTGGCCTCGGACGGCCGGCGCCGCGGGGAACCAGGGCAGCCCGGCGGGCCGGGACCGACTCGCCGGGTGAGCGCCGGCGCCCCTCCGCCCGAAACGCCGGCGCGACCCTCTCCCGCAACCGGCGGCATCGCGGTCATCCTGGTCTCCTGGAACGATGCGGACGACCTCGAGGAAGCCGTGCGGTCGCTCGCTGCGAGCCGCGCCGGATCCGCCCGCCCGGATCTGCCCGTCCGTCTCGTGGCAGTCGGCAACGGGAAGGACTCGGTACGCGAGGATCGGATCCGCGCGCTCTGGCCGGAAGCGGTCATTCTGATCAACGCCGAGAACCGCGGGCTCGCGCCCGCCGCCAACCAGGGAGCCGCGGCCGCGGCGGACGCCGAAATACTTCTTTTCCTGAATCCCGATACGCGGGCGGTGGGGGATCCCTTCCCGGCCCTGGCGCGGGGATTCGAGGAGCACCCGGAAGCCTCCGCGCTCGCGCCGAGGCTGTGGGACGCCGCGGACGGGCAGCCCGGGCCGCCGGGACGCCGCGCTCTCGCGGCGCCGGGTCGCGAGGACCAATTCACCTTTCAGGTCCGGCACCTTCCGCGGCTCGCCTCGGACGCGCGCGAGCTCCTGCTCGGCGAGCATCTGCGGCCGGACGGAGCGGGCCGGCGCGCCGCACGCTACGCGGATGCCGACCGCGACCGGCCTTTTCCCGTTGAGCAGGCCGCGGCGGCGGCTCTCGCGGTGCGCCGCCGCGCGTTCGATCGCATCGGCGGATTCGACGAGACGTTCGTGCCTGCCTGGTTCGAGGACGTGGATCTGTGCGCGCGGCTCGCGCCCGAGGGCTCGATCCTCTACTGGCCGTCCGCGCGGTTCACCCATGCCGGCGGCGTTTCCTCCGCGCGGCTCGGCTACGACCGCTTCCTGCCGATCCTGTACACGAATGCCCTGCGGTACCGGCGCAAGCACTATCCCGCGGCGTCCCGCGGCGCGTACCGCCTCCTGCTGGCCGGCGGGATGGCGCTGAGGCTCGCCCTCCTCCCGTTTCGCCGGAGCGTCCCGCGGCGGCGGGGAGAAGCTGCGCGCGCCTACGTTGCGGTCCTGCGGCTGGCGCTCGGGCTCTCGAGGGCCAATCTTTGAACGGACCCCCCGAGCCGCGCCGCCGCCCCGTCGACGTCGCGATCATCGTCGTCTCCTACAACGACGCGGCCGACCTCCCGATCTCTCTCGCGTCGGCGCTCGCTCAGCGGGGCGTTTCGCGCGAGGTCCTTCTCGTCGACAATGCGTCGGCGGACGGTTCGCGGGCCGAAGCGGCGAGACTCGGAGTGCGCGTCGTCGCCCTGCCGGAAAACACAGGGTTCGCCGCGGCGATGAACGCGGGCATCGACGCCACCGAGAGCCGCTACGTTCTCGCGCTGAATCCGGACTGCCGCCTCGAGCCCGACTTCGCCGCCACCATCGTGGCGCGCATGGACGCTCGGCCCGACGCCGGGTCCGCCTCCGGCCGGCTGCTGCGTGGCGACGGACCGGATCTTCGCCCGTCCGGAGTGCTCGACTCCGCGGGGATCGTGTTCAGGCCGTCCGGCCGCCACTTCGACCGCGGCGCCGGCGAGCCGGCCGCCGGCCGTTACGAGCGGGAGGAGGAGATCGAGGGCGCGAGCGGGGCCGCCGGCCTGTACCGGCGCGATGCGCTCGGTGCCGCCCGGATCTCCACCGGATTTTTCGACGCCGATTTTTTCCTTTACCGCGAGGATGCCGATCTCGCCTGGCGTCTGCGAAATCTCGGGTGGCGGTGCCTCTACGTCCCGGGCGCGCTGGCCTACCACCGCCGGCGCAATCTTCCGGAGCGGCGGCGGCAGATGACGGCGGCGGTCAACCTTCATTCGGTCAAGAACCGCTTTCTTCTCCGCATCAACAACCAGTCCGGAGGCGATGCCTTTCGCACTCTGCTGCCCACGCTGGCGCGGGACCTCCTCGTGATCGGCGCATGCCTGACCGTCGAGCGCTCGTCTCTGCCCGCCTTCCGCTGGCTCTGGCAAAACCGCAAACGTTTGTGGTCGAAGCGCCGCGAGATCCAGACGCTCCCGAGACTTCAGGGAGCGACAGCTGACAGCTGAGAGCTGATAGCTTCCTTCCATGCGCCTGGCGATCCTCGGCACCCGGGGGATACCCGCCCGCTACGGAGGATTCGAGACGCTGGCGGAAGAGCTCTCGGCGCGTCTCGCCGCGCGAGGTCACGAGGTCACGGTGTACACGCGAACCCGCTACGCCGCCGCGGGCGTCGAGACCTGGCGCGGCGCGCGCGTACGGGTTCTTCCGACGATCCCGACGAAGTATCTCGACACCGTCGCGCACGGAGCCCTGTCCGCGCTCGACGCGGCGCTCGAGCGCTACGACGCGGTGCTCGTCTGCAACGCGATCAACGCGGCTTCCTCCTTCGTTCCGCGTCTCTCCGGCAGGACGCGCGTCGTATTGAACGTCGACGGTCTCGAGCGCCACCGCCGGAAATGGAGCGCCGCGGGGAAGGCCGCGTATCGAATCTCCGAACGGCTCTCCACGCTGCTTCCCGACACCGTCGTTTCAGACGCCCGCGTGATCCAGGAGTACTACCGGGAGCGGTACGGATTTCCCACGGTCTTCATCCCCTATGGCGGCGATCTCCCGGCGCCCTCCGGGACGTCCGCTCTCGAGGTGCTCGGGCTGCGGCCCGAGGGATACGTCCTTTACGTCTCGCGCCTCGAGCCCGAGAACAACGCGCTTGCGGTCGTCGAGGCGTATCGGAAGGTTCCGGGAACGGTACCCCTCGTGATCGTGGGCGACGCCCCGTATGCGCGCGCGTACATCGAGAGGGTGCGCGCCGCCGCGGACCCCCGCGTGCTTTTTCCGGGGGCCATCTACGGCGAGGGCTATCGGGAGCTGCTCGCGCACGCGGCGGTTTACGTCCAGGCGACGGAAGTCGGGGGAACCCACCCCGCCCTCGTCGAAGCGCTCGGTTACGGACGGGTCGTTTGCTACCACCACTCGGCGGAAAACGAGGAGGTGGCGGGCGGCGCGGCTCTTGCGTTCGACGGGCGGCGACCGGAAACCCTTTCCGGGCTCCTCGCCAGGATCCTGGATGATCCGGCCGCCTTTTCCGTATGGAAAGAGCGAGCGAGAGAACGAACGGAAGAACGGTATCGTTGGGATGATGTCGCCAGCCGTTACGAAGCCGTTCTTGAAGGACGGCCCCCCATTTCATAACATCCGGGTCCGCCGGCGGTTCGACCGCCGACGACGGACGGCTCGATGCTGAAACAGAAGGCGCGGGCGATCGCGCTCGGGGTGTTGGCGGGAGACCTGGCTCTGACGGCCCTGTCTCTCCCGGTGGCCTACGTGATCCGTCACGTGGTGCTGACCTCGCTGTCGCCGTCTCTGTTTCCGAAACCGCTGCACCCCTTCGACCGGTACCTCTTTCTCCTCGTCCTGATCCTTCCGTTCTGGGCCGTGATGCTGTCCGTGGCCGGGTTCTACCGCAGCCATCGGACGACGCCGCTCGCGGAAGACATCTGGGCGGCGACGAAGGTCGCGGTCGGCGGCACCGCGATGCTCGCCCTGCTCGTGTACGGCCTGAGGCTCGAGTTCGTCAGCCGGTGGCTGCTCGTCGTCTTCGCCGCCGTCAACTTCGCGTTTCTGGCGACGGAGAAGGTCGCGCTGCGCCTCGTCTCGCGATGGGTCCGCTCGCGGGGCTTCAACTTCCGCACCGTGCTGCTCGTTGGCACGGGCCAGAAGGCGGCGCAGCTCGCCGATTTCCTGGAGGCCCACCCGCACTGGGGTTTCCGGGTGATGGGCTATCTGGACGACGACAACGGGGGCGAGATCCGGCGGGCGAACCGGTGGCCGTGCGCGGGCAAGATCACGGACCTCGAGAGCGTCCTTCTTCGGGAGGTCGTCGATGAAGTCGTCTTCGTGATCGAGAAGGGAAAGCTCGGCGCCTACGAGGAGGCGCTCCTCGTGGCCGAACGGCACGGGGTCCGCGCCCACGTCTCGCTCGACATCTTTCCCCACGTGCTCGCGCGGCCGGTCCTCGAGGAACTCGACGGCGTGCCGCTCCTCTCCTTCACGACGACGCCCTCCAACCCGACCCAGCTCGTGGTCAAGCGCGCCATCGACCTCGCCGTGTCGCTATGCCTCTTTCTCCTGACGCTTCCGATCCAGGTCCTGGCCGTGATCGCGATCAAACTGACCTCACGGGGCCCCGTGTTCTTCCGCCAGGTCCGCTGTGGCTTGAACGGCAGGCACTTCACGCTCTTGAAGTTCCGGACGATGGATGCGGGCGCCGAGCAGCGTCTGACGGAGGTCTCGCACTTGAACGAGATGTCCGGTCCGGTCTTCAAGATGTCGCGGGACCCGCGGTCGACTTTCGTCGGGCGCATCCTGCGGCGCCTGTCGGTCGACGAGCTGCCTCAGCTGTGGAACGTGATCCGGGGAGACATGAGCCTGGTCGGTCCCCGCCCGCCCCTTCCCGAGGAAGTCTCGCATTACCAGCCGTGGCAGCGCCGCCGCCTGAGCATGAACCCGGGGCTGACGTGCCTCTGGCAGGTCTCCGGTCGCAACGAGGTGGACTTCGACCGCTGGATGGCCCTGGATCTCAAGTACATCGACACCTGGTCGCCGATGCTCGACCTGAAGATCCTTCTGAAGACGGTGCCGGCGGTGTTGAGCGGAAGGGGAGCCCGGTAGGAGCTGTCAGCTATCAGCTTTCAGCATCAGCCCAACGCAGACGCCGGTCGCCTTTCTGGATTCCTACGAACTCGTACGACGCGGGAGCGAAGGACAACCGAAGCGAGGAGTCTCTGGCTGACAGCTGAAAGCCCGACGGCTATCTGTTCCCACTCCCCCTCGGACCCTCGGCTTCGCTTTCCTTGAAGAGGTACTTGATCGACGCCTTCGGGATGAGCAGGTTCGGTCCGCGCTCCCGGTTCACCTTGAGGCAGTGCTTGTCGTACCACTCGATCCAGCCGTGGATCTGCTCACCGTCGGTCAAGACGACCACCATCGGGGTCTTGGCGGCCATCTGCTTGAGGTAGTAGTAGCTCTCGGCGTTCGTCTGCTCGGCGGGCGTCTGCTTGCGTTGAGCGAACGTGCGGGTCGGGTAGCGCTCCGCGAGCTCGGATAAGTTCGGGCGTATGAGCTTTCGGTTTCCGGGCGCCTCGTCCGGGGCACCCCCTGCAGGAATTCCTTTGGGCACGTTAATCTTCGAGCCTCCTGAAAAGGCGGGTCTGCGTTGATTCCCCTAAACGGCGGCCTCCGGGAAATTATTCTCCGGTTTCCGGCCTCCGTTGAGAGCCTCCGGGGAGGGCCGTCCGCCCTCGTCCTCGTAGGCCAGGCAGCACATCAGCCGCCCGCACATCCCCGATATTTTCGAGGGGTTTAGCGAAAGATTCTGGTTCTTGGCCATCTTGATCGTCACCGGGTGAAACCCCTTCAGGAAGGTGGAGCAGCAGAGCGTCAGCCCGCAGGGACCGAGGCCGCCCCGCATCTTCGTCTCGTCGCGGGGGCCCACCTGCCGCATCTCGATGCGCGTCGGGTATTTGAGGGCGAGATCGGCCACCAGTTTCCGATAGTCCACACGCGTCTCGCACGTGTAGAAAACGGTGTACTTGCGGGCGTCGAAGCTCTCCTCGGCCCGCACGAGCTTCAGCGGCAGCCGCTTCTCGGACGCCAGCTCCCGGGTGTCGTTGAAGAACCGGGCTTCGCGTTCGACCTTGGCCTGGTAGTTGGAGATGTCGCCGTCGCTGGCCACCCGCACCAGCCTCCGGGCTTCCCGGAGCTGGCACTGCTTGACAATCAGCGGGTGGAGCGTCGAAACCTGCCCGTATTCAAGGCCCTGCTCCCCCTCGACGATGACGCGCTGGCCCTTTTCCAGGGACGCCCCGGAGGTCTCACAGAAGACCACCCGCCCATCCTCGTGCTCGTTGATCCGGATGCCCACATAGTGGCCTCCGGGATTATAAGAATTGCCCGTCGTGCAGCCGCCGCAACCGGACATGGGGACCCCCTAAACTCTTACCTTAACACGGCTTGTCCGCGCCGGCCGGCGCCCGTCGCCGGGCGCGGCCAGGCCCGCGGTTAGCCGTGGCGGCGCGCCGGAAACGGCCTTCGCGAGGGAGTTTTCTACCAGGCCGGAGCGCTCAACTGCCCGATCAGGGTGTCGAGGACGCGCCCGGCGGTGGCGGCCGGGAGGCGTCGGGAGCCCGGCCCGGCGTCACCGTCCCCTTCCACCGTGAAGAGAGGGGGAGGGGCAGGGTTGTCTTCCCGGATCTCCCGGGCCATCTGCGCGTTCGCGGTCCCGCAGAGAAGCAGGACGGCGTCCACCCGCCGGTTCCGCCCCAGCTTCTCGAGCGCCTCCTCCGAGTCGCGCGCCCGGAGGACTTCGACGGAGGGATTCCCGCCATCGATTTCAGCGGCGCCCTCGGGCGCGATCACCAGGATCGTGAACACGTCATCTCGAGTTCTTCGTCTCCCTCCTGGATCGAACGCTCAACGCTCAACCTCTCCTCCGTCAACAATCCAGATGGTCGCTCCGCCTCCGGGCCGGGGCCGCGAGCCGTCGCCCTGCGCCACGTAGAACTCGAAAGTGTAGAGCCCCGGCCGGTCCGGGGTGAACGGAAAGACGAACTCGTGCCCCGGGAGGAGGCGCACTTTGTCGTGGGTGGTCATGCCGACCACCTGCATTCCGCGCACCCCTTCCGGTATGTACGCGAGGCTTGCGCGGGGATAGGAGTAGCTCGTCTTACCGGACGCCTGTTCCCGGGTGAGCGGCGCCGGCGGGTCTTCCCGGGCGATCGTCACGAACCGGAGGCGCCAGCCGGCTGCGGGCCGGCCGGACACCAGGACTCCCGCGGAGGACGTTTCGAGGGCGGCGAGCGTGACGCGTTCCATGCGGCGCGTCAGAAACTCCTGCGACATCTGAAAACGTCCGGCGGCGATCGCGTACCCGACGCCGACGTGCGTCGCCTCGGGATCGAGGATCGTCACGCGATGGCCGTCGGCCGGCGGCCTCTCCTCCATCATCTGCTCCTCCCCGGAGAGAGCGAGGGCGATGGTCGTCTCGAGAAACTTCGGCGCGGTCGTCACCCAGGACACCGAGTTTTCCGAGTGCAGCCCGAAGATTCCGGCGAAGGCCGTGCGCGCGTAGGGCGGAAGTCCGTCCATCAGGAAGTGTCCGCGGCTTCGCTCCTGGATCTGCCGCGCGCAGAAGGCGTCGGCCACCCGCGCGGCTCCTTCGTCCCAGCCGACGGAAGCGATTCCAAACCGGGCGCGGTCGGCGTTGATCCGGTCGAGCACCGCCGCCTTGACGGGGTCTCCGGGGCGGGAAGGGTCAGGCGTTTTCTCGGTGAGCGGGCGCTCGAGTCGAGGGGCGCGAAGGCGCAGTCCGCGGCGGGAAGAGGGAGCGGCCTGTCCGCCGGAACCCGAAACCAGGGAGATCGCGAGAAGAAGGAGGGCCGCCGGGATTGAAGCGCGGGCGCGATCCCGCCGCCGCCGCGGCGTGAGATCATCGCCGCCGCGCGGCGGCACGGGAAGGGAATCCGTCGTGGGGCTCATCCGCCACGGGCAACGCAGACCCTGGCCGGCTCCTTCCCGCTCCTCCGGCTACGAGAGGTGATCGATGGTCGCAATCCGGTTCGGAACTTCCGGTTGGCGGGCGGTCCTCGCCGAGGAATTCACGTTCGGCAACGCCCGCCGCGTCGTCGCCGCGATTGCCCGGACGCTCGATGCGGAAGGCCACGCGGGCGGTCTCGTGCTGGTGGGCTACGACACCCGGTTCCTGGCGGGCCGGTTCGCCGCCGAAGCCGCCCGGATCCTGCAGACCGCCGGGTTTGCCGCGGAGATGTCCAGCCGGCCGATTCCAACGCCGGTGCTCGCGTTCGAGATTCGCCGCCGCGGAGCCGCCGGAGGCGTGAACTTCACCGCGAGCCACAATCCGCCGCAGTATCTCGGCATCAAGTTCTCGACCTCCGACGGGGCGCCCTCCCTTCCCGCGGTCACCTCGCGGATCGAGGCGTTCCTCGCGGAGATCCCGGAAATGCCGCCGCCCGCGCCCGAACCCGTCCCCGAGTTCGATCCGGTGCCGCCGTACCTGGAGGATCTGGGCCGGAAGGTTCGCGGCTCGGACGTCGCCCTCGGAAATCCGCGTTTCTCCCTCGACTTCCGCTTCGGGACGTCCGCCGGTTTTCTCGACGCGTACCTGCGCGGATGCGGGGCGCAGATCGAAAGCCTGAACGCCAGGGCGGACCCGCTGTTCGGCGGGGAGTCGCCGCAGTGCGGGGAGCGTGAGCTGGTCGCCCTCGGCCGCGCCGTGGTCGCGAACAAGTCGCGGCTCGGTCTGTCGTGCGACGGCGACGCCGACCGTTTCGGGATCTGCGACGAGACCGGCGGATACATCCAGCCCAACGACATCCTCGCGCTTCTCGCCAACGACTTTCTCGGGCGCAAGGGGCTCCGGGGCGGCATCGCGAGGAGCGTCGCGACGACGCACGCCCTGGATGCGATCGCGGCGCGGTACGGCGTGCCGCTCTACGAGACGCCCGTCGGGTTCAAGTACATCGGAGAGAAACTGATCGCCGGGGAGATTCTCCTGGGAGGCGAGGAGAGCGCCGGTCTGACAGTCGAGGGACACGTCCCCGAAAAGGACGGAATCCTGGCCGACCTTCTCGTCGCGGAGATGGCGGGCGCGACGGGAAAGACCCTGGGCGAGCTTTCGCGACAGCTTGCCGCGGAGATCGGACCCTTCATCTCCCGCCGCGTCGACCTTCCGCTCTCGCCCGAGGCGAGGCAGGCGCTTGCGGGGCGCCGCGCGTCGCCCCCCGAGAGTCTCGCGGGAATCCGGGTGGCGTCCGTGAACCTGCTGGACGGAATGAAGTTGATTTTCGCGGACGGTTCGTGGATTCTGGTTCGAGAATCGGGCACCGAGCCGGTGGCGCGGGTCTATGTCGAAGCGAGGTCCGCGCAGGACGTCTCTGCGCTCGCGCAGGCGGCGCAGGACCTCCTGAAGGTCTGACCGAGGCTCGAGGGTCTGAACGAAGGAGTTGCGGCCTTGAGCTTTCTGATCGAAGGGGTCCTGGGGCGCGAGATCCTGGACTCGCGAGGAAACCCGACGGTCGAAGTCGAGGTCCTGCTCTCCGGCGGCGCGACGGGCCGCGCCGGGGTGCCGTCGGGCGCGTCCACGGGCGAGCGGGAGGCCCTGGAGCTGCGCGACGGTGATCCGAAACGGTACGCCGGCAAG
Source organism: Acidobacteriota bacterium (assembly GCA_020199905.1). GTDB lineage: Bacteria > Acidobacteriota > Thermoanaerobaculia > UBA5066 > Gp7-AA6 > JALYUA01. The sequence continues at coordinate 11,591 of JAIVJS010000006.1, forward strand.
GGAGTCTTGAAGGCCGTCGCGCACGTCAACGGGGAGATCGCGGAGGAGATATCGGGGACCGACGCACGCGACCAGGCGCTGATCGACCGGATCCTGATCGAGCTCGACGGGACGGCGAACAAGGGACGGCTCGGCGCCAACGCCATCCTGGGCGTCTCGATGGCGGTGGCGCGCGCGGCCGCGGACGCTTCCGGGCTGCCGCTGTACCGGTACCTGGGCGGGGCGTCCGCCCGGATCCTCCCGGTCCCGATGATGAACGTGATCAACGGCGGCGTGCACGCCGACAACCGGCTCGACCCCCAGGAGTTCATGGTCTGTCCCGTCGGCTTCGACCGGTTCTCCGAGGCGCTCCGCGCGGGAGTCGAGGTCTTCCACGTCCTCAAGTCGAAGCTCAAGAAGAAGGGTCTGTCGACGGCGGTGGGCGATGAGGGCGGCTTCGCTCCCGACATCGGCTCGTCACGAGAGGCCCTCGACCTGCTCGTGTCCGCGATCGAAGCCGCCGGGTATCACGCCGGCCGCGACATCGTGATCGCGCTCGATCCCGCGGCCTCGGAGTTTTTCCAGAAAGGGAAGTACGTGCTCGCCGGGGAGAAGAAAACGTTCTCGCCCGGGCAGATGGTTGCCTACTGGGCGGATCTCGCCGCGAGCTACCCGATCGCCTCGATCGAGGACGGCCTCGCGGAGGGCGATCGGAAAGGGTGGGCGCTTGCGACGGAGCAGCTCGGCGAAAAGATGCTGCTCGTCGGGGATGACCTCTTCGTCACGACCCCCGCGATTCTCGCCGAGGGCATCGCGGATGGGTTGGCCAACGCGCTGCTGGTCAAGTTGAACCAGGTCGGCACCGTCACGGAAACCCTCGAGGCGGTCCGTATGGCGCAGACGAACGGGTACCGGACGATCGTCTCGCACCGCTCCGGCGAGACCTCGGACGACACGATCGCGGACCTCGCCGTCGCCGTCAACAGCGGGCTGATCAAGACGGGCTCGGCGTGCCGCGGGGAGAGGCTGGCGAAATACAACCGCCTCCTCGTGATCGAAGAGGAGCTCGGCGCCGCCGGGGTCTTCGCCGGGAAAACGGCGTTCCGCGGATGAGAGAGACTCCTGCGCCGCCGCGCGCCCCGCGTCCGTTCCTGACGTTCTTCGTCTCGCTCGCCTGCTCCGCGGTCGTTCTGGGAATGCTGCTCCTCTGGGATCACAAAGTCCTGGATCTCCACAACGCGCGTGAAGACGTCAAACGGCTCGACCTCCAGATCGCGGAGCGCGCGAGAGAGAACGGCGAGCTCCGCCTGGCGATCGAGGCGGCGATCCGGCACCAGTTTCCCGCCGAGAGAGTCGCGCGGGAGGAGCTTCACCTCGTGCATCCGGAAGACCTGGTTCTGCTGTATCCCGCGGGCTCGCTGTCCGCGAAAAAGGAACCGCGGCCGTCGGATTTCCGTCGGGTCCGCCCCGCGCCCTCGCCCGCCGAACGCCCCGTCCCCCGCTGAAGGCCGCGGCAGAAGGCGCCGGCTTCCGGCTCAGACGGGAAGCGCCCCTTCGAGCGTCTCCTCGACGGCGGCGGCGGCCTGATCCCAGTCGAGAAGCGCCGCGCTCCTTCGCGCCTTCGCGCCGAGAGCCGCCCGCCTGGCAGGCTCCTGGAGGAGGCTCCGCACGTGGGAGACGAGCTGCCTTGAATCGCGGGCGTCGAAGAGCAGCGCGGATCCGTCGAGCCGTTCCGCCGCTCCCGTGCTGCGGGACAGGATGGACGGGGTCCCGCCCGCCGCCGCCTCGATGGCCGGAAGCCCGAACCCCTCGTCGAGCGAGGGAAGGACGAGGGCGAGCGCGCCGGCATACAGATCGCGAAGGGCGGCGTCGTCGGGGTCGGAGATGCGCTCGATGCGACTCTCCAGTCCGGAGGCCGCGATCAGCGCGGCGACGTCCTGCGCATGGAAGACGTCCGTCTCGAACGGGCCGGCGAGAAGAAGATCAATTTCGGGGACGCTCTTCAACGCCTCGACCACGACGGAGATGTTCTTGTGGGGCGAGAGGCCTCCGACGAAGAGAAGATAGGGACGCGGGCGCTTCGGGCCGGGTCGCGCGGGCTCGAAGAAGACCGGATCGGCGGCCTCGGGAATGACGTGGATCCGGCCGGCGTCGATGCCATAGATCCGGGCGATTCCCCGCCGGGAGTGCTCGGAGACGGTCAGGACCCGGCGGGCCCTCCGGAGACCGATCTTCGTCTTCCACCGCCACCGGCGCGCGGCCGCGGACGACTCGAACACCAGCTCCGGGTGGCGTTCCGCCGTCACGTCGTGGAGCACGAGAAACTCGGGGGTTCCCCGGACCGGGACGTAGGTGAGGGGTGAGGGAAACAGGATCGCGTCGAATCGGCCCCGCGACAGACCGCGGCTCATCCGGAACATGTCGCTCAGCGAGCGGCGGTGCTCGGCCGAGGCCCCGGCACTCGCGGTATGGCCGGTCGCGATCACGACCCGCGGCGGCGCCTCGCTCGCGGTCCCGAGACTCTCCGCCGTCACCTCGTCCAGAGCGAGGATCCACTCGTGGCGTCCCCGGCGCGCCAGAGCGGAGGAGAGGCTGCGGAGAAAACGGCCATAGCCCCGAGGATTGCACCACGCGCCCGCCTCGATTCCGAGTCGCACCGCTAGACCACCTTCAGGGTCGATCCGCCCTCGCCGAGGAGGTAGCCGGCGGCGTCGCCCGCGGCGCGCACGGCGAGAAACGCCACGATCCAGGGAAGGCTCCGAGGCAGCGCGCGCCGAGGAAGCGTCTCCCGCCGGCGGGCGACGCTGCGGACGATCCGCCAGGCCCGGAGCGGCACGAGAAGAGGAGAGGCGGCCGCCGAGGCGATCCTCCGGGGCCACGACAATTCCTTCGCGCGCATTCCCGCGTAGGAACGAGAGATGTGCCAGCGCTGCGAGACGAAGTGGGAGACGGAGAAAGGCTTCGTGTGGACCGCTTCGGCCCCGCCCGCGCATCGGACGGCGAAGCCGCGCCGGGCAAAGGCCGGCGGGACGAAGGTCTCCCAGGCGCCCCGGAAGAAGGCGTCTCCGCACGCGTCGATCGCGGCGCGCTGGTAGGAGACGTTGTTTCCCGGAGGGCCCGGGGCGTTCTCCTCCCCGACGGGCGTCATGTGCTCACTGTATTCGGTGAAAAAGGCCGCCCAGTCGACGGGGGAGAAACACCCGTTGGTCATGGACCCCCAGACCGCCGCCGCCCCGGCGCGGTGGCCGCGAAGCATCGCGTCCTGCCACGTCCGCGAGACCTCCATGTGGTCCTCGAGGATGGCGATGATTGGCGCGCGCGCCGCCCGGATCCCCGCGGCGCGCATTCGCGGAATGGTGAGGCCCGAGCCGGGGAGGACCCGAACCTTCGGAAATTGCCGGCGCAGAGCGTTGGAGTCCGCCGGAGGGAGCCGATCGACGGCGACGATCTCGAGGGCCTCCGGGCGGGGCTGTTCCGCGAGCGCCGTCAGCGTGCGGCGCAGGAGGGAGAACGAGTTTACCGCGGGGATCACGACCGAGATCTCGGGCGTTCCGGCGGGCGCGGGCGGGCCTTCGTTCAACCGCGTTCTCCGGACCGGGCAGCCAGACCCGTTTCCCGTGAGCGGCAGCCGCCCACCGCTTCGCCGAGCGCCCACGCGGCCAGGAAGGGAAGGAGGAAGGGGAGCGACGCGAGGAACCGGGCGGCGTAGCCGCGGGAAGCCGCGCGCCGGGCGATCCGGATCAGAAGCACGAACGGGACGAGAGGCGCGCCGAGGACCCGAACCGCCGTCGTGAAACGCGGGGCTGTCTTCCGGCGGCTCTGTCCGCTGCGGATGCCGTGGGCGAAGCGATTGCGGCAAAAGTCGATGAACCCCGCCGAATGCCCGTGGTGCACGACGATCGCCGGCGTCAGGATCAATCGAGCCCCGCTCGCGACGAGCGCCGCGTCGACCTCGGTTTCCCAGAATCCGCCGGCCCAGAGCGGCCGCCAGCGCTCGATCTCCCCGCGCCGGTAGGCGGCGTTGTCTCCCGGCAGCGTCGAGACGAGACGGTTCGAAAAAGGACGCAGATAGGCGGAGTATCGGCACAGGTGCACCGCCCAGTCCAGAGCCGTGAGCCCCGGGCCGGGCTCGATCGCTCCGCCGACGCCCGCGACGCCGCCCCCGATCGCGTCGCGGACCGCCGCCGCCCATCCCGGGACGGGCGCCATCGACGCCAGGGTGAGCGCCACGATCTCGCCGCCTGCGCGATCGATTCCCCGGGCCCACAACTGCGGCGCCAGCGTCCACGTTTCGGACGCCGATTCGACGAGAATCTCGTCCCCGCGCCCGGCATCGAGCTCGGAGCGGAACGCGTCGAGATGACGCGGGTGCGCGTCCATTCCCCGGGGCTGCGCGACGATCAGCGAGATCGAGACCCGAGTCACGCGAGGTGCTCCTTCCGTGGCGCGAGAGGACCGGACTCTCCGGCCAGCGTAGGGGAGAATACGAGAGCGGACCGGAACCACAAACGTCGGCGGAAAGGGGCCCTCGGGAGAGCCATGTCGAACGAAGCGGCGCGGGGAACGCGCGTCCGGCCGGCCGCGGTCGGGAGGCCCGGGTGAAGAGCCTCCGTATCTGTCTCGTGACGACGTTTTACCCGCCCGAGAGCTTCGGAGGCGACGCCGTGTTCGTGGAACGGCTGGCACATGCGCTCGCACGCGAGGGACACCGTGTGGACGTGCTGCACGACTCGGACGCATTCGAAACCCTGTCTCCGCTGCGAGCCGTGGAGGCGCCTCGACTCGTTCCGAACCTGGCCGTCCGCTCCCTCCGCGGCGGCTCGCTCGCGCGGGCGGATCTCCTCGCGAGCCATCAGCTGGGCCGGCCCGTCGGAAAGGCCGGGAAGATCCGGGACATGCTCTCTTCGGAGAGCTATGACGTCATCCACTTCCACAACGTGTCCCTGCTCGGCGCTCCGCATCTGCTCCGGTACGGCTCGGCCATCAAGATCTGCACGCTGCACGACTACTGGTTCGTCTGTCCGATGCACGTGCTCTGGCGATACGACCGTGAGCGGTGCACGCGCCGCACCTGCGTGTCCTGCACGATCGCGGGGCGGCGCCCGCCGCAGCTCTGGAGGTACACGGGAGCCGTCCGCCGCGGCGCCGGCGCGGTGGGCGCGTTTCTCGCGCCGAGCGAGACCTGCCGAGATCTGCACGCGAGGAACGGATTCCCGGCCCCGATCCGCCTCCTCCCGCATTTCGTTCCTGACTTCGGAAGCGCGAGTCCCGCCGACACGGCTTCCGCGCCGGCTTCGGACCGCCCCTTCTTTCTCTACGCCGGACGGCTCGAAAAGCTGAAGGGCATCGAGGCTCTGGTCGAGTCCTTCCGGTCGTACGACGACGCCGACCTCGTGATCGCGGGGTCCGGAAGCCTGGAGGGGCCGCTACGTGAGGCGACGCAGAACCTCCCGCACGTGCGGATGATCGGCCGGGTCGGGGACGCGGAGCTGCGCCGGCTCTACCGCGAGGCGGTCGCCGCGATCGTTCCCTCTCTGGCCTACGAGACGTTCGGGCTCTCCGCGGTCGAGGCGTTCGCCGCCGGAATCCCCGCGGTCGTCACCGCGGGCGGCGCTCTCGAGGAAGCCGTCCGCTCCTCCGGCGGCGGCCTCGTCTACCGCTCCCATGGCGAGCTGGTGGAGAGTCTCGCCGCGCTTCAGTCTCGACCGGATCTTCGCCGCCGACTCGCGGAGAGCGGCCGTCGAAGCTACCGGGAGCGGTTCACGGAAGCCGCGCACCTCCAGGCCTACTATCAGTTGATCGGCGAGCTGCAATTCCAGGCGAGGCGCCGGCCCGCATGAACGCCGGCTGGCGCGTCCCGGTGCTGACCTACCACGCGGTGGGGGAGGGGCCTCGCCCGCTCTTCACGCCGTCGCGGCTCTTCGACGCCCACCTCGCGGCTCTCGAGAAGGCGGGCCTCCGGACCGTTCCCCTTTCGGCCCTGGTCGACGCCCTGGCCGGCGGGAAGGCCGCGCCGGAGAGGTCAGTCGCCGTGACCTTCGACGACGGCTATCGCTCGTTCGTCGACGAAGCCTGGCCGAGGCTTCAGGCGCATGGATTCGGGGCGACGGTCTTTCTCGTCTCGGGTCACTGCGGCGGCGACAACCTCTGGCAGACCCAGAAGTCCGGCGTCCCGCGCAGCGCGCTCCTCGACTGGGACCAGGCGGGTCGGCTCGCCGCGGAGGGTGTGGAGCTCGGCGCGCACAGCCGGACCCATGCTCCATTGACCGTTCTCTCGGAAGCAGAGGCCGAGACGGAAATCGCGGGGAGCCGCGCGGACATCGAAGCCCGGACGGGGCATCCCGTGCGGCTGTTCGCCTATCCGTACGGCGCGTCCAACCCGGGCACCGAGGCCATCGTGCGCCGCCATTTCGCCGGCGCCGTCTCCGTCCGGCTCGGGATCGCGGGGCCCTCGAGCGATCCCTTCCAGATCCCGCGCGTCGACGCGCACTACGTCTCGGCGGCGTCCATCGCGTGGCTTCGGCGCGACGTCTTTCGGGCGTATCTCTCCGCACGGCAGGTTCTGCGCGATGCCCGTCGCCGCGTTTCTTCCGACTGGTCTTCGCCGGGAGACCCGACGCGGGCTTCCGATGAGTGATCCGGTCCCGGGCTTCGTCCCTCTCGTTTCCGTCATCGTGCCCGCCCGGCAGGCGGCGCACACGCTTGCCGCCTGTCTGAACGCGATCCTCGCCTCCGAAGGCGCGCCGCTCGAGCTGATCGTGGTCGTGGATGGCCCGTCGCCCGACGGGACCGCGGACGTCGCCGAGGCGCACGGCGCTCGCGTGATCCAGCTCTCCGACCGGCTGGGGCCGGCGGGCGCGCGCAACGCCGGGGCCGCCGCTTGCGCAGGAGACATCCTCGTCTTCGTCGACGCGGACGTCGCGGTGCGGCCCGACGCCATCGCCCTCCTCGTGCGAAGCTTCGACGACCCGCCGGTCGCCGCGGTGTTCGGCTCGTATGATCGCGAGCCTTCGCGGCTGACCGTCGCGTCGCAGTACAAGAATCTGCTGCACCACTTCGTGCACCAGGCCGGCCGGGAGCGCGCCAACACGTTCTGGTCGGGCCTCGGCGCGGTTCGGCGCGAGGCCTTCGACGGAATCGGCGGGTTCGACAGCGCGCGCTACCGGCGGCCGAGCATCGAGGACATCGACCTCGGGCACCGGTTGAGGGAGGCCGGCCGCGAGATCCGGCTCGTCAAGTCGGCGCAGGGCAGCCACCTCAAGCTCTGGACGGCATTCGGAATCTTCCGGACGGACCTGTTCGACCGCGCGCTGCCGTGGACGGAGCTGATCCTCCGGGCGGGCCGGATGCCGACGGACCTGAATCTCGCGCCCCGGCATCGCCTGGGCGTCGCGGCGACCGGCGTCCTGATCGCGTCTCTCTTCGGTACGGCGGCCGACGCGCGGTTCATCTACGTCGCCCTGACGGCCCTCCTGGTGGCCGTGGCGGCCGGCGCAGACATTTTCCGATTCTTCGTCCGCGAGCGCGGCATCGTGTTCGCGATCCTCTCGGTGCCGCTCCACCTCTCCTACTACGCCGCCTCTGGCCTCGGCTTCGCCATGGGCCTCTTTCGACACGCCGCCGGGCCGATACCGGTCCGCGGCTTTCTCGAAACGCGCCGCATTTTCACGAACACCTCGGTGCTCGCGATCGGCGAAGTGGCGGCCCGGGGATTTTCCTTTCTCGCGACGGTCCACGTGGCGCGCGTTCTCGGCGCGGCGGGCTTCGGCCGCATCGAGCTGGCCTCCGCGCTCGCACTCTACGTCGGAGTTCTCTCGACGTTCGGGCTCGACATCGTGGGAACGATGCGGGTGGCCGTGGACCCCGATCGCGCGCGGGTCCTCGCCCGAACGATCACCTCGCTGCGGGTCGCGCTGTGCTGCGTGATGACCGCCGCGCTGCTTTCGCTGACCTGGGTCGTTCCGCGCTTCGCGGGCATCCGGATGCTGTTGCTCCTGACGACGATCCCGATCTTCGCGGAGTCGCTGTCGCTCGCGTGGCTCTTTCAGGGACTCGAGCGGATGAAGAGGATCGCGGCGGTCGGCATCCTCGGCCAGGCCGCCTACGCCGCCGGGGTCTTCGCTTTCGTCAAGCGGCCCGACGACATCCTCCGCGTTCCGGTCGTCTCGGGGTTCGGCGCCGCGGTTGCCTCGGGCGCTCTGGGCATCGTCGCGTGGCGCGCTCTCCGCCGGCTGCCCGAGGAAAAAGTCTCCGGTCTCACTAAGGCATTGCTGACCGATGCGGCGCCACTCGCGGCCATCACGGCGGCGGGAATCGTCACCTATAACGCCGACGTCATCATCCTCGGCCTGCTCGGCGACGATCGGCACATCGGTATCTATCGCGCCGCTGGGCGGATCGCGGGAGTTTTCCAGATGCTCGGCGCGGCGTTTTCAACGGCCGTGTTTCCGAGTCTCGCGCGCGAGTCGCGAGTGAGAGAGAACCTGCGGTCCGCTCTCGACTGGGCGGTCCGAACGAGCGCGATGGCGTGGATCGTCGGCGCGGCCGTTCTCATCGCCGCAGCCCCCCTCATCCTCCGCTGGACGTTCGGCGTGTCGTACGAAGAGGCGACCCGAACGTTGCGGCTGCTGTTTCTTGCCGCGGCGGTGGTCGGAGTGCGGGCCCAGTATCGGAGCGCCCTGGTGGTTCTCCGCCAGACGCGCCGCAACCTGCCGCCGACGCTCTGGGCGGCCGGAACGAGCGTTCTCCTGAACCTCCTGCTGATACCGCGGTTCGGTCTCCTCGGAATGGCGCTCGCAACGATCTTCTCCGAGACCCTGATGCTCGTGCTCATGCGCCGCCAGGTCGACGTCGCCTTCCGGAGCGTCCCCTCGTGAGGAAAGAGCGGCCCTCCGGGGACCCGCGTTCCGACCGGCCTTCGGAAGCCGCGCCGAGCACCGCGTCCCATGACCCCGGCTGCGCGTATTTCGAACGGCTCGAAGAGGTAGAGCGCCGCCACTGGTGGTGCCGGTCCGTGCGGCGCGTGGCCCTCGCGCGGTTGCGGAGGATTCCGGGGGAGAGACCCGTCATCCTGGACGTCGGATGCGGCGCGGGCGGCTTTCTCTCCCATGTGCGGCGGGCGCGGCCGGCGGCGAGGTGCGTCGGAGCGGATTTTTCCGGCGAAGCGGTCGCGTTCGCCCGTACGAATCTGGCTGGCTCCCTCCTCCGGGCGTCCGCGGCGGACCTCCCCCTCGCGAGCGACTGGGCCGACGCGGTGGTCCTCCACGACGTTCTCCAGCACCTGCCGCGGGGGGACGACGCGCGCGCGCTCGCCGAAGCGCGCCGTGTCTTGAGGCCCGGAGGCGTGCTGTCGCTCCGCTCCAACATCGGCGCTCGGGTCGAAACGGAATCCGCCTCCCTGCACCGGCGATACGATCCGGCCGCGCTCGCCCGACTGGTGCGCGACTCGGGATTCGAGGTCGAGAAGCACATCGTTCTTCATCCCCTCGCAGCGCTTTTAGGGCGCCTTCGGAATCGACGAGCCGCTCCGCGAGGCCATTCGCAGGATCTCGAGGGAGGGAAGGGTCTCGCCGTGAATCTTCCCGGACCCCTCATCAACGAAGCGATGGATCTGTACTCGAGAATCGAGGACGCGGCCATAACGCGCCTGCCGAATCCCATCGCGCTCGGCGACTCCCAGCTGATCTTCGCGCGCAAGCCGCTCGCGGGAACCGCCAGGTGAAACCGATCCGCGTCGCGCTCGTGGGACTGGGCGGCGCGGCGGCGCGGATCCATCTCCCCGCTCTTGCCTCCGTCGCCGACGTGACCCTCGTAGGAGCGGCGGAGCCGTCGCCCGACGTCCGAAGCGGGATGGAGCGATGGAAGATCCCGGTGATCACTCCGGATCTCACGTCGCTTCTCGATCACACGCATCCCGATCTCGTCATCGTCGCGACGCCGCCGGATCTGCATGCCGCGCACGTGAGGGAGGCCCTGGAGTCCGGCGCTCATGTTCTCTGCGAGAAGCCGTTCGTCGCGCGGCTCGACCAGGCGGACGAGTTGATCGCGCTCTCGTCCGGCATGGGACGCCTCCTCGCCGTCAACAACCAGTACCGCTACATGCGCATCTATTCCGAGGCGCGCCGGCAAATCGCCTCCGGGAAGCTCGGAGAGCTCTACCAGGCTCAGGTCTGGCAGCAGATGTTTCATCCGCCGGAAAAGGAAACGAACTGGCGGGCCCGTCTGGACCGCTACACCCTTTTCGAATTCGGAACGCACGCCCTCGACCTGCTGGCGTTCTTCTTCGGGGACCTTCCCGTGGCGGTGACCGCGCGCACGCCGAAGGTGCCGCACGGGTATGCGTCGGACGTGCTGGCCGTCGTCCTGCTCGACTTCCCGGGAGACCGCGTCGCGACCGTGAACCTGCACCGGGTCTCGCGGGCGCCCCGCCGCTATCTCGAGATGCGTCTGGACACGCGGGAGGCTTCCCTGCGGCTTTCTCTCGGAGGAGTTGCCCGGGCCGGCGTTGATCTTTCGGGGGGACGGCCGCGGCTGCGGGCGAGTCTCCTGAAAGGCGGGGAGGCGCGTCTGGAGCGCGACGGCCGCTCCCGCGTGATCGCGCGGTCGTTGCGGTCCGAGTTCGATTCCGCGACGGCCCGGCACTTAGACGAGGTCCTGGGAAGGATCCGATCGGGCGACGTCTCGCCGCGGAGCGCGATTCATGCGCGCGAGATCCTGAGGACCGTTTTCGCAGCGTATGAAGCGGCGGAGACGGGGAAAACGATCCGAATCGCGGACTTCCATCCGTGAGCCGGCGGGCGTGGCTGGTCCTGGTCGGAATCGGCCTCGCGATCCGGATCGGCTTTTTCCTCGCCTCTTCGGGCGATCCCTCGCGACGCCTCTACTCCCCGGACTCGTTCGACTACGCCCGGCTCGCGGAGAACCTCCGAGCGGGCCACGGGTTCACCGCCGACGCGAACCCTCCTTTCAGACCGAACGTCCTTCGAACGCCCGTGTACCCCGGCTTTCTGGCCGTCCTTCTCGCGCTGGGCGGCCGTCTCGAATCGACCGGGGTGGCGGCTGGCGTCCTCCTCTCCTGCGCTGCGATCTGGCTGACGAGGTTGACCGCCCGCCGCTGGCTCGCGGACGCGCGCGCGGGAAGGGTCGCGTCCGCACTCGTCGCGGTCGACTTGGGCGCGGCCGCATACGCCAACTTTCTCCTGACCGAGTCGCTCTTCGTGGTTTTGATCGTCCTCGCATTCGCGTGTCTCGCGCCGCGGACCGCCCGATCGGAATCGCGGGCGAAGTCGTATTTCCTGGCAGGCCTTTTTCTCGGCGCCTCGATCCTTTGCCGTCCGATCGCTCTGGGACTTCCGATCGCGCTCGCGATCGGCAGACCTCTCCGAAGCGGGGCCGTCCTCCTCGCCGGCGCCGCGTTGCTCGTCGTCCCATGGGTCCTGCGCAATCAGTCCGCGGCCGGGATCTTCAACGTCAGCTCTGTGGCGGACGTGAATCTCTTCTACCACCGCCGGCGCGCCGTCCGCGACGCGCTCGAGAGCGTCGAGCACGAAGCCCCGAAGGAGATCCCCGGGTCCAACGACCCGGTCCGCGTCCGGCGGATGCGGGACGAGGGCTGGCGCGTCATCCTGGACAACCCTCTTTCTTATGTCCGCCTGACTCTCGTCGCCTGGCTCCGCACGTTCGGGCCGGACGACCGCCCGGCGGCCCTGCTGCTCGGCTTCACCTCGGTGCCGGCGCCCTGGTGGTCGGCGCCGAGACAGGCGTCGCTCGGGGCGCAAAGGCTTTCGGTGGCGGAGAGAATCCTCGAGGGAGCGTTCCTGGTCGTCCTCTACCTGCTCGCCGCCGGCGGGTGGCGCGGGATCTCGGATCCCGTGCGCAAGCAGCTCTTACTTTCAGCGGCGGCAGTCGTCCTCTATTTCCTGGTGGTCTCCGGGCCCGAGTACTACGGGAGATTTCGCGTCCCGGTCGTTCCCTTCATCGCCCTGATGGCGGAAGCCGGGCGCCCCGCGCGGACATCGTCAGAAGATCCGAGCGCGCCGAGGGGGACCGGATAGATAACCGGTGAACTCCCCGAGCGACCAGGCGACGCAGAGAACGAGAGTCCAGGGGAGAGCGCGCAGAAAGTCGCGCCCGCGTCCGGAGCGCGCCGCGGCGGCGGCCAGCCGCGAGACCAGCAGCGCCGGCAGAGCGGCCGTTCCCAGGCCGAACAGAAGGCGGATCGGCAAGGCCCGTCCCCGGACCCGGTCCGCCGCATATCCGCGTCCGTAGTGAAATCGCTGGCGAAGGGCCACCTCCGCCGTCATCGTGTTTTCGAAGACCACGGTCGCCCGGCCGGACCGGAGCGTCCGGCCGCTCCGAAGCCATCGCGTATGGAGCAGGGTTTCCCATTCGCCGGCCTGGAGCATGTCCCTCGCCTCCTCGAGCGCCGCGCGCTTGTACGAAAGATTCGCGCCCGAGATCGCCGGGACTTCCGCGTCGTCGCCGGGCGGCAGGAAGAGCCCGTACTCGCAGAAGTAAAGACCGAGGTCGGCCGCCGTCGCCCGAGACGCGACGTCCACGGGACCCCCGATGGCGGGCGAATCGGGAAACCGGCGATGCGCGTCGATCACCTCGGCACACCAGCGGGGAGAGGGGATCGTGCGGCCCTCGACCGCGCCGATGAGATCGCCCCGGGTCTCGAAATACGCCGCCCAGCGCAGCGCGGGAACGGACCGGACCGCGTCGAAATGGAGGAACCGGACGCCGGGGAATAGCGGGCCGAGGATCGTTTCGGGATTGACGGCCGAGCAATCGGCGACCCAGATCTCGCCCGCCTCCGGCTGACTCGTCAGCGACTCGAGGCACTTCCGAAGCGTCTGAGGCGATTCGTACGACGTGACGATGACCGAGAGCTCCACCGTCAGCTCGGGGACAGGGTGCGAAACCACGCGACCGTCCGGGCCAGCCCCTCTTCGAACGAAACGCGCGGCTGGAATCCGAGCGCGCGGATCCGCGACGTGTCGGCGATCCAGTGGCGGGCGTCTCCCGGGCGCGGCTCGGAGTCGAACGTGAGCCGGGGCGAAAGCGCCATCGCGGAGGCGACCTTTCCGGCGAGCTCGCGGATCGAGAGCGGCTCGCCGCCGGAGACGTTGTACGCCTCGCCCGACAGGGGACCCCGCTCCGCCACGGTCAGGAACGCGTCCACGACGTCGGCGGCGTAGACGAAGTCCCGCTGCGGGGAGCCGTCGCCCTGGACCGCGAGCTCTCCGCCGTTCGACCGGAGCTTGACCAGAAAATCGTAGATGACCTGCTGACGCTGCCTCGGCCCGTAGGCGGGGAAGAGCCGGAGAATGGCCGTCTTCAGGCCGTAGAGGTTCGCGTAGATTGCGACGTACCGTTCCGCCGCCAGCTTGCTCGCCCCGTAAGGCGAGACCGGCTCGGTGACGTCGCCTTCCCGCATGGGCGCGCCCGAGCCGTGTCCGTAGACGGCGGCCGAGGAGGCCTGCAGGAAGACAGACTGCGGCGATACCCGTCGAACGGCTTCGAGCAGCTGAAAGGTCGCGACGCCGTTTCTCTCGAAGTCCATCCGGGGAGCCCGGACGGACTCGGCGATGTTGGCGTGTCCGGCGAGATGAAAGATGTGCGTGAAGGCGCGCCCGCCGAGAAACCCCTCCACGTCGCCGCGGCAGAGATCGATAGGCACGATCTCGATCCTGTCGGAAAGGGCGCCCAGGTCTTCTCGCCGCCCCCAGGAGAGATCGTCCGCCACCGTGACGTCGGCTCCCCGCGCCACGAGCTCTTCGACGAGATGCGACCCGAGAAACCCCGCCCCGCCGGTGACGAGGACGGGTCCCCTGCCCTCGGAATCGCCCCTCATGCGCTCTCCGCCTGCGCCGCTTCCTCGAGCACGTCGAGGGTCTCGCGCGAGGTTCGCCTCCAGCCGAACCGCTGGACGAACTGGAGACCCTCCTCCGAAAGCCGCCGCCGGAGAGCGTCGTCCGTGGCGATCCGCGTCATCGCGTCGCACACGGACGCGGCGGTGAGCGGCGGCGGGAGAAGGATGGCCTTGCCGCCGGTGACCTCCCGGAGGCCGGGGGCGTCGACCGTGATCACCGGCAGACCGTTCGCCTGGGCCTCCATCGTCGTCAGGGACAGCGCCTCGTAGCTGTACGGCAGCACAAACGCCTCCGCCGCGTTGTACAGCAGGTGCAGTTCTTCGTCCGAGACGTACTCCCGGTGCGCGAACGTCTCTCCGAGGGAAAGCTCGCGCGAGAGCGCCGCGAGGTCGAGTTGCACCGTGTTCAGACCGACGACGAGCAGCCGGTGCGGGAAAGACGGATTCTCGCGCTTGAAGTCGGCGAAAGCCCGCAACAGGAGCGGCACATTCCGGCGGGGCGTCATCTTTCCGACGAAAAGGAAGAACGGAACGTCGGCGCCGACGTTCCCGGTGCGGACTCCGGGGAGGCGGGGATCTCCCGGCAGAGGCCGGAAATCCTCCGGCGGCGCGAGGGGCACGACGCGGATCTTCGCGGGATCGATCCCGTAGGCCTCCGTGAGGTCCCGCCTGGCCGCCTCGGTCGTCGTGAGCACGAGCGTCGCGTGGCGCCCGCTCCACTGGTACAGCGCGAGATACGCGGCGGGGAGCGTGTGCCAGTGCTCGCGCGGGAACTGCTCCGGGTGGAGCTTCAGCGTCGCCTCGAAGAGCGTCACGACGGTCCGCCTGCGGGCGGTGAGCGGTATCGAATAGGACGGGCAGAAGAGCACGTCGTCGACGGATGCGGGGCCCAGCCGGAGGTTTTCCCAGACGAGCATCGGGGCCTGGGGCTTCAGCACGCGCTCCCGGATGTTTTCCGGCAATGCCGCATCCCGCCGGTCGACCGGCCTCGGCGTGTAGAAGTTGATCTCGGAAACGCGATCGCCCGTGAGCGCGCGGTCCCAGTAGCGGACGACGTTGAAGAGGTATCGCCCGACGCCGGTGCGCCGGCCATGGAGGCGCCAGCCGTTTACGCCTATCCTCATGCCCGCCGCGCCTTCGCCTCCTCGAACGTGCGACGCACGCCCTCCTCGATCGAATGGCGGGGCGTCCACTCGATGAAGCTTCGCAGCCGGGTCAGGTCGCACTGGAACTGCATCGGGCCGGCCACGGGGATGTCTCGGTCGACGATCGGGCAGCCGGAAATCTCCGAAAGAAGGTCGGCGATGCGCGCGACCGAAGTCATCGAGCCCGAGCCCAGGTTCAGGAGTCCCGCCGCGTCGCTTTCGAGAAGCTGGACGATCGCCTCCGCGGCGTCTTCGACATAGATGAAGTCCCGCTCGGGCCGACGGCTCCAGATCTCCGCGCGGCCGTCCGCCAGCAGCCGCCGGACGAGCACGTGGATCAAGTCATAACGTTCGAGCGGCGTCGGGCCGTAGAGATTCGAGAAGCGGACCGTCAGGATCGGCATCCACTTCGCGTAGAACCTGCTCGCCTCTTCGGCGAGGTACTTGGAGAGGACGTACCGGTTCTTGTAGGGGTCGATCGGCGACGCCTCCGACACCGGGATCGTCAATTTCCTGTCGTCGTAGAGGAGGATCGTCGAGAAGTGGATGAACTTCCGTATCGGGCGCCGCTTGAGCTGCTCGAGGGTCTGGAGGAGCGGCGTCAGGTGGTAGTCGAAGGCGTTCGGCTCCCCTCGGGGAATCTCTTCCTGTTCGAGCGCGTGATGATTCGTGTGGCCGATGATGTAAACGACTTTGTCGAAGGCGACGCGGTCGAGGACGTCGAGATCCGAAAGGCTCGTGACCGGAACGTGCGCGTTGGGCGCCGCCGGCCTGGTCCGGCCGACCGACACCATTCTCGGGCAGCGATTCAGGATGTACGGGCCGAGAAACCCACTCCCTCCGAAGAGGATCGTGTTCTCACCCAGGAAACGCTCGCTCAAGGCAGGATCACCTCGCCGGTAAAGCCCCGCTGCCGGAGCTTCGGGATGATCTCGTCGGCGTAGTTCCAGGAGAAGAGAACGGCCGCATCCGGCGGGGGAGAGTCCTCGAACATGCGCTTCTCGTCGACGATGGGGATGTGGACGCCCGGGAGGCGCTTTCCGATCCGCAACGGGTTCACCTCCGTGATGTAACAGACCATCTCCGGTCCGAGGCGGCAGGAGTTGCACACCGTCGAGGCCTTGGCGGGCGCGCCGACACCGACGACGCGGCGTCCGGCCGAGACGTGCCGGTAAACGGCGTCGAAAAGCGTCCGCTTCTTCCTCTCGACCGCGCCCCGGAATCGATCGTGGAATTCATCCCGATAAAGGCCTGCGGCGCTCTCGACGGCCTCGAGCTCTTCGATCCTGGAAGAAATCGGATGCGCGCCACGGTGGCCCGCGAAGACGGCGATCGACCCGCCGTAGACCTCCGAGCGTTCAACGTCGAAGATCTCCATCTCGTATTGCGAGAAGAGGCGCGCGAGGGGTTTTAGCGAGTAGTAGCGCAGGTGCTGATGAAACACGTTGTCGTAGTGGAGCTTCTGCGCCGTGTCCAGCCAGTACTGCGAGTCTGTCGCGAAAATCCCCCGGGGCGCGAGGAGGCGGCGCACGCCCGTCATCAGGCCCGCCAGGTCGGCGATGTGGGCGAAGCAGCCCGCCGCCGAGATTGCGTCCGCCGCGCCATGCTCCTCCCGGATCCTCTCCGCCGTCTCCGCGTCGAAAAAGGCGTGCAGCGTCGGGATCCCGGCGGCGTTGGCGATCCGGACCGGGTCGCCGGCCGGGTCGACGCCCAGGAACCGCACGCCATGCGGGATGTAGCCCTTCAGGAGCGTGCCGTCATTGGATCCGACGTCGACCGCGAACGAGTCCGGCCCGAGCGCGACCCGGGCGACGAGATTTTCCGCGAGCGCCTGCAGGTGCCGCGTGGCCGTCAGTGTGGTCCCGCTCAGGAAGGGAAAATTTTTGTAGACGATCCGCGGGTTGACGGTGAAGCCGAGCTGGGTCAGACCGCAGTCCGGGCAGTGGTGGAGGCGCATCGGGTAGAGCGTCTCCGGCCGGTTCAGCTCCGAGGGCGACAGGAGGAGGTCTCCCACCGGCTGGTGCCCGAGGTCGAGACCGGGCGTCGTCTTCGCGCGACAGATCTGGCAGCGCACGGCGGCGGCCCGGGCGCTCGCGCGCCGGTGGGGCGGAAGGCCGCGGCTGGCGGCGGGAAGGCCCGCTTCGAGGTTGGGGGCCGTCACAGAGCCCGGAAGAAGTCCGCGAAACAGTCCGCGACGTAGTCGACGTCCTCGTCCGACATCGCGGGATGCGATCCAACGTAGAAAGCGGTCCGATTGAGCATCGCGGCGACTGGATAGCGGGGTTCCAGGTCTCCGAAGAGGCTCCGATAGACCGGCTGGTTGATGAGCGGCAGGAGATAACGCGTCTCGATCGAACGATCCTCGAGATGCCGGATGAGGTCGTCGCGGACGATCCGGGAGTCGAGGATTCGAAGCGGAAAGAACATGCGGAGGTCTTCGGCCTCCGGTCTCGACCGGGGCAGCTGGATGAAACTCTTCCAGCTCTCGAGGCCGCGGGTCATCCGCGCGACGACCTCCTGCCGGCGGCGCGTCGTCTCTTCCCTTCTCTCGAGCTCCGCGATGCCGAGCGCCGCCTCCATCTCCGTGGCGCGGAAGCTGTGGCCCAGCCGCACGAAGGAGAACCGGCTGCGCGCGACCTCCAGCAGGGAGTCGCCCGATTTCCCCTCGTCGTCGTCGATCCGCGTGTAGAGCGAGTCGCGCCCGTGATTCATGATGCTCTTGAGAAGGACCTCGATCTCGGGGTCGTCCGTCACGCAGAGGCCGCCGACGCCCGTCGAGATCAGGTGAGCGATGTACGTCGAAAAACACGCCACGTCGCCGAACGAGCCGACGGGCTTTCCCTTGTAGCGCACGAACATGGCCTCGGCGGAATCCTCGATGACGCGGAGCCGGCGCCGCCTCGCGATCTCCATGATCGGGCCCATATCGCAGGGGAGGCCGCCGACGTGGACGGGAATGATCGCCCGCGTGCGCGGCGTGACGTGCCGCTCGATCTGCGCGGGGTCGATCTCGTAGAAGTCCGGATCGACGTCGACGAACACCGGCCTGAGCCCGTTGTAGAGAACGACGTTGGCCGTCGCGACGAAGGTGATGGCCGGCACGAGCACTTCGTCGCCGTCCGCCCAGCCGCCGATCTCCTTCAGCGCCTGCAGCGCGATTTGGAGCGCGCTCGTTCCGCTGTTGCACATCAGTCCGTACCGCCGGTCGTGGGCGGCCGCGATCATCCTCTCGAAGCGGTCCATCATCGGGCCGGCGGAGAGGCGGTTGCTGTCGAGGACCTGGAGAACCAGCTCCCTGGCGCGATCGCTGATCTGACAGCCGCCGATGCCGATCTGCGGACGTCCGGCGGAGAGGGGGAGTCCGCGCGGAGCGTTAGGCACTATGGCGGCAGACTAGAGAGCGCGCACCGGCTCTGTCAAGTTACCATCCCGAGCGCATGAGTCGCGGAAAGCCGCTCGCGGTGACGATCGCCGGAGCGGGGCTCATGGGCCGGTGGCACGCACGGTACGCCGCGAGGACGGGAGCGCGCGTCGCGGCGGTCGTCGATCCCGACCGCGCGGCCGCCCGCGCGCTGGCGGCCCGGTTTCGCGGCGCCGCGGTGTTCGCCGACCTCGAGAAATCTCTTCGAACCTGTCCCTCAAGCGCCGTTCACGTCTGCACGCCCCCCGCGTCTCATGAGGCGTCGGCCCGCATCGCGCTCGAGGGCGGCCGTCACGTCCTCGTCGAGAAACCGCTGGCTGCTTCGACCGAAGGGGCGAAGAGACTGCTCGACCTCGCCTCTCGCGGCGGGCTGGCGCTCTCGGCGGTCCATCAGTTTCCCTTCCAGCGGGGGGCGAGCCGTCTCGCGTTGCGGAGGGCAGAGCTCGGAGAGATCGTGCGGCTCGACTTTCTCCTCTGCTCGGCGGGCGGCCAGGGCCTCGCGCCCGCCGACTCCCGCGAGACTCTTCTCGCGATGCTCCCGCATCCCGTCTCGCTGTTCCGGGTCCTGGCGGGCGGGATGCCGCCGGCGTCCGACTGGAAGATCCTCGCAACCGGGTCGCAAGAGATCTCACTCGCGTGCGGAGGAGCGAGGCCGAGCCTCGGGATTTTCCTCTCACTGCGCGGCCGTCCAACGCGGTGCCGCCTCGACGTCATTGGGACGGAGGCGACCGCACACCTCGACCTGTTCCACGGTTTCTCCGTGATCGAGCGGCGGCGCCCGTCGCGCCTCTCCAAGGCGGCGGCGCCGTTCCGGTTCGGGATCGATCTCTTCGCGACCGCCGCCGCCAACCTCTCGCGGCGAGCGGTCGTGCGTGAGGCCGCCTACCCCGGCCTGGCCGAGTTGATCCGCCTCTTCCATCTGTCCGCCGCCGGGCGCGCGGCGCCGCCGGTCACCGCAGAAGAAATTCTGGCCGCGGCAAACCTCGCCGACCGGGTGCGCGCGGAACCGGCCGACCGGGACCGGACCCGTGGAGCCGGCATCATCGATTCGAAAGCCCCGGGCCATCCTTCCTGAGGACCACCACCCACTCGGGACCGAATTGGCGGAGAAGGGCGCGCCCGGCCGCGAACCGTTTCGCGAGCTGGTAGACCCGCAGCGCGAGCCGCGCGCCCGAGGAGAGGCGGCGCGCCTCCTCGTCGCCCAGGTCCGGCAGGAAGAAGTCCGCTTCGAGGGAGCAGGCGGCCGCGAGCCGACGGAGCTCCCCTCGTGAGCGGAGGTGGACGTTCTCGAAGCTCGCGCCTTGCCGCCTGCGCACGTAACCCGCCTGCCAGGCCCGCGGGAGAAAGCCGACGCCCCAGAGCGCGACGTGGGGCTCGCGGCCGATCGTGAACCGGTTGACGGCGCTCAGAAGGAGAATCCCTCCCGGCGCGACGACGCGGGAGCACTCGGAGAGAAACGCTTTCGCGTCCGGCACGAACTCCAGCGTCGCGACCGACACGACCGCGTCGAAAGACCCGTCGCGAAAGGGAAGGAACTCCCCGCCGCAGCAGGCCAGGGCCGGCTCGGGTCGCGCCGCGTCCCGCAGCCGGCGCCGGGCCACGTGCAGCCAGCGCATGGCGACGTCGGTCCCAACGATCCGGGGGACAACGCCGTCAGCCGCGGCCAGGAGGTTGCCTGTGCCCGTCCCGACCTCGAGCACGCTTCGAAGCCGCCCGCGTTCCGCCGGAGAGAGCGCGGCGAGAGTTCGCCGGGCCCTCTCCTCTCCGCGCATCGCCGTGGCAACGAACCTTTCTCTCAGCGGCGGCGGGGTCTCCTCGCTCAGGCTCCAGTAGTGCGCGAGGAGATCGGGAAAAGGGAGGCGGTCGAGGACGTCGAGGATCCTGCGCGATCGCGCCAGGTCCTCCTCGACGGAGAGATAGGGGTCGCGCAGCACGCGGAAATCCGGGATTCCGCCGGTGAGGGGATAGCGGCGGTTACAGGGCGAGCACCGGAAGGCGTCGCCGTCGGTCGCGAGCTCTCCGCGGCATCGCGGGCAGACGAAGTCGACGGCCTCAAGAGACGGGAGCAGGGAGGCGGGCGCCTCCCGGGTCACGACGACAGAGTGGTCAGCGCCTGCCGCTTCCGGTTGTATTCGTCTTCCGAATCCGCCTTCTCCCAGATGCGCGCGCCGGCGGCCGCGCGGGCCAGCTCGAGCGGCTGAAAGACGACGCTCGGCCACAGAAAAACTTCGTTCGTGCAGTGGCACATTCGCGCGCGGATGCTGGCCCGGAGCGCCTCGGCTTCCGGCGAGTCCCAGATGTCGAAAAACGATTTCTGCCTGAGGTTGCCGAGAGGCGGGTGGTTTTCGCACACGCTCACGTCGCCGTTGGCGTAGACGACTCCCGTCAGGTTTCCCGCCGTGCAGGGCACGAACTGGCGGTCCGCCTCGATCGTCTTCACCTTGGCCCACTGCAGCATTGGCTCGACGATTCCCCCGAACCGTCCCTCCTCGCGGTCCTTCCACACGGAGGTCGAGTACCGGTACAGCTCCTGATACCGCTCGAGCGCCGGACCGCGCAGACCCGGGTTCTTGCGATCGCCCCGGATCACCGCGAGGTTGTGGTGATCCATCGCCGGACACCGGTCGTGGAGGAACTTGGTGAGCTGCCGCAGCTCGTCGATGTTCTCGTGTGTCGCGGTGCCGATCGAATGGATCCGGAGACGAGGGTCCTCTTTCTGGAGAAGGGCCAGACGCTCGTAGGTGGCCATCGCGCGGTCGAACGACTCCGCATTGCCTCGAAATCGGTTGTGGTACTCGGGCATCCCGTCGAGTGAGAGCTCGCACACGAACAGATCGAGGGTCTTTCGCTCCAGGACTTCCCGTATCTGACGCTCGGTCTTCTCGGTGAAGAAGCCGCTCGTCGGGACGTAGATCTGCCTGACGCCGTTGTTCTCGATGAACAGGCTGCAGACTCGGGCGAAGTCCGGCCGGATGAAGGGCTCTCCGCCGGACAGATTCAGGTTCTCGAAGGGTCCCAGCTCGAGCGAGAGGCGCTCGAACTCCTCGTAGCTCAGGTCGTCCCGTTTGTTAAGGCTCCGCCAGTAGAAGCAGTGCTCGCACGTCAGATTGCAGATCGAGTTCATGAAGACGATCAGGAACGGCGGGGCCTGACGCTTCCGGTGGTGGAGCGCCATGCGGGAGAGGCGGACGTGGCGGGCGAGGCGCGAGGAAATGACGGGAGCCCTCAATTTCGATCGTATTCGCACCGGGAAATTGGTGCAAGGCGGGAAAGCCTGTATCTTTCGAGCGATTGCGGCCGATGACCGAAAGACCGGGACAGGCGTCGCCGATCCGTCCGGCGGCGGTCTCGGGTTTCCTCGTCGTGGCGTCGGCGCTCGTGATCCTGCGCTGCCTCCCGCTGACCCGCGACTACGCGATCCGCTTTGCGGCGTCCCACGGGGGAACGCTGCTGGCGGCCGCCGCGGCGGCCGGAGTCCTGGCTCTCGCGGCCGGGGTGACTCTCCTGCGCCGGCGGCCGAAGACGCTCGTCGCGCTCGCGCTCGGAGTTGCGGCGTTCCTGCTGATCACGTCGGCGAACGCCGTCGCGGCCGCGGCCGCCGTTCTGATCGCCGCAGGCGTCCTCTTGCTCGGAGATCTCGTCTTCCGCCTCTTCACGGGAGTCGAAGCGGAGGACGGCGACGCATGGTCGGTCTTCGCGGCCGGGGTCGCGTCAACGGGAATCCTGATGCTCGGCATGGGCGAGGCGGGAATTCTGTGCCCCGGTTTCGTTGCCGGAGCGTTCGCCGACGTGCGTTTGGCGCCGCGCTTTCGCTCCTCCGTCGTCTCGGCGGAGGGAGGGCCGGGCCCCTCCTGACTCTGGCCCTCGTCGCCGTTCCGGTCATCTGCATGCAGTTCCATTCCGTGTCGGCCGATTGGGCAACCGCGTTTCTCGTGACCGCCGCCGCGGCGGAGATCGCCGGCGCGGGCTCCCGGCCCTCTCGCCTCCGTCTCGCGGGATTCCTCTTCGGCGCCGCGGTGGCGACGAAGGTTTTCGCGGCGCTCGCGCTTCCCGCTCTCCTCATCCTCTTGCTGTTCCGAGTCCCCCGCGAGCGGGTCCGGCGCCTCCTTCTCACCGCCGCTTGCGCGCTGGTTGCTCTTCTGCCGTGGCTGGCGTGGAGCCAGTCCCGCGCGGGGTTCTGGCTGGCTCCCTATGCGCCGTCTTTTTCGGCGCTCGTCTCGAGGTCTGCGCCCGGCGGACACATCCGGCGCGGACTCGTGCTGACGTCGACGGCGGCGCCCGAGCGCCAGGATTCCCCGTCGCTCGGGGCCTTTCTCCGCCTGCCATACGACGTCACCTTCCACGGCGTTTTCTGGGAACGGATCCCCGACGGATACAACGGCATGCTTCCCCTGCTCCTTCTGATCGGCGCTGTCGGATGGGGGCCGCGGCGGCTGGGACTCTTTCTCGTGGCGGCCCTCGCCGCCGTTTTCCCGTGGTATCTCCTGCGCGCGCCGACCCTTCGATATCTCTTTCCCGTCTTCCCTCTCTACGCGGTCTTCGCGGCGGAGGGGCTCGACCGCCTGACGGACGGATTCGACGGCGCGGCGGGGCGGCTCGCGGGGTTTGCGATGGCGGCCGTCACGGTGGCGTTCCCCGCTCAATTCCTCTCCCTTCCGTTCGACGCGCGGGTGGCGGCGGGAAGAGTCTCGCGCGAGACGGCGCTCGCGTCCTATCTGCCGGCGTATCCCCTGTGGCGTCTCGTGAAGCCGGCCGATCGCGTCCTGTTCGCGGGCGAGTTCGACCGGTATCACTGCCCGGCGGAGAGGGCGTGGCGGACCGGCTGGTGGCCGATCAGCGAAATGCGTCCCGGCTCCCCGGGTTTCGAGCAGCGGCTGCGGCAGCTCGGCGTCACCCACTGCGTCGTCCGCAGCGATCTCGCGGGATCCCTGCCTCTCCCCCCCTCGGAGTTCGATCTCGTGGCGAGCCGGGGCCCGGCCGCCCTCTATCGGCTGAGACCTCGCGGATCCCGGGCGTCCGCTTCGCCTCCGCCCTGATTCAGCCGCGACCGCCGCGTCCGCCACCGTCTGGTCTTCTCCGGGATGACGGGCCCGCCCGGCCGCAGCGTCAACAGCTTCGGGAGGGCGCGGGCGGAGTCCTGGACGTCTCCCGTCTCCTGGTACTCGGCGTCCGAGTTCACTTTCCAGACGTCGAACGTCCCTCCGAGGATGTTCCGGCTCGCGAGGAGTCCCGTCATCATCGCGTGGTCCTGGTTGTTGTACTTGTGCATTCCGTTGCGTCCGATGAGCTGCAGGTTCGGCAGCTCGGCTTCCAGGAAGCGGCGCACCGTCTCGACGTTCTCCCGATACGAGTCGTCGTAGACGGGATAGGCCTTGCGCATCCGCACGACGCATCCGTCGCGCACCCTGGACGGATCGACGAGGCCGATCCGCCCGAGCTCGGTGCGCGCCAGCTCGCGCAGATCCTCGTCGGTCCGCTGCCAGAGCTCGTCCCCGTCGGAGCAGAAGTACTCGAGCCCCAGGCACGTCAGTGAGGGATCCGGCACCATGCCGAGGCTCCAGTTCTTGAAGTTCTGGATGCGCCCGAAGGAGACAGAAGGGTCGTGGATGTAGATCCAGTTGTCCGGAAAGACCTTCTCCTGCTCGACGATCAGGGCGACCGTCAGGAAATCGCGGTACTTCAAGCCGTTCGCCGCGCGCAGGACGTCAGGAGGCGCGGGAGGCGCGAGGGCGGCGATCAGGTCGCGCATCGGCATGGAGGAGAGAAAGTGCGTCCCCGCCTCCGTCCGCGTTCCGGACGCGGTTTTCGCAACGATGCGCTCGAGGCCGGCGGGTCCCCGCTCGGCCCGCTCGACCGCGGCGTCGAGCACGATCTCGCCGCCGCGTTCCCGCACGCGCGACGTGACCGCCTCCCACATCTGACCCGGCCCCCGCACGGGATACCGGAACTGGTCGAGAAGGGTCTTGATGATCCGATCGCGGGGGCCTTTTTTTCTCTTCGGCAGGAGCGTCGCCTTCAGGAGCGACATCATGGAGAGGCCCTTGATCCGCTGCGCCGCCCAGTCGGCCGAGATTTCGGAGCACGGGATGCCCCAGACCTTTTCGGTGTAGCTCTTGAAGAACGTCTCGTAAAGGCGCCGGCCGAACGCGTTGATCGTCCAGTCCTCGAAAGAGCGGGCGTCCGGAATGGGATGAAGCCGCGCCTGGACGTAGCTCGCGAGAGCGCGTGCGACGTTGATCGGGCCGAGGTTGACGAAGACGTTCCAGGCCCGCAGCGGGTAATCGAAGAACTTGCCCTTGTAGAAGATGCGGGATAGACGGTCCCGGACCAGCATGTCCTCGCCGAGGATTTCGGTCCACAGGTCCTCGATCTCGCGGCTCTTGGAGAAGAAGCGGTGGCCGCCGATGTCGAAGAGGAAATTCTTGTAGCGCTCCGTCCGGGCGAGACCGCCGACGCGCTCGGGATCCCGCTCGAGGACGGTGACGGGCACGCCCGCCTTCGTCAATTCGTACGCCGCGGTCAGCCCGGAGGGGCCCGCGCCGATCACGACGACGCGGGTCATCGTGGAAATCCGCTGCGGCAAAACGCGGCCTGGCTCATCCGTGGCGAATCCTCCACGCACGATGGACGAAAGGTGTGATTCGGGACCTTCGGATTCAGCGGGGAGAGACTCCTGGCTCCCGTCGCGCGCCGAGCCCCAGGCTCTCCCGGTCGCCGCGGCTTTCGGCCTCCGCCAGCGTCATGTCCGCGTCCACCATGAGCTCCACGAGCGATTCGAAGCTCGTGCGCGGTTCCCACGCGAGCTCCCTCCGCGCCTTCGATGCGTCCCCCTCGAGATTCTGGACTTCGATGGGGCGCAGATGCCGCGGGTCGAGCTCCACGAGAACCCTCCCCGACCGCCGGTCGATCCCCTTTTCTGAGAGCCCGCTTCCCTTCCATTCGAGGTCCATCCCGCCTCGCCGGAAAGCGATCTGGCAGAACTCGCGCACCGAGTGGCTCTTGCCGGTCGCGATCACGTAGTCGTCGGGCGTCTCGCGCTGAAGCATCCGCCACATGGCCTCGACGTAGTCCCTGGCGTAGCCCCAGTCGCGCCGCGCCTCGAGATTTCCGAGGTAGAGACGGTCCTGGGAGCCGTGCGCGATCTTTCCAACGGCCCGGGTGATCTTGCGCGAGACGAAGGTCTCCCCGCGGCGGGGCGACTCGTGGTTGAACAGAATCCCGTTCAGCGCGAAGAGACCATACGCTTCCCGATAGTTGACCGTGATCCAGAAGGCGTAGGCCTTCGCGACCGCGTACGGGTTCGCGGGGTAGAAGGGCGTGCGTTCGTTCTGCGGGACCTCGGTTGCCTTCCCGAACATCTCGGACGAGGACGCCTGGTAGATTTTCGGGCCGATCTCGAGAGCGCGAACGGCCTCGAGCAGCCGCGTCGCGCCGAGCCCCGTCACGTCGCCGGTGTACTCGGGCGTGTCGAACGACACCTTCACGTGGCTCTGCGCGCCGAGATTGTAGATTTCGTCGGGCGCGACGTCGCGCAGCACCCGATGGAGAGAGGATCCGTCGCCGAGATCGCCGTGGTGGAGGATCAGCCGGCGATCAGGCGCTTGGGGATCCTGGTAAAGGTGGTCGATCCGCGCCGTGTTGAACGAGGAAGAGCGGCGGACGAGCCCGTGGACCTCGTACCCCTTCGCGAGCAGCAGCTCGGCGAGGTACGAACCGTCCTGGCCGGTGATCCCGGTCAAAAGAGCCTTTTTCATCGGTGGATTGAGATCCTTCGCGGGCGGATCTTCTCATGGGGAAGACGCGCTGGGCGCCGGGCATGCGGCCCCGGGTGTGGGGTGTCTGCCTTGGATCGAACGCTCAGCGAGTCGCTCGCCCGCAAGTTCTTCCCGAAGCGCGACGCGGTCGGGCGCCGGATGAAAGTCGGGCTCGGGGACGAATGGTCCTCGGTCGTCGGCGTCGTCGGCGACGTCCGGCAGCATCGTCTGGTGGACAGTCGGTCCGACGGTCTACGTTCCGTACCCGCAGGATCCCTGGCCCGTCCTGACCCTCGTCGCGCGCACGCGGATGCCTCCCGAGAAGGCGGCGACCGGGCTCGCGGCGGCGGTGCGTTCGATCGATCCGACCAGGCGCTGTCCCGCCTCCGGCCGATGCGGCAGGTGGTGTCGGAGTCCGTTTCCGCCCAGCGTCTGCGCATGGTCCTGCTCGCGCTGTTCCCCTTCCTGGCGGTGGTGCTCGCCAGCGTCGGTCTGTATGGCGTCATGGCGTACTCGTGGCCCAGAGATCAAATCTGAGCCCACACCTGCCGCGTCTCCTTCAGCGTCCTCCGGGACTGGACGAAGGCCAGCACCGGAAGCACCAGCAGGAAGAGCGCGAGGCAACCGAGGATCGGAAGAACTTCGCTCATCAGTTGAATTTTGAAATGGAGAGAGCCATTTTATCAGCGGGAAGAGGAATCGACGGCTTGACCTCCTCGCCGCGCTTCGATAAGGTTCCCCTCCCTGACGCGGGGTGGAGCAGCCTGGTAGCTCGTTGGGCTCATAACCCAAAGGTCGCAGGTTCAAATCCTGCCCCCGCAACCAAGTTCCTTAAACGCCCGGACACCCTCCGGGCGTTGTTATTCCAGACAGGCAAATCGGATTTGAACCTGCGACCTTTGGCTGAAAAGCTGTTGCAGGTTCGGGCCGTCTGAACCGGAAGACCGAGCCGCGTCCCATAGGAACTAAATCCGACGACTCCGACTGCGGCCTCGATGGAGGCGGCGCCGGCTCCGCCGGCGCCCAATCCTGCCCGGCGGTGATAGAGCCGGCCTCGAGTCAGAATCACCTGCCCCCGCAACCAAGTTCCTTAAACGCCCGGACACCCTCCGGGCGTTGTTATTCCAGACAGGCAAACCGGATTTGAACCTGCGACCTTTGGCTGAAAAGCTGTTGCAGGTTCGGGCCGTCTGAACCGGAAGACCTTGAACGCCCGGACACCCTTCGGGCGTTGTTATTTATCGACCAGGTTGATCGATTTGAACCCGCGACCTTTGTCTGAAGGAAGCCGCAGGTTCGGGCCGTTCCAGGAAGTCCAGCCGATGCCCGGTCCAGGAAGGGCTGAACCAACCGAATCTCCCTGACGCCTCAGTGGAGGCGGCGCCGGCTGAGCCGGCGTCCGATCCTGCCCCCGCAACCAAATCAAATGAGGGGTTGCGTCGCTAGGCGTGACCCCTTTTCTAGAGGTCGGTCGAAAGTCGGCGGTTTTCAAGGCGGTTGCGTCGAGGGTCGAGGCGGAGGCGGGTTCAACTCCCGCCGCGAGGTCGAAATTAGGGCAAGATTGAATGAATAGCTCGGCCTTCGGGATGGTCTTCTGGAGGTGACTGCTGAAACAGGTTCTGCTTGCCCTCTGCTTTCTGCCGCTCGCCTGCGTCACTCAAAGAGAGGTCATCGAACCCGCCGTCCGCGGTGAGGTTCGGGGCCTCTGGGTGGTTCGAAACTCCCTCACCTCGCCAACGGCAATCGAAAAGATGGTCGCGGACGCTCGCGCCGCGCGGATAAACACTCTCGTGGTCCAGGTGCGAGGAAGAGGCGACGCTTACTACCGAAGCCGGTGGGAGCCTCGCGCGCACGCTCTCCTGGACCAGCCGGACGACTTCAATCCCCTGGCACTGGTGATCGCCCGAGCCCATGCCGCCGGCATTCGAGTGCATGCCTGGATCAACACGCACCTGATCGGCAACCTCGCCGATCTTCCCCGCGATGGCGAACACATCTTCGTGAAGCATCCGGAGTGGCTGGGAGTTCCACGTGACGCCGCGGAGGAGCTCTACTCCATGGATCCGCGGGATCCGCGCTATCGCGATCGGATCGTTCGAGTGTCACAGGGGAACCTGAGCGAGCTCGAAGGCGTTTACACCTCTCCTGCTCACCCGGGGGTTCAGGACCACATCTCGAATGTCTTCCGCGATCTGGTCGAGAACTACGACGTCGACGGCGTCCACTTCGACTACGTGCGCTATCCGAATCCGGACTTCGACTACAGCCGAACGGCACTCGAGCGTTTCCAGAAAGCGGTCCGGCCAACACTTTCGGAAACCGAGAAGCTCAAGCTCGACCAGCTCGCTCCCGCTCACCCGCTCGTCTACACCGAAATGTTTCCTGCGTTGTGGGACCAATTTCGCCGGGACCAGATCACCGCCCTTGTCTCGCGGATCTATAGAGAGGTCAAAGCTCGAAAGCCCCGAGTGCAGGTGACTGCCGCCGTCTTCGCCAACGATGACGACGCTTTTTACCGACGATTCCAGGATTGGAGAGGCTGGCTGGAGCGGGGCATCCTCGATGCCATCTGCCCGATGGCCTACACGGCCGACACCGACGTCTGGAAACGGCAGATCGCGATCGCCCGCGGCTTCTCCTTCGGCCGCCAGGTCTGGGCGGGCATCGGCGCGTACCGTCAGCCACCCGAATGTGCTCTGGAGAAGATCGACCTGGCGCGCCGGATCGGAGTGGAGGGCGTCATCTTCTTCTCTTACGGCCAGATGGTGAGCCCTTCCGCCTGGGCGCCGGCCGGCGACTATCTCAGGCGAATCGGGACCGAGGCCTTTCCGTAATGGCCTCACGCGCTTAAACGTCAGCGTCGGCTCGCGAGGAACAGGTCGACGCCCCGACGTCAGTTGAGCTCGTCGCTTCCTGAAACCCGGGTCACTGTCTCCACTCCGGCGGAGCCGCGATAGTCACGGCAGCGCTTGAATCGAGGGCCTGGCGTAGACCGGCGCGGCGTCAGAACGCGTAGCGCACTCCGAGCTGAAAAGTTCGCGCGCTGTAGCCGATCGAAGTCGACACGAGCTGTCCGAAGTTATCGGAAGCGAAATCGCTCACGGGAAATCCGAACTGCGTCCGGTTGAAGAGATTGTAGACCTCGAGCCGCAGAACCACGGCCTGACCGGGAAAGGTCGCAAACGCTTTGTAGAGCCCGAGATCGACCGTCCGAGTGGCGTCGGTGAAGAACGTGTTGCGGCCGACCAGGGTTTCGGGAGGATCATTCGGCGTCGAGCGGCGGAATCCGTCGCGCGGAAGCTGCGTCTGCGAAGTTCCCGGGTCGTCGATCCTGTTTCCATTCACGGAGGGATTTACGAGCACCGGCCGCCGCGTGTATCCGTAGATCGAGAGGTCTCCCGCGCCGGTGTCCACGACCGTGAACGGGGTTCCGGACGCGAGACGCACGACGGTCGAGAGTTGCCATCCGCCGAGGAGCTTTCCCAGCAGATCGGTCCGCGTCCGAAAGATCGGAAGCTGATAGGCGCCGAAGAACACGAAGCGGTGCCGCGTGTCGAAGCGCGACAGGGCACGCGTGAACCTCTCATCCGGCGACGTGACGTTGGTGTCGCCGGCTCCCACAGCGGTGGCTTCGGATACGTCGTCCGTCGCCTTGCTGAAGGTATAGGACATCTGAAATTGAAGCCATCGATCGAAACTTTTCTGGACCTCCAGCTGCACACCGTTGTACGTGCTGGAGGAACCATTGCTGACGATCAGGTTGCTGGTGAACCGTGGATCCGGCCGCCGTTCGTTCGTCCGCGGCACGCGCAGACCGATTTCGTTGTTGGCAATCGGGACCGCTACGGGGCACGTCGGGTTCACGGGAATGCCGGGCAGGCCGGTTCCCGCACAGCGAAAGTCGGACGCATAACGATCGATCCGCACCCCGCGCAGGTCCGGGAAGCCGGCTCCGGGTGCGTTGTTCGGGTCATTGACGACGACGATCCCGCCCTGCTCGGGCGTGACGGGAAGGTTTCCGAGCTGGTAACGCAGCAGTCCGACACCCCGGTTGCCCGTATAGCTGAGGCGAACCGTTGAGTTCCAGGGGATTTTCCGCTCGAAGGTCAAGTTCCACTGGCGGGTATAGGGCATCTTCAAACCGGGATCGATGAGGGTCTCGGAGTGACGCGTGTTTTGAGGACCGGGCGTGAAAACAAACCCGTTCGTGGGGTCGGCCAGGTTCAATGTGTTCGTAAAACTCAACGAGATCGCGTTCGGCGGATTCGTCCGGACGCTCGCTCCGCCCTGTGAGAAGACGGACTGAAACAGTCGGCCATGGTAAACGCCGTACCCCCCTCGAATGGACGCGTTTCCGGGGCCCCCGGTCAGCCAGCCGAGAAACCCGCCCTGCCAGCCGGGTGAGTAGGCGAACCCCAGGCGCGGCTCAACGTACTTATCGTCGCCAAAGTTGTACTGAATCCGATTCCGGATCTCCCGGGGCGCGGCGACGTATTCGTAGCGGACGCCGAGGTTGACGGTCAGATTCGGCGAGGGCTGCCAGTCGTCCTGGGCGTACGCGTTGTACTCGTTGATCCGGTTCTCGAGAAAAAACGGCCCGAAAGCCGTCGTGAAGGTCGAGACGCATCCATCCAGAAAAGCAGCGTAGGGCGAGGAATAGGTCGTCCCGGCACAGACACTGCGGAAGGTGTAGAACCCGCGGGAAAAGTTGTCCGCGCGGTCATCGAGCGCCTGCCGGCGGATGTCCGCTCCCGCGCGGATCGAATGGCTGCTTCCGAGGAGTGTCGTCAGGTTGTAGACGAACTGGTGATCCGTCTGTTTTCTGTTGATCGGGAAAGCGCCGGCGTTGCCGATGATCGACCCCGCGACAGGGGAGAGGGCAAAGCGGATGATCGGCGTATCGTCTCCGGCGGCGATATCGACGTTCGTGCTCCGCAGGCCAAGGCCATACCGAAATTCTCCCGCGGTGCGTCCGGAGAAGAGGTGCGTCCACGTGACGCCCAGGTTCTGCTGCTTGTTGTTCTGCCGGGCCTGTTCCCCGAGGATCACGTCCTGCGCCTCTCGGATCTGGCGCGTGTACTGGTACCGGCTGGTCACCTGGTCGGACGTTGCGGCATTCCAGTCCAGCCGCCCCGAATAGTCCCGGTCCGGCTGATTGAAGTCGACCTGGGTGGCGTACGTGCGGTTGCTGCGGGGGTCATTCGGAGTGACGTTCTGCGGAAACCGCGCCAGAACGGAGTCGAGAAAAGCCCGGTTTGCCGGCGTGTCATTGCCGCGGGTCAGCCGCGGCGCGGAAAGCTCCGATGCCAGGAACAGATCCCGCGAGTAATCGAGTTTTCCTTTCCTCTCGGTCTGATCAAAGCTCGCGAATCCGAAGAGACCGTCCCGCACGATGGGGCCCCCGAGTGTCGCGCCGTACTCGTCACGATGATTTTTCGGCTTCGGTTGCGACCTCGAAAAATAGTTCTTCTCGTTCCACGCGCTGTCCTGGTGGAAATCGTAGGCATCCCCGTGGAAGTCGTTGGTCCCCGACTTGGTCTGCACCAGGACGACCGCGCCGTATCCGCGGCCGAATTCGGCGGAGAAGTTGTTCGTGATGACCTGGAACTCCTTGATCGTGGAGAGCGCGACTCCCTGCCGGTTCTGGTTTTCGGAGGAGTCGTCGTTGTTCACGCCGTTTATCTGAAAGGTCGCGCCCCGCGTTCCCGTCCCGTTGAAATTGATCGAGGACCCGGAGGAGAGGGTCGGGTTGTTCTGACCGGAAGTCGGGTTCTCCTGAAAACCGGCGAAGGTCTCGGCCAGCGAAAGGAAACTTCCCGGATTCAACGTCGGCTTCGCTTCGATCTGGCGCACGTCGAGCGACTGCTTGATTTCCCCGTCGGTGACGTCGATGTGCGGCTGCTCGGCCGTCACGCTGACCTGTTCGGTGACCCGGGGATCGAGCGAGAAGTTGATGACCGTCGCGTTGTTCAAGGTCACCTGAACGTTTTCGCGCACGATGGATCCGAAACCGGGCAGGGATGCGGCCACCCGGTACCGGCCGATCGGAAGGAATGTCGCGCTGTAGGACCCTCGCTCGCCGGTCGTGAGAGTGCGCTCCTGCCCGGTTTCGGCGCTGCGGATCGCGATCGCAACGCCCGGAAGAGCGCCCCCCGCCGAGTCGTGGACCGTCCCCTGCAGACTGCCCGTGACCGTCTGGCCGCGAAGAGCCGAGCCTGCCGGCAGGAGCAGCAGACAAAGGATCGCACTCCGGGAAATCGGGGAAAACCGCGCGCGAATCATCATGCCTGCCTCCATGGGAAAGACGGGGAACGAATTTTCCGCGAATTCTAATCTAACGCCCGACTCTTCACGCTACGAGCACCAAAAGGGAGGTTTGAGAGCCTCCCGGGGACATCCCGCGGACGATCAAGTGAAACGTCGTGAAGAGGACCGAGAGCAGAGACGTGATGGTCAGCGTGACCGTGTGTTTCCTTTGAAGAACTCCTTGCTGAACTCGTTCATCGGCTCGCGCTCCCTTTGCTCGCCGCCGCCGGTCGCTAGCGTTCTGGTTGCTCCGACTCAAACCGGAGAAGGTCGCCAGGCGGCACGAGGGCGCGTCGCAGATCGCCTCGAGAGTCGAGAAGCGGATCGCGCGCGCCTTGCCGGTCTTGACGTAACGCGTTCGCGGCGACAAACGCGTCGCCCGCGCGAACTGTCTCAACGATCGCGAGCAGCCGTCTGAGGACGACGTAGTTCAGCGGGATCGCGACGAGGCCGACCACCGCGATCGCGCGCAAGCCCATGATCAGCTGGTCTGCCTCAGCCCGCGTTCGAGCTCGGGAATCCGTTGAGGACGTTCGCGCTGCTGGCCGATGGGAACGGTTGAATCGTGGAGCGTGAGAGGTTTTGCTTCGCAGGTACCCTGAAGCGCTCGACGTCCTCGATGGTCTGGCTAGAAATGACGCCTCGGGGCTGAACCGGCGAACATGTCGTTGGCCGAGGTCGAGGAGTGGCCGATCCTGGATGATTTCCGGAAATCGAAGGTCTTTCGGAGAGGGCGGATCAGGATGGGCGCGTGACTTATATGCCGGTCGCACGAAAGGACAACTCTCGGTACCCGGTCATCAACGGCCCGTGTTCTGTCCGCGCGAAGGTTGGGTGCTACAGGGATGACCCGGGTACGTCGCGAGCAATCGGGAATCAGCGCCGGGCTGAGAGGAACGGTGTGACAGTGCGGACAGCCCTCATAACCGAAAAGGTCGCAGGTTCGAGCCGTCTAAACAGCAAGGCGCGGCCGAAGGCCCAAAGTCCCCACACGGGAGGCGGCCTCGCTCTGCGGGCGCCCAATCCTGCCCGACGATGACCGGCCGACATCGTTCTCAGAATCCTGCCCGCAACGAACCAGCCGCAACCGAGAAACCCGCCCGGCTTCTCTTTCCTCAGGCCACCTCAAACACTTCCATCCACTTATCCAGAAGCAAGCACCGCACGAGAGCCTGCCCCGGCTCATCCCTTCGCCCCGCCGCCTGCCAGGTCTCCGCGGCGAGCTTCCGAACCACGGTCCGGTCCACCAGATCCCAGAGCGGTCGATCGCTGGCCAGCCATTCGGTGAGCGCGGGCCGAAGCGGACCGCAGAGCCACTGGTCCTGCGGGATCCAGAAGCCGTACTTGCTTCGGCGGCGCACCACTTTCTGGGGGAGCGCCCGCTCGAGACCGAGCCGAAGGGGCCACTTGGTCCAGCCACGGTGATACAGAATCTCAGGCGCGAACGAGAGGCAGAGCTCCACGAGCTCGTGATCCAGGAACGGATACCGGCCCTCGACGGAGAACGCCATCAGGTTCCGGTCGTCCCATTTCAGAAATCTCGGCAGGTACATCAACCGGATTTCATCCACTCGTCGTCCCTGCCCTACGCCGGCCAGTGCGCGCTGCAGCACCTGGCTCACGGCCGTCGTCCCTCCGGCCAGGGAGCCCATGCCGCGGCGCCGAGCGAGGTAGCGCCGGAGCATCACCGGAACCTGCCCGATCAGGTACGGGTTCCCGTCTGGCAGCAGTGCGCCCGCCAGGTGGGCCGCCAGGGTGAGCCCGCGGCCACGAAGGACGAGCTCCCGCAGGTAGAGGAAGTACGATTGCCAGTAGCCGGAGAGGATCTCGTCTCCTCCCTGTCCGCTCAGACTCACCGGGACGTTGGCCTCCCGCGTCGCCCGGGCGAGGCAGTAACCGGCATAGAGCGAGATCCCCCCGACCGGCTCGTCGTGGTGCCAGACGAAATCGTCGAAGTCGTCCAGAAAGCCCTGAGGGGAAGGCGTCACGAAGTGCGGCACCGCGCGAATGTCCTTCAGGACGGTATCGACGTAATCGCGCTCATCCGCGGGATCGCCCGCGCAGGTTGCCGTGAAGGTGTGGAGATCGCTGACACCTCCGGTCAGACCATGGGAGAGGACCGCGATCGAGCTCGAATCCAGCCCTCCGCTGAGCGCGCAACCCACTGGGACATCGCTGCGCATGTAGATGCGCACGCATTCCTCGAGCTTTGCCGCGAAGGCCTCACCCGCCTCGTCGATGTCCTCCACCGACGTCTCGATGCGCTCCGGCCACCAGTAGGGCTGAGGGGCCGAGAGCGTCCCGTCGGCAACCGAGAAGGTCAGATACGTGCCCGGCGGAACCGGAGCCACGCCGCAGAAGAAGCTGCCGGTGTGATCTTCGTACCCGGTCGCGAGGTACTCGTTGACGGCCTGCTCTGAGCGCCGCGCGCGAAAACCGGGGATCTCGACGAGCTGCTTGATCTCGGAAACAGCGGCCAGAAGATCGTCGTTTTCCCAGACGTAAAGCGGCTTGATCCCGAGTCTGTCCCGGGAGAGAACCGCGGTGCCGGTGCGCGCGTCCAGCAGCACCAGTCCCCACATGCCGCGCATGCGCTCGAAACACCGAGGCCCCCATTCGGCGAACGCGGCCAGCAACACTTCGGCGTCGCCCTGCGTGCGAAAGCAGTGACCCAGTCCCTGCAGCTCTGCCCGGAGCTCTACGTAGTTGTAGATCTCGCCGTTGTAGGTGATCCAATACCGGTCCCGGTAAACCATCGGTTGCGCCGCGGCCGAGCTCAGGTCGATGATCGAGAGACGGCGATGAGCGAACGCGACTTCCCAGTCGCGTGATTCCTCCGAGCGCAGGACCTTCTCGCCTTTGAGGCCCACGAAAGCCGCTCCGTCGGGCCCGCGGTGCGGCGCCGCGTTGCTCATGGCGTGCGCGAGCGACAGGGTGCGCTCCGATTCGCGCTTCTTGAACAGAGCAGCTATTCCGCACATTCGGAGAGTGTCTCCCGGTCCGATTGGTCAATTAGGGTTCACCGCGCCTTCCGAAGGCCCGGCACCTGTCGCGCTGACACAGAAACCAAAGACGCAGCGTAAACCCGGTGGGCGCTCCAGGCGGCTCGGCTGAGCACAGAAGATTATCACGGGATGCCGGATGTTTTTTCCGCCGTTTTGGGTCCCGCTCTGACCTCAAAGCCCTTCAATCGAGAGCTTTACTCCCTGCGGGAGCAAGAGTCCCTGTTGTCCGTGTTCTGTCCGCGCGAAGGGTGCTACAGGAGGACGGACCAGGCAGGTTTCCGAGGCGCCGAGACTCCGCGTCGGCTTGGACTGGTTTGGTTCGGGCCGGCTGAAAAAGTCGGGGGAGCCCTGTCGGGGAGACTCTGAACAACCGACTCTCCAGGACGCGTCACTGGAGGCGGCGTCGGCCGCCGGCCGGCGCCGATCCTGCCCCGCGCCACCAGGTCCGATAAACGCCCGGACACCTTCGGGCGTGTTATTCCTGGAAAGTGAACCGTCACCTTTGCGGACACCCAGCCGCAGGTTCGAGCCGTTTAAACAGTCCGGTCGAAGCCCTACCGAACAGTGTCGTTGTCACCCGAGTCGTCGGCACGCTCTCGCTGGCCAGCGGCGACGGCCCATGGCCGGCGCCCAAGCCTTTCCGGTGGCGATCGCGCCACCTCTGCGACTTCGGAAGCTGTGCGAGGCGGCCGCTTAGTGTATAATAAAGACCTGACCCCACTGGTCCTCAGGCTCCCGCCACCGGATACCGAAGCAGGCCCGTGTGCATGATGAGCTTCCATTCTCCGGCCACTTTCGTGTAGACCTTGCACGCGCGTCCCTTCCAGTGAAAATCCGTGCCGTCGCGGCGGCGCCAGAGCGTGTCGACGTCCACTACGGCAAACGCGCCGTCCTTTTCCGGGGTCGCGGCGATCCGGACGATCTCCCTCCGGTTGTGGACGAGATCGTGGGTGTCGAAGAGATCTTGCCAGGCCCGTCGCCACCGCTCCCGGTCGAAGCGGCCCAGCACGAAGACCCAATCGGCGGGATCGTGGGAGTCGGCGTCCGGCGGCCAGGGCCAGACGATGTCGGGATGGAAGATCGAGAGGAGGAGGTCGACGTCGCGCGCGTTCCACGCCTGCGTCTCCCGGTGGACGATCTCCTCGATCTCGCGCTGCGGGGACGTCACGATGACCGGGGCGGCGGGCGTCCGCCGCCCCGAAACTTCTCTAGAATTGAACCCGCGCGCCGACCTGGATCTGGCGGGGGTCTCCGACGCCCGCCTGGACCGTGCCGTCGAAGTTGAAGATGAGGTTCGTGACCTGCGGGCGGCGAAGGTTTTTACTGTTAAAGACGTTGAACACGTCGACCCCGGGCTCGATCGTCAGCCCCGCAATCTGAAAAGCCTTCGAGATGCGGAGATCGAGAGAGTTGTACTGATTGTCTTTCCGTCCGAGATTGCGCCGCGTCACCGTTCCATCCGAATTGATTCGGTCGCCGGGGCCGTTCGTCGCAACGCCCGCCGCGGTGACGTCGAGCGGCTGCGCAGATCGGTACGAGTAACGGAAGTTGACGTCCACGGCGCCGGGAGCGTTCCAGAGAAACCATGCGTTCAGGCGATGGCGCTGGTCGCGGTCCGAGTAGCCCCACTCCCGGCTGAACTCCGCCGTCCGGTCCGACGGGTCCTCGTGGATCCGGGCATATCGGAAGGAAAAGGGGTCGCGCTCGTTGTCGTCGTCCGATTTGTCCTTCGAGTACGTGTAGTAGATCTGGAACCCGTAGCGGTTCTCGAAACGCTTGTTGAATCCGACCGTCCATCCCCAATACCGGCTCGAGGCGGTCGATTCGACGGTGGTCAGTTGGCCAATGCCGTTGGTGCCGCCGGCGCCGAGCCCGGAGGCAAAAGGAGAGCCGAGCTCGAGGGCGTTTCGATCGACGAACCGCGTCAGGTGCACGGTCTTCGACTGGTTGTATTTGAGGATCGCGGCGATGCCGGGAACGATTTCGCGGTCGAATCCCACGCCCACCGACGTCGTTCGGGGGTTCTGGAAATCCTTGCTCGTGACGGTCACGTCGGGATGATCCGGAATGGAGTTCAATTGCGACGGCGGGACGACATTCGGATAGGCGGGAGGAAGCGGGCCGCCGAAGTTGCCGAAGAAGCTGGCACGGAAGATGGTCTGACCGATGCTCCCGTTCGTCGACCGGCTCCCGGCGAGAACGAGCCCCGGAATCCGCGCGTAGAAGATGCCGGCGTTGGCACGCACGACGGTCTTGCCGTCCGCAAAGGGGTCCCACGAGATGCCGAGCCGCGGCTGCCACATCTTCTTGTCCGAGGGGATGGTGCCGTCCGACGGGAAGGTCTGCCCCTTCGAAGTCCGACCGATGAATCCCGAATAAAACACCTCGGAGGGCGGCGTGATCGGGTCCGGTTCGATCTGAGCCTCCCACCGCAGCCCCGCCGAGATCGTGAGGCTCGGGGTCGGTTGCCAGGTGTCCTGGATGAAGACGGCGGGTTCCGTCTGACGAATCGTCTGGGTGCCCGCCTCGGCCGCGGTCCGTCCGCCGACGCCGGCGAACTGAAGGTACAGCAGCACGGGTCCCGTAATCGTCGTCCCCGCCGGGCACGCGCCGTTTGGGGACGAGGTCCCGTTGGAGCATTCGACGTAGCTGGAATTGGCGACGTAGTTCAGGAATCCGGCCGTCGAGCCGAAGATGTAGCGGCCGTTGGCGAAGCCGACGAACGTCTGCGACGATTCGGTCCGGTTGTATTCGAAGCCCGCCTTCAGCGAGTGCTGGCCGAAGAGATAGGAGACGTTGTCGTTCAACTGGATGCGCGTGTCGTGGTAATCCACGGGGATGAAGAACGGCTCTCCGAAGCGATACGCGCGGGCGAAGTCGAAGGCCGTGTCGGGAAGTGGACGATTCTGACCGGTGATGTTCGGTCCGAGATACGCGCGTGGACGGTCCTCGCGCGCCCACTGGCCGCGAAACTCGTTGGCGAGGTTGCCGCTCAGCGTCGAGAGGAGGGACGCGGTCGCCGAGTTGGAGTGGTCGAGCTCATCCGCGTTCGCGGTTGCCCCCCAGGAGTCCACGTCGAAAGTGCCGTTTGCCTGGTCCGCCCAAGTGTAGTTGTAGCGAAACGTGGCGAGATTCGTGGACGAAAGCTGCCAGTCGAACTTCGCGAGAAACACGCGCGCGTCGTTGGTCCTCTCGACGGGAAGGTTCTCGTTCGGGCTGCCGAGGGCCGCGAGCGCGTTCAACACAGCGGGCTCGATGCGGTTCGGATTCGTCTGTTTCGTCGTTCGCCCCCGCTGGTAGTCGCCGGAGAGGAAGTAGAAAAGGCTGTCGCGCCAGATCGGTCCGCCAAGGGTTGCTCCCGCCTGGTACTGGTTGGAGTCGAATTCCGGCGAGCGGCTCCCATCGGGGTTCTCGGGGCGGGCGGAGAGGTTGTGGTCCTTGTAGAAGAGGTGCGCGCTGCCGTGCGCGTCGTTGGTGCCCGATTTGGTGATGACATTCACGAAGCCGGAGGACGAACGCCCGAATTCCGCATTCGCGCCCTCCGCCACCACGACGACTTCCTTGACGGCGTCGAGGTTGAACGTGAACGCCGGCCTCTGTCCGCCCCGCTGCTCTCCGAAGAAGGGGTTGTTGAAATCCGCTCCGTCGACCGAAATGTTGTTCTGGATTCCCTTCTGTCCGTTGATCGACAGCTCGTCCCCGTCGGGACCCTGCACCGTCGTGACACCGGGAGTGAGCTTCGTGTAGTCGAGGAAGTTGTGGCCGTTGTTCGGGAGGTTCTGCACCGCGCGCTCGTCGATCCGGGTCGACGCCTCGGTCCTCGAGGTTTCGACGAGCGGGGCCTCCGCCGTCACGCGAACCTCCTGGGTCACGCTCGAGAGCTCCATCCGCATCGGCAGGTTGATCGTCTGGCCGACGTCGAGCGTCAACCCTTCGCGCACAAGTGTCCGGAATCCCTGCAGCGTGACCGTGACGCGGTAAGGGCCGAGGGGAAGCTGGCCGCCTCGGAACCGGCCGTCCCGGTCGCTCGTCAGCGCCTGCTCGAAATTCGTCGCGATGTTGCGGAGGGAGACGGCCGCCCCCGGCAGTCCACCGCCGTTCGCGTCGGAGACGACGCCCTGGATGACGCCGGTCGTCGCCTGCGATTGCCCGAAGCCGGCGGCGGCCGCGAGCGAAAGGAGTATTCCGAGCACGGTCGACCGCGGCAAGGATCTGCGCATGACTTCCTCCTGCAAAAAGATGTCCGGAATCGTTTCAGCGGAAGGAGGGCGCGTCAAGCTCTTATACCGTCCGCCGGCCGCGCTGTTAATTTCTCGTGAAGATGAGGAGCGATCGCTTGCGGATCAGCGCCTCAGGAATCGGGCCAGCGAACGCAACCCCGGCCATCGTGGGGAGGCGTCCTGCGATGTTTCGCCGCGGAGCCAATTCGTCAGCGCCCTTTCGCGCTGGCATCCCGCTCTCATGATCCGGGTCGGCCTCTGCGGGTTCACGATCTCGATGGAGGATTACCCGCTCTCTTTCCCCGTCGTCGAGGTTCAGCAGACCTTCTACCAGCCGCCCCGGGACGAGACGATCCGGAGGTGGGTTGAGGCGACTCCCTCCGGCTTCGAATTCACCCTCAAGGCGTGGCAGCTGGTCACCCATCCGGCCTCGAGCCCCACGTACCGGCGGATCAAACGGGTCCTCGATCCCGGAGAACGCGCCGGATGCGGCTTCTTCCAGGACACCGCGATCGTGGCCGAGGGATATCGCCGTTCGGTCGAATGCGCGCGCGTTCTCGGGGCCACCGCGCTTCTCTTTCAGTGTCCTTCGAGCTTCCGGCCCGATGCGCCCTCTATCGAAAGGCTGCGCTCGTTCTTCCGGAGGATCGAGCGCCCGGACGGCCTTCGCCTCCTCTGGGAGCCCCGAGGAGCCGCCTGGGTCCTGGCGCGCGAAAAAGCGCGGGCTCTCTGCGAGGAGCTCGACGTCGTGCACGTCATCGATCCGTTCGTCACCCCGCCCGCCCGACATCCCGTGTACTGGCGTCTTCACGGGATCGGGGGAGCCCGCTACTCCTATGGGGACGACGAGCTGCGGCGCCTGCGCGGGATGGTCTCGGCGGCGGAGATCACGCCTGGTCCGCACTCCTACGTGATGTTCAACAACCTTCCGCGGGCGGGTGACGCGCGGCGCTTCGCCGCTCTGCCGGTCTAGATTCCGCAGTCGGATTCTCGGCCCCGACGCCGGGCTTTTCGCGTCCGTCCTTTTCTTCCGCCCGCTTCCCATGTATTTTGCTCGGGTGATTCTTCGCCTCGCGGCGTTTCTCCTCGGAACTCTTCTGATGGCCGTACCGCTTCCAGCGGCGCAGGGAAAAGCGCGCGTCTTCACGGGCACGATCACGGATACGGAGTGCGGCCCAAGCCACCGTCGGATGCTGGCGCGCGGCGGCATGGGAACGAGTGCCGCCTCCTGCACCCGCGCGTGCATCCGGCGCGGCGCGACGTACGGCGTTCTCGCCGGCACCCCCAAACGGTTCTATCAACTGGATGACCAGGAGAAGCCGGCCGCGTTCGCCGGAAAACGGGTCAGAATCCTCGGCCGACGGCAAG
Organism: Acidobacteriota bacterium; assembly: GCA_020199905.1. Taxonomy (GTDB): domain Bacteria; phylum Acidobacteriota; class Thermoanaerobaculia; order UBA5066; family Gp7-AA6; genus JALYUA01. Next base: position 52,662 of record JAIVJS010000006.1, read on the forward strand.
GCGATACGATCCTTGTCGAAACCATGGAGGGCATCCGCTGAGCGAAAGCGGTCGCGCCGGGGGCGAATGGTCCGGCACGAAGATCGCAAGAATCCCCAACCTGTCGGACTAACCCATCTGGCCGGGCCGAACCGAGAGGCGGCCCGCCGGTTTCCCGGAATCCTTTCCATGAGTCTCAACCAAAAGGGGAGCGGGGGCACATCGGACGGCACCAAGCTCTTCTGGTGGCCCTGCCCGACCTGCCGGCTCTGGCATCAGACCCGCGTCGCCACCGAGCTCCTCCAGGGAGACCGGATCGAAGTCCGGTGTCCGGTCAACGGGCGGCTCGTCGAACGGCCGATCACGCACCGCCGGCCGGCCGGCGAGCCGTGGGTCCCTCCCCACCGCACGGGTCTGATCGCGCGGATCTTCCGGCGGTTTCGCAGCGTCCGATAGGGATTCCCCCGATCCCAAGCGGGCGCCGGAGTCGCACCGAAAACACCCCACACAGGGCCGCCTCGCGCGCATAAGATCCGCGAGAAGAACCCAACTTCAACGACAGGAGGGACGAATGGCCAAACGGTTCGCAGGAATTCTGCTCGCGGGTCTGGCGGTGGCCGCCTTGGCGACGGCGCAGGACAAGCCCAAAGCCAGGGCCGGGGCCAAACCGGTGCCGGACGAAAAAGCGATGATGGACGCCATGATGAAGGCATCGACGCCCGGGGAAAATCACAAAAAGATGGAAGCCTTCGTGGGGACTTTCGACGCGAAGGTCAAGATGTGGGAAAAGCCGGGCGGGCCGCCGCAGGAATCGACCGGTACCTCCGACGGGAAGTCCGTAATCGGTGGGCGATACGTCCAGGAGACGTTTGAGGGGACCATGATGGGGCAGCCCTTCACCGGGATGGGCATGACGGGCTACGACAACGTCCAGAAGAAGTACGTGTCGAGCTGGGCCGACTCGATGGGGACCGGGATCATGATGAGCACCGGAAAACCGGATGCGTCGGGTAAAGGCATGGAGATGACGGGCACCGCCCCGGACCCGATGACCGGGAAGATGATGACGCTCAAGCAGAAGATGATGATCACGGACAACGATCACCACAAGTTCGAAATGTGGGGGCCCGCGCCGGATGGCAAGCCCTACAAGATGCTGGAGATCGAGTACACCCGCCGGAAGTAGATGCGTTCGGCCGGCCCTCTCCTCCGGGCGGGGAGAGGGCCTTCTCCTCCCCGCTCAGTTTGATGTCTTCCCCGGCGTCGATGCGCGTCACCAGGCCCTGGACGTATTTCTTCTGCTCGTCCGACCTCGTTGAGTGGGCCCCGGGGATGGGGCATTCCCCCGAGATGCGGTCCCCGGGCGGCCGGGTTTGAGCCAAAGCGTCCCGTTGTCTGTCGAACTTTTCGGTGACGCGGACCCGGAACGGCTCTCGAATTGCAGGAGAAACCCGGACAAAGGGAGGTTCCTACGTCTGCAAAACCGACTCCCTCGATGCCAACGCGACGGGTTCTGGTCGTGGACGACGACGCCGAAACCAGGAACGGAATCCGCGATCTCCTTGTAGAGCAAGGGTTTTCGGTCGAGTGCGCGACGGACGGGGCAGAGGCTCTCGCCCTTCTTCGCGGGCGCCCGGGAGTGTCGCTGATTTTTCTCGACTTGACCATGCCGGGCATGAACGGGTGGGAGTTCCGGCGGGCGCAGCTGTCCGACCCCGACCTCGCCTCGATCCCTCTGGTCCTCACGACGGGACACCCCGAGTACGGGGACTCCATGGTGGCGCTCCGGCCCGACGGCCATCTGCAGAAGCCGATCAAGCCGGGCGAGCTCTTCGGTCTCCTGGATCGCTTTTCAGGGAAAATCGGGTGAATCCGGGAGCCTGTCCGAGTAATGTCCGTCGCGAGAGCGGTTGAGACCGAAGCGAGAGCGGGAGCGGAGAGCGGGCTTTTGCCGCGGGACCTTGCGGTCCCCCGAACCCCCGGCTGCGCGGAGGCGCAGGCCGGCTACGCCGCTCAGGCCGTTTGAGCATTTCGAGCGGAGCGAGAGAATCGCCGGCGCGTAGCAGGAGATGACGAGGACAGGCTCCTAAAGAAGACCGGAGGGAGAGCGATGGAGACGTGTGTCCTCGTCGTGGAAGACGATCCCGAGCTTCTCGAGGCGCTGAGCGGCGCGCTCGAATCGGAGGGCTACGGCGTCGGGCGGGCGCGCCACGGGCTCGACGCTCTCGGGCAGCTGCGCGCCGGCAAACGGCCCTGCGTCATCCTCCTCGATCTCATGATGCCGATCATGAACGGATGGCAGTTCCGGCACGAGCAGCGGCAGGACTCCGAGCTCTGCAAGATCCCGGTCGTCGTGGTCTCGGCGAAGACGGACAGTGCTCAACACGCGGCGTGGCTCGAAGCGGATGCTTACATCGAAAAGCCGATCTCGCTCCAGACGCTGCTCGAGACGGTCCACCGCTACTGCGGCGGATGCGAGCCGCCGCCGCCACCCGCCTGAGGACGGATCCGGCGACGCGGGCGGCGGAAAAATTGGGCGCCGCCCGGCGCGTCACGGTGATCACGGGCGCCGGTGTCTCCGCCGCGAGCGGGATTCCGACTTTCCGAGGTGCCGGCGGCCTCTGGAAAAACCATCGGCCTGAATCGCTCGCCACGGCCGCCGCCTTCGCCCGTGATCCCGTCACCGTCTGGGAGTGGTACGCGTGGAGACGACAGAGGATCGCCGAGGCCACGCCGAATGCGGCGCACGCAGTTCTCGCGCGATGGAGCCAAAGATTCGAAGCGTTCACGCTCGTCACGCAGAACGTCGACGGACTCCACGAGCAGGCGGGAACGAAGAACGTGGTGCGCTTTCACGGTTCGATCTGGCGGCTCCGGTGCACGCGGCGCTGCGGCGCGCCCGAGTGGGAAGACCGCAACGCCGCTCAAAGGACGCTGCCGCGCTGCGAAACGTGCGGCGCCGTCGCGCGGCCGGGAGTCGTGTGGTTCGGCGAGGAGATTCCTTCCGAGGCGGTGCAGGCGGCCTTCGACGCTCTCGACTGCGACGTGTGCCTCGTGGCCGGGACGTCTTCCGTGGTCACACCCGCCGCCGGCCTGGTCGGCGAAGCGCGCCGCCGCGGGGCCTACGCGATCGAGATCAACCCCGAGGCGACGCCGGTGACAGGCGGAGTGGACCTCGCGATCGCCGGTCGTGCGGAGGAGGTGCTGGTGGAAATAGAGAAAAGGCTGAGCGTCAAGGGTTAAGCGTCGAGCGTACGACGGGGAAAAACTCTCAACTCTCAACTCTCCACTCTCAACTTCCCCCGCGCCTCCAGCGCCCGGGCGAGAGCTTCACCGGCGGAGTCGGCGAGCGCCGTTATGTGCCCCATCTTCCGGCCCGGACGCGGCTCGGACTTTCCGTAGAGGTGCAGCTTGGCCTCGGGGACGGCGCAGGCCGCGGGCCAATCCGGCTCTCCCTCCGCCCAGAGGTCTCCCAGGAGGTTCGCCATGGCCGCGGGACGCAGGGGCCGGGTGGATCCGAGAGGGAGTCCGCACACCGCTCGCAGCTGCTGCTCGAACTGGCTCGTGACGCAGGCGTCGACGGTCAGGTGCCCGGAATTGTGCGGGCGCGGCGCGAGCTCGTTGACCAGAAGACCTCCCGAGGGCTCCACGAAAAACTCGACGCAGAGAACGCCCACGAGCCCGAGGGCCTCAACGATCTCGTGAGCCATTCCCGTGGCCTTCGCGCGCAGGGGATGCTCGGGGTCGCAGACGGTGTAGTCGAGGATGTGGCGCTCGTGGGCGTTGCGCAGGATCCCGAAATCGGCGATCGAGCCGTCGACGCCGCGGCCGACGATGACGGAGATCTCGTGATCGAACGGGATGAAGCGCTCGAGGACCGCCTCCTGCGCGCCGATCGACCGCCACGCTTCGTCGATTTCCTCGGCCGACGAGATACGCGCCTGTCCCTTGCCGTCGTAGCTGAATCCGGCGCGCTTGGCCACCGCAAGGCCCCCCAGCTCGTGCCAGGAGGCGGAGAGCTCGCCGGACGAGCGCGCGACCCGGTACTCGGCGACGGGAAACCCGTTCGACCGCAGAAACGCCTTCTCGCGGACCCGGTTCTGGCACACCGACAGAACCTCGCCTCCCGGTCGCACGGGAGCGAGCTCCGCGGCAGCCGCGGCGGTCTCGAAGGGGACGTTCTCGAACTCGAAGGTCACGACGTCGACCCGCCGCGCAAACTCGCGAACCCGGTCGAGGTCGTCGTAGGAGGCGGTCACTTCGACGTCCGCGACCTGCCCGGTCGGCGTGTCGTACTCCGGTGAGTACGTGTGAACCCGGTATCCCAGACGCCGCGCCGCGATCGCGAACATGCGGCCGAGCTGGCCGCTCCCGAGCACTCCGATGGTCGAGCCCGGCAGGACCGGGCGGATCAAGGGAGAGTTTCCGACCGCACCGCGCTCGTCTGCTCCTCGCGAAACCGCGCGAGCCGGTCGGCAACGGCAGCGTCGGACCGGGCCAGGATCGCCGCGGCGAAGAGGGCCGCGTTGACGGCGCCCGCCCTCCCGATCGCGAAGGTGGCCACCGGAACCCCCGCCGGCATCTGGACCAGTCCGACTTGCTGCCCATGATGACGGCAACGCGCGGAAGACGCTCGAAGGACATGAGGGGATTGTATGGGACAGGGTTTGAGCGTCGAGCGTCAAGCGTGGAACGTGCCGATGCCGGAGGATTGAGTGAGGTTCGAGCGTCGAGTCGATTTGGAGTCTGCCCGCTGGCTCGCGGCGGTTTCTCGGGATTGAACGCTCAACGCTGAACGCTCAGCCTTCCCTAATTCTGCAGATCCCTCGGCAGCTGGTTGAGCTCCAGCCAGTAGACGGGGAGCATGCGCAGACGCTGAAACATCAGCTCCGGGGTTTCGGACTTGGAGACGAACGAGTTGGCGCCGTGTTGATACGCGGTCTGGATGTCCTCGCGCTCCTGGGAGCTCGTCAGCACGACGACCGGAACGCCTCGGGTCAGGGGATTGGATCGGATGCGTTTCAAGACCTCGATACCTCCCATGCCCGGCAGGCCCAGGTCCAGGAGAATCAAGTCGATCTCGGGCTTGCGCGTCGCGCGTTCGAGCGCTCGCTCTCCTGTCTCGGCCTCCTCGACCGCGATCTCATCTCCGAACGCGCTGTCGAGAATTCTTCGCATCACCCACCGGTGATTCAAATCGTCTTCGACGAGCAGGATTCGTCGCGGTCCAATGAGCGGCAAACAGGTTCCTTTCCGGGCATTCCGGGGCACACCCCGAGCGCAGGGGATTCCTACAGCAAAAGCGATACCCGCCGCCGGCCCGCCCTCCTGTCCGCTGCACCTGTCCTCGATTCTGGACAGGCGGAGATTCCTTTCAACCGCCAATATCTATAAGGGGTTAAGATCAGATCTTTCCGGGCGAAAGAGGGATGAAAAAAGGGATCTGGGTGGCAGTGGCGCTCGCTATTGGCGTTGCGGGCGCCTGGGGATACGGGGCCCTGGTCCGGCAGGAGAACGACGACGGCCGCAAGGTCCGACTCCTGGCGCTCGCGGAAGAGCAGCGTCTGGACGTCTCGTTTTCACGGAGCGGGCGTCTCATCTCGGCGGTGCCCGACGAGGGCGAAGCCATCCAGGCGAAAGCCGTGGTCGCGCGGCTGGAGGAGCCCGGGCTCGCCGAAGACATCTCGGACCTCGAACGTCAGAGCGAGCAGGTGCGCGCGCGGGAGAACGCGCGGCGGCAGGACGTCGCGCGCCTGGCGGCGCAGTGGGCGCAGACGGTGAGCGAAGAGAAGCGTCTGGGCCGGCTCGCGAGGGAGGGGATTGCGGCCGCCGCCGATCTCGAAACGCTCCAGCATCATCGCGAGGAGCTGGCCGCCGCCGTTCGGGCGCGAGAGGCGGACAAGGGCGAGCTCGAGGCGCAGACGAAAGCGCTGCAGTCGCGCATCGAGAAGATCCAGCGTTTCGAGCGCGAGGGAACGCTCCTGTCGCCCGCCGCGGGCATCGTCCTGACGCGCCACCATCGCCTGGGAGAGTTCGTTCCGGCCGGCGATCCCATCGTGACGCTCCAGGTGGAAGCGCCATACCTGCGCGTCGAAGTTCCGGAAGAGCGGCTCTCCGCCTTTTCCGTCGGCGCCACGGTCCGCGTCTGGCCTCAGGCGCGCACGGGCGAGTCGTTTCCGGCGCGCGTGCTGTCCGTGAAGCCCCGATCCGAATTTGCGACCCGCCGAAACTGGGGATTGCAGAGCCGCGATCTGCGCACCTTTTCCGTCCGGCTGAAACCGGAAGGCGCGGCCATCGTCTCGGGGCAGACCTTCGTCGTCGAAGCAGGTTCGTGATCCTTCGGGCGGGAGGCCGGCCGGTCGCGCCCGAACCTCTCGCTTGAAAAAAAGCCCGCCTCCTATCGAGTTTCCGAACAAGCATCCCCACCTCGGAATCCCCCCGCGATGAGCTCCACCGCCTCGATCGAAGCGAGCGCGCTCACGAAACGGTTCGGCGATTTCGTGGCCGATGACCGGGTGACGTTCGCCGTCGAGCCGGGAGAGACCTATGGCCTTCTCGGGCCGAATGGCGCCGGAAAAACGACTCTCATCCGCATGCTGACGACCCTGCTTCCCCCGAGCGCCGGCACCGCGCGCGTGCGCGGACACGACCTCGTGCGGGAGAAGCGTGCCGTGCGCTCGGCCATCGGCACCGTCTCGCAGGCGATCACGACGGACGAGAACCTCACGGTCCGGGAGAACCTCTCCGTGCAGGGGAAGCTCTACGGGCTCTGGGGACGCGAGCTCTCGCGCCGCATCGAGCGGCGTCTCACGCAGGTCGGCCTGTGGGACCGGTGCGCCCAGGTGACGCGGCATCTCTCCGGCGGCATGCGGCGGCGCCTCGAGATCGCTCGCGGTGTACTTCACTCCCCGCGCGTCCTCTTTCTCGACGAGCCGACCACCGGCCTCGATCCGCAGAGCCGCCGCTCGATCTGGGACCTTCTCGCGGAGATGAAGGAATCGGACCCGGAGCTCGCCGTCGTCCTGACCACGCACGCGATGGACGAAGCGGACTTCCTCTGCGACCGGGTCGCGATCCTCGATTCGGGACGGATCCTCCAGGAGGGCGAGCCCGAGAAGTTGAAGCGCCTGCTCGACACCGGGGAGCACGTCGAGATCGAGACGGACCGGCCGGTCGCCGACGCGGACAGGGACGTCGTCATCGCGCTCGGTGCCGCAAACTGGCGGTCGCCTGTCGCCGGTCACGCGGAGTTCCAGTCGCGGCCGGGCGAAGGCGTGGGCCGGAGAGCCGCGCAGCTTCTCGAGGAGCGCGGGTATCGCATCGTGCACCTGACGATCGCCCCCGTCACCCTGGAGGACGTCTTCTTTTCCTACACGGGACGGGGGCTTCGCGAGTGAGCCGTCCCGCCCGCGGCCCGTTTCTGAGCCTGCTCGGAATCTTCGCCATCTGCCAGCGCGCCTACGTGACCCTCTGGCGGCAGCCGGTTCTCCTGATCTCCACGATGATCTTTCCCCTCATCTACCTGCTCCTTCTCGGCAACTCGCTCAACCGTCCTCTCCGGTCGCTACCGCTCGCCGTGGTGGACGAAGCGAAGAATTCCCTGTCCGCAGAGTGCCTTCGGGGCGCGGCGGCGCTCGAGAGCGGACGTCAGCTCATCCGGCTGCAGATCGTCGAGAACCGCGCGGAAGCTCTCGACGCGCTGAGGCGGGCGCGCTACAAGGGCATCTGGGTTCTGCCGCCGGGGATGACGCGGCTCGGACCGGCGCCGTCGTTCATCGGAGACAACACGGACCGGGCGTCCTACGACGTCCTCGAGTCCGCTCTGCGCGATCTATGGCTGGAGGTCTCCGCTGCCCGCGGGGGAGTCCCCGCGGCGCCGGCCGCGCGCCTGGAGGCATATCCCTATCTCGACTACCTGACGTACCTTTCGCCGGCCGTCGTCTGCCTGGCGATCTTCATGGGATCGATGGTCTCCGGGGGACTTCAGGTCCTGGAGGACCGGATGTTCGGATACCACGAGGGGTATCTCGTCACCCCGGTCTCGACCGGCACGCTCGTCGCCGGGCACATCATCGCGGGCGCTCTCGTCGCGTCGATCGCGGGAGGCGCCGTCCTCGTCGCCCTCCTTCTTTTCGCGCCCGTTTCCCTGTCTGGCGCGGCCGGCATATCGGCCGCGTTTTTCACCGTCTTCCTGACGGCGCTCGCGATCGCCGCCGTCTGGTCCCTGCTCTTCGCTCGAGCGCGCCGGGCGAGCGTGCTGCGCGGGATGTTCGGGATCATCAACGCCGCCCTCTTCTTTCCGTCGGGCGCCCTCTATCCCGTCGAGAGCTATCCGGGCTGGCTCCGCGCCCTCTCGACCATCGACCCGCTGACGTACGGCCTCCGCGCCCTCCGCGACCTGGTGCTGCGAGGATCCCCGGTCTCCTCGTGCTACCCGCCGTGGATCTTTCTGCTGACCTTCACTCTGGTGTGCGGAATGCTCGCGAGGGTCTTCTTCAGACGAGAGATCTGACGGGAAGTTCAGAGTTCAGAGTTGCGGGTTGAGCCTCCAGAGGTTTTTGACTCTCAGCTCTCAGCTCCCCGGGCTCGAGGAGCTGCTCAAGAGGGCGATGTGAGGGAAGTCGAGAGTTCAGAGTCGAGAGTCGGGCAAGAAGCCACTCAGGACAGCCCTTTCCGGCTCTGGTCGTCGTAGAGGCTCGCGACGGAGTCCGCGTAGCCGTTGTAGGGAAGCGTCGGGCGCCGCTCGATTCCGCCGGGGCCGAAGAATTTTTCGGTGGCCTGGGGCCAGCGGGGATGCGGGACCGCCGGGTTGACGTTCGACAAAAAGCCGTACTCGAAGGGCGAGAGCGAGCGCCAGAACGTCTGCGGCTGGCGGTCGGTGAATTCGAAGCGCACGACGGCCTTCGGGCTCTTGAATCCGTACTTCCAGGGCATCCGCAGCCCGAGCGGGAGACCGTTCTGCTTCGGAAGCTCGCGTCCGTAACTTCCGATCGAGACGAAGGCGAGCTCGTGGATCGCTTCGTCGAGCCGAAAGGCCTCGAAGTAGGGGAACGGATACCACGGCTTCCGCTGGTCGGGCGCCTCCGAGCCCCGCTTGAAACTGACGGTCCGCAGAAATCTCGCCGACGAGAGCGGCCGCGCGAGGTCCACCAGCGACTTCAAGGGGAACCCGGTCCACGGCACCGCGATCGACCAGGCCTCGACGCAGCGATGCCGGTAGACGCGCTCTTCGACCTGCATCCTGCGGACGAGATCGTCCCGGTCTATCGAAAAGGGTTTCTGGACGAGCCCGGCGATCTCGATGATCCACGGCCGCGTCGTGAGCCTCTGCGCCGCGTGAGCCGGCGAGTCTTTGACGTTTCCGAACTCGTAGTAATTGTTGTAGCTCTCGACGATCTCGGGTTTCGAGATCGGGCGGTCGATCGCGTAGCGGGCGTTGCGTTTTGCGGGATACAGCCGGGCGACGTCCCGGGGAACCGTCTCGGCCCCGCCGGCGATCGCTCGGTCGCGGCCGGACATCGCCGAAAAAGCTGCGCCCACGCCCGCGAACGCGATGGTCTCCAGGAACCGCCGCCGATCCACGACGAGGCCTTCCGGAGTTACGTCCCGGTCGAGAAGTCCCCATGACTTTTTCCGCTGCACGCGCATCGAACGCCCCTATGCCCTACGGCAATCGGTCCGAGTCTGAATGTCGAGCCTGGGGGGAAACGAGCCGGAAGAACAGCTGAGAGCTGCCAGCTGACAACTGACAGCCGAAACTACCCCGCCAGATGCCAGTCGCTGTGGGGCGCCTGGTTCTCGACGAACCATCCGTGCAGGAGACGCCCGTAGCCGACGGGCTTCCAACCGATCGAATCGAAGAAGGGCCGGAGGGCGAAGTGGAGCCGGCGAAGGTTGTAGAGCGGCACGCCCGTGAAGAAGTGGTGCTCGAGGTGGTGCTGCGACGAGAGGTACCAGAAGTCCCACCAGCGCGACGGCGTCATGAGCGTTCCCCATTTGGCGGGGTCGTCGGGGTCGATCGCATAGTGCTGGCCGAGCCGGTTCAAAGCGAACGCGACCGGAAAGACGAGGAAGTAGGGAACGAGGTAGACGCGGGCCAGCACTCCCGCGCCGCCGGCAGCAAAGAGCAGCCCCATGATCCCGAGGTGGACGAGGATCGTCGCGATCCGCTCCGCCGCGATCCTCCGCCGCAGAGTCGGCGGGTAGCTCGCCGTCTCCTTCGCCGCCGCGTGGAAGTAGATGGGAAAGAGGGCGGGGGTGAAGTACAGCGCCTTGTACCAGCGGAGGTTGCGTTTCGGGGACAGGTAGTGCCGCTTGGGGTCCGCCTCCGCGTCCCCGAGCTCGGCGTGGTGGGTGAGGTGCCACCGCGTGAACTGGAGGGCCGAGATTCCGGAGGGGACCGCGTAGAGGACTCCCAGCAGCCGCTCCAGGCCCGGACGCGGCCCGTTGAAGACGGCGCGGTGGACCACTTCGTGGAGGAGCACGGTGAAATTGAAGACGGTCCAGCCGGCGACCACCGCCGCCGGGATCCAGATCCAGGGCTGCGCGAACTTCCAGCAGACCGCCATCGACCCGAAGAGGAGAGCGAACTGGCGGGCGGCTATGAGGAGGTGCCGGGCGGGGCTTTTGCGGTGGAGCGACTTCAGGACGTCGTGGGGGACCGCCCGGGTCAACCGGCCGCGCAGGTCCCGGGATGCCGCGGACCAGTGATGGTCGCCGCCCATCGGAGGGTATTCCTCGGGCCGGGGGGCGGGAAAGGGGATCGGTTTGGCGCTCATGGGACCAGGCTCAAAACCTCCGTGCCGGGGTGATTATTCTAAGCCCCCTTTCAAAATCGGCTCGCCGGTCCGGAAACGCAAAAGGGGAGCCCGTGCGCCCGTTCCCGGCGCGCGGCCCGCTCCGGCGGTTGTGCGCCGGCCGGAATTTGCGGCAGACGGGCACGTTCTCATTCTTCGATACCCGGGAGGACGATTCAAATGCGACTCGCCAGAGCCTCGACGCGCCTCGCGTTGACGATGACTCTCCTCCTGCCACTCCCCCTGACCGCTTCGATCGTCTCGGACTTCCAGGCCCGGTTCGCGCAGACGATCTGGGCGGCGCAGCAGACCGAGGCCATTCTCCGAGCGCTGCCTCAATCCGCGTCGGCCGTCTCGACACCGGAAGGCCTGTCGTCCTACGCGGCCCTCCTCGCCGAGAACACCGCGGCGCTGAACGCCCTTGCCACGGTCGGCATCTCGACGGACGAGCAGCGACGGGCGCTCGCCCGCGGTCTCCAGGCGGTGGCCTCCGCGCTCCACGACCAGAGCGCGCTGGCCGCCAACCGCGGCCTCTCGGGCCTGGTCTCCAACCTCTCGTCGCTCGAGGAGTCGTGCCGGTCGACGCTGGCGCAGATGGGAGCAGGCGGCAGGCGGTAGGCGGCAGGCGGAGAAGAAAAAGCGGAGGCGAGGCCGGGCGAGATCTCTATCCCTTTCGATTCCCGATTCCCGATTCCCGATTCCCGATCTCGTTGACCGCGGAGTACCGCGGCCGTCTCGCTCCCGTTGGTCGCTCGGCTCCCGATTCCGGTCCCAAAGAAAAAGGCCCCCGGGCGGGGGCCTCGGGAACCGGCGGGCATCCGCCCTACGTTCCCTGCTCCATGTTCGCGACCGTGATGATCTTCTTCTCTTTTTCCATCGAACCCTTGACCGTCACCTTCTTGCCCGCCATGCCGGCCATCTTGGCCATCATCGCGTCGTCGCCGGAAAGCACGAAGACGCTCTTGTCGTCGGGCGTGTAGAGGGCCCACTTGGCTCCCTTTTCCTTGACGCACTTGACGGCGCAGTCGGCGTGCTCCGCCTTCGCGCCCGCGGCTCCGCAGTGAGTCTCCGTCACGTAGCCCGTCCAGCTGCCGTCGGCTTTATCCGCGGCCGGGGCGGCCAGCGCGATGAATCCGATCGCCACGGCGGCAACGAGCGCGCGAGACAGAATCTTCTTCATGAGACGTCCTCCTGTTGCTTTTCTAGGTCCGGAAAATCCGGCTCCCCGAATCATATACGTTAGGACTCGTGCATCGGATGAGGGGTAAGGCGCTGCTCTCCGCACTGTACCGGGCGAGTCGCCTCGCACCCCGAGCCCGATCGCTCGAGTGTCGCCGCGGCGCGGAGCGCCCTCAGATTCTTTTCGGAATTCCGCGCCGGCGACCTGATCCTCTGCCTCGTCTCCGGGGGCGCGTCGTCCCTGCTCTGCCTTCCCCGGCCCGGTGTCACGCTGGCGGAGAAGCGGCGGCGGATCCGGGAGCTCTCTCGCGCCGGGGCATCGATCGACGCGCTCAACAGGCTGCGCACCTCGCTCTCCCGGGTCAAGGGTGGCGGGCTCGGGCGGGCGACGGAGGCGACTCTCGTCACGCTGGTCCTGTCCGACGTGCCGGGCGATCGTCCCGAGCTGGTGGGTTCCGGGCCCACCCTCCGGGGCGGGCGGGGGGATCTCGTGCGGGTCGTGGGGTCCAATCGGATGGGCCTCGAGGCCGCGCGTGATTTCGCGCGACGCCGCGGCCTCGAGCCCCGGATGCGCGCGCGCCGCCTCGCGGGCGAAGCCGCCGAGGAGGGACGGCGCGTCGGACGATGCGCCCTGAACCTTCCCACGGGCGGGGTTCTGATCGCGGGGGGAGAGACGACGGTGCGCCTGACGCCGCTGTCGGGGCGAGGGCGGTCTAGGCGCGGCGGGAGGACCCTCGAGCTCGGGCTCGGCGCCGCGGAGGTGCTGGACGGATCTCGCGCGGCGCTTCTCGCGGCGGGCTCCGACGGGCGCGACGGCAGCTCCCGGGCGGCGGGCGCGTTTACCGACGGCTCGACGCTCGAGCGCGCGAGCCGCCTCGGTCTTTCCGCGGAGCGCTCGCTCGCCCGTCACGACACGGAGCCGTTCTTCGATGCCCTCGGAGACCTGCTCGTGACCGGTCCCACGGGCACGAACGTGTGCGACTGGGTCTTCGCGATCGGGCCGAAAACATTGATATAATTGGCGGTTCGCCATGCGTCCGACCGACAAGAACCGGGAGCTCGCCCTCCTCGAGCGATTCACGGAGACGCCGAAGCGATTCGGCGCCTACCGGATCGCGCTCGGCTTCCCCAACTCCTACGAGATCGGGATGTCGAATCTCGGTTTCCAGTGGGTGTACCGGCTCTTGAATCGCGTCCCGGATCTCGTGTGCGAGAGGTTCTTCTTCGAAGACGGGGAGCCCGCCGTGACTTTCGAGACGGGCGCGCCGCTCTCGGAGTTCGGGCTCCTGGCGTGGTCGCTCTCCTGGGAGATGGACGTCGTCAACATTCTGAAGACCCTTCGAGCGGCGCGCGTCCCGGAACGCCGCGATGCGCGCGACGACCGGCACCCGGTGCTCCTCGTGGGCGGAGACATCGCGCGCATGAACCCCGCCGCGCTGACGCCCTTCGTGGACATCTTCGCGCTCGGCGACGGAGAGCGGCTGGTCCCGCGCATCGCGGAGCTGGTTCAATCGGGCTTCTCTCGCGAGGACTTCCTGTCCGCCGCCGCGAGGATCCCGGGCTTTTTCGTGCCGGCGATCCACGGCCCGCGCGCCGAGGCGGCGGAGAGCGGCAAAGTGGTCATCCAGCAGCCGATGTCGCGCAGGGACATCACGCCGTTCTTCGAGGTCCCGCACACGACCGCCCTGACCCCGAGGACGGAGCTCGCCGAGAAGCTGCTGATCGAAATCTCGCGCGGATGCACGGAGATGTGCCGGTTCTGCTGGGCGGCGTATGCCATGGCTCCGATCAAGCAGTACCCCGCGTCGTCGATTCTCAAGATCGAGAGAGACGCCAGGCCGCTGACCGACCGGGTCGGTTTGATCGCGACGGCCGTCTGCGACCACCCGGAGATTGAGACGATCCTGGCCGGACTCTCGGAGCTCGAGTTTCACATCGCGCTCTCGTCCATCAAGATCGACGCGATCGAGGCGCCGATTCTCGAGATCCTGGCCCGACAGGGGGAACGGGCCCTCGCGATCGCGCCCGAGGCCGGCAACGAGCGGCTGCGCCGCCACATCAACAAGAAGGTCTCCGACGCGATGCTTCGGGAGAAGGCGCGCCTGGTGTTCGCGCACGGGTTCACGCGCTTGAAGCTCTACCTCCAGGTCGGGCTCCCGACGGAGACCGACCAGGACGTCCGGGACATCGTCTCGACCGTGGCCGATCTCCGTGAGATCGCCATCGCCGAAGGCCGCGCCGCGGGCCGCGTCGCCCAGCTCGTCCCGAGCGTCAACGCCTTCATTCCGAAGCCGCACACGCCCTACGAGGACGAGTCCCTGGCCTCCGAAGAGTCGCTGAAGGAAAAGCTCGCGTTTCTCCAGCACGAGTTCGAGGGGATGGGCAACGTGGCGTTCCGCGGAATGTCGGTCGGGGAGGCGGTCTGGGAGGCCTACCTCGCGAAAATGGACGAAACGGGCGCCGACATCCTGGAACAGGCCGCGTCGGGCGTTCCCGTCCGCCGTCTCTTGAAGGAGCACCGCGAGAGGATCGCCGCCGTCGTCCGTCCGGAGTCCGTGAATCCGGCGGCGGCCGCGGCGCCCGCCCCGTGGGCGTTCATTTCGAAGCGCTGAAAACACCAGAAACAAACGGAGCTGTCATGAGACGTCTTTCCTCGCGCCTCACGCGGAGCCGCGCCCGGCGGATGCCCGGAATCGCAGCGTGGATGCTGGCCGCCGGGCTCGCCTCCTTTCCTCCCGCTCGCCCCGCCTCCGCTCTCGACCTTCCGCCCGTCACCGCGCCCCGCGAGATGTTCCGGGCGCACCGCGAGAAGTTCCTGGCGAAGCTCGCCCCCGGCTCCGTCGCGATCCTGCACGCCGCTCCGCTGCGGACGATGTCCAACGACACGGAGTACCTCTACAGGCAGGACTCGGACTTCTACTACCTGACCGGCCTCGAGGACGCCGATGCGATCGCCGTCTTCCGCCCCGGCGCCGCGGACGGCAAGCGCTACGTCCTCTTCGTCCGCGCGCGAGACGCCCGCGCCGAGACCTATCAGGGCCCGCGGCCCGGTCCCGAGGGGGCCGTCTCGACCTTCGGCGCCGACGCCGCCTTTCCGATCGCGGATTTCCAGGACTCGATCGCCAAATCGGGCGAAGTCCGCGGCTCCCTCGGCGGGTATCTCGCCGGCGTCGATACCGTGTATCTGTGGGACGGCGGAGACGAGGCGTGGGCGGACAGGTTCCGCGCCACGCTGTCGAAGCTGCGCGCGCGGGACGCCGGTCCCGCGGCGGTGGTCGATGCGCGGGAAGTCCTGCACGAGCTCCGGCTCGTCAAGGACGCCGATGAGCTGGCGCTTTTGCGGCGCGCGTCGGAGATCTCTGCCCGCGCCCACGCGGTCGCCATGGCGGCCGCCGCCCCGGGCAAGTACGAATTCGAGGTGCAGCAGGCGCTCGACTCCTACTGCGGCGCCAACGGCGTGCGCCGCATGGCGTATCCGTCGATCGCGGCCTCCGGACCAAATTCCGTCTACCTCCACTGGGACCGCAACGACCGCGAGCTGGCGGACGGCGACGTCCTCTTGAACGACTCGGGGGCGGAATACCGTTATTACGCGGCGGACGTCACGCGCACGTACCCCGTCAACGGGCGCTTCAGCCCCGAGCAGCGGGCCGTCTACGAGGCCGTCCTGACAGCGCAGAAGGCCGCGATCGCCCGCATCCGGCCAGGGGCGACGCACGACGACATCGAGCAGGCCTCGGCGCGATCCCAGACCGAAGGGCTCGTCCGGCTCGGCCTCCTCTCCGGCGACGTCGACAAGCTGGTCTCGGAGCGCGCCTATTTCAAGTTCACCCGCCACGGGATCTCTCACTGGGTCGGGATGGACGTTCACGATCCCGCCCGCTACCGCGTCGGGTCGGGGTCCCGGGTACTCGCGCCCGGCATGGTCCTGACGATCGAGCCGGGCATCTACATCCCGTCGAACATGGCCGGGGTGGACCGCAAGTGGTGGAACATCGGCGTGCGCATCGAGGACACGCTCGCGGTCACGGCGACGGGCTCCGAATGCCTGTCGTGCGGGGCCCCGAAGGAGATCGCGGACGTCGAAAAAGCGGTGAGGAAAAGATAGCTGCCGGCTCTCAGCTCTCAGCTCTCAGCTCTCAGCCAGCGCGCACGGAGAACGGAAGACTGATAACCGTTCACTCCGCCGGCACCAGGATCGAGACCTCGTGGTCCGAAGCCCGGCACAGGATCGGCGTCTCGAGCACGCAGTCTCCATCCACCTGGACCTCCACGGGGTAGGGCTCGAGTGAGCGGATCTCGATCGTCCGGCCGCGGACGGTCCTGGCGATCCCGTCCTGGAGATGGCGCGACTTTCCGCGCTCCATCCTCTGGAACAGGGAGAAGAACTTCCACCTGTTTCGTCCGGAGAAGAGCATCGCGTCCATCTCCTCCGCCTCGAGGGAGGCGTCGGGGGCGATGATCCACTCGCCGGCATAGCGCGACGCGTGGCAGATCACCGCGAACGTGGCGTCGTGCGCCACGCCGTCGACGACGACCTCCAGCCTGGGAAATTCGTACCGGAAGAACTCCGGCGCGACCGTGCAGAAGATTCCCGCGCGTCCGAACCAGCGTTTCAAGAGCGGGCTCATGCGGCCCATGATCCGGGCGTCGAGTCCCGCTCCCGCCCACAGCAAAAACGGCCGGTCGTTTGCCGTGAGGAGGCGGACGCGCCGGGGAATGCCCGAGAGCAGAAGCTCCTGAGCGCGGTCGATCGAAAGCGGAATCGAGAGCTCGCGGGCGAGCACGTTGGAGGTTCCTCCGGGAAGCACGGCGAGCGGGACTTCCGAGCCCGAGAGGCCCCAGGCGGCCTCCGAGATCGTGCCGTCGCCTCCGCACGCCGCCACGAGATCGACTCCCCGCTGGACGAAGTCGCGGACGATCTCGGTGGCGTGCCGCGGCCCCTCAGTGGGGGCGTTCACGAGCTCGACGCCTCGAGGCCGCATCTCCTCGATCAGCCGCGACATGCGTGCGCGGCGGTCCCGCTGGCCGGCGGTCGGGTTGTAGATCAGGACCCCCCGCTTCATGCCGGGAGCCGCTCCGGGCACGGCCGGCGATCGAAGAGTGAGCACGGCCGCGGCCCTGCACGGCCGGGGCCACCCGACGCCGGACGTCCTGCCATCGAGGCGAGCCGCATCGCTGCGCCGCCGCGAGCAGGCGCATCCATCGTCGTCGGCCTTTTAGAAGAGCGATCCGTCGCGGAGCGGCGGCGTGATGCCGAGATGGCGGTACGCGCTCGCGGAGGCCACCCGGCCGCGCGGGGTGCGCTGAAGAAATCCCGCCTGGATGAGGTAGGGCTCGTAGAGGTCCTCGAGCGTCCCCCGGTCTTCGCCGATCGACGCGGCGATAGAGCCGATGCCGACGGGTCCGCCGGCGAACTTCTCGATGATCGTGGAAAGGATCCTGCGATCGACTTCGTCGAAGCCGTGCTCGTCGACCTCCAGGCGCGCGAGGGCCTGCCGCGCCGTGTCGAGATCGATGGAGGACTTGCCGCCCACTTCGGCGAAATCGCGCAGCCTTCTCAAGAGCCGGTTCGCGATGCGGGGAGTCCCGCGGCTCCGTCCCGCAATCTCCCGGGCCGCCTCGTCCGAGATGCGGATGCCCAGGATCCGGGACGAGCGGTCGATGATCAGGGCGAGGGAGGCGGCGTCGTAGAAATCGAGGCGCAGCGCGATCCCGAAACGGGCGTGCAGAGGCTGCGAGAGCAGGCCCGGGCGCGTGGTGGCTCCGATCAGGGTGAAGGCGGGCAGGTCGATCTTCATCGTCCGCGCCATCGGTCCCTCGCCGATCAGGATGTCGAGCCGGAAATCCTCCATCGCGGGATAGAGGATCTCCTCGACCGCCGGATTCAAGCGGTGGATCTCGTCGACGAACAGGACGTCCTTCGCCTGCAGGTTCGTCAGGATGCCGGCGAGATCTCCGGCGCGGGTGATCATCGGGCCCGACGTGACCCGGAGGCCCGCTCCCATCTCGCGGGCGACGATGTGGGCGAGCGTGGTCTTGCCGAGCCCCGGTGGGCCGGTGAGCAGGACGTGATCGAGAGGATCCCCGCGCCCTTTGGCGGCCTGGAGAAAGACGGCGAGGTTGTCGCGGACCTTCTTCTGCCCGATGTACTCGGCCAGCCACTGCGGACGCAGCTTCGGCTCGACGGCGATGTCGTCGTCGAGAGCGGTTCCAGCGAGCACGTCTTTGTCGGGCATGGAAAGAAGTTAAGCGTTGAGCGTTTTCCGTTGGGCGTTCACGCGAGTATCTTCCATACCGCTGACAGCTGAAAGCGGAGAGCTGACAGCTTCCTACCCCCCCGTCAGCTTTTTCAACGCGGCCTTCAGGTAGTCCCCGAAATCGGAAGGCGCGCCCGCGCGAGCGATGCCGTCGACGACGCGCTCGGCGTCCGCCTTCCGGTAGCCCAGGTTCACGAGGGCGGAGATGACGTCGTCCGCCGCGATGGAGGGCGGCGTGCCGGCGGCCAACGGCTCGGAGAACTTCTGCGCCTTCTCGGCCAGCTCCAGCACCATACGCTCGGCCGTCTTCTTGCCGACCCCGGGAACCCCCATCAGCTTGCGCACGTCCTGAGCGCGGAGCGCGGCGACGAGCTCCGAGGGGGGCATCCCGGAGAGAACGGTCAGGGCGACCCGCGGCCCGATCCCGTTGACGGTCAGCAGGAGGAGAAACAGCGCGCGCTCGCGCTGCGACAGAAAGCCGTAGAGCGCGAAGGTGTCCTCCCGGACGTGCGTGTGGATGAAGAGGGATGTCGGACTCTCGGGCTCTGGCAGCTCGTAGAAGGTCGAGAGGGGAATGTGGACGAGATAGCCCACGCCCCCGACGTCCAGAAGGAGCTGGTCGGGCGTCTTCTCCGCGAGTCGTCCGGTGAGACGGCCGATCATGGGAGGGGATTGTAGGAGTATTCCGCAGTCAGTTTTTCAGCCCGGTCTATTCAGAGGGCGACTGGAGCTGAGAGTCGACAGCGGACGGCTGACAGCTCTACCCCAGCGCTTCCTCCAGGTCCTCGCAGAGATCGTCGATGTCTTCGATCCCGACGGAAAGCCGGATCGTGCCCTCCTCGATTCCGAGCTCCCGTTTCTTCTCGGGCGCCACCGCGCGGTGGGACGTCAGCCAGGGCAGATCCGCCGTGGTCTCGACCGAGCCGAGCGACGTGGCGAGGGTCACGAGCTTGAGGCGCGAAAGAAACGCCTGCGCCGCCGGGAGGCCTCCGCGGACGTCGAAGGCGAGCATCGCGCCGAACGCGGCCATCTGACGCCGCGCCGCCTCGTGCCCCTCGTGAGAGGGCAGCCCCGGGTAGTGGACGTGTTCGACGGCCGCGGACTTCGAAAGAAATCCGGCGAGCAGCAGCGCGTTCTCCGACTGCGCTCTGACGCGCAGTCCCACGGTCTTCATTCCCCGAGTCAGAAGAAACGCGGCGTGGGGGTCCAGGATGGCCCCGATGCGCGTCCGGCGGGACCGGATCGGCTCGAGCATCGCCCGAGACCCCGCCGCGAAGCCGGCCGTGACGTCCGCGTGGCCGTTCAAGTACTTCGTCGCGGAATGCAGGACGAGGTCGAAACCGAGCTCGATCGGGCGCTGGAGGATGGGAGACGCGAACGTGCCGTCGATCACCGCCGCGAGATGGCGCCGGCGTGCGATCTCTCCCACGAACTCGAGGTCCACGATCTTCACGAGCGGGTTCGTCGGCGACTCGACGTAGATCCACCGGGTGTTGTCGCGGATCGCCTCTTCGACCCGCGGACGGGACTCCGTCTTGACCAGCGTGAAGGAGACGCCGATCGGCTCGAGGACTTCGCGGAAGAAGCGGATCGCGCCGCCGTAGAGATCTTCGGTGGCGACGACGTGATCGCCGGACTTCAAGTGTGCCAGGAACGCGGTCGAGATCGCTCCCATGCCGGAGCCGAAGAGCACGGCGTCCTCGGCGCCTTCGAGGAGCGCGAGCTTCTTCTCCGCCGCGGACCAGTTCGGGTTTCCTTCCCGCGTGTAGAAGGCGTCGGGCGGCTGCCCGCTCGCCGCCTTTTCCAGCGCGTCGGTCCCGGAAAAGGAGAACGGCGCCGTCTGGAAGATGGGATCCGCGAGCGCCCCGGAGGCGTCGGAGATCTTCCCCGCGTGAACCGCGCGGGTGTCGAGGCCGAGAGGCCGGCGTTTCTTCATTCCCGCCTTCCTGCCGGCGTCAGCCCCGTCTGGCGGCTCCGGGCTCCGGCAAAAACGTCTTCAGGATCTCGTCGTTGACTTCGACTTTGCGATCGGCGCGGAGCTGGAGGAGGTACGACCGCAGTAGCCTCTCCGCCTCGCGCGATCGCAGCGTTTCCAGGATCTCGTCGCGCTGCGCCGCGAGCTGCGCGGGCTCGGAGGCGGAGCGACTCAACACGCGGAACAGAACGAACCCTCCCGGCACCGAGACCGGGGGGCCCGACTGACCTTTCGCCGTCTGGAACACGGCCGTGGCGAGCGCCGGAGCGTTGCCGATCTCCGGAATCGCGCCGCCCGGACCGAACTCGGGCGTCGTCTTGACCTCGGTCTCGTAGCGCGCCGCCAGCGCGGCGAGCGTCGTTCCCGAACCGAGCTCCTTCGCGGCGGGAGCGAGCTTTTCCTGCGCTTCGCGCTCGCGCCGGTCCGCCAGGAAGTCCTGGGAGAGGCGGCCCTTCAGCTCTTCGAACGTGGGGATTCCGGCCGGACGCTCCTCCGACGGGCGGATGAGCGCCGGCCCGCGAGGCGTCGTCACCGGGTCTTTCGAGATCTGGCCGACCTTCAGAGACCAGGCCTCGTCGTTCGCCCGCGGATTCGCTCCGAGCCCGGTGATGGGCTCTCCTCTGGATACCCATTCACTCGTCTCGTATTTCACGACGTCGTCCTGAAGCTTCCGAAGCTCGTCATCGGACGTGCTCGACATCCCCTTGACGCGATCGGCCAGAGCTCGCGCCCGCCGGTCGGTTTCGGCTTCGACCCGCTTCTCCGTGAGCTCCGACGCGATCTGCGTCCGCATCTCTTCGAACGTGCGCGTGTGGGGCGGCGTCTTCGACACCAGCTTGATCACGTGATAGCCGAACTGCGTCTTGATCGGACCGCGGATCTCGCCCGGCGCCATGTTGAAGGCCGCTTCCTCGAACTCGGGAACCATCTGCCCCTTCGCGAACGGGGGGAGCTGCCCGCCGGATCCCTTGCCCGAAGGGTCGTCGGTGTTCTCGTTCGCGAGCTTCGCGAAGTCTTCGCCTTTCTTCGCCCGCTCGGCGAGCTTGTCGGCCTTTTCGCGCGCCGCCGCGTCCCCGGCGCCGGCCGCGGCCGGATCCGTCTTGACCAGGATGTGCGCCGCGACGACCTGCTCGGGAACCGAGAAGCTTCCCTTCCGGCTCTCGTAGTCGGCGCGCAGCTCCGGGTCCGGCACGACGGTTTTTCCGCGGACCTTGCCGCGCTCGACGATCAGGTACTTGATCCTTCTCTGCTCGGTCGCGCGATAGCGCTCCTTGTGCTTGTCGAAATATGCCTTCAATTCCGCGTCGGTCGGCTGGGCGGCGTTCTCGAGCCGCGACGACGGAATCTTGATGTATTCGATGGACGCCTTCTCGTTGCGCGACGCGAACTCACGCTGGACGTCCGTGTCGGACACGAGGACCGACGATTTGACGAGCGTCGAGTACTTCTCCAGGAGCAGGTCCTCGCGGACCTCGTCCTCGAACCGGTCGGGGGTGTAGTTGTTGCCCCGCAGAAAGCGCTCGTATTGATCGCGGCCGACGAACTGCCCGTTCTGCTGAAAGGCCGGATAGGAGGCGATCTTCTGGGCGACTTCCTGGTCCGATACCTTCAGGTGCATCCGCCGGGCGGATTCGAGGCGCAGGATCCGGTCGATCATTCCGTCCAGGACCTGGCGCGGCAGGTCCATGGCCCGGATGAGCTCGGGGGAGAGGTTGCCCTGGTACATCCGCTGCTGGTTCTGGAGCTGGGCCCGGTACTGCCGGTCGAAGTCCACGGCGGAGATCGAGTCCCCGCCGACTTTGGCGACGACCGCGCCGGAGCTGTCTTTTCCGCCCCCTCCGCCGCCGGAGAAGAAGACGAAACCGAGCACGAACACGAGAATGACCGCGAAGAGCGTCCACTTCAGCTTGTGGAAACTCTCGCGCATGGTCTTCAACATCCGGGTCCCCTCCGTGGAAAATGAGAACGGGCGACTATAGCGGAAAGAAGGCCGGGCGGCGGGAGGCGGACCTGACTCGTGACCCGATGTGATCGGGACAGAGGACTTCGAGGTTTTCGCACTGCCGGCTCGGCGGTCAACAGCCCGGGTTTCCCGCCTTCCGCCTGCCGCCTGCCGCCTTCGGACCCCCTGTTTATGCTATAAATATACGGTTAAGTCTCGCAATTCTGGAGGTTTATGCCGAAGCGGAAGCCCAACCAGCCGGTGGGCGGCGATATCGATTGGTTTGTCATCCCGATCGACAAGCTGCGCCAGTGGGGGATCTTCGCTTTCGTCGTCGTCGCCGCCGGGATCCTGGGGTACTTCGTCTACGTCCGCACCCGCCGTTCCCCCGAAGAGAAGGCCCGCACCGAGATCACCAACGCGAGTGCCCTTCTGACGCGGGCCTCCTCGTCCTCCGCCGCCTCGACGCGCCCCGGGTCGAACGTCTCCTCGGCGCGGGATTACCTGAAGGGCGCCCAGGAATCCTTCTCCCGGAAGAACTGGGACGACGCCTTCCGGCTCGCCGTCGAATCGCAGTCCTACGCGCGCAGGGCGCTCGGCGGCCTCGCCGCGAACGAATCGGGCGATGCCTCGTTCATCTTCGTCGAGGGGGACGTGGCTCTGCAGACGGCCGGGCACTCCTCGTTCGAGGCGGCCCGGCAGCGGCAGGCCCTGTTCGACGGGGACTTCATCAAGACGGGGCGAACCGGATCGGCGGAAATCATGTTCTCCGACGGAACGCTCTACACGGTGCGGCCGGGCTCGCTCTTCGAGGTGCGCCGGCCGGCCTCCGCCGACGCCAGCGGCAGCCAGGTGAAGATGATCTCCGGGGCGATCAACGTCTATACCTCCTCCTCTTCCTCGACGGTCGCCACCGAAGCCGCGACGGCGGCCATCGAGCGCGAGTCGCGCGTCACCGTGGACGTGGCGGCAGGGGAGAAGACTTCGGTCACCACCTTCCGGGGAAAGACGACCGTGTCGACCGGCAAGGAGACGATGGTGCTCGCGGAGCGGGAAAACGTCACCGCGGCGGTGGGGAACGGGGCAATTTCGGCTAAAGTGCTGGTACCAGAATCGCCTCTGCTGGTCCTGCCCGCCGACAACCGGATCTACGATCTGAAAACCGGCGATCAGATCGAGCTCAAATGGAGTCCCGTGTCGAAAGCCGTCCGGTATCGCATCCAGATCTCCCGTTCCCGCCTGTTCGTTCCGGATGCGACGGAGGTGGATCTCGACGACCGTATCGATACCGCCGCGCGCGTGAAGGTTTCGCGGGAAGGGTCCTATTTCTGGCGGGTGGCGGCCATCAACCCCGACAGCCATCCGTCCGACTGGAGTTCCGTGCGCCGGTTCAAAATGCTGACCGAGCCTCCGCGGTTGGGGGGCCTCGCCCAGCCTCCGAATCTGGCGATTTCCCCGCCGCAGCAGATGGGCAACCTCTTTCTGATCTTCGGCAAGACGAGCCCGGGCGCCATCGTGACGGTCAACGCAGAGCCGGCGGACGTCGAGTCGGACGGATCCTTCAAAAAGACGATCACGATCGACCGCGAGGGATACGCGACGCTCGTCATCAAAGCGGTCGACGCGTCGGGAAACGAAACGGTCAAGCCGGTCAAAGTGTTCGTGGAGTCCCTGTAATGCCGGCAGGCGGCAGGCGGCAGACGGCAGACGGAGGGAGCGAATCCTTCCCAGCCGCCTTCCCCCTTCCCCCTTCCGCCTTCCGATCCTAGGAGGATTCTTGGCTTTCAAATCCATCTTCTCGATCTTCTCGAACGACCTCGCGGTCGATCTCGGGACGGCCAACACGCTCGTCTTCGCCCGCGGCAAGGGGATCATCGTCCGAGAACCTTCGATCGTCGCGGTGAACAACATCACCAACCGGGTCGAGGCCGTCGGGACGGAGGCCAAGGACATGCTGGGGCGGACACCCGGCAACATCGTGGCGATCCGGCCCATGAAG
Source organism: Acidobacteriota bacterium (assembly GCA_020199905.1). Lineage (GTDB taxonomy): Bacteria > Acidobacteriota > Thermoanaerobaculia > UBA5066 > Gp7-AA6 > JALYUA01. The sequence continues at coordinate 76,792 of JAIVJS010000006.1, forward strand.
GACGGCGTGATCGCGGACTTCGAAGTGACGGAGAAGATGCTCGATCACTTCATCAAGAAGGCGCACGGGCGGTCTCTCTTCGTCCGGCCCCGCATCGTGATCTCCGTGCCGTCCGGCATCACGCAGGTCGAAAAACGCGCCGTGCAGGACTCCGCGCTGCGCGCCGGCGCCTCCGAGGTCTTCATCATCGAGCAGGCCATGGCCGCGGCGATCGGGTCCGGGCTGCCGATCACGGAGCCCGCGGGCAACATGATCGTCGACATCGGCGGCGGAACCACGGACGTCGCCGTGATCTCGCTCGCCGGGATCGTCTACAGCCGCTCGGTGCGCATCGCGTCGAACGAGATGGACGAGGCGATCATCCAGTACGTCAAACGCAAGTACAACCTGCTGATCGGCGAGCGCACCGCCGAGCAGATCAAGATCGAGATCGGATCGGCGCACCCCCTGGACCAGCCCCTGACGATGGACATCAAGGGGCGCGACCTGGTCGAGGGAGTGCCGAAAACGCTGACGCTGACCGACGAGGAGGTTCGAGAGGCGCTTTCGGAAGTCGTGGCGGCGATCGTCGAGAGCGTTCGAGTCGCCCTCGAGAGAACGCCTCCGGAGCTCTCCGCCGACATCATGGACAAGGGAATCATCATCACCGGGGGGGGCTCCCTTCTGCGCAATCTCGACCGGCGTCTTCGCGAAGAGACGGGCCTGCCGATCTCCTACGCCGAAGACCCTCTCGCGTCGGTCGTTCTCGGAACAGGGGCCATGCTCACGGACATGGATCTGCTCCGCAAGATCAGCATCACCTAGGAATCGGAAATCGGGAATCGATACGCGCGAGGACCTTCGGGTGATCACAATTTCGAGCGCCGGGCCGTTTCCCGTTTTCCGTTTCCCGTTTCCCGGCTTCTTCCGCGGGGCTCGATGAGATTCACGAGCTCCCGCGTCGATGCCCTGAATCTGCGGCCGAGGCGCGGGGGCCTGGTTCTCGCGTCGACGCTCGTCTTCTGCGTTCTCATCCTGTCGGCGCAGGCGCCCGCGCGCGGACGCCGCGGATCGGTCCTTCAGTCGTGGGTGCTCACGGGCGCGGCGCCTCTCGCGTCGGCGGTGTCGGCCGTCTCGCGCGCGGTGTCCGGCGCCCTCGACTCCACGGGAGGAATTTTTCGCGCGCGCTCCGAGAACGATCGGTTGAAGACGGAGATGGCGGCCAAGGATCGGGAGCTCTTCCAGCTTCGCGCCGAGTTGTCGCAGTCGGGACGGGACCGGCGGCTGGCGGCGGCCGCGGCTGTGCTCCCGAACGTCGTCGGCACGGCGCCCGTTCTGCTGATCGAGAACCGGGCGGGACTTCAGAGCGCGTTGATCGGTGCGGGGTCCTTGAGCGGCGTCGTCGCCGGGTCGCCGATCGCGGTCTCCGAGGGCCTCGTCGGACGCGTGGTGACCGTCGGGCGGACGATCTCCCGCGCGCAGCTCCTGGTCGACGCATCCGCGGCGGCCGGCGCCCGCCTGTCGCGCACGGGCGAGACCGGCGTCGTAAAGGGCGACGGCCGCGGCGCTCTCCGTCTGAACAACATTCCCACGACGTCGCGGGTGCAGACGGGAGATCCGGTCGAATCGGCCGGCATCGACGGGATCTACCCGCGCGGGGTCGCGATCGGCCGCGTCGCGAGCGTGACCCGGGGGAGCAGCCTCTTCCTGGAGATCCGTGTCATCCCCGCCGCGTCCTTTTCACAACTGACAGACGTCCTCGTGCTGGCGCCTTCGCCCGCCGTCACCGAGAGTCCGGGAGGAGCGCGGAGTGGCACGCCGTGAAGTGGAAGCGCGTCGCCGTTCTCGTGACCGCGGCGACGGCGGTGCAGTTGCTCCTGGGCGGCTCTCGGTACCGGAACATCTGGCCGATCGACGCCTTCCTCCTGGCGACCGCGGTCGTGGCCCGGGGGGGCGACTCGGTGACGGCCGTTCTCTTCGGCGGCGGGACCGGGCTTCTGGAAGACGCGCTCTCGAGCGATCTGCTGGGAATGAACGCCTTCGCGAAGGCCGCGATCGGCTACGTGCTGGCTCTTCTGTCGCTGCGGGTCATGTTCGGGGGAGTGTGGGCCGTCGGGGCGGCGCTGGCCGCGGCCTCGCTCGCCAACGACGCGATCGTGGCGGCACTGGCGTCGCTCCTGCTCCAGGCGCCCGTGGTCCTTTTCTCGAAGGAATGCATCTGGCGCGCCCTCGCGACGGGGACAACCGGGGCGATACTGGAAGCCGCGCGGATCTTCCCCTGGAAGGACTGGTGGGAAAAGAGGCGCCTCAGGAGGTTGCGGTGAGGAGCACGGGGGCCGGGAATCGGAAAACGGGAAACGGGAGCCGAGCGACCACCGGGAGCGAGACGGCCGCGGTACTCCGCGGTCAACTAGATCAAGAATTGAAGGGGAGGCGAGTTTCGTCCTCCCTCGCCCGTAGCTTTTCGCCCTCCGCCCTTCGTTCGCGTTCCGCCCGCCTTCTCCCGCCTCCTGCCGCCGCGGGGCGTGCCCGATGCTGAGAGTTCGCGAGAACCGGCAGGGGATCAACCGCCGGATCGAGTGGTCGCGCATTCTCGTGGGCGCCGTGTTCGCGATCCTCGCGACGTCCTACTGGTATACGCAGATCGTTCGCGGCGACTACTACTACACGCTCTCGGAAAGCAATCGCATTCGATCGGTCCGCATCAACGCGCCGCGCGGGTACGTGCTCGACCGCAATGGCGCGATCCTGGTCGACAACGAACCGGCTTACACGCTCCATCTGTACCGGCGCGAGGCGAAAAACCTGCCGTCCTCGATCAAACTCGCCGCGGAGGTTCTGAAGATTCCGCCCGAGCAGGTGAAGGCGCGGGTGGACCGCGGGTTGCGCGATCCCGAATTCCTCCCGATCACAATCGCCGAGAATCTGGGGATCGAGGAGGTCGCCGGGATCGAAGCACATGCCCCCGAGCACCCGGAGTTCGCGATCACCGTGTCGCAGCGCCGGCTCTACACGCACGGGGCTTCGGCCGCGCATGCCCTCGGGTATCTCTCGGAGGCGAGCCTCGATCAGGTGAAGGCGACCGAGAACGGGTATCGCCTCGGCGACTGGATCGGCCAGAAGGGAATCGAGGGCGCCTACGAAAGACTGCTGGCGGGGGTCAACGGAGAGAGACGCGTCATCGTCGACTCCCACGGCCGCGAGACGGCGGAAGAGCGACGCCTCGAAGCGCGTCCGGGCCAGAACCTCTTCGTGACGCTGGACCTCGGACTCCAGGAGATCGCCGAGGCGTACTTCAAGGACAAGGTCGGCTCCGCGGTCGCCCTCGATCCGCGGACGGGCGAGATCCTCGCGCTCGTGTCCTCACCGTCGTACGACCCGAACTGGTTCACTCGCCGAGTCAGCGCGAAGGAATGGAATTCGCTCCTGACCGACGGGGATCATCCTCTTCAGAACCGCGCGATCCAGAACGCGTTCTCTCCCGGCTCCGTCTTCAAGGTGTTCATCGCATATGGCGCCCTCGCCCAGGGGCTCGTGGACCCGAACGCGACGGTGTTCTGTCCCGGCCACGCGGCCTACTACGGCCGCACGTTTCAATGTCACAAGAAGGGCGGCCACGGCACCGTCAATCTTCGCAACGCGATCAAGATGTCGTGCGACGTCTATTTCTACGCGCTCGGCCACCGCCTCGGCGTCGACCGCATCGCCGCGATCGCGAAAAGCTTCGGGTTCGGCTCTCCGACCGGAGTGGACCTGCCGTACGAGAAGAACGGGCTCGTGCCCTCCGAGGACTGGGCGCTGCAGAAGCGGCACGCCCGCTGGTATCCGAGCGAGACCATTTCCGTCGCGATCGGTCAGGGTCCGGTCCTCGTGACTCCGCTCCAGATCGCGCGGGCTCTCTCTGCGCTCGTCGAAGACGGCCGGCTGCCTACCCCCCACCTGTTCTATGCGTCGCAGGAGCCGCACAGCGGCAAGCGCCTGCGGTACCGGTCGGAGACCCACGACGGCATCGTGCTCGACCCCTCCAAGCTCGCGATCGTCAAGGACGGCATGTGGGCCGTGTTGAACGAGCCCGGCGGAACGGCGTTCGGATCGCACGTTCCGGGCGTGGAGGCGGCCGGAAAGACCGGCACGGTGCAGGTCATAGGCCGCGAGGCGACGGTGAAGGCCGGCGCGGACAAGAGGAAACTCGGCAACCACGGCTGGTTCGCGGGCTTCGCCCCGCGGGACGAGCCCGAAATGGTCGTCTCGATTTTCGTCGAGAACGGCGGGCACGGAAACCTTTCCGCGGCGCCTCTCGCCAAGCTTCTCTTCTTAAAGCGCTTCGGGAAGCCGATGCCTGAGCCGCCGGCGCCGCCGCGGCCCGAGCAGCGCGCGGAGAAGCCGTCGCCGTCGGACTTCGTCACCGTGGCCCGAGGCGGCGGAGCCCGCCGGTGATCAGCGGCGTCGCCTCCGTTCCGCGGCGGCTCGACCTCGTCATCCTGGGCTGCGCGCTTTCTCTCGCGTTCCTGGGCATCCTCTTCGTGGCGTCGACGACCGGTGCGGGGCGGCTCCAGGGTCTCGCCACCCGCCAGGCTCTCTGGGTCGCGATCGGTCTCGCGGGACTGATCGCGGCGGTTCTCTTCGATTACCGCACGCTCCTGAAGATCTCGTTTCCCCTTTACTGCGCGACGCTGGTGCCCCTCGTCTACCTGCTCTTCTTCGGCGCCCGGATCCAGAACGTCAAGTCGTGGATCCGGTTCGGATCCTTCCAGTTCCAGCCGGCGGAGCTCGCCAAGATCTCGACCGCGCTGCTCGTCGCCTACCTCTTCGAAAATGAGGACGACGGGCGGCTGCGCCTCTCCGCGTTCTTCAAGCTCGGGGCGATCGTCGGAATCCCCTTTCTGCTGGTGTTCCTGCAGCCGGACCTCGGGCTCGCGCTGACGATTCTTCCGCTTCTGGCGGTCGGGCTCTTCTTCGGCGGGCTCCCGCTGCGCGGCTGGATCGCGATCTTTCTCGTCGTGGCGGTCTGCGCCGGAGGCGCGTGGTTTTTTCTGAAGGACTACCAGAAGCAGCGGATCTCGACCTTTTTCAATCCCGACCAGGATGTCCTGAAATCCGGCTACCAGGTGCGGCAGTCCAAGATCGCCGTCGGATCGGGCGGGTTCACCGGGAAGGGATTCCGGTCCGGGACCCAGAGCCAGCTGCGCTTTCTTCCCGTCCAGCACACCGACTTCATCTTTGCGGTCATCGCCGAAGAGTGGGGATTCCTGGGGGTGATCCTCATCCTCGGGCTCTTTGCGACTCTCGTGCTGCGATCGCTGACTCTCGCCGGCGTCGCGCGCGACAGGGGAGGAGTGTTTCTGATTCTCGGCCTGGCGGCCGTGATCTTCTTCTCCGTCATGGTCAATGCGTCGATGATGATCGGTCTTCTGCCGACGACCGGGATTCCGCTCCCTCTCGTCTCCTATGGCGGCTCGTCGGTCGCGACCACGTTTCTCTCGGTCGGCCTCATCCTGGGCGTTCACTACCGCCGGTTCGCGAACGCGTGAGGAAGGAGCTCCTCGTCAACGCGACGCCGCCCGAGACCAGGGTGGCGTTGATGGAGGACCAGCGCGTCGTCGAGGTGTTCCACGAGCGCCGCGGACACCGGGGCCTGGTGGGCAACATCTACCTCGGCCGCGTGCATCGCGTTCTTCCGGGAATGCAGGCGGCGTTCGTTTCCATCGGTCTCGATCGCGACGCCTTCCTCTACGTGGAGGACGCTCTACCGGCGACCGTCGAAGAGGAAGGGGACGAGAGTGTGGTCACCGCCGTCAACGCTGCCAACGGGGGACGCGGCGCGCCTTCCGAGGAGCGGCCCCGGATCGACGACCTCGTCAAGGAAGGGCAGGAGATCGTCGTCCAGGTCACGAAGGACCCCATGTCCGGCAAGGGCCCGCGGGTCACCGCCGCGCTGTCGCTGCCGGGACGGACCCTCGTATATCTTCCCTCCGCCCGCGAAATCGGGATCTCGCGCCGCATCAGCGACGAGACCGAGCGCGAGCGGCTGCGCCAGATTCTTGGAGAGCTGCCCGGCTCGGGGGGGCTGATCGCGCGCACGGCGGCCGCCGGCGCCGGCGCCGCGGAGCTGGCCGCCGACCAGCGCTACCTGATGGAGCTCGCGGCCCGCATCGCCCGGCAGGCGGAGCGCTCCGCCGCTCCGGCCCTTCTCCACCGCGAGCTCGACCTGGCTCTGCGCGTCGTGCGGGACCTCGTCTCCACGGACTTCGCGGCGATCCGGGTCGACGACGAGCCGACGCACGCCCGCCTGATCGAGTTTCTGAGCGCGGTCGCGCCGTCCCTCGTTCCCGCGGTCGAGCTGTGCCCGAGCGAGCCGCCGCTCTTCGAGACGGCGGGCGTCGAGCAGGAGATCTCGCGAGGCCTGCGCCGCCACGTGGAACTTCCTTCGGGAGGCTCGATCGTCATCCAGCAGACCGAGGCTCTGGTGGCGATCGACGTGAACACGGGCAAGTTCGTGGGCAAGGACGGCCTCGAAGACACGGTGTTCGCGGCGAATCTCGAGGCCGTGCCGGAAATCGCGCGCCAGATCCGACTGCGGGACCTGGGCGGCCTGCTGGTCATCGATTTCATCGACATGGCGGATCCGGGCCACCGCCGCGAGGTCTTCGAGAAGTTCGAGCTCGAGCTCGCGCGCGACCGCGCGCGGATGAGGATGCTGCAACTGTCCGAGTTCGGCCTGGTCGAGGTCACGCGTCAACGCTCCCGCGGCAACCTCGAGAAGACCCTGACGACGGGGTGCCCGTGCTGCTCGGGACGCGGCCGGGTGCGGACCGACCTGACGCTCGCGCTCGACCTGCGTCGCGACCTTCTTCGCCCCCCTTCGCTCTACAGTCGTGGAGAGACGATCCGGGTGCGCGTCCCGCCCTCGCTGGCGCGCCTCCTGGCGGAGGAAGAGAGGACGATCCTCGAGGACGTCCAGGAGCGTCTGGGCGTCGACCTCGAGATCCAGCCGGACGCCACGCTGTCCCCGGAAGAGTACGAGATCGTGCCGAGGTGACGGGATCGGGAAACGGGAAACGGGAATCGAAAGAGACCCTACGGAAAGGGAATGAGAAAGCGCGCGGCCCGGTTTTTGGGGTCAGCACGCGATACCTTCCTTCCTCGGGCCCGGCCGTTTGAGCCGGGCCCGCCTTTTACGGTGACCCCTCGCCGTCGTTTTCCGTTTCCCGACCAGTTGACCGCGGAGTACCGCGGCCGTCTCACTCCCTTCGGTCGTTCGGCTCCCCGTTTCCCGCCCGGTCCATTCCCTGAATCCCCCTCCAGATCTCCTCGACGGTCTCGACGGTGTCCGCCTCCGCCGGGGTCTTGTCCTCCCGGATCCGGACGATGCGCGGAAACCGGAGGGCGAAGCCTGACTTGTGGCGGCTGCTTTTCTGGATCGTGTCGAAGGCGACCTCGAGCACCACTTCGGGGGCGACGGCGCGGACGGGACCGTATCTGGCGACGGTGATTTTCCGGAACACGGCGCCCATCTTCCGGATCTCTTCGTCCGTCAGGCCGCTGTAGGCCTTTCCGATGTTGACGAGGCGGTCGCCGTCCCGCACGGCGAAGGTGTAATCGGAAAGCATCCCGGCGCGCTTTCCGTTTCCCTGCTCGACGGCGGTGACGACCACGTCGAGCGTCGCGAGCGCCTTCTTCCACTTCCGCCACGCGCGGCCGCGTTTTCCTGCCTGGTAGGGCGAATCCTCACGCTTGAACATCAGCCCCTCGTTACCCCGCTCCCGCGCCTCCGAGAAGTACGCCTCGAGACCCGCCGCATCCGACGCGCGCCGCACCGGAGAAAGCAGGAAACCGCCTCCCTGAGCCAGCCGCTCGAGCTCGGCTCTGCGCTGCCGCCATGGCCGCTCGAAGAGAGGCGTCTCGCCCGAGGCGAGGCAGTCGTAGGCGATGAAGGCGACGGGGATCTCCGAGAGAAGCTCCGCCGGCGGGACCTTCCTCCCGAGCCTTCTCTGAAGGCGGAAGAAGGATCCGACGCGGTCTCCCGTCCAGGCGACGATCTCCCCGTCCAGGAGAAACTGGCCGGGCGGCGCGGCGAGCGCGAGAGCGATCTCGGGGAACTGCGCCGTGACGTCGTCGAGCGTCCGGGAGAAGAGCGTCACGCGGGAGCCCGACTTGTGCGCGTGCGCGCGAATCCCGTCGAACTTGTCTTCCACGGCGAAGAGAGGCAACTCCTCGACAATGTCCTGGGGATTCTCGATCGGGGAGGCGAGCATGAAGCCGATCGGGTGAAAGAGCCGGAAGCGGATCTCGGAAAGGCGTCCGGCCCGAGACGCCTCGGCGGTGTCGCCGATGTCCCCGCAATCCCGGTGTGCGCGGGCGACCGCTTCGCGATCGGCTCCGAACGCGGCGGCGATGCCCTCCTCGACCGTGGCGAGATCGGCGCCCACCCGCAGCCCGCCGGAGAGCGTCTTGACGAGATAGCGAACTTCGACGGGGCTCGCCCGGCGAAGGAGGTCCTCGAGGGTCGCCTGTTTCTGCGCGGCCTTCCGCATCCCCGCGAGCGCGCGCAGCCGCCGGTCCACCTCCAGGATCTGGAGAGGCGCCGGTCCGTGGGCCTCCTCCGGCGGGAGCATCAGCGCGATCGCCTCGCCGAGATCCCCGATTGCGCGCGCGGAGGCGCCGATCGTTTCCATGTCCCAGCCGGTCACGGCGCTCGCCGAGCGGGCGAGGGTGGCCCAGCCGACGGAGGTGACCGTCTGCTCCCACTCGGCGAAGGGCGATCCGGAGAGCAGCCGGGCGGCGGCGACGAGCTCCTCGCCGGCCAGCGGAGCGAGCGCGGCCGCGAGGCGCTCGATCTTGACGAGCTTGCTCCGGGTCGCGGCGACCCCCTCGAGGGCGTCCGCGAGGGCGCGGTACGCGCTCACGGGTCCTCCGCGCTCCGCTCGCCTCCTTCTGCGAGCGGAATGGCCTCGACGCCGCGGCTGGACAGGATCCGGGCGAAGTCTCGCGCGTAGCCGTGGTGCGTCAGGACGCGGCGAGGAGCGACCTGCCCCGCATGAGCGAGAAGCTCGTCGAAATCCGCGTGGTCCGAAAACGGCAGCAGGATCTCGGCGTCATGCTCGGCGCGGGACGCCTCCCGCAGCGCCCAGCCGGAGAGGTAGGCGATGCGCCGCTTCTTCACCTGGCGAACGACCGGCGTGCGGGCGCAATGGGGCGGGACGATGAGCACCTCGCCCGGCCGGGCCGGGCCGCTGTCATAGGCGCGCGAGAGGGGAAAGGTGAATCCCGCCGCCTCGTATTCGGGGAGTAGCTTCCAGGCCGCGCCGTGCAGGACCGTCGGGATCCCCGCTTCGGCCAGCACGAGGGCCGCCTCCTGGGACTTGCCGAGCGCGTAGGCGAGAAGAATCGGGATCACGCCTTCCTCTTGAGCGGCGCGGCACGCGGCCACGAGCCGCGCTTCGAGCGAGGGTCGTGCGGGAAAGCGGAACACGGGAAGCCCGAACGTCGTCTCGGTCACGAGGACGTCGGAGGGAGGCGCCTCGGCGGGAGTCGCCGTTCGCGAGAAGCCTCGCCGGAAATCCCCCGTGTACAGCACCGAGCCCTCGGCCCCTTCGATCCGCACCTGGGCGGAGCCGAGAATGTGGCCGGACGGAAAGAGCGTGAGCCCGGCGCCGATTCCCCGGGCGGTCTCTCCGAACGCGAGCGGCCGCGCCTCTCCGATCCAGTCGGGGTTGCGCCGCCGGTAGATGCCGAGCGTCTCTCGAGTCGCCCAGACCTCGCCGTGCCCGGCCGCCGCGTGGTCGGCGTGCGCGTGCGAGACGATGGCACGAGGCGCCGGCGCGTGCGGATCGATCCACGCGTCGAAGGCCGGCGCGTACAACCCTTCGGGGCGTATCTCGAGGTGCGGCGCGGGGGAGGTCACGGGACGTTCAGAGTTGAGAGTTGACAGTCGAGAGCGAGAGTTGAGAGTTCAGGGTAGAGAGTTATACGGGAGCCGGCCCGAACGCTCAACGCTTAACGCTCGACGCTCAACCTTTCCCGGCGCTCCTTCATCATCCTCAACGCCTCCAGTCTTTCCAACGCATGATCCACGATCGGCGCCGGATAGTCGCGGCCGATCCGGCATCCGGACGCGCTCTGCTCCGCCGCGGTCATGGTCCAGGGCTCGTGCAACTTCTCCGCCGGGACGTTCGCCAGCGCGGGCACGAACCGGCGGATGTATGCGCCGCCCGGGTCGAACTTCTTCGACTGGAGAACGGGGTGGAAGATCCGAAAGTAGGGCGCGGCGTCCGAGCCGGAGCCGGCGGCCCACTGCCATCCGCCGTTGTTGCTGGCGAGGTCCGCGTCGGCCAGCTCGTGCTCGAACCACGCCTGGCCCTCGCGCCAGTGCACATGGAGATCTTTCGTCAAAAAGGACGCGACGACCATCCGCGCGCGGTTGTGCACCCAGTGGGTCGTCGAGAGCTCGCGCATCGCGGCGTCGACGAAGGGATACCCCGTCTCTCCCGCGCGCCACGCGGCCAGCCCGGCCGGGTTCGCGCGCCAGGCGAGGGAGTCGAACTCCCGGCGGAAGCTCTCGCTCGCGACGCGCGGTGAATGGAAGAGCACGTGGTGGTAGAACTCCCGCCAGGCGAGCTCTCCCAGGAATCTATTCGCGCCGGGGGAACGCGAAGGGATCCCGGACGATCCGCCGACGATCTCCGCGAGCACGGTTCTCGGGGAGATGGTCCCGAAGTGCAGGTGCGGGGAAAGGCGGGACGTCCCTTCGCGTGCCGGGAAATCGCGCTCGGCGCCGTACCGGGCGAGCGGGCCCGCGGCAAACCTTTCGAGCAGGCGAAGGGCGGCGGATTCGCCTCCCCGGGGCGAGAGGGGATCCGGCGGGAGGTCCCGCCACGCGCGCACGCGCTCGAGCGGCACGCTTCGAAGCGGCGGCGTTCCGAGCCGGCCGGGGGCGGCCAGCGGCGGACGCTTCCCGGCCGCGTGCCACCGGCGCGCGAAAGGGGAGTAGACGGCGTACGGCTCGCCGGAGCCGGAGAGAAGCGCGTCCGGTTCCACGAGAAGGGCGTCGGCGAAAAGACGCAACTCGACACCCGCGACGCGCAGCGCGTCGGAAGCCGCGGAGTCCCGCGCCTCCGGCCAGGGACCGATCTCGGCGTTGGCGTAGACCGCCGTCGCTCCCGTTTCGGCGGCGAGCTCCGGCAGCGCTCGCGACGCGGGACCGGGCCGGACGACGAGCCGCCCGCCCGCCGTGGCGAGCGCGCCTTCGAGCTCCTCGAGGCTTTCGCGCAGGAAGCGGAAGCGGGCGGGCCCGATCCCCCGGTCGTCGCCGTAATGATCGTCGAGGACGAACACGGGAACCACGCGGCCGGAGTCGCGCGCCGCGGCCGCCAGCGCGGTGTTGTCGGCGAGACGCAGATCCCGCCGGAACCAGTGGATGATGGTCTTCACGGTGTGTGGCGGGTCAACGACCGGCAGCAGGGAAGATTTTCTCGATCGCCTGGCGTCGGTAGTCGAAGATCCCGTGGAGCTGCCGGCGGACGAGCAGGGTGTGGGCAAGCCGCCCGAGCACGCCGAACGGGAGCTCGTACTCGACGCGGTCCCCCATCAGAACTCCGGCGCCGTCGGGCTCGAACCGGTGCGTGTGGATCCACGTCCGGTAGGGGCCGCGCTCCTGGCGGTCCTGGAATTCGACTCCGGCCACCCACCCGGAGATGACCGTGACCCAGCGCAGGGTGAAGACCAGCCAGCGGATCCGGTACTCGATCCGCGCGCCCTCCTCCAGCCGTTCGGGCGCGGGAGGCTGAATCCGAAATCGCAGCCAGGGAGGGGTAATGCGCGCGAGGTTGCCCGGGTCCGAGAAGAACCCGAAGACGTCGTTCAGGGGCGCGGGGACGCGGGTCGTGGCTTCGAGGACATGCATGGCCGCAGTCTGTCAGGCGGCGGTCCCGCAGGGGTCGTTTGTCCAACGGGGAGGGGCCAAAGGGGGAAAAGGGTGCCTCCCTGAAAAGGGCTGACAGCTGACAGCTGATTCAGGCCTCTTGAGGCAGGAGTCCAAACAGGGGCAAAGTCACCACGGTGTGAAGGCCCGCCGGCGCGTCGACGACGAAGGGGATCGCGTTGACGACGCAGCCGACGGTGGCGCGGTCGCCATGGAACCCTCCCGACACCCGCAGGTGCACGGGCGGATCGCCCGAGATCTCGATCGTGTCCGAGGGGTCGCTGACGCCGACCGCCATCGTCAGATCGAGGATGACGCGCGGATCGTCGCCCCCCTGAACCAGCGCGATCTGGTGGAGGCCGAGGACGTGGCCCGCCGGCACTCCGTCGGTCTCGCGTTCGGCGATCACGGGCTCGATGGTCTCGGTGATCTCCTCGATCGCCAGGCCGAGCCCGAGCGCGAGCATGGCCGCCGATTCGGAGAGCCCGACGTGCCCGAGCTTTCGGGCCGACACCCCGGCCGCGAACTGCTCGCGGGTCAGCCCCGCGCCGACCTTCGCGCGCAGCGGTCCGCGCCGCTTCGCCGCGTCGACGATGCGGGTCACCTTCACCCGCTCGACGCGCACGCACGCGGCCGCCGCGGAGAGCGCGAGCCGATCCATCACGAGGCCCGGATTGACGCCCGTCCCGAGGACGGCGACGCCGCGCGCGCGGGCCCGTTCGTCGATCCGGCGGCCGAGGGCCGAGTGGCGCAGCTCCGGAAAAGACAGCTCCTCGCACGTCGACACCACGTGGAGCCCCGCCTCGATCGCCTGCTCGATCTGGGGCGCGACGCTGTCGAGACGCGATCCCGTGCAGAGGACGACGACGTCCGACTTTCCGCGCTCGCGGGCGGACCGGGAGTAGAGCTCCGCGGCCGTCGAGTCGACGTACGGACCCTCTCCGGAGGACCCGAGGACCTCGGCGATCGACTTCCCCGCCTTGTCGGGAGCGGGATCGGCCGCGCCGAGAAGCTCGACATTCGGCCTGCCGACCAGCGCCTTGCCGACCTCGATGCCAATCGGTCCCAGGCCCACCAGCGCCACCCTCGCGCGGAACGGTCTTTTCACGAAACCTCCTCCCAACGCGTCGGAACCTTATATGAGCGAGAGGCGGCTGTCAGCTGCCGGCTGGCCGCCTCCGCGTCGGGCCGCCGGGCTTCGCCCGCGCTCGCGTCGATTTTCGCTTTCGGTCCGCCCGTTCCCGGCTAGGATATCCAGCCCATGCGCCGCCTCTCTTTCCTGTTCGCCGCGCTCCTCCTCCTCGCCCTCCCGACGCCGGCCGCGGAGCCGTCGGGCAAGCCGACGCTCGCGCTCGTCGGCGGCCGGGTGATCGACGGTTACGAAGGAAAGCCGATCGAGGACGGCGTCGTGCTGATCGCCGGCGAGCGGATCGTGGCCGTCGGGACGCGGACCGAGGTGCCTGTCCCGCCCGGCACGCCGACGATCGACGCGCGAGGAATGAGCGTCCTGCCGGGTCTCGCCGACATGCACGTCCACCTGATGATCCTGGGACACGGCGACTACGAGCACTGGGACCGGACGTATCGGCCGAGATTCGCCGCGGAGATCATGCCCGCGGCGGCGAGGCAGCTTCTCGAGAGCGGCGTCACGTTCGCGCGCGATCTCGGCGCGCCGCTCGAGGACATCCTCCTGGTCAAGCGGAGGATCGAGAAGGGGGAGATCCCGGGGCCCCGGCTGTTCGTGTCCGGGCCGTTTCTGCAGCACGCGCCTTACAACGACTACGAAAAGGAGTTTCGGTGGGGAGTGACCGGCGCGGCCGACGCGCGCGCGAAGGTTCGGAAGGTCGTGGACGCCGGCGTCGATCTGATCAAGCTGATCGACCAGGACCAGATGACGGACGAAGAGGTCCGCGCGATCGTCGAAACGGCGCACGCGGCCGGACGCCCCGTCGTGGCGCACGGACATCGCGAAGACGAGATTCGCGTCGGGCTGAAGCACGGGGTCGACTGCTTCGAGCACACGGGACTCGCGACCGAGCCCGCGTACCCCGACGACATTCTTGCCGCGCTCCGCAAGCGCAACCAGGGCCTCGCCTGGTGCCCGACCGTCGAGGGGCTCTTCCTTTCCGCCTACACGGCGGACGTGTTCCCGGGCCGGCTCGACGACCCGCGCTGGCAGGCGAACCTCGCCCCCGACCTCGTCAAGGACATTCGAGAGTCGCTCCGGAACATCACCGGCCTTCCGTACTTCCAGCTGGTCCGCCGCCGGCTGCCGACGCTGGCCGCGAAATTCAAGCAGCTGCGCGATACCGGCGTCACGCTCCTCGTCGGCACCGACTCCGGGATTCCGGGAAACTTTCACACCGATTCGACGTGGCGCGAGCTCGCGACGTGGGTCGATCTCGGGATGACTCCGATGCAGGCGATCGCCGGCGCCACCCGCTGGCCTGCCGTCTGGTTGAAGCGCGAAAAGGACCTCGGGACTCTGGCGCCCGGGCGGTTCGCGGACGTCATCGCGGTCAAAGGAGACGTCCTCACCCACATCGACCTTCTGCAGCGGGTCGACGTCGTGATCAAGAACGGAGTTCGCGTCCGGTAGGCGGTGTCCCCGGGTTGGCAATTGCAGGGAAGTCCCTGCGGGGAGAATCGATGGAAGACATGAACAGAGGAACGAGCGAAAAGGATCGTGCGATCGTCGATGAGCTCCGCGAGCTCGGGCGGTCTTTCTCGGCGCTCGGGCGGACGGTCTTCGAGGAAGGCCGTGTCCTCTCGGCGGATCTCCTGAAGTCGGCGCGCGAGGCCGTGGACCGCGCCCGCACCGAGATCGAGAGAATGGCGCGGGAGAAGAAATGACGACTCGGTCGGGCCCCGCCGCGCTCGCGATCATCGTCGCGGCGGCCCTCCTGGGCTCGGCTTGCGCGAGCGGCAACCCGAGAGCCCGGCGGGACGCGGCCTTCAAATCGCTCGAGGCCACCGTGGTCGATCGCGAGCACGAAAACCCGGGCAGCCGCGGCGCGAGCTTCGCCGGAAACGGGAACTACTACCTCGTCTTCGAGGCGCGTGAGGGCGAAGCGACCGTGCGCTACCGCTTCCAGGTCACGATGGTTCAGTACAACCACTACGCGGAAGGCAGCCGCGTCCAGATCATCGTGGGAGACAACCAGCTTCGGGACATCCGGCCTCTTCGCTGACCGGCTGATTCGACGGCCGGCCGCGGCAGGCGCTTACGTTCAGAACGAGACGCGCGGCAGATTCAGGGTCATCCGGGAGACCATCGGTCGCGGGACGAGCGGCGCGGCGGCGGGGACGAGCCTGCCGTCCGGCGGACGAGCGAAGCCCGGCGAGTCAATAGAATCGGTTGGTGGCCTCTCACCCTCTCGCCGCGTTTACGGAGCCGGTCCGCCGGTGGTTCGAGGGGTCGTTTGCCGAGGCGACCCGGGCGCAGGCGAAGGGCTGGCCCCCGATCGTCGCCGGGCAGTCGACCCTGCTGCTCGCGCCCACGGGCTCCGGAAAGACGCTCGCGGCTTTTCTGACGGCGATCGACCGGCTTCTCTTCTCGCCCGTTCCGCCGAAGCTCGAGCGCTGCCGGGTCCTGTACGTGTCGCCTCTGAAGGCCCTCGCCGTGGACGTCGAGAGAAACCTCCGCGCCCCGCTCGCCGGAATCGCCGCCGTGGCCGGGCGGTCCGGAATCGCCGTCCACTCGCCCACCGTCGGCATCCGGACGGGCGACACCCCGTCCGCCGACCGGGCGCGAATGGTCCGGACGCCTCCCGACGTCCTGATCACGACGCCGGAATCGCTGTACCTCCTGCTCACCTCCGGCGCGAGATCGATGCTGCCCTGGATCGAGACCGTCATCGTCGACGAGATCCATTCCCTCGTCTCGGGCAAACGCGGCGCGCACCTGTTTCTGTCGCTCGAGCGGCTCGAGGCGATCCGGCATCCGGGCTCGCGGCCTCTGCAGCGCATCGGACTCTCGGCGACGCAGCGCCCGCTCGAAGAGATCGCCCGCCTTCTCGGCGGCGGCGAGCCCTCACCCGGCGGCGTCTGGCGGCCCCGGCCCGTGTCGATCGTCGACGCGGGGCACCGCAAGGCGTTCGATCTCACGGTGGAGGTTCCCGTCGAGGACATGTCCCGAATGGGAGAGACGGTCGACGAAATTCCCTCCGGGCCGGCGGCGGCGGGTCCCACGCGCCGTTCGATCTGGCCGTCGATCCATCCGCGCCTGGTCGAGCTCGTTCGCGCCCATCGCTCGACGATGATCTTCGTCAACAGCCGGCGCCTCGCGGAGAGACTCGCCTCGGCATTGAACGAGGTCGCGGGCGAAGAGATCGCGCTCGCGCACCACGGATCGATCGCGCGCGAGAAGCGGCTCGAGACCGAGGACCGCCTGAAGCGCGGCGAGCTGCCCGCCATCGTCGCCACGTCGTCGCTCGAGCTCGGCATCGACATGGGCGCCGTGGATCTCGTCGTCCAGATCGAGGCCCCCCCGTCGGTCGCGTCCGGAATCCAGCGGATCGGTCGCGGCGGCCACTCGGTCGGCGCCGTCTCGCGCGGCGTCATTTTCCCGAAGTACCGCGGGGACCTCCTCGCATGCGCCGCCGTCACGGTGCGAATGGCCGAGGGCAAGGTCGAGGAAACGTTCTATCCGCGCAACCCCCTCGACGTTCTGGCGCAGCAGGTCGTTGCCATCGTCTCGGCCGGACCCGTCGCGACCGACGCTCTGTACGACCTCGTGCGCGGCGCGGCGCCCTTTGCCGAGCTTCCCCGCGGCTCGTTCGAAGGCGTGCTCGACATGCTCTCCGGGCGGTACCCCTCCGACGAGTTCGCCGAGCTCAGGCCCCGCATCACGTGGGATCGGGTCGGGGGGACCGTGCGCGCGCGGGAAGGCGCCGGCCGGGTCGCCATCATCAACGGAGGGACCATCCCCGACCGCGGACTTTTCGGGGTCTTTCTCGCGGGCGACTCCGGCAGCGAAGACAAGGCGAGGAGCCGGCGGGTAGGCGAGCTCGACGAGGAAATGGTCTTCGAGTCACGCCCCGGCGACGTGTTTCTCCTGGGCGCGTCGTCGTGGCGGATCGAAGAGATCACGCACGACCGCGTCCTCGTCAGTCCGGCGCCGGGCCAGCCCGGCAAGATGCCCTTCTGGCACGGCGATCGCCCGGGCCGTCCGCCGGAGTTCGGCCGCGCGATCGGGCAGCTCGCGAGAGAGCTGTCGACGGCCACGAGAGAGGAGGCGCTCGGGCGGCTGACCCGCGACCACGGTCTCGATGCCCGCGCGGCCTCCAACCTCGTCGCCTATCTCACCGAACAAACGGAGGCGACGGGAGAAGTGCCGAGCGACCGCGCGATCGTCGTCGAGCGGTACCTGGATGAGATCGGCGACTGGCGCGTCTGCGTCCTGACGCCCTTCGGAGCCCGGGTGCACGCGCCGTGGGCGATGGCCGTCGTCGCGCGCCTGCGTGAAGAGCGCGGGTCGGAGATCGAGATGATGTGGTCCGACGACGGCATGGTGTTCCGGCTTCCCGAGTCGGACGAGGCGCCGGACGTGTCCCTCTTTCTGCCCCCGGCGGACGAGGTGGAGGACCTCCTGGTCGGCGCTCTCGGGCAGACGTCCCTCTTCGCCGCGCGATTCCGGGAGAACGCCGCGCGCGTTCGCCGCCGCGATTCTTTTTTCCTACGTCGCCAACTTCGTCTACGACGGCGATGCCCCGCTCGCGGAGCGCCGCGCGCAGGCGCTGTCCGTCGACCAGGCGCAGCTGAAGGAACTGCTCGGACAGGCGGAGCTTCGGGACCTGCTCGATCCCGACGCGATCGAGGAGCTCGGGCGCTCGCTCCAGCGTCTCGACGGCGCGCGGCCGGTGCGGCACGCCGACGCGCTGCACGATCTGCTGCTCAGCCTCGGTGACCTGACCGTCGAGGAGATCCGCCTGCGCTCGCAGCCTCCCGAGGCCGCCGACGAGTGGCTCGATTCGCTCGAGCGGGACCGCCGTGCACTGCGGGTTGCGATCGCCGGCGAGCGCCGCTGGATTGCCGCCGAAGACGCCGGCCGGATGCGCGACGCCCTCGGGATCGTCATTCCTCCCGGCCTGCCCGACGCGTTTCTGGAGTCTCCCCGCGATCCTCTGGGCGACGTCGTGTCCCGATACGCCAGGACGCACCCGCCGTTTCTGGCGGAGTCGGCCGCAGCGCGATTCGATCTGCCGATCGCGTCGGTGAGGCAGGCGCTCGAGCGCCTGGCCGCCGCGGGACGAGTGGTGGAGGGCGAGTTTCTTCCGGCGGGCCGCGCGCGCGAGTGGTGCGATGCGGAAGTCCTGCGCTCCCTGAAGCGCCGCTCGCTCGCCCGGCTCCGGCGGGAGGTGGAGCCCGTGCTGCCGGCCGCGCTCGGCCGGTTCTCCGCGGACTGGCAGGGCGTGCGCTCCCCGCGCAAGGGCCTCGATGCCCTCCTCTCGGCCATCGAGCAGCTGCAGGGCTGCCCGCTGCCGGCTTCCGTGCTCGAGAGCGAGATCCTCCCCGCGCGCGTCACCGGCTACAAGCCCGCGGACCTCGATCTGCTCTGCGCCGCAGGAGAGGTGATGTGGCGGGGGATCGAGTCGGTGGGCCCCTCGGACGGGCGGATTGCGCTGCATCTGCCCGACCGATACGCGCTCCTCGCCCGGCCGGCGGCGTCGTCGGAAGGGGAGCTCGCCGAACGATTGCGCCAGATCCTGTCGGCGCGCGGGGCGCTTTTCTTTTCGGATCTCGTGACAGAGACGGGCGCCTTCGCGGGCGACGTTCTCCGATCGCTCTGGGACCTCGTCTGGGCCGGTGAAGCGACCAACGACACTCTGGCGCCCCTCCGCTCCTTCCTGAAAGGTGGGACGTCCGAAGAACGGAGGAACTTTCGCGGGCGGTCCTTCCGGAGCCGCCGCTCGGGTCCTCCGGGCAGTGAGGGGCGATGGTCGCTTCTTCCCGCCGTCGGCTCCGCCGGGCCGAGCGAGACCGAGCGCCGCACGGCCCTCGCAGCCTCTCTGCTCGAACGGTACGGAGTCGTGACGCGCGAAGCGGTGCACGCCGAAGGGATCGTGGGAGGGTTTTCGACCGTGTATCCGATCTTCCAGGCCATGGAGCAGGCGGGCCGGATCCGGCGCGGCTATTTCGTCGCTGGGCTCGGCGCCACGCAATTCGCCCTGCCGGGCGCTGACGACCGGCTGCGGTCCTCGCGCGAGCCGGAGCCCGAGGGCGAGGGACGGACGTGGATCCTGGCCGCGGCAGACCCCGCGAACCCGTACGGCGCCGCGGTGTCGTGGCCGGAGACCTCCGGCGCGTCCCCGCGCCCCTCCCGCGCGGCGGGGGCGCGCGTGCTGCTTCGAGAGGGGGAGCTTCTGGCCGCGTCGGGGCGCGGGGAAAGAACCCTGATCACGTTTCTTCCTCCGGAAGAGCCGGAGCGGACCGAGGCGGCCCGGGCGATCGCGTCGACTCTCGCCGGCCTCGTCGAAGAGGGCCGGCGCCGCGCCGTCCTGATCGGACGCATCGACGGCGCGGACCCCGGGATCTCGCCTCTCGCTCCCTTTCTCATCGCGGCGGGCTTCACGCTCGGGAGTCGCGGATTCTTGAAACGCGGGGCGGGCCTCCGGCCGCCCGGCCCCCAGGACAACACGCGCTCCTCCGCATCCGATGCCTGAAGGAGACACGATCCTGCGCGCCGCGCGGACGCTGGCGCGGGCGCTCGAAGGCAAAGAGATCGTCCGGTGGTGGTCGCCGCTTCCGACGTTGTCGGACGGGGCTTTCGCGGGAAGCCGGGTTGTCCGCGTGGAAGCGCGCGGGAAACATCTGCTGATGCACTTCGACGACGGCCGGGTCCTCCACTCTCACATGCAGATGGTCGGATCCTGGCACGTCTACAGGCCCGGAGAGACGTGGCGCAAGCCCGAGCGGCTGGCGCGGGCGGTTCTTCAGACCGTTGACTTCGTCGCGGTGTGCTTCAACGCGCCGGTGTTGGAGATTCTGACCTCCAGAGGTCTCTCCCGCCACGAGCGGCTCGCGCGTCTCGGTCCGGATCTCCTCTCCGAGTCTTTTGACCCCGAGGCGGCTCGCGTCCGTCTTCGAGCAATCCAGGACTTGCCGATCGGCGAAGCCCTGCTGGCCCAGAACGCTCTCGCGGGAATCGGGAACATCTACAAGTCCGAGTCTCTCTTCGCGGCGCAAACAAGCCCGTTCCTGCCCGTGGCACTCATGTCGGACGCGGAGATCGACCGGATTGTTCATTCTGCGCGCCAACTGATGTTGGCGAACGTCTTTTCGGCCGGAAGGGCCCGCACCACACGAGCCGGGTCGACGGGACCACGGTATTCCGTCTATCGGCGTTCCGGACTTCCGTGTCTCTCCTGCGGCACTCGCATCCGCATGCGCCGGCAGGGGACGTCGGGGCGCTCGACCTACTGGTGCCCCTGCTGCCAGCCGGCTCGCGGCGCAGCACCGCCGGGGGAAGAACTGAAATAGGATTTCAGGCCTCGGTTTGCAGATGGAGGGTCTCCATGGGATTCCGCACGCTCTCACCGCTTCTGAGCGCCGCCCTTTTCGTGTCTCTTGCCGGGTCCGTGTCCGCACAGGAATGGCGCGGAGGCAGGGTGCGTGTCGAGGGTTTCGTCAAGAACGAAAAAGGGGAGCCGATCGAGGGCGCCAGAGTCCACCTGCGATGGAAGCAGCACCCCGACGGCCCCGACCTCGTCACGGATAAAAAGGGAAAGTGGGCCATGCTCGGCCTGGCCAGCGGCGCGTGGAACATCGATTTTGAAGCGCCGGGCTACCAGACGCGACAGATCGCGGCTCAGTTGAAGGAGACCGAGCGCAACCCTCCTATCGACGTCCAGCTCCAGGCTCTCCAGCCGGCCCCGGCCGCGCGGGAGCAGGAGCAGATCCTCGTCGGCGGCAGCAGGATTTCCAAAGAAACCTCGGAGGCCATCGATAAGGCCAACGCGGCCTTCGGTGCGAAGAAGTACGCCGAGGCGCGGGAGAACTACGCTCTGGCGCTGACGGAGATTCCCGCCAACGCTCCGCTGCTGATGCGGCTGGCCGCGTCGTACTACGGGGAAGGCAACTTCGAAAAGGCCATCCAGTACGCGCGCCTGGCCGCGGACAAGGACCCGCAGGACCCGACGCCCTGGCGCCTGATCGCGGAGCTCGAGCTCCAGGGCGGCAACCTGGAGGCGGGGCAGGCGGCGCTCTCCAGGGTGCCGGAAGACAAGATCAAGGACGGGCAGCCGTATCTGAACATCGGCATACTCCTGCTCAACAAGAAGAAGACGTCGGAGGCGGAGGCCGCTCTGAGCAAAGCCGTGGCGGTTCAGCCCGGTCTGGCCGACGCCTATTACATGCGTGCGCTGGCCCGCATCCAGCTGAAAAAGAAGTCAGAGGCCCGCGCCGACCTGGAGAAATACCTCCAGCTCGCGCCCAACGGCACAGAGGCCAGGGACGCTCGCGACATGCTGAAAACGCTGTCGTGATCCCGCCTTCGCGCCGGATTTGAAGATTCGGCCTCGCGGGTCACGCCGGCGCGCCGCGCTGCTGCTCGGTTTAGCGCTCTGCGCGGCGGCGTGCTCGCGTCGGGGGCCCGGGGTCTTCCCTCATGCGCCGGTGATCGTCGTTTCGATCGACACTCTTCGCGCGGACCACCTGCCGGCGTACGGCTATCGCGGTGTCGACACGCCCCATCTCGACGCTCTCGCGAAGGATTCGGTCGTCTTCGACAACGCGGTCGCGCACGTTCCGTTGACACTTCCCTCTCACGTTTCGCTTTGGACCGGCCTGCTGCCCTTCCAGCACGGCGTCCGGGACAACGTGGGATATCGCATGGCCGGGAAGCATCCGACGCTCGCCGGATTTCTCCGCGCGCTCGGGTACGCGACCGGCGGAGCGGTTTCCGCGTTCGTGCTCGATCACGGCTCCGGCGTTGCCGAAGGCTTCGAGTACTACGAGGACGGAATCGAGAGCCGCGACGTCGCGGAGGCGCTGGGGCGCGTGCAGCGAGCCGGGGGCGAAACCGAGGCCCTGCTGGAGCATTGGATCGCGCGGCAGACCCCCGGACGGCCTCTCTTCGCCTTCCTGCATCTCTACGAGCCGCATTCGCCGTACGACCCTTCCGAGCCCTTTCGGACGAAGTACGCCGGGCGGCCCTACGACGGGGAGATCGCCACAGCCGACGCGATCGTGGGACGCTTCCTCGCCTTTACCAGAACTCGCGGAATCTACGACAGGGCCGTCGTGATCCTGCTCTCCGATCACGGCGAGGGACTCGGCGAGCATGGCGAAGACGAGCACGGCATCCTCCTCTACCGGGAGACGCTGCGGGTCCCACTCTTCGTGAAACTGCCGCGCTCGCGCGACGCGGGGCGGCGTGTGAGCGCGCCGGCGGGGCTCGCGGACGTCTTCCCGACCGTGGCTGCGCTCCTCGGGGAGAAAGCGCCCGAAGGACTCTCGGGGTTGCCGCTCCTCGAGCGCGGCGGGTCGGAACGGGCTCGCTCTGTCTACAGTGAGACGCTCTACCCGCGCTACCATTTCGGCTGGAGCGATCTCGCTTCCCTGACGGATGCCCGGTACCACTACATCGCCGCGCCGCGGGCTGAGCTCTTCGACTGGACGAGCGATCCTTCGGAGAAGACCAATCTGGCTTCGGGGCTGCCTCCGGCTTTTCGCTCGTTGCGGCTGGCGCTGGAGAAGATGGATCGGCCTCTCCAGCCCCCGGGCTCTGCCGACCCCGAAACCGTGCGGAAGCTCGCCTCGCTCGGCTACATCGGGGCCGCCGCGCCGGCCACCCACCGGAAGGACCTGCCGGACCCCAAGGACCGGATCTCAACGCTCGGACGACTCAAGGACGCTACGCGCCTCGCCTCGGAGCACCGGGACGACGCCGCCGTGGCGCTGCTCCGGACCGTGGTTCGTGAAAACCCGCTTCTGCTCGATGGCTGGGAGACTCTTGCGCGGCTCCTGCGCGGCTCGGGTCGGCCCCGCGAGGCGATCGCCGCCCTCGAAGAAGCCGACCGTCTTTCTCCCGCGACCGCTCCGATCCTGCTCGGCCTCGCTGATCTTCACCGAGAGACGGGCAATCTTCAAAAAGCGTGGTCGCTCGCGCAGGCGGCCGGCGCCGCGGGCGGGGCCGGGGTCCCCGGTGAGCTCGCCGAGATTGCTCTGGCACGAAAGGACCTGGCCGAGGCCGCGCGGCAGGCGGAGGCGGCGCTGGCGGGAAGCGAAACGTCTCGAGCGCCGCTCTTGACGCTCGCGCGCATTGAGCAGGCGCGAGGAAATCCGGACGGCGCGCTGCGGCAGCTGGACCGGGCGCTCGGGGTTCAGCTTCGATGGAAGCAGGGTCCGATGCGCAACCTGCAGGCGTTGCGCGGGGACGCTCTGGCCCGTCTGGGCCGCGAGCGGGAAGCCGAGGCGGCGTTCCGGGAGGAAATTGAGGCCTTCCCCGGCAATCTGGACGCCTGGTCGCGCCTGGCGGTCCTGTTTGCGGGCGGAGGCCGAGAGGCCGAGTTCCGCGGCCTGCTCGAAGAGATGACCCGGCGGGTCGGAAGCCGGCAGGCGCTGGAGACCGCCGGGCGGCTCTGCCGGATCGTCGGAGATCGCTGGTGCGCGAAGCATTGGGGCGCGAAATTGAAAGAAGTCGCTACGGCAGCCGGATCCTGAGTCGCTGGCAGCGTTCCTGGTCGCCACTCGCGGGTCCGATCCGGATCTTTGAATCGAATTCCAAGAAATTGAATGCCCGCGATCGTCCGCGGGCACTTTTCGCAACCGCGCATCCAAAAAAAGCTCGCAGCTTCAGCAGCTTATGGGGTTTAAGCTACAAAATAATTGTCATGTTTCACTGGCCTTTGCCTTGCTAGACAAATAGTCTCATTGGTGAAATACCGGCTCACTCCGGCGGAAAGTGTGTCGATTCCTTTCGCATTGAGTTTTCAGCTCATAAGGAGGGTGTATGGCGAAGCGATTTCCATGGATCGTGTCGGCGGTCGCTCTCGTGGCCCTGCTGGTGGCGATGCCCGGACTCTCGCAGTTCGGCCAATCCACGGGCGGTATCCACGGAAGGGTCGTTGACGAAACCGGCGGCGCCCTGCCGGGAGTCTCGGTCGTGGTCAAGGGACCGGGCGCCCCGCAGACGATATTTACGGACGCCCGGGGAGAGTTTCACTCGGTCAACCTCCCGCCCGGCAACTACACCCTGACTCTCGCTCTTTCGGCCTTCTCGTCGGTCAGCCGCGAGAACGTGACGGTCAGCGTCGGCCGCGACACCGAGCTGACGATACCGATGAAGCTTTCCGCGGTGGCCGCGACGGTGACAGTGACGGGAGAGACCCCGGTTCTGGACACGCGCCGCGTCCAGACCGGCGCCACGGTCGATCAACAGGAGTTGAAGAGCATTCCGACGGCTCGCGATCCCTGGGTGATCCTCCAGACGATCCCGGGCGTTCAGCTGGATCGGGTCAACGTGGCCGGCAGCGAGAGCGGCCAGCAGTCCTCCTTCACGAGCAAAGGGTCGGCCGGCGGGACCTTCCAGGTGGACGGGGTCAACATGACCGACATGTCCGCTCTGGGCGCCTCCGCGGGCTACTACGACTTCGATTCCTTCCAGGAGATGCAGGTGATCACGGGCGGCAGCGACCCGTCCGTGCAGGGGTCGGGCGCCCACCTGAACATGATCACCAAGCGCGGCACCAACGACATCCATGGGAGCGCCCGGATTTTTGCGGTCGACAAGCATTTCCAGTCCAACAACCTTCCCGCGGAGGCGAAGGCCCAGTCGGTGCCCTTAGCTTCCGGAAACCACATCGACAGCGTGCAGGACTACGGGGTTGAGGCCGGCGGACCGGCCTGGAGAGACCACCTCTGGCTCTGGGGCTCCTACGGACGGGATCAGATCAACCTGATCACGGCCGGCGGCGTCTCCGACAAGACGACACTCGAGGACTTCAACGCGAAGGTCAACGCGCAGTTTGTCCCCTCCAACTCGATCGAAGGCTGGTATCTGCGCAGCGACAAGCTGAAGTTCGGCCGCAATGCCGGCCCCACGCACCCGCAAGAGACCACGTGGGACCAGATCCTGCCTCAGAACACCTGGAAGATTCAGGATTCGCAGGTCTTCTCCTCGAGCCTGTTCGCGTCCGTTCAGTACAGCGGGCAGAACGGGGTTTTCAACCTGACTCCCGAAGGAGGTCTCGCCAAGCAGGCCTTCCTGGACGCGGACGGCGTCTGGCACAATTCGTACGAGTTCTACTCCGCGCCCCGTCCGCAGCGGCAGTTTCGAGCGGACACCTCGTTCTTCTTCAACACCGGCTCGCTCGGACATGAGCTGAAGGCCGGTTTCAGCTACAGCGTCGGCACCCCGACCAGCAACGTGGACAAGAATCTGAAGGCGCCGACGACCGACGAGTTCATCGCCGGAGTGGACCACGAGCTGCTGTCGGGCCTCGCGGTGGGCGTCAACTACACCTACCGCAAGTTCAAGGATCAGCTCTACTCGGCGCGTTACGACTCGGCGACCGGCCGTGTCCTCAATCGAAACGACTACGTTCAGTACACGACGCTCACGGGCACGCTGCCAAACGGGAGCCCCTACAGCCAGCCGGTCTACAACATCGATCGCCCGGTCATCACGGCTCTCGGCGGGGTGCCCCCGGGTTTCCTCACCTTCAATCGGCCCGACTTCAACACGACCTACAACGGCGTGGAACTGACGTTGAACAAGCGCCTCGCCAACCGGTGGCTGGCCCGCGGCAGCTTCGTCTACAACGCCAATAAGCAGCATGTCGGTTTGAACGGGTGCGCCGATCCGACCAACGTTCTGACCACCTCCACGGTCAACGCCCAGACCTGCCGCGACAACGACTTCATCGCGACAGGTGGCAAAGGAAGCACTTACCTGAACTCGAAGTGGCAATTCAACGCCGTCGGCATGTATCAGCTTCCGCTCGGCTTCAACATTGCCGCGAACGTTTACGGGCGGCAGGGCTACCCGATCAACTATTACCGCCGGTCGAGCGGCGTGACGGACAAGTTGACGCGAAACGTCGTGGTCGTGGCCGCGGACGCCGAGCGGTACAAGAATCTGTACGAGATCGATCTCCGGGCGGAGAAAGTCGCCAGCATCACTCAGAGCGCGAACCTCACGCTCTCGCTCGACCTGTTCAACGTGACCAACCAGAACACGGTCCTCCAGAGGCAGAACCGCTTGAACCTGGCCAGCACGAACACCATCCGGGAGATTCAGAGCCCCCGGATCTATCGATTCGGCGCCCGGCTCTCCTTCTAAGAGCTTCGATCCATTCTTCGACCGCCGGGAATGACCTTCCCGGCGGTTTTTTTTATGATCGGAGAACGGTGCGCAAGTTCCTGACCGGCCTTCTTCCCTATCAACACGGGATTCGTGACAACTCGGGATTTCGACTCGAGCCCTCCACTCCGACCGTCGCCACGCTCCTCAAAGCGAAGGGCTACGCCACCGGGGCCTTCGTCGGAGCGTTCCCGCTCGATTCGCGGTTCGGCCTCGCGCGCGGATTCGACGTGTACGACGATCGTTACCCGAAGGGGAAGACGGCGCTCGATTTCGAGATGCCCGAGCGCCCGGCTCCGGAAGTCGTCTCGGCCGCTCTGGCGTGGTGGAACGGAAAATCCGGCCAGCCGCGGTTTCTCTGGGTCCACCTCTACGACTGCCACGCCCCCTATCGGCCCCCGTCTCCGTTTCGCGAACGCTTTGCCGACGATCTGTATCTGGGCGAAGTGGCCGCCGTGGATGCCGCGCTCGCGCCTCTGCTCGGACCTTTTCTCGAGGGCAAGGGGCCGCCCGCCCTGATCATCGTGACGGCGGATCACGGGGAGGCGCGAGGGGACCATGGCGAAGAGTCCCACGGGCTTTTTGCGTACGAATCGACTCTCCATGTTCCGCTGATCCTCTGGATGAAAGGGGCGGTGGCACCCGGCTCGACGAACGACTCTGTTCGTCACGTGGACATCGCCCCGACGGTGCTCGCGGCGGCCAGGATCTCAAAGCCCGCCGGTTGGACCGGATCGTCCCTGCTGGGAGTCCGCGAGGCCGGAACTCCTGCCGGCTCGTACTTCGAGGCGTACTCCACCGCTTATAACCGGGGGTGGGCGCCCCTGCGGGGGATGCTCGGCGATCGCTACAAGTACGTCGATCTGCCCGTGCCGGAGCTCTACGATCTGAACAGGGATCCCGGGGAGCAGAGGAACCTCGCCGCAGCGAACGGGGAAGAGCTGCGCCGCCTGGCGAGGACCATGGCTCCCGAGTCTTCGATTGCGTCCCCTCGTTCGAATGTCGCTTCGGAAGACGCGCGGCGGTTGAAGAGTCTCGGCTATCTCTCCGGAAACGCCGCTGTGAAGAAGACCTACGGCCCCGAGGACGACCCGAAGAACCTGGTCGGCATCGACCGCGAGCTCCACGCCTGCGTGGATCTCTACCAGCGCGGAGAATTGGTCCAGGCCGTCGCGCTCGCGCGCCGGGTCGTCGCGGAGCGGCCGACGATGCCTCTGGCTTATCAGAATCTGGCTTTCCTGCTGCGCCAGCAGGGCGCTTCCGCGGAAGCCCTGAGGACTTATGACGAGGCGGTCGGCCGCGGCGTCGCGCAGGAGGATCTGATGGTCCACTTCGGGCTCGCGCTCTGCGAGTCGGGACGCGCTCCCCAGGCGGTCCGCGTGCTGCTGCCATTTTCCGAGAGCCGCGATCCGGAGACGTTAAACGCTCTCGGAATCGCCTATTCGGATTCCGGACAGCCCGGTCGCGCGGCGTCACTCTTCGCGCGGACCCTCGACCTCGACGCCGGAAACGTCGAAGCGTATGAAAATCTCGGGATTGTTCACCTGCGCGGTGACGACGCCGCGGCGGCGAAAGAGTCTTTCAGACGCGCTCTTGCGATCGACGACCGGCTCCCGCGGGCCTGGAACGGGCTGGGGGTTGCTCTCGCGCGCCTGGGCAACGAGCGCGAAGCGATCGACTCCTGGTCAAGGGCCGTTGTCCTCGATCCGAAGCTGTACGACGCGCTCTTCAATCTGGGCCTGACCGCGGCCAAGAACGGAATGCGACGCGAGGCGCGGGGGGCGCTGGAGCGCTTCGTCGCAACCGCGCCCCTGACTCAGTACGCGGCGGACGTTCAGAGGGCGAGGCAGCTTCTCAAAGCGCTCGGGACGGGTTCCTGAAACGCCGCGCGTTTCCGGGAAGACACGCGGTATCGGCCCTGCTGGCCGCGAGCGCCATGATGTCGGCCTGCCGCGGGAAGCCGGGCAGGGACGCCCGCCCGCCCGTCGTTCTGATCTCCGTCGACACTCTGAGGGCGGACCATCTTCCCGCTTACGGTTACAAACGCCTTCAAACGCCCGGCATCGACTCCCTCAGGAAGGACTCCATCCTCTTCGAAAACGCCTACGCGCAGGTTCCCCTGACGCTGCCGTCGCATGCCTCGCTGCTGACCGGGCTGTTGCCCTTCGAGAACGGGGTCCGCGACAACATCGGTTTTCGTCTGGCCGCCACCCATCCGACCGTAGCGGCTCTCTTGAAGACGCGCGGCTACACAACAGGCGCCGCTGTTTCCTCCTTCGCGCTGCGGCGTCTCTATGAGCCTCACACTCCGTACGCTCCGCCGGAGCCCTTCAAGACCCGGTATGCCTCGAATCTCTACGACGGTGAGATCGCGGCGGCCGATGAGGCCGTCCTCCGTTTTCTGGAGTTCCTGAAGCGACGCCGGCTCTACGACCCGGCCCTCGTCGTCTTTCTCGCCGACCACGGCGAGGGGCTGGACGATCACGGCGAAGACGAGCACGGCGTCCTCCTCTACCGCGAGACCATCCGGGTCCCGCTCCTCGTGAAGCTGCCGGCATCCGAATCCGCCGGAACGACCATTCGCACGCCGGTCGGGCTCATCGACGTCCTTCCCACGATCGCGCGTGTCGCGGGAGCGGCGGCACCTGAGAAGATCTCCGGAAGATCGCTTCTGCCCGACGCCCCGGGTCCGAGCACCGCGCGCAGGATCTACAGCGAGACGCTCTATCCGCGGCTGCAGCTGGGCTGGAGCGATCTTGCGTCGTTGTCCGACGACCATTACCAGTACATCGAAGCGCCGCGTCCCGAGCTGTACGATCTCCTCGCCGACCCCGGGGAGAAAAATGACCTCGCAGCCGGGAAACCACCCGCATTCCGTTCGCTCCGTCTCGCGCTCGAAGCGTTGAAGCGCCCCGTCGCGGCTCCTGAGAAGAACGCCCCGGAAGAGCTCGAGAGACTCGGTTCGCTCGGCTACATCAGCGTCCATGCCGGAAACGCGGGAACGAATCTCCCGGACCCGAAAGACCGGCTCCACGTCCTGAAGAAGTACAAGAGACTTTTCGAGCTGTTCTACGCGCGCCGGGATTCCGAGGCCGTGGCGCTTGCCCGGGAGATGCTCACACAGGACCCGCGGATTCTTTCGGTGTCCCGAATCCTGAGCACCTCCCTCGACCGCCTGGGGCGCAGCGGAGAGGCGCAACGGGCGCTCCAGAGCGCTCTCGATCGGCCTGACCCGGGAGGGACGGCGGAGGACCTCGAACAGGCCTACGGGCAGTTGGCGGATCTGTTCGAGAAGGGCGGAGACCGCGTCGCCGCGGAGCGCTGCCTGAGGGCGGCGGTGTCTCGAAAGATCGCCGGCGATCCGGTCACCCGGCGGCTCGCCAGGATCCTGGTCGAGACCGGCCGCGGGCAGGAGTCCCTCGCGCTCCTGCCGCCGGCACAGGCTCTCGAAGACCCGGAGAGTCTGAAACTCCGAGGCGCGGCGCTCGCGCAGGGAGGCAAGTCGAAGGAGGCCCGGGCCGCGTTCCTGTCCGCCGTCGCGCAAAACCCGCGCGACGCGACGGCCATGTTTCAGCTCGGCCTGCTCAGCCTGCGCGCGCAGGATCCGGGCGGAGCCCGGGAGTGGCTCGAAAAAGCTCTCCTCTTGGAGCCTCGGAGCCCGGATGCGCTGGCCGCGCTCGGGCTCGCTCAGGTGGCGCTCGGGGACGAAAATGGGGCATTCGACTCCTGGACCCGCGCTGTGGCGCTCGATCCCGGACAGCACCAGGCCCTCTTCAACCGCGCAGTCCTCGCCGGACGCCTCGGGCGCCGGGAGGACGCCCGCAAAGGGCTCGAACAGTTTCTGGCGGTGGCGTCTCAGGATCGCTATCCGCGCGAGCGAGAGGAAGCTCGACGGCTTCTGAAGTCGATGAAGGGGACGAGTCCGGGATGATTCATCCGAACCGCCGCAATGAGAACCGAGCCCCTCGGCGTGGATTAGACTGGGGCGGGCCGCGGTTCTTTCAACATTCAACAGGCGCTCCGGCGCAAGGCAGAAGATGTTCCGGTTTTCCGCTTCGGCTGCGGCTGTCCTTCTGAACTTTTCGGCGGTCCTCGCCGGACAGACATCTCCGCCATCGCCTGTCCGCGAGAGCGCCGAGGCCGTCCTGGTCGAAGTCCCCGTCCGGGTCGTGGACCGGGAAGGCAAACCGATCCGCGGCCTGACGGCCAAGGATTTCGACCTTTTTGACGACGGCCGCAGGCAGGAAATCGTGGCTTGCGACGCGATCGATCTCGCGCACAAGCGCAGCGGCACCGATGAGCCGGAAAGCCTGCACCCGGCCGCTCGCCGTCATTTCTTGATCCTGTTCGATCTGACGTTCGCGCGGCCCAAGGCAGTCCTGGCCGCGCGGAAAGCCGCCAAGGAGTTCGTTCTCTCCGGGATGGACGACCGCGACTTTGCTGCCGTCGCCACATTTTCCGTCGAGAAGGGGGTCCGGCTGCTCGTGACTTTCTCCGCCGATCGGGTTCAGCTCGCGCGCGCGATCGACACGCTCGGGATCTCGGCGGCTTCCACACTTGCATCCGATCCTCTGCAGTTCATGTACGACGTGATGAACACGATGGGCGGCTCGGCGTCAGGCGTGGAACGGTCCGGCGGGCAGTCCGAAGCGCAGGCGGCCGGAATGCTCGAAACGCTCCAGACCCTGGCTTCGTTGGAGCGCGCGAGACTCGATCAGCACGCCCGCTCGCAGGTCGTGCGCCTGACCCAGGCGCTCGGGGGACTGGCCCGCGCGCTCGATACCGTAGAGGGGAGGAAGGACGTCATCTACCTGTCCGAGGGGTTCGAGAATCGGCTGCTCTCGGGAGCCAAAGGAACGGACCAGGAGCGCGAATGGACGCTGACGGGAGAATCCTGGAAGGTCGACGTCGAAAAGACATTCGGTAACAGCAATCTGCAATCGCAAGTCAGGGAGATGTCCGACCTTTTCCGTCGTTCCGATTGCGTGATCCATGCGGTCGACATTGGCGGATTGCGGGCCGAAGCGGACGTCGGGTTTTCGCCCGTGCGCGGAGAGAATGCTTTGTTCGAGATCGCGAATGGAACCGGGGGCGAGGTCCTTCGAAACGACAACGACTTTCATGCGCAGCTCTCCCGTCTGGTCGCGCGGACGAGTCTGGTTTACGTGCTCGCTTTCCGGCCGACGCGATCGGGACAGGGCGATCGTTTTCACGAGCTGAAGGTCAAGGTGCGGGCTTCGGGCGGGCGGCTATCCGCGCGCCCGGGTTACTACGAGCGCAAGGCTTTCCGGGCGTTGACGCCTCTGGAGCGGAGCCTTTCAGCGGCGGACGTCATTGCCAATGAGATCCCGCTTTCGGACATCCCGCTGCGTTTGCTGGCGTCGCCTGTTCCGGGGCCGAAGGGCTTCGCGGCCGTGCCCGTTCTGGTCGAGGTCCCCGGCGACCGATTCCTCATCCAGCAGAACGGGCTCCGCGCGTCCGCCGAGATTTATGTCTATGCCCACGATTTTCAAAACCAGCTGCGCGATTTCTTCACGCAGACGATCAGCGTCGACCTGACGAGAAATCGGACCCGCCTGGCCGGCGGAACGCTCAAGTACTTCGGGCAGCTCTCACTGCCTCCGGGACAGTACCGGCTTCGAGCTCTCGTCCGAAATGGGGAGACCGGAAGAATGGGTCTGGTGGCCCAGTCGCTGCGCGTCCCCGATTTTTCCGAGAACAAACCGTACCTGGCTGCTCCCATGTTCCTCGAAAGTTCCGCGGACGGGATCTTCGTCCGGGGACCCTCCAGAGTGCCCGGGGTTGACGTGCCGGCGGGCGATGAGTTGCTGGTCGCCGCGCAAAGGGATGACCTCGTTCCGGCCGCCCTGCCGCAGGTGCGGTCGGGCACCGCGTCGCGCGTGTCCGTCGTCGCGTATCACTTCGCCGCCTCTCCCGGGGACTCTTTGCGCATAGGCGCGCAGGTTCTCTCCGAAGAAGGGCGGCCGCTGCAGGAGGGTTCGATCGCGGTGCTGGGAAAAGCCCCGGCCGATGCGCGGGGGCGGCAGAGCCTCCTGGTCGCCTTCACTCCCGAGGGTCTCGCTCCCGGCCGCTATTCTCTCCGGCTGATCCTGCAGGATTCCGCCACGGGAGAGGGGGGGCATGCCTCGACTCCTTTCATGGTGCGTTAAAAATCCTTCGGTGCGTTTTTCCGTAGCCGTGTGGCTGGCGATCGCCCTGGCGAGTCCTCTCTCGGGCGCCTCCCGCGACGCCGATCTCGAGCGGCAGCTCGCGGCGCTGCGACGCACTCAGTCCGGCGTCTTTCCGGGAACCAGAGAGGCGAAGACCGTGGCGGCGCGGCTTGCCGAAATCGGCCGCCGCTACCTCGATCTGGGCGAGAACGGCCGCGCTCTCGAGCTCCTCGAAGAGGCCTACGGACTCGACGACGAGAACGGACTGCTGCTGGCCGAGCTCACGCTCGCCCATGTGCGGGCGGAAGACTTTCCTTCCGCCCGCTTCTATCTGGAGCTTGCGGAGCAGCGGGCGCCGCGGGCCCCGCCGACCGTCTACGCCGTTCTGGGAGAGACTTATTACACCCTCAATCGGCTGGAAGACGCGGTTCTGGCGTGGGAGCAATTTGCGCGGCTGGGAGGCGCCGACGCGCGTGTGCTGGGGCGCCTTGCGCGTGCCCGGCAGGAGCTCAGCCTTTCTTCGAGGCAGAAATTCCTGGAAATCGGTGACTTCGCGTTCTTTTTCGACGCGGCGATCCCTCGCGAGATGGTCGAACGCGTGGCGGCGCGGCTCTCCGAGAGCTACCGGGAGCAGGCGGACTTTTTCGGCCTTCGATTGCCCGCGACGCAGGTGGTGGTCCTCTACGCCGGACGCGCGTATTTCACTCTCGTCTCGGTTCCGGAGTGGGTTTCCGGCGTGTTCGACGGAAAGAGCTCCTTCGCGGGTCCGGCCCCGTTTCTTTGTCGGCGCTCGAAACGAACCTGGCGCGCAAGGCCGACCGCGCCGCCGCGCGCTCGAATTACGTCGAAGCCCTCGGCGTCGTCGAGTACCTGATGCTGACGCGGGGGCCCGGAGCGTTGGCGTGCATCGTGCGCGATTTTGGAGAGGGCGATATCCCGGAAGCGGCACTCGCCAAAGAAACCGGACTTTCTTCGGCGGAACTGGTGTCGCGTTGGAGGGCGTGGGCGGGGATCTAACCGATCATGCAGGGGGGCCAGGCCCTGCACCGGGGCCGTCGATTCTCGGAATCACGGGCGGCTCCTGGTAGATCGACGTCTCGGCTGTGGGATTCCAGACTTTCAGGACGACAGTCCAAGTGAGTAAGGGCTGCTCGTTCCCTCGATGAACATCCCGTTCCTTCCCGCCGTCGAGCAGGAGGCTACGGTGGGTGGAGGAATGCCGGCGCCGGGCGGTGCTTATCGGGCGCATCGACGGAGAAGGGCCGTCGTCTCTCCGCTCTCCATTTCTCGCCGCGGCGGGATTCACTTCCGGCAGCCGCGCGTTCTTGAAGCGCGCGTTGGTCGTCCGGAATGCCGGCGCCGCCGATCCGGCGGGTTCCGTCGCGGCCGATGCCTGAAGACGACACGATTCTACGGGCGGCCCGCACCCTCGCGCGCGCGCTCGAAGGGCGGACTGTCGTCGCCGCGCGTTCACCGCTCCCGGTGCTAGCCCGCGCGGGGCTCGCCGGGCGGAGATCGATTTCATCGAGGCGAAACGGAAAACCCTGTTTTTCATTGGAGACGGACGCGTTCTCCACTCCCACATGCGGATGACCGGGTCTGGCACCTCTACCGTCCGGCGAGCGGTGGCTAAAGCCGCAACCTCGCTCTACAGACAGATGCCTTCGTGCCGGTGCGCTCCACGCGCCGGTGATGTGTTGACGCCGCGCGCGGCGGCGCGCCATCCCTCGCGATCGCGGTCGAGGTCGCGGTCGCGTCGCGGATCGACTCGGACATCCTCGCGCCGGGGTTCGACGCCGCCGCCTCGGCCGCGCGATCCGCGGCCTCGCAGACGTCCGGGTCGGCGACGCGCCCCTGCGGCAGTCCGCCGTGGCCGCATCGGGAACATCTCCAAGTCGAAAGCCTCGTCGTGGCGAAGATCGACCCCTTTCGGGCGGCGGGCAGCCTTTCGCGAGAGGAAATCCAGCGTGTGCTCTCAGACGCGGCCACTTCATGGACGCGAGACTTCGTCTGGAGTCGGCGGCGACGAGGCTGAAGTCGCCGCGCCTCCCGGGTGTACCGCCGGCCGCGAAAATCGTGCTTCTCGTGCGGAACGACGATCCGAATGCGGGCCCCAAGGGGTATTCGGGCAGGGTCCCCTGCTGGTGCCGGCGATTCAATCGTCCGCCTCGTCCCTGCGGCCGGGCAGCTCGTCCCCGGGCTCCAACCCTTTGAATCAGGATCCAAGGAGAGGGATAAAAAGGGGTACTGGGATAGTCTGTCCCACCTGTTAAACCTTTGCAAAATAGGTACTTACATCGACATGTGCACTTTTGTCCATGGCATGAGAATGGCTCTTATCGACCCTCAGGTGGATTCATCAGAAACGGTAAACGGGCCCATCCAGGGGTCGGAAAGGAGTCGCATGAAGCTTCTGAGATTTTTGAGCATTGCACTCGTCGCCACAGGGCTCTCGGCATCGTTGTTCGCGCAGGGCGCGACGACGACCGGAAGCGTCTATGGCCGCGTGACGGATGAGACCGGGGGGGTTCTCCCGGGCGTCTCGGTCACGCTGTCCGGCGTCGGTGCGCCCCGCACGACGACCACGGGTCCCCAGGGAGACTTCCGTTTCGTCAATCTGTCTCCCGGCACATACACGGTCAAATCGGAACTGTCTGGATTCGGCACCGTCGAACGGACGAACGTTTCAGTCACCCTCGGCAACAACACCGAGCTCGTCCTGCCGATGAAGCTGGCGAGCGTGTCGGCGACGATCACGGTCACGTCCGAGTCGCCGCTTCTCGACACGCGCCGCCAGACGGAGGGCGCGACCTTCAACCAGAAGCAGCTCGAGAGCATCCCGACGGGCCGCGACCCGTGGGTCGTCATCCAGCAGGCTCCGGGAGTTCAGATCGACCGGCTGAACATCGGCGGGAACCAGTCCGGCCAGCAGTCCTCGTATATCGGCAAGGGCGCCGATGGTGGACAGAACGTGTTCAATGTCGACGGCGTCACGATCACCGACATGGCGGCGCTCGGATCCTCGCCGACGTACTACGACTTCGACGCGTTCCAGGAAATGCAGGTCTCGACGGGCGGCACGGATCCTTCCGTGTCGACGCCGGGGGTCACGCTCAACATGGTGACGAAGCGCGGAACGAACGAAGTGCACGGGTCCGGCCGGTACTTCGCGACGCCCGCAGAGCTCCAGGCGAATAACGCGCCGCAGGAAGCCAAGGATCAGGGTCTGACGAACAAAACGGTCGACCGGATCTCCCGGGCGGGCACCGGCGCCGGGATTCAGGACTACGGTGTCGAGGCCGGCGGCCCGCTGTGGCAGGACCACGCGTGGCTGTGGGGCAGCTACGGCCGCAAGGAAATTCCGTTGGTCAAGCTGGGCGGCGCGAACGACATCACCTACCTCGATGACTACAGCGCCAAGCTGAACATCCAGCCGGTCGAGTCGAACTCCGCCACCGGGTTTTACCTCCGCGGTGGTAAGTCGAAATTCGGCCGCAGCGCCGGACGGACGCGGCCCGCGGAGACTTCTGTCGACCAGACGGGTCCCACCACGATCTGGAAGGTGGACGACGCGCAGGTCTTCGGACCGAGCTTCGTCGCGAATGGCTACTACTCGTACATCCGGGGCGGCTTCGGCCTGATCCCCGAGGGCGGGACCGCGGTCGACGCGTACCAGGATGCCGGCCTGATCTGGCATCGCAGCTATCAGCTCTACCAGACGGAGCGCCCGGTCCATCAGGCGGGCGCGAACTCGTCTTATTTCTTCAATACGGGCTCGCTCGGCCATGAGCTCAAGCTCGGATTCGGGTGGCGCAACGCCGGCGTGAAGTCGACCACAGCGTGGCCCGGAACGGGCAACGTCGGTTACGAGCAGGTGCTCTTCCCGAACGATCCGGGCGGTTTCACCCGGACGGCGGACGTCACCCGGGCCGGTGTCCCGTCTTACGCCTACACCTATTACAACGGCTTCTTGAGCGACACGATCACGGCGAGCGCTCTGACGATCAACGTCGGCGTCCGCTACGACCGGCAGAACGGCGAGAACCGGGCGAGCAACGTGGCGGGCAACCCGACGTTTCCGAACCTCGTGCCGGCGCTCAACTATCCCGGTATCGCGAGCGAGTTCACCTGGAAGGACTTCCAGCCCCGGATCGGGTTTACATACGCGCTCGGCGCCGAGAAGAGGACCGTGCTTCGCGCGTCCTACGCCCGTTACGCGGACCAGCTGGGCGGCAGCGTCCTGACGTGGGACAACCCGCTCGGGGCGATCCAGGGCACCCGTTTCCGGTGGAAGGACGCCAACGGCAACCACAACGTGGATCCGGGAGAGCTCGGCGCCGTCGTCCGTCAGCTGGGCGGTTTCGATCCGACGTGCCCGGCCTGCGTCTCCTCGACCAACGTCGCGGACCACAATCTCAAGTCTCCCAAGACGGATGAGCTCATGGCTGGCTTCGACTTCGCTCTCCTTCCTGAGTTCGTCGTCGGCGCCAACTACACGTACCGGCACCGGAAGGACGTGATCTGGTCCCCCTACATCGGGGTGAGCGCGGCCGACTACGCGACATCGATGCCCGGCGTCGAAGGCTTCGACCTGAACGGACGCTCGCTCGGCTTCACCGGTCCGATCTACGGGTTGACGCCGCTCGGCCCGAACTTCAACGGCGGCCAGTTCGTGACGAACCGGCCCGACTACGCGACGGACTACAACGGCGTCGAGTTTCAGATGACCAAGCGCCTCTCCAACAAGTGGATGGCGCACGCACAGGTCTCGTACAACGACTGGAAGAACAAGGTCAAGAACAAGGCGACAGGGTGCATCGACCCGACGAACCAGCAGCTCGCGCAAGACGCTTTCTTTCCGGGTAACCCGCTCGGACCGACCTGCTCCGACGGCTCGCAGGTCTATCAGGAATCCGTCGGAAGCGGCAGCTTCGGCCAGGTCTTCATCGGATCCAAGTGGAACTTCAACGTCACTGGTCTCTACCAGCTCCCGCTGAATTTCAACGTGGCCGCGAACCTGTACGGACGCCAGGGATACGTCAATCCCTACTTCGTCAATGTCGACACCGACAACGGAGAAGGAACGCGCCTGGCACTCGTCGGGAAGCCCGAAGACCACCGTCTGAAGAACGTGTACAACCTGGATCTTCGGCTCGAAAAGGTCGTCGCGATCGCCGCCAAGGCTTCGCTGACGCTCTCGGTCGAGCTGTTCAATGCCCTGAACGCGAACACGATCCTTCAGCGGGAGTCGGATGCGACGCCCGACGCGAACAACGTCGGGGCGGCGGGCACGATCGACGAGATCCAGAACCCGCGCGCGGTTCGTCTCGGAGCCCGGATCAGCTTCTAGCGTCTTCCTCGGTTTCTATCGCCCGCCGGGACTAAAATCCCGGCGGGCTTTCTTATTGAAGGCGGAGGAGGAATGGATCCGATGAGAACGAAATGGCGGATTTGGAGTCTGGCGATCGTCGCGGTGACCGGTCTGACGGTCGCGGCGTCGCTGCCGGCGCAGGCGTGGCGCGGCGGCGGAGGACGGCTCGATGGAACGGTCGTCGACGCGAGCGGCAACCCGGTCGCCGACGCCGTCGTGCAGCTGCGACTGAACGGCCAGGGACCGGATTTGAAAACCGACAAAAAAGGCAAATGGGCGGTCCTGGGGATCAACGGAGGCGCATGGTCGATCGACATATCGGCGCCCGGATTCCAGACATTCAAGACCACGGTGCAGGTCTCCGAAGTTCTGCGCGTTCCGACGATGAAGATTCAGATGATCCCGGCCGTCAAACAGGAGGCGACGGAGGCTGTGATTTCCGTCGGCGGCAAGAAGATTTCTCCGGAGACGGCCGCCGCGATCGAAAAAGGCAACGTCGACATGCGAGCGGCCGACGAGCTCGGGAAGGCCTACGACGCGTGCCGCACCGCGCCCGCTGCGGGCAAGGAGACCCCGGAGGCGCAGGAGGCCTGCGCGAAGGCCGCGGAGGCGTCCCGGTCGGCGAAGTTGAAAGAGGCGCAGCAGTCTTTTGCCGCGGCCTTGAAGGAGCTTCCCGACAACCGTCCGATCCTGACGAACCTGGAGATCGCGTACTACCTGGACGGAAATCTCGACGAGGCGGTGAAGTACGCCCGGCAGATCGTCTCGCAGGAGCCCGGCGACAATCCGAGCTGGATGATGATTGCCAAGCTCGAGCTCGAACGAGGCCACTTCGACGCGGGCAAGGAAGCGCTCTCCCACATCCCCGAGGACAAGCTGACCGACCCCATGCCGTTCCTGAACATGGGCATCCTTTACTACAACAAGAAGCATCCCGCCGAAGCGGAGGAGGCATTCAGCAAGGCCATCGCCCGCCGCGCGGACATGTCGGAGGCCTACTACTACCGGGGCCTCGCGCGGATGCAGGGGAAGAACAACGCGGGGGCGAAAGCCGACTTCCAGAAGTACATGCAACTCGACCCGAAGGGGAAGGACTCGGACACGGTCAAGGACATTCTGAAGACGATCAAGTGAGCCACGGGGGCGGCGAAGGGCGCGACGGGGAAGGCGAAGGGCAAAGGGCGAAAGGCGAACGGTGCCGCGGGAACGGCCCCCTCCTGCCCCGCCGCCCGCTGCCCCTCCTCCCTCCCGCCGCCTTTTTCCTCGCCGTCCTCTTCGGCGCCGCCGGCTGTCGCCGGCCGGCCGCTCCGGCGAAGCCGTTTGCGGGAGTTTCGCGCCCCGACGTCGTGCTGATCACGATCGACACGCTCCGGGCCGACGCGGTGGGATTTCTCGGCAACAAGCGGGTTCAGACGCCCGTCCTCGACCGTCTGGCGCGCGAGGGGCTCGTCTTTCCCGACGCGCACGCGCAGAGCGTCGTGACGCTTCCCTCCCACGCCAACATTCTGACCGGTCTCTTTCCGTATCAGCACGGAGTGCACGACAACGAGGGGTTTGTCCTCCCGGCCACGGTGCCGACGCTGGGGACGCTCCTGCATGACCGGGGGTACGCGACGGGGGCCTTCATCGGCGCCTTTCCGCTCGATTCCCGGTTCGGGCTCTCGCGCGGCTTCGACGTCTACGACCAGGCATATCCGCAGGGCGCAAACGAATATCAATTCGTGATGCCCGAGCGGCCGGCCTCCGAAGTCGTCGCGGCCGCTCGCGCCTGGCTCTCGGCAGCCAACGGGTCTTCGCGATTTGCCTGGATCCACCTGTACGACTGCCACGCGCCCTACCGGCCGCCGCCTCCCTTCGACTCCCGATATGCCGGCGAGCCTTATCTCGGAGAAGTGGCGGCGGTGGACGCCGCGCTCGCTCCCCTCATCGACGACCTCGCGGCCCGCGGACGGCCCGTGCTCGTCGTCGCAACGGCCGACCACGGCGAGGCCCTCGGCGACCATGGTGAGCGCACGCACGGACTCTTCGCATACGAGGCCACTCTCCGAGTCCCGCTCGTTCTCTGGTCGCCCGGGCAGATCGCGGCGGGATCGGATCCCCGCTCCGCCCGGCACGTGGACATCCTGCCGACCGTCCTCCAGTCCGCGGGAGGGGGGACGCTGCCCGCGGGGGCGGCGGGACGCTCGCTTCTCGGATCTCCCCCGCCTGCTCCCTCGAACGGCGGTGCGGCCGCCGCCGACACCTCGTTTTTCGAATCTCTCACGTCCTTCTATACGCGGGGGTGGGCTCCGCTTCGCGGGGTGATCGGCGGACGGTACAAGTACGTGGACCTTCCGATTCCGGAGCTGTACGACCTTCGGGCCGATCCCGGCGAAGCCACGAACCTCGCGTCGACGCGGCTGGACGTCCTGCGCGTTCTCAAGGCGCGGCTGCCCGCCTTCTCGCCCGCAGCCGCCGCGCCGGGATCGTCCTCGAGCGAAACCGCGGGAAAACTGAGAACCCTCGGATATCTGTCCGGCCGCGCCGCCGCAAAGAACCGCTTCGGGCCCGAGGACGACCCGAAGAACCTGGTCGCGGTCGATTCGCAGACGCACGAGATGGTCGACCTCTACCAGCGGGGTCATGGCGGGGAAGCAATCGCGCTGGCGCGAAAGATCGTTCACGAGCATCCCGAGATGGCGAGCGGGTACGAGTACCTTTCCTTTCTCCAGGGCCAGTCCGGCGACGATGCCGGCGCGGTGAAGACGCTTCGCGACGCCGAGCGCCGCGGCCCTCTCGACGAGCGGTTGAAGAGCCGTCTCGGGCTGCTGCTCTCGGGTCTCGGCCGGGGCAGGGAGGCGCTTGCGGTT
>JAIVJS010000075.1 GCA_020199905.1 Acidobacteriota bacterium
CTTCCGCCCCGTCCCGGCCCGTGCTAGGCTTCCCGTTTATTAAAAAAGTAGAGTGTTATAGAGGCTATTGGAGGATTCTTGAACGCTACCACCTACCAGACGACGGATAAGCCAAACATCGTGCGGGACTACCGCACGCACGACACGGATACCGGCTCCCCCGAGGTCCAGGTCGCCCTCCTGACGAACCGGATCACTTACCTGACCGAGCACTTCAAGACGAACGCGAAGGACCACCACTCCCGCCGCGGTCTCTTGAAGCTCGTCTCCCGGCGGCGGCGCCTGCTCGACTACCTGAAGAGCGAGGATGCCGATCGTTACCACCGGCTGATCGAGCGGCTGGGCCTCCGTAAGTAAAAACATCCATCGGCCCGAGGGCCGGGACATTTTCTCTGTCGGAGCGCCGGGGCATTTCGCCCCGCGGCCGCAGTCCTTTTCCCTCGCGGCCTCGAAAGGAAATCATGCGACATACCATTTCCGTTCCCCTCGGGAACCGCAGCCTCGAAATCGAGATCGGCAAGCTCGCCAAGCAGGCGGACGGGTCGGCGGTGGTCCGCTTCGGCGACACCGTGGTCCTCTGCACGGCCGTCTTTCAGAAGGAGCCGAAGGAAAACGCGGACTTCTTCCCGCTGACCGTCGACTACCGCGAGAACACCTACGCGGCCGGACGGATCCCGGGCGGCTGGTTCAAGCGCGAAGGCCGGCCCACGGAGAAGGAAACGCTGACCTCGCGTCTCATCGACCGTCCCATGCGGCCGCTCTTTCCCAAGGGCTTCAACCACGAGACGCAGCTGATCGCGTTCGTCCTCTCCGCGGACGGCCAGAACGACCCCGACATCCTCGCGTTGAATGGAGCGTCCGTCGCGCTGACGTGCTCCCTGATCCCCTTCTACACGCCCGTCGGCGCCGTGCGCGTCGGCCGCATCGAAGGCCAGTTCGTGGTCAATCCGACCAACGCCGAGCGGGACAAGTCAGACGTGGACCTGATCGTCGCCGGGACCGAGAACGCCGTCGTCATGGTGGAGGCGGGCGCCCGCGAGGTGCCGGAACGCACGATGATCGACGCGATTTTCTTCGGTCACGAGTTCATCCGGAGGATCTGCGGCGCGCAGAAGGAGCTGCAGCGGCAGGCCGGTTACATGAAGCCCGACTGGAAGGCGCCTGAGGCGTACCCGGCCGCCGTCGCGGCCGAAGTGCGGCAGAAGTGGGAGGCGCCGATGATGGCCGCCCTCACCATGAAGAACAAGATCGCGTCCTACGCGGAGATCAAGGCGGTCAAGAAAGCGGCGGCCTCGATGGTCCCGGAGAGCGAGCCCGCCGTCCGCCAGCAGACCGCGAAGGCGGCGGACGACCTCGTCAAGACGCTCACGCGCGAGACGATCCTCGGCAAGAGCCAGCGGCTGGATGGGCGCGCGTTCGACCAGGTGCGGCCCATCGAATGCGAAGTCGGTCTCCTCCCCCGGACGCACGGCTCGGCGCTCTTCACGCGCGGCGAGACGCAGGCGCTCGTGACGGCGACGCTCGGCACGTCCGACGACGCGCAGATCATCGAAGAGTACGAGGGGGAGCACGAGCACACCTTCCTGCTTCACTACAACTTCCCGCCCTTTTCCGTCGGGGAGGCCAAGTTCCTGCGCGGCCCCTCCCGCCGCGACATCGGGCACGGGAACCTCGCGCGACGCGCGCTCTCGCCCGTGCTCCCGAACGAAGACGCCTTCCCGTACACCGTCCGCGTCGTCTCCGACATCCTGGAGTCGAACGGGTCGTCCTCGATGGCCACGGTCTGCGGCGGAACGCTCGCGTTGATGGACGCCGGTGTTCCGATCAAGTCGCCCGTCGCCGGCGTCGCGATGGGGCTCGTCTCTGACGGCGACCGGTTCGCGATCCTGACCGACATCGCGGGGCAGGAAGACCACTACGGCGACATGGACTTCAAGGTCGCGGGATCCCGCGAAGGGATCACGGCGCTCCAGATGGACATCAAGATCAAGGGCCTCCCCCGCGAGATCCTCGAGCGCGCTCTCGAGCAGGCGCGCGCCGGCCGCCTTCACATCCTCGAGAAGATGACGGCCGCGCTCGACAAGCCGCGGACCAACATCTCCCCGTTCGCGCCGCGCATCTTCACCATGCAGATTCCCCGCGACCGAATTCGCGACGTCATCGGCAGCGGCGGCAAGACCATCCGCTCGATCATCGAATCGACCGGATGCAAGATCGACGTGGAGGACTCCGGAAAGGTCTCGATCGCCTCCTCGGACGAAGCCGCGGCGCTGCGCGCGATCGAGATCATCGAGAGCCTCACGCAGGAACCGGAGATCGGCAAGGTGTACCGAGGAAAGGTGCGCCGGGTCGAGCCGTACGGAGCCTTCGTCGAGATCCTCCCGGGACAGGACGGTCTGGTGCACATCTCCGAGCTGGCGCCGTACCGCGTGCGCCAGACGACGGACGTCGTCAAGGAAGGCGACGAGGTCACCGTCAAGATCATCGCCGTCGACCCGATGGGCAAGATCAAGCTCTCTCGCAAACAGGCGCTCACCAAGGAAGAGCTCGAGGCCGAGATGGCCTTAGCGCCGGCCGGGGGCGGCCCCGATGACCACGGAGACGACCGCGGACCTCGGGACGACCGTGGACCTCGCGACGACCGGGGCCCGCGAGGCGACCAGCGAGGGCCCCGGGGACCGCGCCGGTAATATTTCCCGTTTCACGAAAGGGCGGCCACGAGGCCGCCCTTTTCTTTTAAGTGTGATGTCCGATCCGGGGTCGAGCGCCCGGCGGCGGCATGCCGCTTGCTCCCGGTCGACTGAGTCCCATAGACGTTCATCCGAGGAGGACCCATGAGTTCGAGAATTTTTCAGTTTACCGCCGCGGGGGCGATCCTCGCCGCCGCGATCACGTCGGGATGTCAGAAGAGCCCCGGGACAGGCGCCGAGACCGCCGGACCGGGCCCGTCCGCGACGGCCGTGGCCGGGGCGACGCCCGCATCTGCGACGGCCCGGCCCGACGGGACGCGTCAGATCACGACGACCACCACGACGACTACGGTGACGGTCGACCCGGTGGAGGCGTCGCAGCACAACGCCGTCCGCCGCCGCGCTCGCGCGACGTCCGGGAAGACGGGATCCGACGTGACGACCACGCGATCCGGCGAAGCCGCGGGCGCCTCCGACGCCCGCCGGAGCACGGCGGGCCGGCGAGAGCACGAAGTCCCGGCTGGCACGATCCTGAGGGCGAGATTCGACAAGACGATCTCGACGGCGACCGCGCGGGAGGGCGAGGTGTACTCGGGGGAACTGCTCGACGATCTTCTAGCCGACGACGATACGGTCGTGGCGCCTTCGGGCACGCGCGTGCACGGAAAGGTCGAGCACGTGGTCGACTCCGGAAAGCTGGCCCGGCCCGCTGAGCTTCGTTTTCGGCTGACCGACCTCGACGTGAACCGCCGGACGATCGCGATCGCGACGTCCGCGTACGAACGCGTCGGGGACACGCACACCAAACGGAACGCCGGGTACATCGCGGGCGGCGCCGCGGTCGGCGCGATCCTGGGTCAGGTCCTCGGGGGAAATACGAAGGGAACGGTCGAAGGGGCGGCTGCCGGCGCCGCGGCCGGAACCGGCGTCGCGGCCCTCGGAGGCGACCTCGACTTTTCGATCGAAGCGGGCCGCTCGACGGCGTTCACGCTCGAGCAGCCGCTGCGACTGCCCGCGGCGATGTGAAAAGAGTCATCGGTTTTCAGTTCGCAGTTTTCAGTTTTTTAAATGGGGCGCTTCGGCGCCCTTTTGTTTTTTTTCGCCCAACAGGGAGAATGCACCTCCGAGGACTTTGAACTGACGACGGATAACTGAAAACTGATGACTCAATGGCCTTCCCTTCC
The DNA here is from genome assembly GCA_020199905.1 of Acidobacteriota bacterium. GTDB lineage: Bacteria > Acidobacteriota > Thermoanaerobaculia > UBA5066 > Gp7-AA6 > JALYUA01. The sequence continues at coordinate 3,875 of JAIVJS010000075.1, forward strand.
GCTCGCCTCCTGGCGGGACACCTACGAGACGCTGCACCGGTGGATGCAGATCCCGGGGAAGATCAAGCTCGCGCGCACCCCTCTCGTGAACCACTGGTGGAACGCGGCTTTCGTCGTCACCGCGCGCGGGCTCACGACGGGGGCCATTCCGGATCCCGCGGGCAGCTTCGAGATCGCGTTCGACTTCGTGGACCACCGGCTCACGGTCACGACGTCGGGCCGCGCGCGGCGGGAGCTTCCTCTGTCGCCCCGATCGGTCTCGCAATTCCACGAGGAGCTGGTCGGCGCCCTCGACTCGCTCGGGATCTCGGTTCCCATCTGGACGATGCCGGTCGAGATCCCCAATCCGGTCCGGTTCGAGGAGGACCATCAGCACGCGTCGTACGACCGGGAGCCCGTCGAGCGGCTGCGCCGCATCCTCGGCAGCAGCGAGCGCGTGCTCCAGAAATTCCGTTCCGGATTCCTCGGGAAGTCCAGCCCCGTTCACTTCTTCTGGGGCAGCTTCGACCTCTGCGTGACGCGGTTTTCGGGACGCGTCGCCCCCCCGCGGGCGGGCGCGGACGCGATCACGCGAGAGGCCTACTCCCACGAAGTGTCGAGCGCCGGGTTCTGGCCGGGCGGGCCCGGCCTCGAGGAACCGGTTTTCTACTCCTATGCCGCGCCGGAGCCCAAAGGCTTTCGAGATCTTCCGGTCCGCCCGGCCGCGGCCCGCTTCGACAAGACGCTCGGCGAGTACCTGCTCCCCTACGAGGCCGTCGCGGCCGCGCCGGAGCCCGAGGCCGACGCCCTGGCTTTTTTTCAATCCACGTACGATGCCGCCGCTCAAACCGGCCGCTGGGACCGCCCGAGCCTCGAACGCGGAAGATCCTGACCGGGAGACTTCTTGGCCTTTTCTCGACTCTCGACTCTGAACTCTCAACTTTCTTCTTGAGCGCTCATCGCATAACGCTCAGCGCTCAACTCTTTTCTTCGGAGGCCACGTGATCGGAACGCGCCGCGCCGCCGCGGGACTCATCGCCCTCGCCTGCATCGCCGCCTCGGCTTCGGCGGCGGCTCCGCCGGATCCGCGACTCTTCTCCGAAATGCGTTGGCGGTGCATCGGCCCGTTCCGCGGGGGGCGGACCGTCGGCGCCGCGGGGATTCCCTCGCAGCCGAACGTCTTCTTCATGGGTGTCAACAACGGCGGTGTCTGGAAGACCACCGACGCCGGGCGCACGTGGGCACCGATCTTCGACGATCAGCCGACCCAGTCGATCGGCGCCATCGCTCTGGCTCCGTCGAACCCCGACATCCTCTACGTCGGGAGCGGCGAGGGGCTCCAGCGGCCGGACCTCTCGACGGGCGACGGAATCTACAAATCGACCGATGGCGGGAAAAGCTGGATGCATCTCGGCCTCGAGGACGGGCAGCAGATCGGGGCCCTCCTCGTCGATCCCGGGAATCCCAACCGGGTCTTCGCCGCCGTTCTCGGCCATCCTTACGGGCCCAATCCGGAGCGCGGGGTCTTCCGGTCGACGGACGGCGGGCAGAGCTGGGAAAAGGTGCTCTACAGGGACGAGAACACCGGCGCGATCGCGCTCGCGTTCGACCCGAAGAATCCGCAGGTGGTGTACGCGGACCTTTGGGCGGCCCGGCAGGCGCCCTGGGAAATCGGCGCCTCGTTCCAGGGGCCGGGAAGCGGGCTCTACAAGTCGACGGACGGCGGAACGACCTGGAAGCCGCTGACGGCCGGTCTCCCGACGCTCGCGGAGGGCCTCGGCCGCATCGGCATCGCCGTCGCACCGTCGGATCCGTCGCGGCTGTATGCCCAGGTCGACGCCGACGCCGCGCACGGCGGGACGTATCGGTCCGACGACGCGGGCGCCACGTGGCGGCGCGTCAACGCGGAGAACCGGATCTGGGGGCGTGGAGGAGACTTCGCCGAAATCAAGGTCGACCCGAAGAATCCCGACGTCGTCTACGCGGCGAATACGTCCACGTACCGCTCCACCGACGGCGGCCGCACCTTCACGGCGATCAAGGGCGCGCCGGGAGGCGACGACTACCACACGATCTGGATCAACCCCGACCACCCCGAGATCATCTTTCTCGCCGCCGACCAGGGCGCGACGATCTCGGTCAACGGGGGAAAGACGTGGAGCTCCTGGTACAACCAGCCGACGGCCCAGTTCTACCATGTGATCACGGACAACCAGTTTCCGTACCGCGTCTACGGCGGGCAGCAGGAGAGCGGTTCGGCGGGGGTCTCGAGCCGGAGCGACGACGGGTCGATCCACTTCGGAGACTTCCACCCGGTCGGCGTCGAGGAATACGGCTATGTCGCGCCGGATCCGCTGAACCCCGACATCATCTTCGGCGGGAAGATCAGCCGCCACGACATGCGCACGGGCGACACCACCGACATCTCGCCGGCGCCCATCCGGGGCCAGTACCGCTTCGTTCGGACCATGCCGGTGCTCTTCTCCCCTCTCGATCCCCACCTTCTCTATCTCGGCGCCAACGTTCTCTTCGCCACGCGCGACGGCGGCAACAGCTGGAGCGTTCTTTCGCCCGACCTGACGCGCGCCGCCTGGGAAATGCCCGCGAGCGTCGGCGTCTTCGCCCCGATGGATCCGGAGAAGGGGAAGCATCGCGGCGTGATCTACACGATCGCGCCGTCCCCCAGGGAAGCCGGCCGGATCTGGGTCGGAACCGACGACGGGCTGATCCATGTGACGACGGACGGCGGTAAGACCTGGAAGGACGTCACGCCGAAGGCGCTGACGCCGTGGAGCAAGGTCTCCCTGATGGAGGCGTCTCACTCGGATCCCGCCGTGGCGTACGCCGCAATCAACCGCTTCCGACTCGATGACCTGCGCCCCCACATATACCGGACGCGCGACGGCGGCGCGACCTGGACGGAAATCGTCCGCGGGATCCCCGGCAACGAGGTGGTGAACGCCGTCCGCGAAGATCCGGAGCGCCGCGGGCTCCTCTTTGCCGGCACGGAGCGGGGCGTGTACGTCTCTTTTGACGACGGGGACGAATGGCGGTCCGTCCGGAACAATCTCCCGGCGACCTCGGTCCGCGACCTCGTCGTGCATGGCGACGACCTGGTCGTCGGAACGCACGGGCGCTCCTTCTGGATCCTCGACGACATCACGCCTCTCCGCCAGATGGCGGCAGAGGCCGTCGCCGCGGAGGTCCATCTCTTCCGTCCGCAGGTGGCGACACGCGTCAAGCGGAGTCAATGGCCCGACACTCCCCTGCCCCCGGAGGAGCCGGCGGGTCAGAACCCTCCCGACGGGGCCATCGTGAACTACGTCCTGAAGTCGAAGCCGGCGCAGCCGGTCGTGCTCGAGATCCTCGACCCGGCGGGAAAGCTCGTCCGCCGCTTCACGAGCGCGGACCGTCCCGAGCCCGTGGATCCCGAGTTGAACGTCCCGACCTACTGGATCCGCCGCCCCGCGGTCCTCTCCGCCGAGCCCGGGATGCACCGGTTCGTGTGGGATCTGCACTATCCGCCTCCCGACGTGCTCGAGCACGAATACCCCATCTCGGCCGTGCCGGGCGACACGCCGCGGCATCCGGTCGGGCCGGCGGTTCTCCCCGGAACTTACACGGTCCGGCTGACGGCGAACGGGCGCGCCGTCACCGCCCCTCTCACCGTGCGCATGGATCCTCGCGTGAAGACGCCGCCGGAGGGTCTCGCGCAGCGGTTCCGGCTGGCGACGGAAATCTCGGCCGCACTGTCACGCGACTCCGGGGCGCTCACGGAAGTGAAGGCGGCGCGGGCCAGGTTGAAGCCCGCCGCAGAAGCCGGCGCCCGAAAGGGATCTCCTTCGTCGTACGAGGCGGACCTGCTCGCCCTCGAAGGCTCGGGCGGAGGCCGCCGCGGCGCGAACCGGGACGATCTCTCAGGCCTGAACGGAAAGCTGGCCAGCCTCTACGCGGTCGTCGAAGGCTCGGAGACGTCCCCGACGACGCAGGCCGTGGCGGCGTGGAAGGAGCTGTCGGACTCGCTGGAGAAGACGCTGGCGCGCTGGGCCGAGGTGAAGAAGTCGGCAGGCGGGAGGCGGTAGGCGGGAGGCGGACGAAAGCCGGGAATCGGAAATCGGGACTCGAACGACGGAAATTGAAGAGGGGCCCGCCTCCCGCCTACCGCCCCGTCTAATATGGCATCTCCTCGTCCGACAGCCCCAGGACGTGCCCGATTTCGTGGACGACCGTGTCGCGGATCTCCCGGATCGCTTCTCCCTTCGAGCGGCAGGTCCGGAGGATCGGGCCCCGGAAGATCGCGATCTGGCCCGGCAAGTGCGAGACCGCGGACTGGCGGTCGAAGACGTCCATGCCGCGGAAGATGCCGAAGAGCTCGTCGTCGTCCGCGGTGTCGGTCTCCTCGTAGTCTTCGACGGCGGGCTCCTCTTCGACGACGACCACGACGTTCTCGATGTACCGGGCAAATGCGGGAGGGACCTGAGCCAGCGCTTCCTCGACGCAGGCGTCGAATTCGTCGGGAGAAAGGCGTGGCCTCACGGGAGAAAGAGCGCGTCGAAATTCGAGGTGGTGGCGGAGGCCACCGCGGCGAGGTCCGTGCTCTGAGCCGCGGCCAGCGCCTTCGCGGTCTCGACGACGAACGCGGGCTCCCCGGGTTTCCCGCGATGCGGCACCGGCGCCAGAAAAGGCGTGTCAGTCTCGATCAGGAGGGCGTCGAGGGGCAGACCCGCCGCCGCGGCCCGGATGTTCTCCGCGGCGCGAAACGTGATCATCCCCGAGAACGAAATCCTGTAGCCGAGGTCGATCGCCTTTCGGCCGTATTCCGCCGTCTCCGTGAACGAGTGATGAACCCCGGGCCGCTCGCGCGGTGGCTGGCGCGAAAGAAGCGCGTACATCTCGCCGCCGCTCTCCCGGTTGTGCAGGATGGCGGGCTTTCCGAGGCGGCGGGCGAGGTCCAGCATCCATTCGAGGACGGCGATTTGAATTTTTCGAGGGGAGAGGTCGTAGTGGAAGTCGAGGCCGACCTCGCCGATCGCGGCGGCCTTCGGGTCGCGGGCGAGCGCCTCGAGAAGCGGCCCATCCCGGTCAACGTCGAAGTCCTTCGCTTCGTGCGGATGGACGCCCACCGCCGCGACGACGTCTGAGTGACGACGCGCGATCGCGAGCGCCGCCTCGGAATCGGCCAGAGTCGTCCCGGGGACCAGAAAGCGCCCGACGCCGGCCGCGCGCGCCCGCGCGAGCAGCACGTCCGTAACGGCGGAGACGCCGTCCCGTCCCTCGAGCTGCAGGTGGCAATGCGAATCGGCCAGCACGAGACGGTCGCTCACGCGGGTCTCCCTTGACTCAACTCGAGACTGAGAACTCAAGACTGAAAGCTGAGATCTGACAGCTGACAGCTCTACTTCACCCGGCTGCCCGGCGGGACGTCGGACGCCACCTCCAGCAGGGACGGCTCTCCCGCCTCCCCCACCGTCGCGGCGAGCACCATCCCGTTCGATTCGACCCCCATGAGCTTCGCGGGCTTCAGGTTCGCGACGATCACGACGTTGCGGCCGACCAGGGCCTCCGGCTCGTAGCGGGCGGCGATGCCGGCGACGATCTGCCGCTGCTCGGTCCCGAGATCGACCTGAAGCTTCATCAGCTTGTTCGATTTGGGAACCCGCTCGGCCGTGAGCACCTTTGCGGTGACGAGCCTGACCTTCTGGAACTCCTCGATTCCGATCCGGGCATCGGAGGTCGCGGGCGAGACGGCCTGGGTGGTCTCGACGCGCGGGGCCTCCGGCGTGGCGGCCGGAGCGGGGACGGAAGCGGCGGGAGGAGGGGTCGGTTTATCTTCCATGGGACTCTGCTCTCCTTTCAGATACGCGGCGATGTCGGCGCGGGGGAAGAGGGCCGGCGACTCGGGAAGGGGCGCGCCCAGGACGAGGCCGCCCCAGCGGAGGTCGTGCTCGTCCGGGTCGCGCGGAGGAAGACCCAGGGTCTCGAAGATCTTCCGGGACGTCGCCGGAAGAAACGGCGAGAGGAGGACGGCCGCGAGCCGCACGCCCTCGGCCGCTCCGTAGAGGATCCTCTGAAGCCTGTCGGACGCGCCCTCCTCCTTCCGGATCTTCCAGGGCTCCCGGCTGACCACGTAGCCGTTGATCTGCGAGAGGAGCTTCCAGACCGCTTCGAGCGCGCGGTGGAACGCGAGCTCCTCCATCGCCTCCCGCCACTCCTTGCGGAGCGGCCGGTACGCGGTGTGGATCTCGTTGACGCCGCAGGGCACGGTGGGCGCAGACCCGAACGACTGCCGGCAGAGAGCGGCGACCCTCGAAACGGTGTTCCCGAGGTCGTTGGCGAGGTCCGCGTTGTACCGCACGAGGAAGGCCTCGTCGGAAAAGCTCGCGTCCTGTCCGAAGGCCATCTCGCGCAGGAGGAAATAGCGCACCGCGTCGGGGCCGAAGGTCGCGGCGAGCTCATCGGGGCGCACGATGCCGCCCACCGACTTCGAGATCTTCTTCCCATCCCGCAGCCACCATCCATGCGCCCACACCGTCGTCGGAAGAGGAAGCCCGGCGGACAGCAGGAACGCCGGCCAGTAGACGGCGTGAAACCTCAGGATGTCCTTGCCGATCAGGTGGACGCGGCGGGATTCCGGATCGACCCAGAACTCCCGGTAGAGCCGGTCGTCCTCCGCTCCGAAACCGAGCGCGGTGATGTAGTTCGCCAGCGCGTCCAGCCACACGTAGACGACGTGCCCGGGATGGTTCGGAAACGGGATGCCCCACTGAAGCTTCGTGCGCGAGACCGAGAGGTCGTTCAATCCTCCGCGGATGAAGGACACGACCTCCGCGCGCCGCGTCTCGGGCCGGATGAACCCGGGGTGCGCTTCGATGTGGCGCAGGAGAGGCTCCGCGTACTTCGAAAGGCGGAAGAAGACGTTCTCCTCCGACTCCCAGGTGCAGACCGTGCCGTGGATGGGACATCGTTTCTCGGAGTCGAGCTCCTTCTCCGTGTAGAAGATCTCGCAGCCCGAGCAGTACCACCCTTCATGCCGCGCGGTGTAGAAGTCGCCCGCCGCTTCGATCTTCGAGATCAGGGCCGTGACGCCCTGCCGGTGCCGGGGCTCGGTCGTGCGAATGAAGTCGTCGTTCGCGATGTCGTACATCTTCCAGAGCTCTCCGTAGCGCGCCACCACCCGGTCCGCGAGCTCGATCGGGCGAAGGTTCTGCTCCGCGGCCGCCTTTTCGATCTTCTGCCCGTGCTCGTCGGTCCCGGTCAGAAAGCGCGTCGGGTCGCCGATCAGCCGGTGGAACCGCGTCAGGGCATCGCCGACGACGGTCGAATAGATGTGCCCGATGTGGGGCAGATCGTTGACGTAGTAGATCGGCGTGGTGGCGTAGAAGCGCACGGCTGGTTGCTGGGGGTTAAGCGTTGAGCGTTAAGCGTTGAGCGTCGAAGAGCCCCGGAACGAGACGCTCAACATACACCGAGTCGCGTCGACAGATCGACGCTCAACGCTCGTCGCTCGACGCTCAACTCTCTTACAGCAATCCTGCCTCGCGGAACGAGATGCAGCCGGAACGGCCGACGACGATGTGATCGAGCAGCCGGACGCCGACCGACTCGGCGGCGGTTGCCAGCCGGCGGGTGAACTCGCGGTCTTCCCGCGATGGGGAGGGATCTCCCGACGGATGGTTGTGGTACAGGATCACCCCCGCCGCGTTGGCCAGCAGGGCGCGCTTCAAGATCTCGCGCGGTTCGACGACGGCGCGATCGAGCGTGCCCCGGTAGATGTCCGGATCGTCTTTCAGGAGCCGGTTCCTCGCGTTGACGAACAGCGCGCCGGTCCGCTCCTGCGCGCCGTCTCCGCGGGCCCGGCGGAGATACTCCTTGACGAGATTCGGCTCGTGAAACAGGTCGCGCGGCGCGATCGCCTCGGTCGAAAGGCGCCGGCCGAGCTCGAGCGAGGCTTCGATGACCGCGGCGCGCGCGCCCTTGATCCCGCGCTCGCGGCGCAGCTCGGCGCCCGACATTCCGGCGAGCGCCACCAGGCCGCCATGATCGGCGAGGAGACTCCGGGCGCGGTCGAGAGCGTTCTCGCCGCGGGTGCCGGACCCGAGCAGCAGGGAGAGGAGCTCCTCGTTCGAAAGAGCGGCGGCGCCCACGCGCGCGAGACGCTCTCTGGGACGCTCGTCGCAGGGAAGATCGCGGATTCGGAGAACAGGGCGTCGGGGAGACGTGATTTCGGTCATGGCGTGCGGTCGGAGAGCCCGCGCTCGCCCGGTGAGGAGGAGGCGATCATGGCACGGATCTGGCGAAAGGCGAAGGGAGGACGGAAGGGCGGGACAGCAGGAGGGCGTGACCATGCAGTTTCCGATCCGAGGCTTGCTGATGGCGGCGGGCGTGCTGCTGGTCGCCGCGGCCGTGCTGTGGCCGGTCCTCTCCCGCTATGTCGGGCGCCTGCCCGGCGACTTGCTGGTGCGCCGGGGTAGCTGGACGTTCGCCTTCCCTCTCGTCACCTGCCTGCTGCTGTCGCTGCTGTTCTCTCTCGCCCTCTGGCTCTTTCGGAGATGAGGCGCCGGTAGAGGGCCTCGACCCGGTCGAGTCGCACTTCGGAGGAGAAACCGGCCTCGACCCGCGCGCGGGCACTCCGTCCCAGCGAGGCCGCCAGCGCCGGGTCCGCCAGGAGGCGCCGGACCGCCGCCGCCATCGCCGGCGGATCTCGCGGGGGGACGAGCAGGCCGGACTCGCCGTCGACGACGAGCTCGGGATTTCCCCCGGCGGCGCTCCCGAGCACCGGCTTGCCGAGCGCCATGGCCTCGCGCAGCGTCCCCGTCACTCCAAGCCCTTCGTATGAGAGGTCGGCCACCATGTCCGCGGCCGCCAGCACGTCGGGCATGTCGGACCGGAAACCGATCGGCCGCACCCGGTCTTCGACGCCCTGCGCGCGGGCAAACGCGAGGACGTCGGCCTTCTTCGCCTCGTCCTCACACGCCACGATCGCCGTGCGCAACCGGGGAAACTCCGGCGCGAGGAGAGCGGTCGCGGACACCAGGTCTCTCCAGCCTTTCCACTCCCGCGCGCCGACCTGGACCAGCAGCGTGTCGCCCGGCGAGACGCCCCACTCGCGGCGGACTCTCGCCCCGTCCGTCTTGCCGGGATCGAACACCGAGAGGTCCACGCCGGCGTAGATCACGTGGACGATTCCGGGCGCGAGCCGGCCCGACTTCACGATGACACGTTTAATGTCCTCGCAGACCGTGACGACCGCGTCCATCCGAACGTGGAACTTGATCCGATTGAAGACGTCGAGAGGGAACGAGACCCCGCGATTCACGACCAGCACGGGCCGGCGGCGCGAGAAGAGAGTCGAGAAGAGCGCGATCGAGTGGGCGATTCCCTTGTGCACGTGGATGACGTCCACCTCCCGCTCGTCGACCAGAGCCGCGAGCTTCCGCGCGCTCGCGAAGTCGAACTCGTGCTTCAACGGAAGGGCGTGAAAGTCCAGCCCCTCCGCTCGCGCCTTTCCCGGAACTTCGCCGGCGTCGCGGGTCACGATCGCGACGCGGTGCCCGCGGCGCGAGAGACCCCGCGCCAGCTGGAACATCTGCACGACGCTTCCCGTGGAGAACAGACCCTTCTCGAGGATCTGGAGAATCGAAAGGGGCGGAGCGGCGGGCGGCATCTCAGGAGGAGGGATCGGGCACGAGAACGATCTTTCCATGCTGACGACCCTCTTCCAGGCGCTGGTACGCCTCGGCCGCGCGGGAGAACGGAAACACCTGGTCGAGCCGCGGCGTGAGGCGGCCCGCGGAGACCGCCGAGAGCAGCGCGCGGAACTCGCGGTCGTTCGCCATCGTGGACCCGAGGATGGAGAGCTGCTTCCAGAAGATCAGGCGGATCTCCTCCTTCGGGTTGGGACCCGACGTCGCTCCGCACGTGACGATCCGCCCGGCCTTCGAAGCCGCCTGAAGCGAGGTCATCCACGTGGCCTCGCCCACGCAATCGACCACGACGTCGACGCCGCGCTTGCCGGTGCGGGCGCGCACCTCCTTGCCGACGTCGGATTTCTTATAGTCCAGCACGACCTCGGCGCCCGAACCCGCGACCTGCCGCATCTTCTCGGCGCCGGACGTCGTCGCCCAGACGCGCCCGCCGCAGAGAAGGGAGATCTCGATGGCGGCGCCGGCCACGCCCCCGCCCGCCCCGTGGACGAGGACGATCTCGCCGGGGCGGACCGCGGCGCGCGTGACGATCATCCGCCACGCCGTCTGATAGACCAGCGGGAACGCCGACGCCTGCTCGAACGAGAGTTTGTCCGGGATCGGGAAGAGGTTGCGCGCGGGAACGACGACTTTTTCGGCGAAAGTGCCGGCGAGATGCTCGCCCAGGATCCGGTACTTCACGCAGACGCTCTGCTCGCCGGCGCGGCAGAACTCGCAGGCGCCGCAGGAGAGACCCGGCTGGATCAGCACGCGGTCTCCGGGATGGAAGCCTTCCACTCCCGGCCCGGCGAGATCGACGGTGCCGGCTCCGTCGGCTCCCGGCACCTGCGGCAGTGGCACATGCGGAATGCCGTTTCGCACGAAGAGGTCCAGGCGATTCAATGCCGCGGCCCGGATCGCCACCCGAACCTCTCCCGGCCCGGGCTCCGGCTCCTCCCGGTCGCCGTACCGGAGAACCTCGTGGCCGCCGTGCTGGACGAAATAGACGGCTTTCATGCCGGTATCGTAAGCGGGTTGAGCGTTAAGCGTAGGGAAGAAGCGCGGACCTCGGCTCTCCGTATCTATTCCTCGTCTTCTTAGAAAACGTTCAACGCTCGACGCTCGACGCTCAATCGACCTCAATTCAGATACCCCAGCGCCTTGAGCCTCCTCAGGTACTCCCGATCCGTCGTGACGCTCGATCCGGCCGCGGGAGCGATCCTCGCGCCGTAGGTCGCGACGGTCGCTTTCTCGAGCGAGCCCTCCCGGAAGAGGGCCGGAACGGCGCGGCCCCGCAGATCCTCCGCGGCGGGAATGCCCGCTCGCGCGAGGACGGAGGATGCCACGTCGGCGGCTTCGATGCGCACGAGCGCGGAGGAGCGGCCGTCGAACACGGTCGCCCGGGCGAGCGACCCCGCCGAAGCGTGGCTGTCTGCCGTCAGCACGACCAGGACGCTCTCTCCCGCGCGGGCGATCCGGATTTCCGCGGCGAGAAACCGCCCGATGCGCTCGAGCTCGGCGCCGCGGCGCGCCGGGTCGCGCCGCAGGATGTCGGGGCCGGGCAGATAGAGCGCGGCAATCGCCGCTCCGCGCAGGGCCGGCCAGCGCTCGAGCGCGACCGCGTCCGCCTCCTCGCCGGTCCGGGCGAGAGAAAGAACGTGCCGGTTGTCGACCACGACCGCTCCGGGCCACGGGCCGGAAGCCCACCAGCCGATCGCTCCCGACGGAAGCCCGGCCGATGCGGCGACTTCCCAGAACGCCAGCGCGCGCCGGTCGGCGGCGGACACGGGAGCGCTCGAGACGAGCGACAGCGCGGGGCCGACGACGCGAAGGTACCAGCGGCTCCCGACCGGGGCGCGCAAAGCGGCCGGAGACCCCGCCGGGCGGACACGCTCGAGAGCGCGCACGCCATGACGAACGGCGTCGACGCCCGTCGCCACGGTCGTCCAGAGCTCCGGAGGAGCGCCCGGCTCCTGACGCCACCACCCGGCCGGCGCTCCCTCGAGGAGACCGGCGAGAGCCGGCTCCCCGACCGCCCCGGCGGCCCCTCCCGCCACGCCGTCGATCGCCACGACCACGACGCGCTCCCGGCGAGGCGCCACGTGGAGACGAGGGGAGACGACGCCTTCCGGGCGCGACGCGAAGACGGCGGCGGCAATGACGAGCCCCGCGGCGGCGATCCCGAAGAGGGTCCCGTGGCGCCGCGCGCGCGGCAGCACGCCCGAGTGGGCGTAGGCGCGCGCGAGGTAGGCGGCGCGGGCGCTCCGCGCGGCTCCGAGAGCGGCGACCGCGACCGGAAACCCCCAGAGGAGAGCGGATCCGCGCAGGGCGCGTCCGAGACTCCAGGCGCCTCCGATCCAGAGAAGGAAGACCGCCGCCGCCGCCAGAAGGCCGCACGCCGCGGCGCCCGGGCCCGCGGCGCGGGACCGGTCCGCGACCGCCGCGCCGGCTGCGGCCGCCAGCGCCGCCGGAAGAAAGAAAGCGGCCGAGAGGTGCAGCAGCAGCACGAGGGGTCCCGATCCGGACCGGAGAAACTCGGGCTCCGCCGATAGGACGGCCGCCACGCATCCCACCGCGCACGCCGCCGCCAGGGCGACGGCGACGGGAGCAAGAATCCCTCGCCGCCCCTCGAACACCCGGCTGAAGACGTACCGCTCGACACGGCCGTCCAGGTACCCGAGATCGCGGAGCTTGTGGCGCGCCTCCTCCAGTTCGAGCGGGTGCCCGCCCGTCACGACCGGCGATCCCGCACCACGCGCGCGAGATCCGCGAGCACCGCGGCGCGGGACCGGAAGGACGACAGCGCGGACACGGCGGCGTCCAGGAGCTCGTCCACCAGGCTGCGGGCGGCGTCCGCTCCGAAGAGAGTGGCGAAGTTGGCCCGGTGGCCGTCGCGCAGCGTGTCCTTGCCCATGATCTCCGGGCTTCCCTCGAGGTCGAGCAAATCGTCGGTGATCTGAAACGCGAGCCCGAGGTTGCGTGCGAACACGGTCAGCAGATCGAGGTCCGAGTCGGGAGCCCCGCCGGCGATCGCTCCGCCGCGGACGGCCGCCACGAAGAGGGCGCCGGTCTTGCGCGCGTGGATGCTCTCGAGCTCTTCCAGAGTCAGACGGGCCGGATCCGCCGACAGGTCCGCGGCCTGCCCGCCGCAGCACCCGTCGGCTCCGACGGCCTTCGAAAGCTCGGAGACCAGCCGGGCGCGTCCTCCCGCGGGGACCTCGGGGGCGGACGCGAGGGTTTCGAACGCGCGGCTCAACAGGGCGACCGACGCGAGCTCGGCGGTCGAGACCCCGTACGTCACGTGGAGGGCGGGCCGGCCGCGGCGCCGCCGGGCGTCGTCCATCGACGGCAGGTCGTCTAAGACGAGAGAGGCCGCGTGAACGAGCTCGACCGCGACGGCGACCGGCATGACCGCGCGCCGCGGAGCGCGGGCTACCGATCCGGCGGCCAGCGCCACGAGCGGCCGGAGTCTCTTCCCGGGAGAGAGCGCCGCCTCGAACATCGCGCGCGGGAGCGCCGCACCCGCGGGCGTCCCCTCCGGGACGGCGCGGGCGAGGGCCTCCTCGACAGCCGGCCGCGCCTCCACGGCAAAGCGGTCGAAGGCGAATGCGAAGGCGTTCCCGCCTGTCGAGGAGTCGCGCGCCTGCTTAACCGGCGAAGCTTCCCACCGCCTCCTCCTCCGATTCGTAGACGTCGAACACCGTGATGAGCTGAGTCACCGTGAGAACGTCGTTGATCTTCGGCGGGAGATGCAGGAGCCTCAACTTGCCGCCCTTGTTGGTGACGGACGTGTAGCAGCCGACGAGCTCGCCGATCCCGGACGAGTCGATCGTCGTCACATCCTGCATGTTGATGAGGATGTTCTTCTTGCCCTCGTCCACCAGCTTGTTGATCGTCTCGCGCAGCTGCACGTCGCCCGACCCGATGGTGATCTTGCCTTTGAGGTCGAGGATCTGCACCCCGCCCCGACCCTCTCGCACGCTCGTTTTCATGATCCCTTTTCCTCCTTCTCCTTCCCCCCCGCCAGATTCTTGGTCAGAAACAACTCCATTCCGCCCCCCTCCGCCCTCTGGAAGCGGACTTCATCCATGAACGTTTTCATGTAGAAGATGCCGCGTCCAGACGTCTTGAACCGATTTTCGGGCGCCAGCGGGTCCTCGACCTTCTCGGGGTCGAACCCTTCGCCCTCGTCCCGGACGTGAATCCGCAGGATCCGCGCCGTCACGTCCATCTCGAGGTGGACACGTTTCGCCCGGTCCTGGCCGTTGCCGTGCTTGATCGCGTTCGCCAGCGCCTCTCGCAGGGCCATCAGAATCCAGTGGCGCGTCTCATCCGAGAGGTTTTCCGGGTCCAGGAGCTTTCCACAGAGGTGCTGAGCCATTTCGATGTTTTCGAAACGGCTCGACAGAGACATCCGGACCGGGCCGGTCGCGCTGGAGGAGCTTGAAGAACTCATTCACTTCGTTCGATAGGGGTTAAAAGCCCGGCGGATCTTAGCCGAAAGGGTCTGCATAAAGATAGCAGCGGGTCCGAAGGCGCCTGTTACCCTCAGTCCATGAGAATGGAACGGCTGCCGGCGGCCCTGCTGGCGTGCCTTGCCCTGCTGACGGCCGGCGCGACCGCGCTTCTGCCCGCCCGGGTCGAGGAGGTCGCGCGACAGGTGGAAAGCGTCCGTGGGCGCCGGTTCGAACGGCAGATCCCCGCGAGCGAGATCGACCCGGTGGAGCTCAAGAAGGTGCTGCGCGCCAAGCTGCTCGAAGGCTTTCCCGCCTCCCCCGAAGACACGATGCGCACGATGGTCGCGATCGGATTCTTCGAAGAGACACCGAACCTGGTCGATCGGCTCCTCGATTTCTACGCCAGCCAGGTGATCGCGTTTTACGACCCGGAACCGCGGAAGTTTTTTCTCGTGAAGGGGGGCGCGGCGGGCATCCCGGCCCCGGAAGAGCTCTCCTCGGACGCCGGCGAGCGCATGATTTTCGCCCACGAGCTGACCCACGCGTTGCAGGACGAGTTCATGAAGCTCGACCGCCGCGTGAAGCAGCTGAAGGACAACGGGGACCGCGCTCTCGCTCTCGAGAGCCTGCTCGAGGGCGAGGCGACGCTCGTCATGGTCCGGGTCGCGCTCTCGCAGCTGCCGGGCGGTCAGAGCTCGGAGGTCGAGGACAGCCTCGCGCCGCTCCTCTCCGCCGGAACGCTCGAGAGCGCCAACATGCCGAAGGACCTGCCCGACTACTTCGCGCAGCAGCTCTTCTTTCCCTACGTCGAGGGGACCGCCTACGTGCGCCGTGTCGTGAAGGCCGGGGGCTGGGCGGGGATCGACCGCATGTGGAAGAACCCGCCCGCCACGACGTCCGAGATCCTCCACGAAGGGCCGGCGTTCACCCCGGCCGAGGATCTTTTGACCGCGCCCGCGGCCGACCGGCTGGCGCCCGCCGGTTTCCGGACGCTGTACACCGACACGATCGGCGAGTGGGGCGTCCGCTTCCTCCTCCGGCGGGGACTCGCCGCGGCGCAGGCCGACCCTCTCGCGGCGGGATGGCGGGGAGACCGGATCGCGTTCTACGCCGCCGGCCGGGACATCGCCTACGTGTGGAAACTGCGGTTCGAATCCCCCGGCGCCGCGGAGCGGTTCGCCAGCGCCTGGACGGCCGCGGCGAAGCTCGGGGGCGCTGTGACCCGCCGCGGGCCGGATCTGACGATCCTGAAGACGGGGGGCCGGAGCCGGGAAACGGGAAAACGGGAAATGGGAAACGAAGGCCATCAGCGTCAACGGAGCCAGACCGGGAACTGAAAACTGAGAACTGATGACTGACGACTAACTCCCCATCTGACTCAAACTCATCGGTATCAGCACGAACATCTGGATCGCGTCGAACGTGCCGTGGGCGACGATGCAGGGCAGGACGTTTCCGTAGAGCACGAAGGTCGCGGAGAGCACCGCCGAGATCACCAGGATTCCGACCAGAACCAGAGGCTGCCCGTACACGCCGTGCGCCGCCGTGAACATGAGCGTCGCCGCGAGCGGCCCGACGCGTGTCTGCAGGAAGGACCGGAAGAAAAGCTCCTCGACCACCATCGCGGAGCAGACGATGGCGATCCGGATCGCAAGCGGCTGGGAAACGATCCAGCGGATCGTCGGGTTCACGGCGCCCGCGGCCGCGGGTCCGATTCCGCGCTGGCGCAGCAGGTACCAGACAACCACGACGCTGATCAGCACGACGATCGTGAGAAGCCAGCCCGCCAGGCCGATCCAGAGGCCGGCGCCGAGGTCCGCCGCGGGGCGCGCGCTCTTCAACCTCAGGAACTCGGAAAGCGAGGTCCGCCGCGAAAGCGAGTAGTACAGGATGAGGAACAGCGTCAGCACGCCGTGCACCGCGAACAGGGAGACGACGGACAGGTGCTTTGTCTCCGGCCGGCTTCCCGCGAGGCCGCCCGCGAACGGGATGGCGACAGTGAGCAGAAGGACCGAGCCCAGAAGGCCGACGGCGAGCGCCCGCCGCGAGGGCTCCGTCAGCCCGTCCTGCAGGAGGAGCTCGCGGGAGCGCGCGCGCGCGAACGACACGGCGATGCCCGCGCAGCCGATCGCCAGCAGAGCGGCGAAGAGTGAATTGTTCATGTAAGGCCGAGCTCCTCCGCGGGCCGAGGAGGATAGCAGAAAGGAGGGGGCGCTCAACGACCTCGTCGATCCCCCGGCTTTCGACTAAGTTATGCCGATGAAAACAGCGTTGCTGGCCGCTCTCGCCTCCCTGCTTCCCCTGGCTACGGCATGGGCTCAACCGGAACCGGTCCCCGGCGACTTTCACATCCGGAATTTCCGTTTCGCCAGCGGCGAGACGCTGCCGGATCTCGTCCTCCATTACCGGACGATCGGGACGCCCCGGCGCGACGCTTCCGGGACCGTCCGCAACGCCGTGCTCCTGCTTCACGGGACGACGGGATCCGGGAAGGGGTTCCTGAGCCCCAACTTCGCGGGGACGCTCTTCGGGCCCGGACAGCTCCTCGATGCTTCGCGGTACTACCTGATCCTTCCGGACGGCATCGGCCACGGTGAGTCGAGCCGCCCGAGCCAGGGTCTCCACGCCCGCTTCCCGCGCTACACGTACGACGACATGGTGGCCGCCCAGCACGCCCTCGTGACCTCCGGGCTCGGGGTCGATCACCTGAGACTCGTCCTCGGGACTTCCATGGGGGCGATGCACGCCTGGGTCTGGGCGGAAAGGTATCCAGGGTTTGCGGACGGCCTGGTCCCGCTTGCCGCCGTCCCCGCAGCCATCGCCGGGCGCAACCGCGTGCTCCGCCGGATGATCTCCGAGGACATCCGCGAAGATCCGGAATGGAAGAACGGGGACTACACCTCCCAGCCGCGGGGACTCCGGGCGGCGGTGCAGATCCTGCTCGTGATGATCTCCGCCCCGGTGCAGTGGCAGACCCTCGCGCCGACGCGCGACGCCGCCGACCGCCTCCTGTCGGACCAGATGGCCGCGCGGCTCTCGGGCGCGGACGCGAACGATTTTCTCTACGCCTTCGAGGCCTCCCGCGAATACGACCCCTCGCCGGGACTCGAGAAGATCGACTCCCCCGTCCTCGCGATCAACTTCGCGGACGACACCATCAATCCTCCCGAGCTCGGGCTCATGGAAAAGTTGATGCCGCGAGTCCCCAGGGGGCGATACGTGCTGATCCCGATCGGTCGTGAGACGCGCGGCCACGGGACCCACTCCTGGCCGGCGGTGTGGGGCGAGCACCTGAAGAAGTTCCTGGAGGACCTGCCGGATAGGGGGCGGTAGGCGTCAGGAGGCAGACGGGAATGGACCACGCCGCATTTTCATCAGCCGAGCGCAGTGCGCCGAAGTCTTGTAAACGTCGCCGTCGCGCGGGGACGGACGAAGGAGGGCGCCCGTGAGCGATTCCTCGGTCGGAAAAGCGATCGATCGCGTGCCGGCGAGGAAAAAGTCTCCGGCGCGCGGCGCGCCGGGGCGGCATTTGCCCGTTCCCGCGGCTCAACGCTCATCGGGCCTCCACTTCTGGATTCCACGCGGCGCGAGCCCCGAAGTCTGGCGGTCCTCCAGCTTCCGGCGCGCTCGGATAACATCCGCGCTTCCAAACAGGAGGCCGCGTGCGCAAGACGCTGTGGATTTCGATGCCGCTTTTGGTATGGGCCGCTCTGGCGCCGGCCTTCGCGAGCGCGGCGGACAGCGCCCCGCTCTCCAGGAACGCCCCGCTCTCCAAGGACGAGGAGCGCCGACGCTTCCATCCGCATCGGGTGGGGACAGACCCCGCCGTCCGCGCGAAGGCCGCCGCGCAGCGCGAATCGATGGAGAAGGCGTCGCTCTTCGGAGCGCTCAAGTTCCGAAACGTCGGGCCCGAAATCCAGGGAGGACGGGTGGTGGATCTGGCCGCGCCCTCCAATCATCCCGACTCGCTGGTCGTCGCCTTCGCCTCGGGAGGGCTCTGGCGCACCGATAACCGCGGGGGCACCTGGACGGCGCTTTTCGACTCGCAACCCACGCTGACGATCGGCGCGTTCGCCCTTGCGGACGGAGACGCCCGCACGATCTACGTGGGCACGGGCGAAGCGAACTCGAGCCGTACGTCCTACGCGGGAACCGGGATGTACAAGACGACGGACGCCGGCCGCTCGTGGCAGAGCCTGGGGCTCGCGGACACGCACCACATCGCGCGCATCGTGGTCGACCCGCGGAGTCCGGACACGGTGCTCGTGGCGGCGATGGGCCACCTCTACACGGACAACCCGGAGCGCGGGGTGTATCGGAGCGCCGACGGCGGACGCACCTGGTCGCGGACGCTCTTCGTCGATGATCGGACGGGCGCGATCGACATCGTAGCGGACCCGCGAAACCCGGACGTGGTGTACGCGGCGACGTGGGAGCGCGCGCGGACGGCGGCGAACTTTCTCGAGAGCGGGCCGGGGAGCGGCATCTGGAAGTCGGCCGACGGCGGAAAGACATGGAAGCGCCTTTCGGGATCGCTTCCGTCCGGCGCGACCCTCGGCCGCATCGGGCTCGCGATCGCCGCGTCGCGGCCCGGCACGGTCTACGCCGTGCTCGATAACCAGGCCTTGCGCCCCGACACGGAGCCTTTCGACGAGGAAGCGCCTCCGGGCGACCTGACGCCGCGCCGTCTGAAGGCGCTCACTCCGGAAGCCTTCTCGCGGCTGGACGACGCGACGGTCTCGCGGTTTCTCCAGCGCAACGATTTCCCGAAGACCGTGAAAGCCGCGAGGCTCAAGAAGGACGTGGCCGCCGGCAAGGTCACCGTCGCGGACCTGGTGGCGTATCTCAAGGACAGCAACCGCGACCTCTTCGAGAACGAGGTCGTCGGGCTCGAGGTCTATCGCACCGATGATGGCGGCGCGAGCTGGAAGAAGACGCACGCGGGGCGGATCGAGAAAGTCTTCTACTCCTACGGCTACTACTTCGCGCGCATCGCCGCGGACCCTTCCAATCCCGACCACATCTACATAGGCGGGGTCCCGATGATCGCGTCGACCGACGGCGGAAAGACGTTCAAGGGGATCGACCAGCGCGGGGTCCACGGCGATCACCACGCAATCTTCATCGACCCGAAGACCCCGTCGCGTGTCGTGATCGGGAATGACGGTGGCATCAACATGTCCGGCGACGGAGGCGAGACCTGGACGAAGCTGAACAACATCCCCGTCGGCCAGTTCACAACGCTCGCGGTGGACGACGCGGAGCCGTACAACATCGTGGGAGGTTTGCAGGACAACGGCGTCATGCGCGGGCCGTCGACGTACCGCCCCGGCAAGACGGATCCGCAGGCGTGGAAATCGATCTGGGGAGGCGACGGAAGCTGCGTCGTCATCGACCCGAAGGACAGCAACATCATCTACGCCGCCGGACAGTTCGGCGCCTCCGGGCGGATCAACCTGAAGACCGGCGAGCGGCAGCGGCTGCGCCCGCGGCCCGAGCTGTCGGCGGCGAAGAAGGAAAAGCCGCTCCGCTACAACTGGATCACGCCATTTCTGCTCTCTCCGCACTCCCGCGAAATCCTCTATTACGGAACCAACCGCCTCTATCGCTCCTTCGACCGGGGCGACACGTGGACGGCGATCTCGGAGGAGTTGACCTCGAACCGCGAGCAGGGAGACGTCCCGTTCGGGACCATCACTTCCATCGCGGAATCACCGAAGCGCTTCGGGGTCCTCTTCGTGGGGACGGACGAAGGCCGGGTCCGGGGCTCGCGCGACGGGGGCAACACGTGGGCGGATCTCTCGAAAGGCCTGGCGCGCGACAAGTGGGTGACGCGCGTCATCGCTTCCGCGTTCGACGAGGGGACCGTCTACGTCTCGCAGAACGGCTATCGCGACGACGACTTCAGCGCGTACCTCTTCCGCTCGACCGATTTCGGGAGGACCTGGCAGTCTCTCTCGGCGGGGCTTCCCGCCGAGCCGATCAACACGGTCCGGGAGGATCCCAAGGCGAGGCACCTCCTCTACGTCGGGACCGACTCGGGCGTCTTCGCCTCGCTCGACCGCGGCGCGACGTGGACGGCGCTGGCGGGAGGACTGCCGCGGGTGGCCGTGCACGACGTCGCGGTGCAGCCTCGGGAGGGCGATCTCGTGGTCGCGACCCACGGACGCAGCGTCTATGTCGCCGAGGCCGGGCCGCTGCGCCGCATGAAAGACGGGCCGCCGGCCGACCCGCTCGTCGCCTTTCCGATCAAGTCGCTCAAGCTGTCCGCCAGGAAGGGCTACGGCGATCACCCGTATTTCACGTGGGGCCGCGAGGACCCGGCCGTCCGGATCGCGTGGTGGTCGAAGACCGGCCAGCCCGTCTCCCTCTCGATCCAGGACGAGAACGGGAGTCCCTGGAAGGAGCTCACCGGTCCGGCCGCGACCGGCTTCAACGTGATCGAGTACGACCTCTCCGCGGACCCGAAGCTCGCCGACGCCGCGGAAGCGAAGGCCCGCGAAAAAGCGCTGGCGGCCGCGAAATCCGGAGACGCCGCGGCGCCCGCCGCTCCCCATCCGGCGGCGGTCGCCGCCGACGCCGACGACGACGCGGAGCCCGCGAAAGCCGACGACGAAAAGCCCGCTGCCGGCCCGAAAAAACCGCTCGATCCGGATCTCTACCGGCTCCTGGAGGACCCGCTCCGGGCGACCCGAAAGCGATACCTGCCGCCCGGAACGTACTCCGTCCAGATCCGCTCGGGAAGCGCCTCGCAGAAGACGACGCTGCGGATCCTGCCAGAGCCGGAAGGGCGCTTTAGCGAGGACTAGGCGACGGTTGAGCTTTGAGCGTCAAACGTTGAGCGTCAAACGGAGGAGAACGAAGTCCCGAGGATAACTGAAAACTCACGACCCTACGGCGCACTCCAGCGCGCGAGAAATCGCGCGTGCGACGAGTAGCGGATGACCTCGCGCCGGGGGCTCGGCGGGCCCAGCTGCTCCGCGAAGCCCTTGTTGGATAGCTCCGGAAGCCTTTCGAGGTCGGGAGGGTCGATCCGGATTCCCCGGGGGCCTCGTACGATCTTGCTCCTTCGTTCCTGCATGGGACCTTTCATTCTAGTCCTAAAACGGGCACGGCGTCCCGCGGCTTGAGACAGGAGGAAGCAAGAGTCGGGCCGCGGATCCAAGCGGCAAAGTTTTTGCTGTTCGCGGCAAAGGGAAATGAAAGACGCTCGATCGCAACGCCTCGGAAAGAGTGCGGAACGTCGTCGGCGCCGGCCGCGGTTCTCCGCGCTCCTGTTCCTTTTTCCCGTCACCGCGCTCCTCGCGGCGGCGGCCTGCAAAGGTCCCGCGCCTCCTGGAGGCGCGGGCGTCCCGGCGGCCGGTCCGGCGTCCGGGTCGGCTGGATCCATCCCCTTCCCGGAGCCCGACGAGTCCTCGTGGATCCGTCCGGCGAAGGACTTTTCGAGCAGTCGCTACAGCACGCTCGACCAGATCAAGTCCGACAACGTCGCGAATTTGAAGCTCGCGTTCACGTTTTCGACCGGCATCAACAAGGGGCACGAAGCGGCGCCCCTCGTGGTCAACGGCACGATGTACATCGTCACGCCCTACCCGAATTACCTCTACGCGCTGGATCTGACCTCGCCGGGCGCGCCCGCGAAGTGGACCTATAAGCCGAAGACCATCCCGTCGGCCCAGGGGGTGGCATGCTGCGACGTGGTCAACCGCGGCGCCGTCTACGGGAAGGGGCGCATCTACTACAACACCCTCGACGACCAGACGGTCGCCGTGGACGCCGCGACGGGGCAGGAGGTCTGGCGCACCCGGGTCGGGGACATCAACCACGGCGAGTCGATCACGATGGCGCCGCTCCTCGTCAAAGGCAAGGTCCTCGTCGGAAACAGCGGCGGCGAGTTCGGCGTGAGAGGCTGGTTGACGGCGCTCGACGAAGACACGGGCAAGGTCGCATGGCGCGCCTGGAGCACCGGGCCCGACAAGGACGTCCTGATCGGCTCCCGGTTCAAGCCTTTTTACGCCTCCGACCGCGGCGCCGACCTCGGAGTCTCGAGCTGGCCCGGCGACATGTGGAAGATCGGCGGAGGGACGGTGTGGGGCTGGATTTCCTATGACCCGCAGCTGAACCTGATCTATTACGGAACGTCGAATCCGGGTCCGTGGAACCCGGACCAGCGGCCGGGCGACAACAAGTGGACGGCGGCGATCTTCGCGCGCGACCCCGACGACGGCCAGGCGGTGTGGGCCTACCAGTGGAGCCCGCACGACCTCTTCGACTACGACGGGGTCAACGAAAACGTGCTGGTCGATCTTCCGATCGGAGGCCGGACCCGCAAGACTCTCCTGAGGGCCGACCGCGACGGCTTTCTGTACGTGCTCGACCGCGAGACCGGGGAGATCATCTCCGCCACGCCGTTCGCCTACACCACGACGCGGACGGGCGTCGATTTGAAGAGCGGCCGCCCGATCGAAGTCGCCGAGAAGACCCCGCACGTCGGCACGACGACGCGCGGGATCTGCCCCGCCGCGCCCGGGGGGAAGGACTGGCAGCCGTCCGCCTTCTCTCCGCGAACGGGCCTCCTCTACATCCCCCACAACAACCTCTGCCAGGACGAAGAGGGCGTTCAGGCGAACTACATCGAAGGAACCCCGTACGTCGGAGCGAACGTGAAGATGTACGCGGGGCCGGGCGGGCACCGGGGCGAGTTCACCGCGTGGGACCCGATCGCCGCGCGGCCCGTCTGGAAGATCAAGGAGAAGTTCCCGGCGTGGAGTGGCGCCCTGGCGACGGCCGGCGACGTCGTCTTCTACGGGACGATGGAGGGCTGGTTCCAGGCAGTGGACGCGCGGTCGGGCAAGCTCCTGTGGCGATTCAAGTGCGGCTCGGGAATCATCGGCCAGCCGATCACGTATCGCGGGCCGGACGGCAAGCAGTACGTCGCGATCCTGTCCGGCGTCGGGGGGTGGGCGGGCGCTATCGTCGCGAACAACCTCGACCCGCGCGACGGAACCGCGGCGTTGGGATTCGTCAACGCCATGGGCGATCTCCCGACGGCGACGACCGCCGGCGGGATGCTGTACGTCTTCGCCCTGCCATGACGATCCGTCGCGTCACCCCTCTTCTCTTCGCGCTCCTCCTCGGAGCCATCGCCACGCCCGCGATCGGATTTGAGCTACGTGTCTGCGCCGACCCGAACAACCTGCCCTTCTCGAACGACCGGCTCCACGGGTTCGAGAACAGGATTGCGTCCGTGCTCGCCCGCGAGATGGGAACGACCGTCCGATACACGTGGTGGGCGCAGCGACGCGGGTTCGTGCGCAACACGCTGAAGGCGGGCTTGTGCGACGTCGTCCTCGGGGTCCCGGCGGGGCTCGAGTCGGTGCTGGCCACGCGCCCGTATTACCGGTCGACCTACGTCTGGGTGTCGCGGCGCTCGCGCGAGGCTCCCGTGACGTCCTTCGACGACCCCCGCCTCGCCCGGAAAAAGATCGGCGTCCAGCTCGTCGGCGACGATTATGCGAACACGCCCCCGGCGCACGCTCTCATGCGACGGGGCCTCATCGGCAACGTGGTCGGGTTCACGCTGTACGGCGACTACTCGAAGCCCAATCCCCCCGCCCGGATTCTCGAGGCGGTGGCGGCCGGCGAGGTGGACGTCGCGCTCGTCTGGGGGCCACTCGCGGGCTACTTCGCCAGCCGCAGCGGAGGCGCGCTCCGGATCGTACCGGCTGCGCCGCCGGCCGATCTCCCGGATTTCCCTTTCGCCTTCGACATCGCGATGGGAGTCCGGCGAGGCGACAAGGACTTCAAGACCCGGCTCGATCTCGCGCTCCTTCGCCGGCGCGCGGAAATCGACCGGATTCTCGATTCGTACGGGGTTCCGCGCGTCAGGACCGCGCCCGCGCCGCGCGCCGACGTGGCAGGGCGGGCGGCAGGCGCCGACGTGGCGGCGCGGGGGCTCGCGTCCGCGGAGGCCGGGCGATGAGAAGCAAACGGGCAGGCCGGCAGCTTCTCGTTTGCGCTGCCCTGGCGGTCCTGCCGGTCGGGTGCGACAAGCTCTCGAACTCCCTGCACCAGCCGCCCTCCGCGACCGTGCGCACCGACGCGATCGCCGTGTCCGCGCTCGAGCCCGGCGCGCGGATGCCCGGGATCGTGCACAAGAACCCGCTCGAGGGAAATCCATTCGCCATCTCCGAGGGGCAGCGGCTCTACGACTGGTACAACTGCTCCGGCTGCCACTTCCGCGGCGGAGGCGGCATCGGTCCGCCCCTGATGGACGAGTTCTGGATCTACGGCGGCAATCCCGCGAACATCTATACGACGATCGTCGAGGGGCGCCCGAACGGCATGCCCGCTTTCCGGGGAAAGATCCCCGACTATCAGCTCTGGCAGATCGTCGCCTACGTCCAGAGCATGCGCGCCGACAAGCCGATCGCGTCTCCGCCGGGTCCGCGGGAGGACCACCTGCAGGCCTCGGAAGGCAAGGAGTCGCGGTGAGCCGGCGGAGCGGCCTGCCGGCCGCGGCCGCGGCCCTCCTCTGCGCGGCTCTCTCCGGGTGCCGGGGAATCCAGTCGTCTCTCGACCCCGCCGGCCGCGAGGCCGCGAAGATTTCCGGGCTCTGGTGGCTCTTCTTCTACGTCTGCACGGCCGTGTTCGTCCTCGTGCTCGCCTTTCTCTTCTACGGGGTCTTCCGGCGGCGTTCGGAAGACGCGCTTGGGGCGCGGGAGCGCGGCAAGACCTACGTCGCAATCGGCGCGGGCGCGACCGCGGCGATCCTCCTCCTGTTCCTGGTCGTCAGCGTTTCCGCGGGGCGGGAGATCGCGGAGCCCGCGGGACCCGACGCGCTCAAGGTGCAGGTGATCGGACACCAATGGTGGTGGGAGGTCCGGTATCCAGCGTCCCCCGCGAACCGGACGGTCGTCACCGCGAACGAGATCCACGTGCCGGTTGGACGGCCCGTTTTCCTGGAGCTTCTCTCGGGCGACGTGATCCACAGCTTCTGGGCGCCGAACCTCCACGGGAAAAAGGACCTCATCCCCGGGCGGATCAACAGCCACGCGTTCACCGCGAAGAAGGCCGGCGTGTTCCGAGGGCAGTGCGCCGAGTTCTGCGGCCTCCAGCATGCCCACATGGCCTTCACGATTTTCGCGGAGACGCCGGAGCGCTACTCGGCGTGGTACGAGAAGCAGCTCGCGCCCGCCGCGGAGCCTTCGACCCCGTCGCAGGAGAGGGGACGGCAGGTCTTCGTCTCCAATTCCTGCGTCTTCTGCCATGCGATCCAGGGCACGCCCGCGTTCGGGCAGGTCGCGCCTGACCTCACGCACGTCGGCGGGCGCGGGACGCTCGCCGCCGGCAGCGTCGCGAACAATCCGGGAAACCTGGCCGGCTGGATCGCCGACCCGCAGAGCATCAAGCCCGGCAACCACATGCCGCCGATGCTGATGGCACCCGAAGACCTGCTCGCGGTGACCGACTACCTGGAGAGCTTGAAGTGAAGACGTCCCGGGAGCCCGTCCGGAAGCCGCCCGCGGCCCCCGAGCCCGCGCCGCTGCCCGCCGCCCTTCCCGAAGCCGAGCTTCCGGCTCACGAGCGCGAAGAGCTGCGCCGCGCCTTCGAGACCCAGCGCGGTTTCTTCGGCTCCCTGAAGTCCGTCGACCACAAGGTGATCGGGAAGCGCTACGTGATCACCGCGCTCGTCTTCTTTGTCCTGGGCGGCATCGAAGCGATGACGATGCGGCTGCAGCTCGCAAAGCCCGAAAACAGCCTTCTGGGCCCGGACCTGTACAACCAGGTCTTCACGATGCACGGCACGACGATGATGTTTCTGTTTGCCGTGCCGGTGATGGAAGGGCTCGCCGTCTACTTCGTCCCGCTCATGGTGGGCACCAGGAACGTCGCGTTCCCGAAGCTGAACGCCTTCGGGTACTGGATCTATGTCCTCGGCGGCGCGTTCGTCTACGGCGGGTTCTTCTTAAACCGCGGCAACGACACGGGCTGGTTCTCCTACGTCCCGCTCTCCGGCCCGCAGTACGCGCCGTCTCATCGCGTCGACATCTGGGCGAACATGATCACCTTCACGGAGGTGTCCGCGCTCGCGGTGGCGATCGAGATCATCGTCACGGCGTTCAAACAGCGGGCGCCCGGCATGTCGCTGAATCGCATCCCGCTCTTCGTCTGGTCGGTCATAACGACGAATTTCATGGTCATCTTCGCCATGCCGGCCGTCATGCTCGCGAGCGGGTACCTCGCTCTCGACCGCCTCGTCGGTACCCACTTCTTCAACCCCGCCGAGGGCGGCGACCCGCTCCTGTATCAGCACCTCTTCTGGTTCTTCGGCCATCCCGAGGTCTACATCATTTTCATCCCCGCGCTCGGGATGGTCTCGACGATCCTGGCCGCCTCGACGAAGCGCCCGATCTTCGGCTACACCGCGCTCGTGCTCTCGGTGGTGGCGACGGCGTTCCTGGGCTTCGGCCTGTGGGTTCACCACATGTTCGCGACCGGGCTGCCGCAGCTCGGCGAGAGCTTCTTCACGGTGGCCAGCATGATGATCGCGATACCGAGCGGGGTGCAGATCTTCTGCTGGATACGATCGCTCTGGGGAAGCCGGCCGCGCATGACGACCCCGTTCCTGTTCGTGCTCGGCTTCTTCTTCATCTTCATCGCGGGAGGGATGACAGGGGTGATGCTCGCCTCCGTTCCCTTCAACCTCCAGGTGCACGACACGTTTTTCGTGGTGGCGCACTTCCACTACGTGCTGATCGGCGGCGCGGTCTTCCCGCTCTTTGGCGCGCTCACGTTCTGGTTTCCGAAGCTCACCGGCCGGCTGCTTTCGGAGACTCTCGGCCGCTGGACGTTTGCGGTGATGTTCGTCGGATTCAACCTAACGTTCGGCCCGATGCACTGGCTTGGCTTCCGCGGGATGCCGCGACGCGTCTACACGTACCTGCCCGAGATGGGGTGGGGACCCGCTAATCTCGCGGCGACCATCGGGGCGGGAATGCTCGGAGTCGGCGTGCTCCTCTTCCTGATCAACGCGGCCCGGAGCCTCCGGAGCGGCGAGGCGGCCGGCAACAATCCGTGGGGCGCGAGCACGCTCGAATGGGCGACGAGCTCGCCTCCGCCGCCCTACAATTTCGAGCGGATCCTGGTTGTCTCGAACCGCGACCCGCTCTGGAAGCCGGAGGAGATGGCCGTTGTCACCGGGATGCGGACGGACCGCCGCGAGGTTTTGACGACCCGGCCGCTCGATGCGGAGCCGGACCACCGCGCCGTGCTCGTCGGCCCCTCGATCTGGCCGCTCTTCCTCGCGTTCGCCCTGGCGGTCGGCCTCGTAGGCTCGGTCTTCACCCCCTGGGCAATCCTCCTCAGCGGGTTCCTGTTCTTAGTCGCGATGATCGGGTGGTACTGGCCCAAGGGAGAGCCCTCCGGCCACAACGCGAGGACGGCGTCATGAGCTCGCGCCGAACGGTGGACGTCTCGCGCTTGCCCGATATCACGCTCGACTCGGGCGCGCTCTTCTGGTGGGCGACGGCCGGACTCATCGCGATCGAGGCGATGAGCTTCGCGATCATCATCGCCACCTTCATCTACCTGCGAATGACGGTGACGGACTGGCCACCCCCGACGCTCCCGCCGCCGGACCTCAGGTGGGGAATCGCGGGCCTGGTGGTCCTCGTCATCAGCTGCGTGCCCATCCGCATGGCGGAGAAGATCGCCGGACGGGGCCGGCCGGAAGAGGACAGGCGCCGGATCGCCGCTCTCATCCGAGTGTTCCTCCTCATCGCGGCGGTCGCCGTCGCGATCCGCCTCCTCGAATTTCCGGGCACGCACTGCAAGTGGAACAACAGCGCGTACGGCTCGGTCATCTGGACCACGCTCGGCATCCACCTGCTCGAAGCTCTCGCGGGATTCGCCGAGTTCGCCGTCGTGGCAGCGGTCCTCGTCGGCAGCCACGCCGAAGAGAAACACCTCCTAGACGTGCGCGCCTGCGCGCTTTTCTGGTACTTCATCGTCGCCGTCTGGATCCCGCTCTTCGGAATGATCTACGTCTTTCCGAGGCTCTCGTGACCGAGCGCGCGATCGCCGGCGGCGAAGCTCCTCCCGAAGCGTCGGCGGACCGGAGCCTATGGTTCGGCATTGTCGCGCCGCCGCTCGCGTGGGCGGCCAACGAGCTCGCCGGGCTCCTCCTTCCCGACTGGGTCTGCAAGAGCGGCCACCGGTGGGTTCTCCACGCGATCACCGCGGCCGCTCTCGCGATCGCCGTTCTGGCCGGAGCGATGGCGAGCCGGTCGGCCCGGCCTTCCGAGGAGGACGCCGGCGACCCGGAGGGCCCGATCGCGAAGCGCCGGCGTTTCATGAGCCAGCTGGCCGTCATGAGCGCGCTCTTCTTCTCGCTCGTGATTGTCGCGGGAGCGGTGCCGGGCGCGATCCACCGACCCTGCGACTGACCCCCATGCGCTCATCGGGCCTCGCGGACCTTCTCGCTGCCGGAGGGTGGACGTTCGATCCGGCCGTCGTCGCGCTTCTCGCGGCCTCGGGGTTCCTTTACGCGCGCGGGCTGCGTCGCCTCTGGGGCCGGGCGGGCGCGGGGGCGGGCATCTCGGTGCGTCAGGCGGCGGCGTTCGTCGGCGGCTGGGCTGCGCTCGCGGTCGCGCTCGTCTCGCCTCTGCACGCGGCCGGCGAAATCCTGTTCTCCGCCCACATGGTGCAGCACGAGCTGCTTATGCTGGTCGCCGCGCCCTTGTGCGTGATGGGACGCCCGCTGTCCGTCTTTCTCTGGGCCTTTCCCGCCGGCGCGCGCGAGGCGATCGGGGAAGCGTCGAGGGCCCGGGGGATCTCCGCCGCCTGGACGGCCGTCACGCGCCCGCTGCCCGCCTTTCTCCTCCAGAGCCTCACTCTCTGGATCTGGCATCTGCCCGCGCTCTACCAGGCGTCCCTCCGATCGGATTTCGCGCACGCCCTGCAGCACGGCAGCTTCTTCGCCGCGTCCACGGTCTTCTGGTGGGCGCTCCTTCAGGGACGGTTCGGCCGGCAGGGCTACGGAGCCGCCGCAATCGCCGTTTTCGCGACAACCCTCGAAGGCGGGGTGCTCGGCGCGCTGATCACGTTTG
This sequence comes from Acidobacteriota bacterium, assembly GCA_020199905.1. GTDB lineage: Bacteria > Acidobacteriota > Thermoanaerobaculia > UBA5066 > Gp7-AA6 > JALYUA01. The sequence goes on from JAIVJS010000075.1 coordinate 33,104, forward strand.
CCCGCTCGCTCTGGTACCCGATCTACGAAGCGCGCACCGCGGCATGGGGGCTCTCTCCGCTCGAAGACCAGCAGCTCGCCGGGATCCTGATGTGGGTGCCGGCCGGCCTTCTCCTGGTGGGGTTCGGCCTCGCACTTTTCGCCGCCTGGCTCGGCGAGGCGGAACGGCGGGAAGGGCGTCCCGGGAGCGGATGCGAACGTCGGACCGCCGCTCGACAACATCGCCTCCCGCGTCTACCTCGCCGGAAACCTGACGAACGAGCCCGCGCACATGATCGCGTGGATCCGCGATCCCCAGCATCTGCACGCGCCGACCGCCATGCCGAATTCCGGAGTGACGGCGCGGGACGCTAGGGACATCGCTGCGTACCTCTACACGCTCAAATGACGGGGGCTCCCCGGCGTCCCGCGCGAGCGGCGGCCGCCCTCCTGGCTCTTGCCGCCGCCTGCCGGGCTCCGGCGGACCGGGTCCGCGATATCCGGATCTTCGCCGCTTCCTGGGCGGAGACCGTCCGCACCACCGCCGCCGCCCGCGCCGCGGGACAGGTCCCCCGGGTGTTCGCCCGCGACACCTTCCGCGCAGCGGTGGAAGAGCTCGAAGACGCGAGGAAGAAGCTGGCGAAGCTCGCGAAAAAAAGCCCGGAAGCGGCGGAGGCCTCCCGCGCGGCGGGAAGGGCGGCCGCCGCCGTCCGATCGATCGCGGCCGGGTCCGACTCCTCGGACGTCTCGGCCGCCTCTGCCGCGCTCGCCGCTGACGCCGCTCTCCTGCGCGGAGGAGCGCGCCCGTGAAAGGAGCGTTGAAGTGGCTCCTCGGCATCGTCACGAGCATCTGCGGCTTCATCGAGGTCGGCTCGATCTCGACGTCGGCGCAGGCGGGATCCGAGTTCGGCTTCCGGCTTCTCTGGGCGGTCGCGATCGCGACCGTCTGCCTCGTCTTCCTGGTCGAAATGTCCGGAAGGCTGGCGCTCGTCAGCGGCCACACGCTCGTGTCGGCGGTCCGCGAGCGCTTTGGGTTCCGGTTCCACGCGGTGCCGCTCTCGGCGGAGATCCTCCTCGACGTTCTCGTTCTCTCTGCGGAGATCGGCGGCGCGTGCGTGGCGCTCCAGCTCCTGACGGGTGTCTCCTTCCGGTGGTTTGCCCTGCCGGTCGGCCTCGCCGTCTGGGCGCTGCTCTGGTACGGCACGTTTTCGGTCATCGAGAACGGGGTCTCCGCGCTCGGGCTCGTGACGCTCGCGTTCGTGGTCGCGGCGTGGAAGGGGCATCCGGATCCGGCGGCGCTCCTGGCCGGCCTCGTGCCCTCCGCGCCGCCGGACTCCGGAAGCCTCCCCCGTTACGGGTTTCTCGCCGTCGGCATCCTCGGCGCCACGATCAGCCCGTACCTGCTCAATTTCTACTCGTCGGGAGCCGTCGAGGAGAAGTGGAGCGAGAAGGACGTGATGCCGAATCGGCTCGTCGCGGCGTTCGGTATGTCTTTCGGCAGCGTGGTGTCCGCGGGCGTCCTCGTGGTGGCCGCCCTCGTCCTCGCCCCGCGGGGCATCCACGTCGACCGGTTCGAGCAGGCGGCGCTGATGCTCCTTCCGGCGTTCCGATCGTGGGGCGTTCCTCTCTTCGCCGCGTGCCTCTTCATCGGCTGCTTCGGCGCGGCGCTCGAGATCGCGTTGAACCTCGCCTACGCGATGGCGCAGGCGTTCGGATGGAACTGGGGCGAGGACCAGCGCCCCGCGGAAGACGCGCGGTTCTGCGTCGTCTACACCGCTGCGGTTCTCGCCGGCTCCGTCATCATGACGGCGGGCCTTTCTCCCTTGAAGCTCACGCTCTTTTCGATGGCGCTGACGGTCGTCGTGCTCCCGCTGATCGTCATGCCGTTTCTCGTGCTCTTGAACGACCCGCATTACGTAAAGACTCATCGCAACGGCTGGATCGGCAATTTCGTCGTGACGTTCGTCCTCCTCCTCGGCTGCCTTCTGGCGGTCGTCGTGATTCCGCTGGAGGTGATCGGTGGCGGATGAGGTGCATCTCGTCCGCGACATTCTCGACAAGCAGCTCGTCGACCGCGATCGCCGGCTCATGGGCAAAGCGGACGGCATCGTCCTGCGGATGCGCGGCAGTGGTCCTCCGGAGGTGGTCGCCATCGAAGCCGGGCCGGGCGTCCTGGCGGACCGTCTGCATCCGGGGCTCGGGCGGCGGCTCTGCGCGGCGCTCGAACGTCTCGGGAAAGACATCGGGCAGCCTCTGCGAATCCCCTTCGCGAAGATCCTTCATCGGGGCCTGGATCTCCAGATCGACACGGACGCGCGGCGGACGAGCGCTTACGCCGCGGAACGGTGGCTCAAAGAGCGCCTGGTCCGCCGGTTCCCCGGCTCGGGAGAATGAGACGATGACCGCCGCCCGCGAAATCCGCCTGGAGCGGCTCGTCGGCCGCGAAGTGAGAGACCAGACGGGACGGGCGGTCGGGCGGCTCGAGGAAGTGCGGGCGCGCAAGAAGGGGAACGAATGGGTGGTGACCGACTGCCACATCGGCACGGCGGCGCTCGTGGAACGGCTGGCCGCGCACATCCTGAGATTCGGGACCCACGGATACCGCGCCTCGTGGGACCAGATCGACTGGTCGGACCCGGAAAAGCTGCGCCTGGCCTGTCCCCTCGAGGACCTGCGGCGGCTGACGAGCCGGGCCGCGCGCTCGCGCCGGAAATGACGCGCCGGAGCTTCTTCCATCGGCGAAGCCTCATGGTGGGCGCCGTTCTGACGGGTGTCTGCGTCGTCTCCCTCGCGGCAGCGCCGTCCGGCGCGCCGGCCGGTTTCTTTCGCGTGTACGTGACGAACGAGCGCTCCGGCGACGTGACCGTGATCGACCCGCGAACGCGCGCGGCGATCCGCAACATCGCAGTCGGGGGCCGCCCGCGCGGGATCGCCGCCTCACCCGACGGACGGCGCCTCTACGTGGCGATCGCCGCCAGGAATGGGGCTCCCGCCGGCATCGCGGTCATCGATGCCGCTTCCGGCCGGGTCTCGGGGAGGCTTCCATCGGGCCCCGATCCCGAGAACGTCGCCGTCACTCCGGACGGGCGGACACTGTGGATCTCCAACGAGGACGCGTCACACGCGTCGGCGGTGGATGTCAGGATCCGCCGCATTCTCGCGACCGTTCCGACGGGAGAGGAGCCGGAAGGGGTGGCCGTCTCCGCGGATGGGCGATGGGTCGCCGTCACCTCCGAGAGCGCGAGCGCCATCACGGTGATCGACGCGCGCTCGCGCCGGGCGATTCGGAAGATCCGGACGGACGCGCGGCCTCGGGCCGTGCGCTTCTCTCCCGACGGGAAGAGGGTCTACGCAACCGCGGAGATCGGGGGAAGCGTCTCCTGGATCGACACGGCCACCTGGACCGTCGGCGCGCGGCTCGTGCTTCCCGGACCGGTCAAGGCGGTCGGCGTGGCGGTCCCCCCCGACGGCCGGCGCCTCTACGTGACCACCAGCCACGCCAACGGAGTCGCCGTCGTCGATACCGAGTCCTTCTCCGTGGCGGCCACCATCCCGGTGGGCGGGCGGCCGTGGGGCATCGCGCTCTCGCCCGACGGCCGCACTCTGTTCACCGCGAACGGGACCTCGGGAGACGTCTCGGTGGTCGATCTCGCCTCCGGCCGCGCGGTGGCGGCCGTTCCCGCGGGCGACGGGCCCTGGGGCGTCGCGGTCGCGCGTTGAAAACCGCGGCGCTTCTCGCCGCGCTTCTCTTCGCGGGTCCGCGCTTCGCGCCCGGGGAGGCGGACGACGTCGCCGTCGCGGGCACCGTCCGCTCCTCGGAGGGGGCGCCGATCGAAGGCGCGCGCGTCGCTTCGCAGCCGGGCGGGCCGTCCAGCAAGACGACGACGGACGCCTCAGGCAGGTTTCTCCTTCGCGACGCCGGCGGCGCCTCCCTGCGCGTGGAGGCCGATGGATTCGAGCCCGCCCTCGTGCCGGTGCGCCCGAGCGAAGAGATTTCCGTCTGGCTGCGGCCGATTGGCGTGGCCGCAGCCGTGACCGTCACCGCTTCCCGCACTCCCCGCGAAGTGCGCGACACGCCCGCGAGCGTCGTTGTGCTGTCGTCCGACGACCTCGCCGTCTCCGCGGCCCCCGCTTCCGACGATGCCCTGCGGAGCGTCGCGGGATTCAGCCTCTTTCGCCGGTCGGGCAGCCGCACCTCCAATCCGACCACGCAGGGCGTGTCTCTCCGCGGGACGGGAGCGAGCGGCGCCTCGCGCGCGGCGGTGCTCGAAGACGGCGTCCCGTTGAACGACCCTTTCGGAGGGTGGGTGTACTGGGGCCGCGTGCCCCTCGCGTCGCTCGACCGCGCGGAGGTCGTCCGGGGCGGCGCGTCGGAGCTCTATGGAAGTCCGGCGCTCGGAGGGGCGATCCAGCTCGTCCGCCGGGCGCCCGCCGATGCCCCGGCCCTCAGCGCCGACGTCTTCGCCGGATCGGAGAGGGCGCGGGACGCGGGCCTCTTCGCATCGTACCGGCGGGGCCTTTACGGAGCCGCCCTCGCGGGCGAGGTGTTTTCGACCGAGGGCTACGTTCCGACGGCGCCGCGGGAGAGAGGACCGGTCGACTCGGGCGCCTCTTCACGCCACGGGACGGCGGACCTGACAGTCGAGCGGCGCGAGGCCGGGTCGCGGATCTTTCTTCGCGGGTCTCTCTTTGACGAATCGAGAGTGAACGGAACCGATCTGCAGACCAACGACGTCCGGCTCTCCGAAGGGACCGCGGGAGCGGAAGGCGTGGCGGGCGCGACCGGCGCCGCGACGTGGACGGTGCGCGCTTACGGCAGCACGCAGCGATTTCACCAGACGTTCACCTCGATCGCCGCCGACCGGTCCTCCGAGCGCATCCTGCGGTTCCAGACGGTGCCGGCGGACGCCGTCGGGACGAGCGCCCAGCTGGCGCGCACGCTCGGCGATCACCTCCTGGTCGCCGGCGCCGAGGCGCGCCGGGTAAAGGGCGAGAGCCGCGAGGAGGTCCCGGGAACCCCGGCCTCGTTCCTCACGGCGGGCGGCCGCGAATCGTCCGGCGCCCTGTTCGTCGAGGACGTCTTTCGCGCCGGCTCCGAATGGACGCTCACCGCCGGCGTTCGCTGGGACGCCTGGTCGGACGACGACGCGCGGCGCGCCACCTCGGGCGGGACGACGGCCGGGACGGTGACTCGCTTTGGGCGGCGGTCGGAAACCGCGTGGAGCCCCCGGATCTCGGCTCTGTACCGCGCGAGCGGCGTCTTCTCCGTCGCGGCTTCCAGCTACCGCTCCTTCCGGGCGCCGACCTTGAACGAGCTGTACCGCTCGTTTCGCGTCGGCAACGTCTCGACCGCGGCCAACGAGGACCTGTCGCCGGAGCGTTCAACCGGCGGCGAGCTCGCGATCGCGGCGGACCTTCCCGGATCGCGCTTCCATGGGCGCGCCGCGGTTTTCTGGATGGAGATCGATGACGCGATCGGCAATCGCACGCTCACCGTGACTCCGACCGTGATCAACCGGCGCCGGGAGAACCTCGGAACGGTCCGGGCCCGCGGAGCCGAGGCCGATGTCCAGGCGCGGTTCTATCCATGGAGCATCCGCGCCGGCTACCTCTATGCGGACTCGAGCGTGCTGTCGGCTCCCTCGGCCCCGGACCTCGCCGGGCTGCGCATTCCGCAGGTTCCGCGGCACCAGGCCACGCTGCGGGTCGAATACCGGCAGGGCGGCGGGGTCGCCGCGCTCCAGGCACGCGCCGCGGGCCGCCAATTCGAGGATGACGAGAATCGCCTGCCGTTGCGATCCTTCTGGACGGCCGATCTCTTTTTCTCCCTCGCGTTGTCCCGGGTGATCGAGCCCTACGTTGCCGTGGAAAACGTATTCGATCGCGACGTCGAGACCGGACGGACGCCCGTGACGACGCTCGGCGCGCCGCGGCAGCTGCGCATCGGAGTGAGGGTGAGAAGGTAGCTGTCGGTTCGAAGCGGAAGGGCAGGCGGAACAGTGACGCCCTTCGCCATTCGCCGTTCGCTTCCAGCGCCCGGCGCCTGCACCTCGACACCGCCTGATCGGTGGTTTATCGTCGCCCCGTGAGCGCAACCGTGGTGGAAGGCGTCGAACGGGTCTCGAGCGCCCGCTCCTTCTGGGCTAGACGGATCTTTTCGTTCTGCGGCATCGTTCCCCTCGCCATCTACGTCGTCTGGCACCTCTTCAACAACATCTACGCGATCAACGGCCGCGCTGCCTTCGACGCGCGGTTGAAGGAGGCGACCGGCTCGCCGCTCTATGCGCCGGCCATCTGGCTGTTCGTCTATCTCCCGTTCGTCATCCACGCGATCGTGGGGCTCGTGATCACGTTCAAGTCCCGCCCGAACGCGCTGGCTATGCCCCGGTTCCGCAACTGGAAGTACGTGCTTCAGAGAATTTCGGCCATCGGCGTCCTCCTGTTCGTCCCCGCGCACGTGTACAAGACGAAGATCGAGCCCTGGCGCGCGGGGTTTGACGTCGACTTCGCCCACATGCAGGAGGGGATGCGCGAGCCGATCACATTCGCGGTTTATGCGCTCGGGATGCTGGGAGTCGTCTTCCACCTCGCGAACGGGCTCTGGCTCGCCGGAATCACCTGGGGGATCTTCACCGGCCCGCGGGGACAGCGCCTCGGCGAGTGGCTGTCGGTCGCATTCGGCATCGCCCTCATGGCGCTCGCATTCGCCGCGATTTTCGCCCTCCGGTGGTAGCTCCGTGCCGGCTCTGCCGCTTCCGCCGCCCCGGCATGGATCCTGCTCCTTTCGGACGCCAGTGATCCCGACTTTCCCTCTCTCCGGAAACGGAACGGCCGCGTCGCACGAGCGGACGGCCCTCTGATGGGCTGGCTCGCCAACATCGCGGGGAGAAAGAGCGACTCGCACACCGGCGAGCGGAACTCGGGCACGCTCGACCCCTTCCCCGGTCCGGCAACGGGGGCCGAGAGCGCCATCGGGCGCAAGATCGGCAAGTACGACATCGTCTCCAAGATCGGCGCGGGGGGGTTCGGGACGGTCTACGAGGCCTTCGACCCGCTCATCCAGCGCAAGGTCGCCATCAAGACGTGCGAGGTCGGCTCGCCCGAAATCCGGGCGAGGACCTTTCAGGAGGCGCAGCTCGCCGGCCGCCTCCAGCATCCCAACATCACGACCGTCTACGAGTTCGGCGTCGAAGACGACGTGCCGTACATCGTCCAGGAATTTCTTCCGGGCGAAGACCTCGACCGGCTGATCGCGCGGGGCGAGCCCCTCCTCCTGTCGGACAAGTTGAAGATCCTGGTCGGGGTCGCGATCGGGCTCGAGTACGCGCACAAAGCCGGGGTGATTCATCGCGACATCAAGCCGGCCAACATCCGCGTGCTCGACGGGCACGCGATCAAGATCATGGACTTCGGGATCGCGAAGGCGCAGAACCAGGAGACCGAGATCACCAAGGCGGGGGTCGCGGTCGGTTCGGCGGGCTACATGTCCCCCGAACAGATCTGCGGCGATCCGGTCGACCACCGGACCGACATCTTTTCCTTCGGGCTCCTCGCCTACGAGCTCCTGACGCGGCAGAAGGCATTTCGCAACGAAAACCTCTTCAAGCTCCTGGAAACGATCGTCAAGGAAGAGCCGCCGCCGCTCGAAGAACAGGCTCCCGACACGCCGCAGCCGCTGGTGGACATCGTCCGCCGATGCATGCGAAAGGAGCCGGCGGACCGGTTTCAGACCGCGCGGGAGCTCCGCGATGCCCTCCTCGAAGTGCACGAGCAGATTCCGTCGACACCCCTCTCCGGGGTGCATCCCCTCATGCCGCCCGACGAAACGACGCGGCTCGCCGCGCTCGGCCGCTTCGAGATCCTCGATTCGGAGCCCGAGCCCGAGTTCGACGACCTCGCCCATCTTGCCGCGCAGATATGCGGCACGCCCATCGCTCTCGTCACCTTCGTCGACCGCGACCGGCAGTGGTTCAAGGCCCGCGTCGGCGTCGAGGCGACCGAAACGCCCCGCGACCACGCGCTCTGCGCGCATGCGATCCTGGGCCGGAACCCCCTCGTCCTGCGCGATCTCTCGGCCGACGAACGGTTCGCCCGCAACCCGATGGTCACCGGACCGATGAAGCTGCGGTTCTATGCCGGGGCGCCCCTCGTCACGACCGACGGTCACGCAATCGGCACGGTCTGCGTGCTCGACCGGGTTCCCCGCGAGCTCTCGGAGGCTCAGCTGGAAGGGCTGCGCGCGCTCGCGCGGCAGGCGCTTTCGCTTCTGGAGCTCCGCCGCCGGGTTCGCTTCGACCGCGGCCGTTCCGGAGAGGCGCTCGTCCGGGAGGCTTCCGGAATCACGGGATCGGAGCGGCGGACGTGAGCGGCGAGCCCCGCATCCTGGTGGTGGACGACGACGCCAGCGTCCGGGAAGCGCTCCGCGATCTCCTCTCGGGAGAAGGGTACGCGGTCGTCACCGCCGACGACGGGCAGGACGCCCTGGATCGCCTCGGCTCGATGGATCCTCCCTGCCTGATCCTCCTCGACCTTCGGATGCCGCGCATCGACGGATGGGAGTTTCTCGCCCGTCGCGACGGGCCCGGCAAGAAGACGCCCGTCGTCCTGCTGTCGGGAATGGCCTTCATCCGCGACGCTCCCGGCGTCGCCGACTTCCTGGCCAAGCCGATTCGGCCGGATAAGCTCCTCGACTGCGTCCGGCGATTCTGCAAGCGCTGAGCCCGGGTCTGGGAACCGAAACGGCCAGCTTCGCGTCGGCGGATGATCGAGCCGTTCCTCTCTCCAACTTTCGGGCCATGCCTCAGAGTTTCCGTCTTCTCCGCGCGGACGCCGCGCGGACCGATCCCCAGAAAGCCGGCGCGGGCGACACGCGCGGACGCTCCAACCGGGAGACTCCGTCCTGCACACGGAGCGGTGGTCGCTCCACCACTCCGTGATCGCGGAGGAGCCCCGAGTCTCGGGGCCCGACGAGATCGAGGCCGCTGTCGAGCGCGCGGTCCCGGGAATCTTCGAAGCCGACCTGTGAGGAAAGGTCAGCGGTTCAGCCGGCGCGCGAGCCGGCTCACCCAGCCGAGAAATTCCTCCACGCGGATCGGCTTCTGAAGCGCCACTTCGACGTCTTTCGGACCGGTGTGCGTCTCGTCGTGGACGTAGGCGCTCAGCAGCAGGACCGGAACGTGAGCGAGCCGCGGATTCGCCTTCAACCTCGCGTGGAAGTCCCACCCGTTCATGACCGGCATCATGAGATCCAGGATGATGAGGTCTGGCCTCGCGAGAGTTTCGAGCTGCGCCAGCGCGTGAAGTCCGTTGATGGCCTCCATCGCCTGGAAGCCCTCGTCCTCCAAAATCCGGCAGATCTCGCGCCGCAGGTCATCGTCATCTTCCACGACGAGAATCAGCGGGCGGTCGACAGGGCTGGCCGGCCCGTCCGCCGGAGAGCGCCGGCCGTCGCGGTTGAAAGACAACGGACTAGCTGGCGCGCTGTTGCGGGTCGATTCGGATCTGTCGCCAGCCGCAGAGATTGCAGTAGCGCACGCCGCTCGGAGAGCTGCGGGCGGTCTTCAACTCGATTCCGCACCCGGCGCAGTCGCGGATCGCGGTCCGGACTCTCCGGTTCTTCGCGGGCGGATTCGGCTGGGCAATAGCCCGGCGCCGCCCCGGGATCACGTCCGCGTGGACCACGGCGCGCGCGATGGCGAGGGCCCGCGTCTCCGCGCTGGCCGACGAGACTCTTCCCGACCGGATGGAGAGCTCGCATTCCCACGTCCCGCCCGCGAGCCGGATTCGCGCCGTCACCGAGCGTCTCTTCAGAAAGCGCACGAGGTAATCCGCCGCCGAATCCCGGGTGGAAAACTCCGGAATGTCGTCCGTCCAGGCGTCGAAGAGCGTCTGCACGACCCGTCGGTCGAGAGCGGCTCCGGCTTCTTCCATAAAACAGCGATCACAGGCAATCCACGTGCCAGTGTACCGCCCGTTTCCCGCCGGCAGGCCCGTTCGGCCCGCTTCTTGCGCTCGTTTTTCCTTTGCGCAGGCCTCGACGGCCGGAGAGACGGGACACGACCATAAGCACGAGGAGGACACGTGGAACAGGAAGACTCCGTCAGGGACAGGAATCGGAGCCCGGAAGACATCGCCCGGAGAAAGCCCCGCGGGGCAAAGGCGCCCGCGAAATCGAACCGGTCGGAGCCTCCGGCCCAGGGCGAGGGGCTCCTCTCGCGGATCGTCGACGTCGTGACGGGCCGCGCCTCGGAGACCGAGGACAAGGCCCCCGAGGACGACCCGGTCAAGATGCTCGAGCGGGACCATCGCAAGGTGGAGGCGCTGTTCGAGGCGTACGAAAACGCGGGCGAAGGCGCTAGGGCCAGGCGAAAGGAAATCGTCGAACAGATCGCGAACGAGCTCGAGATCCACGCGCAGCTCGAGGAGCGGATCTTCTACCAGGCGTTCAAGAGTGTTCGCCCGGAGGAGCCGAAGAAGCTCGTCCGCGAGTCCTTCGAGGAGCACAAGATCGTCAAGACGCTCCTGGCTGAGCTCTCCGCCCTCGAGCCGACCGACGAGCAGTTCGACGCCAAAGTCACGGTCTTGAAGGAGTCTGTCGAGCACCACGTCGAGGAAGAGGAAGACGATCTCTTTCCGGAAGCGAAAAAGCTTCTCGGCGACGAGGGGCTACGGGAGATCGCCGGACGCATGCGTGAACTCAAGGTGAAACTCCAGGCGAAAAAACGGGATTGACCCGCGACGATCCTTCGCTCGGGGGAGCCCTCACCGGGAGCCCCCTCCGAGCCCTCGCCGCCGTCCCGGGCGAAGCCCGTGAAACGACGAACCGGGGAGCGCTCCGCGAATAACGCCTCTCGCTCCTCCCGCATCAAAAGTCATGAGGGACAGCGACCTCGCCGTGACCGTGTCCGGGCGCAGGAGGATGCGCGCCCAGTTCTCGTCCAGGACCGGCTGCCGATCGACCACTCGGACGGAGCCGAGGCGTCCGAGGGCGGTCTCGTCCGAGGAGTCGGCGATCACCCATCCTCGCGAGAGCACGCGCGGGACGTCCTGAATGGTCTTCGAGTCGTGCCATTCGAAGCGCGAGTAGAAGTCGAGGCTCGTGTACGTCACGGCGATCCGGAATCCTGCGCAGCCGGCGCCGCATCTCCCCCTGACGAAGTGCCCCCAGCGCGGCATCGGGTCCCAGCGCCCGAGGCGGGACTCCAGAAGGAGAAAGGCCCCGAAGACGACGGCGAGTCCGAGAGACGCGACGCCCGCCGACCGGGCCCTGTCGGAGCTCGCCCCCGCGATCAGAAAGGCGGCCGCGACGGCCGCGAATGCGGCTTCAAAGACGAGAGCCGGCGTCTCCCCCGCGAGCCTCGCAAGCGCGGGACCCGCCCGGAGCGACAGAAGAAAGAGGCAACCCGCCACGATCGCCGCTCCCTTCCAGATCCAGCGCGTGCTCGAGCGCGAAGCCCCCTGGCTCCCGAGATGTTCTCCGACGATCGCCGCCAGCGCCGGTAGCACCGGCATCAGGTAAACCTCGCGCTTCAACGCGAGACAGGACAGAAAGAGAAACCCGAAGAGGAGCCAGCCATACGCGGCGGCTCTCTTCCGGCTCTTCCAGGCTTCCGGAAGAAAAGAGAACCAGGGGAACGTCGCGGCGCCGAGGATTCCAATGTAGTAGGTCGGAGGCCGGATGCGGGCGCAGAACGCGCGGGTCGATCCGCGCAGGACCTGGTGCTTCCAGTAGAACGACTCCCAGAAAGCGGCCCCGAATCGCACTGTCATGGCCCAGTGCCACGGCGCCAGCAGGAAGACGAAAATGAGCAAGGCCGGCGTTCCGCGCGCGAGTGGCCGCATGGGCCGCGTCCTATCGATCGCCAGACCGGTCAGAACCGCCCCGACGGGAAGAATCACACCGATCGGTCCCTTGACCCCGAAGGAAAGCGCGAGAGCGAATCCGGCGGCGAGACCGCTTCCGACGTCATTTGCGGTATCGCTTCGAGCGCATCGGTCGAGCAGGATGACGCTCGACGTCACGAAGAGCGTCAGAAGCGTATCCGCGGGCGACGTCCGGGCGAATGTGGCGAACTTGAAGCTGAAGAGGAGGACGAGCGCCGTGATCGCTCCGGCCGCGTCTCCCGACCTCCGACGCACCCACAGACCGAGGATCGCCGCCGTGAGAAGAGCGGCCAGCGCGCCCGGGATCCTCTCGGCCCATAGCGATTCCCCGAACAGCCGATAGCTCGCCGCGAGAACCCACCAGGTGATCGGCGGCTTCTCGAGAAAGGCACCGTGTTCGTATTGCGGAACCAGGAAGTCGCCAGTCCGGAGCATCTCGAGGGCAGGGTACGCATACATCGCTTCGTTGCCGGGTTGCATCGGGGTCGCCGAGAGCCCGGCCAGATAGAGGCCCGCCGCGAGGAGCAGCCCGCTCCAGATCAGCCCTTTCGAGGATCCCGCAGGAAGAGCGACGGCGCCCAGATTGACTCCCCCCCGACTCCGGTGGTGCCTTCGGGCGCGGCAGGAGAACATGGACCTCTCCCATGCAGTGCCGCACCGAAGTGCACCGCGTTGGCGACGCGCGGCGACCGGCCGTCGAGACCGGTACGAACCGGGCCTACGCGAGCGCGGGAGGAGCGCGGGACGGGCGGTCCCGGGGAGGTCCGCATTCGGCGGACCGGGAGGGAAGCTCGGGAGACGCGACCACCGGCGTCAGCGCGACCTGGAAAGCAGCCGCCGGGGCGGGAGCCGAAACGAAATCCGCGTTGAAGCAGGCGAGACAGGGATGGTCCTGGACGATGTCGAAAGCCGTCAGGCCGGCCGGCTCACCGGCATCCCAGGGCCCGTCGTTTTCGAAAAGAGTGCCGGAATCACTCGGTTCGTCGAGCAGCAGATCTTCCAGGCCGTTCACATGCTGGTGGGGCGCACCCGCAACGGCCAGGAGAAAGGAGACGAGATAGGTACCGACGAGCCGCCGAAACCGGGTTGGGGACATCAGATCCACTATACGGCGATATCCATCGGGAGATGGTTGGGAAAAGGCGGCGGCCGGACCCCTGCGATCAGGAAGCCTCCGAAACTGGCGAACGCCTACTTCTCGACCGCCACCGATTTCCCCTCGGGCAGTCCGACCATGCCCGAGACGGCCACCGTGAGACCGGGCGCGATTCCTTCTCCGGCGATCTCCGTCGAGCCGTTCGACGTGAGGCCCGTCCGCACGTCGATCCAGTGGACGTGGCCGTTCTCGACCGCCGCGACCCGGGCGGTGCCGCTGACGTCGTCGCGCAGGATCGCCGCGGCGGGCAGGATCGCCGCGGCGCGCCTCTCGCCCACGGTGATCCGGGCGGTTCCGAAGAGGTTCAGCGTGAGGCGCTCCGCCGAGCCCGGCAGGTCGATGCGCACCGAGCCCGAAAAATCGGCCGCATTCGCGCCGGGAAGAATCGAGTGGACGCGCCCCGGAATCGCCGCCGGACGGCCGGTGATCTCGATAGCCGCCGGCTGACCGGGACGGATGCGCGGGAGATCGTTCTGCGGCACGTCGGCGAGAAAGACGACGGACCCTGTATCCGCGATGGTCAGGATCTCCTGGTCTTCCGCCAGCTTGTCGCCGCTCGCCGCGGCGTGGGAGAGGACCGGCCCGTCGGCGGTCGCCGAGATCGACTTCCGAACCAGGTTTCGCTCGGCGAGAGCCACCGCCCGCCGGGCGTCCGCCCGCTGGGACTCGGACTGAGCCTCGCGCGTCATTTCGCGCGCCCCCGAGAGCGCCGCTTCGCTCTCACGGGCGACGATGGTCGCAATCGGCTGGCCCCGCCGGACGAAGTCGCCGTCCGAGACGCGCAGATCGAGCAGAGTTCCCGCGAAGGGAGCGCGGACCTTCTGCTGAGAGAGGGCCGCGGTATGGCCCGGACCGGACACCGTCTCCGCGAGCGTCATCGACACGACGGACGCCACACGCACCGGGGTCGGCGCGTCGGCGGCCGGCGCCGCCGGCTTCGCCGCCTCGGCGTCTTTGCGCTCCCCGCATGCCGGAACGAGAGTCAACGTCAGCGCGAGTGCGGCGATCCGCCTCACGGCTCGCTCCAGCGCGCCGCCACGGCTTCCGCGATCCGATAGCGCGAGATGGCGTCCGACAGGCGAACCGCGGCGTCGACCGATGCGGTATACGCGTCCAGGACCTCGAACGCTGTCGCCGCGCCCCCGCGATATCGGCTCTCCGCCTCGAGGTACGAATCGCGCGCGGAGGGCGCCGCCTCCGAGAGAATCCGGATCTGCTCGTACGTGCTCTGGAGGGTGGCCTGCGCCTGCGCGCGCTGGCGCGCCACTTCGCGTTGTTGCCGCTGGATGTTCCGCCGCGCGCTTTCGAGCCGCAGCTCGGCCTGGCGGATTCGCGAGCGGATCGCGCCGAAGTCCCACACCGGCCAGGCGAGAGAAAGGGAGAGCGAGTAGCCCGCGTCGCGGCGCACCCGGTCGCCAAAGGTCGCGTTGCGATTGACGACGAGCAGATCCGCCGGAACCAGGCGCGACGTGTCGGAGCCCAGAAAACCCACGTCCCCGCTCAGGTTCAGGTGCGGCCGGCGCTCGGCTCGCGCGGTGTCGACGTCCGCGCCGGCCGACCGCGCCTCCGAGACGGCGGCTATGACTTCCGGCGCGCGGTCGTACGGCGCGCGGAGGTCGAGGCCCGCGGGCGGAGGGGGCGCCGGCAGCGGCGCCAGAGCGAGCGGGGCGGCAGGCTCGCGCCCCAGGAGGTCATTCAGGATCAGCCGGGCGGCATTGCGGCGAGCCTCCGCGTCCACGAAGCTGGATCGCTCGGTCGCGAGCCTCACGTCGATCTTCAGGAGGTCCGCGGCGACGCCCTGTCCGGAGGCGCGCCGGCTCTCGAGCGAGGTCCGGTACCGCGAGAGGCGATCGAGCCCGTCGCGCCTCGCCGCGGCTTCCCGCTCCGCCTGCAGGAACTCGCTGAACCGGCTGCGGACCTCGAGATCCAGATCCTTCTCGGCGATCCGGTACCGCGCGGTGGCCGCCGCGACGTCGGCTTCGCTCTTCTCGATCGCGGCGCGGCGCGCTCCTCCGTCGAAGAGGATCTGGCGGCCCACGGCCTGGAGGCGGAATTCCCCCGCGTTCGTGATCGCGGGATCGTAGCCGTTCGGCGGCGCGTAGATGAAGTCGCCCTCGACGGCGACCTTGAGCCACCGCTCCGCCCGGGCCTCGCTCACCCGTTCGCGGGCGGCCGCGACATCCAGGGCCGGAATCGGAAGGCGGACGTTGGCGGCTCGGCTCAGGGCGAGCGCCTCGTCCAGGGTGAGCGCCTCCTGCGCGGGCGCGGTCCGCGTGAGCAGCACCGCGGCCACCGCTGCCGCCAGCCGGGAGGCGGCCATCGCCCTCACGGCCGCGCTTCAGGAAGGGCGGCGGAACGGCGGGTGTGATCGCCCCCTGCGAGCCGGCCGTGAGGGTCGAGCCAGCAGTAGAGGGAGGGAAGGATCAGGAGAATGAGCGGGCTCGAGAGAAACACGGCCTTTTCCCCCACGATGCCGACCATCATGATCGCGCCCACGAAGCTCGAGATATTGAGAGTCATTCCCGTCACGATGAGTGAGCCGAGAACGCTCGTCAGCACGGTGAGCGCCATGATGACTGTCAGGAGAGGCGCGCGCCAGTCGCCGAACTCGAACAGCAGGACCACGGCGACGAGGAGCAGGCCGCCGAAGAGAACGCCGAGCAGGCCCTTGAAGGAGCTTTGCTGCTGTTCGTACAGGCCTCCGAACCCGAGCGACATGCCCGCCGGAAGGTTCAGGCTCCGCGACAGCTTCCCCTGGATCTCGCTCATCGCGCTTCCGAGGCTGCGGCCGGACAGCCGCGCGGTGACGCCCAGATACGTGCGGAGATTCTCGCGCTGAATCTCGACTTCCGGAGATCCCGTCGAGATCGTGGCGAGCTGCGAGAGCGGCACGAGAGCGCCGGACCCGGTCTGGATCGGCAGGAGCGAAAGCCCCGACACATCGGAGGTCCGGCGGGAAAACACGCGGATGCCGTAGAGACGCTCCCGGATCCGCAGGCTCCCCGCCAGCGTACCTCCCAGCGCGGGTTCGACCTCGTTGTGCAGGCTCTCGGCGGTGACGCCGAACCGCGGGAGAGCCTCGGGAATGACGCGCACCGTCACCTTCGGTCCCGCGACGGTCACGCCGTCGAAGACGTCCTCGACCCCGGTGACCGTCTGCAGGATCGCCGCGGCGGCCCTGGCCCGATCCTGCAGAGCCGTCTGGTCCTCTCCGTAGAGCTTGATGTCGATCGGCTGGGGAACGCCGCCGGCGAGGTCGCCGATGTTGTCCTCGAGCAGCTGCCCGAAATCGATGTGCACGGCCGGCTGCGCGGCGGAGATTTTCCCGCGCAGGTCGTCGATCACCTCCTCGACCCCGCGCCTTCCCCCCTTCGGCTTCAAACGGATCACGTAGTCGCCCCGGTTCGGTTCCGTGATGAAGAAGCCGAGTTGCTCACCGGTCCGGCGGGAATAGCCGGCGACGTCGGGAAGCGAAACGATGATCTTCTCGACCTGGTTGAGCATCTGGTCGGTTTCCGTGAGCGACGTACCCGCCGGGGTCCAGTAGTCGAGGATGATCGAGCCCTCGTCCATGCCGGGCAGGAAATCCGAGCCGATCACGGCGTAGAGAAGCCAGCCGCCTCCGAGCAGGACCACGGTCACCGCGATCGCGATCGAAGGATGGCGGATGAAAAAGCGGGCGATCCGCGGAGGCTTTTTTTCCTTCTTCGCCCGGACCCCGGACGCGACGCGCAGTTTCTCCGCCGCCGCCGGCACGGCGAGCCCGGAGAGGAAATAGGACACGGCGAGCGCCACCGCCATCGTGAAGGCGAGCGGCTTGAAGAAGGCGCCGGCCACGCCGGAGAGCAGCGCGAAGGGGAAGAAGATGATGACCGTCGAGAGGCTCGAGCCCGTCAGCGGCGGAAGCACCTCCGCGAGCCCCGACCGGACGGGATTCGCAGAGACGCGCTCCTCCGCGTGCCGTGCGATGTTCTCGACCACGACGATCGCGTCGTCCACGACGAGCCCGATCGCCGCCGCGATCCCGCCGAGCGTCATGAGGTTGATGGTCTGGCCGGAGACTCCGAGCGCGAGGAGAACGATCGCCACGGTTACCGGAATGGTCGCGACCGCGATGGCGGTGATCCGGAAGTTCCGAAGGTAGAGAAAGAGAACGATCGCGGCAAGAGCCACACCGATCAGGATCGCGTCCCGGACGCCGCGGACCGAATGCCGGATGAACTCCGCCTGATCGTAGAACGTGGACCAGCGCGCCCCTTTTGGAAGGAGGTCCGGGTGCTGCTTCAAAAGAGATTCCACCCCCGTCGCGATGGCGAGAGTGCTCGCGTCGGGCTGGCGGACGATGTTCACGAGGACGGCCGGCCGGCGCTCGGCTGTCGTGCGGACGTAAGACACGGCGTCGGCGGCAACGACTTCGCCGAGCTGGGAGAGAGGCGCCGCGACGCCGCCCCTGGGGGAGGCCACCGCGATGCGGCCGAGCTCGGCGATTCCGGCGGGCTTTCCCGTGACGAGCGAGAGATAGAGCTCGTGGTTGGATTCGACGAGCCCCGCCGAGACCAGCACGTTGTTCTTCCGGATCGCGTCGACCACATCGCTCGCCGACAGCCGCCGCGCGCCGAGGCGTTCCGGATTCAGGCGAACCTGAAACTCCCGGACGGCACCGCCCTGCACCTGGACCTGCGAAACGCCCGGGATCTGGATGAGCGCGGGACGCAGCTGGAAATCCGCCAGCTCCCGCAGGGCCGCCGGAGACAGCGTGTCGGAGGTCAGGGCATACCCCAGAATCGGGAAGACGGCGGTGTTCATCCACTCGGCATCGATCCGCGTGTCGGAAGGGAGATCCGGCCGCACGCGCGCGATCTCGGCCTGCACCCGCTGGAGCGCGAGCTGCATGTCGGTGCCCCACGCAAACTCGCCGCTGATCTCGACCGAGCCCCGGGTCGACGTGGACACCACACGCACGATGCCCGGCACCCTCAGGATTCCCTCCTCGAGCGGTCGCGTCACGGCGGGAATCATCTGGGCGGCGGGCTCTTCCGCCCCTTCCGCGATCACCTTGACGCGGGGAAAGGTCACCGTCGGAAAGATTGCGGAAGGAAGGCGGCTCGCGTACCAGACGCCCGCCGCACAGAGCACGAGCAGAAGAAGAAAGAGCGCCTGGGGACGGTTCGAGAGGCGTTCCGAAATGCTCATGCGTGCCGGGACGGCCGCGCAAGGGTATCAGGGGCTCGAGAGGCGCCGGGCGCCGGACGCGAGCGGAAGGGAGAAGCGGATCAGGTCTCTTCGATTACCGATCGAGCCGACCGCGGAGTACCGCGGCCGTCTCGCTCCCGTTGGCCGGTCGGCTCCCGATCTCCGATTCCCGGCTCTGGCTCTGTCCCCCCGGCTCCTGCCTGGCGGCCGCGCGCCGCCGCGCGAGGCCGCGCGTCTCCGCGTGGTGGCAGGGAATGCACAGCGTGCGCAGGTTGTCCAGACCGCATCCCCCGCCGCCCTCGACGACAGGCACGACGTGATCCGCTTCCCACAGAGCACGGCGGATGGCGATCCAGGGACGCCGCGCGCGGAGGAGCACCGCCCGCTCGAACCCCGACGACAGGCGCCGCGCCTCCTCGAGGGCGTCGGGTACCGGGTTCCTGCGGCGCATCGCGGCGAGCCTCCCCTTGAGGTCCTCCGTGTCGAGCCCGCATCGCGCGCAGACCCCGCGGTCCCTCTCGAAGACGCGCTCCCGGGCGGCGGAGGGGGACGTGCGCACGAGAAGCGCGTCGACGCAGGCCTCGGAGCAGAAGGTGCGCCGCGGCCGGCGGACCGGACCTCCGCATTCGCGGCAGAGGGCATTACCGCTCCCGTCCCGCCGTACGGGACGGTCACGGCCTCTCAACGCGCGCGCGAAGTGCGGCTTCACTCGGTGTGCCGCCAGAATACCCTTGTACGGCTCCGCACATCATCGCGAGGGCCTCGCGTGACAATCTCGCTCCCGGGTATCGCGGTCAGACGGAGGTGGGTATGACATCGCTCGGATGCTGTCACTCGGGATGCGCCAGCCACGTCATTCTGTCGGCGAAGCTCTCGGCCAGGAAGCAGGCAGCCTATTGCGGGCACGGCCACGCCGTGTGGGCCTGGAAGAACAAAGAGGGCCGCTGGGCGGCCGAGCCGCGCGCCGTCGAGCCGTCCGAGTCCGGCGTGCGTGCGAACGGGCACCCGTAAGGGCGCCGTCGCGCCGTAGAGGCGTCGCGCCGTAGAGGCGTCGCCGTCGTCCCGTCCCTCGCGGCCGTGCGGAAGAATCTCGCCGCGGGTCGTCGCGAATGTTTCCTCGTGCGATGCTCCGTCGGAATGACGCCTCGCGCGGCAGGATGGACCCTGGTCTTTCTTTCCCTGCACTGCCTCGCCTCGGGCGTGGCGGCCGACGCCAGGACCGTCGTCCACGAGGACCGGCTCGGCAACGGACTGCGCATCGCGCTCGCGCCGGATCCGGCCGCTTCGGTGGTCGCGGTCAGCGCGTCATTCGACGCCGGATCGCGCAACGAGGCGGCGGCCGCGCTCGGATCGGCCGGCAGAACGGCGAGAGCCGTCGCCGCGCGGGTCCCGGGGCTCGAAGCGTCCGCCAACCAGGAGAGAGCCGTCCTGTCCGGAAGCTTCGCGCCGCGGGATCTGCCCCGCGCTCTCGAGAGCCTGGCCGCGGTCATGCGCCTGGCATGCCGCCCGGAGGCGGCCGAGCTCGCCGCCCCGCCGGCGGGATCAGGACCCCTGGCATCGGAGGCCGACGTCGCGCTCCTGCGTCTGTCGTACGCCTCTTTTTCCTACGCGCACCCGGCGGGCGGCGCGGGGCCCGACCGCGGCGCAATCGCACCGTTCTTCTGCCGTCACTACGCGCCGAACACGCTCGTGCTCGCGATTGCCGGACGGTTCGAGACGAAGACGGCCCTGCGGCTCGCGAGGACCGTTTTTACGAGCCTTCGCCGGCGCCGTTCGCCTCCTCCTGTCGCCACTGGCGCGCGTCCGCCATCCGCCGAGCGCCGCTTGACCCTGAACGACCCGGGTCTGCAGGCGCCGCGGATCTATGTCAGCTACGTGACCGTTCGGGCGGACCAACCGGACTGGTATGCCCTCAATATCCTCGCCGACGCGCTCGGAAACGGCGAGGGCTCCCGGATGCAGCGCGCCCTCGTTGCCGCGGGGCTCGCGAGCAGGTTCCTCGAGGGCATGACGGAGAACCGGGCGCCGTCCCTCCTCCGGATGCGGGTTGACCTTTCCGGACCGACGGCCGATCCCGCCCCCGTCGAAGAGGCGATGGACCGGGAGCTCGCCCGCCTTCGGGAGGAACCGATCACGCCGGCGGAGCTCGAATCGGCCCGGGAGTCCGAGCGCAGCGCCGCGGCCGAGAGCCGAAAGACGTCTCTCGACGTTGCGAACACGCTGTCCCGGTTCGTCACGTACTTCGACGACGCGAAGCGCCTCGACGGAGAGCTTCCGCGCCTTCTCGCGGTCACGGCGGAAGACGTGCGGAGGGTCGCTCGACGGTACCTGGTGAAAGAGAACCGGGCGGTCGTCGTCGCCAGGCCCTGGCCCGGCTCGGGCCCGGCCGCACGCGGCCTGTGTTGTGAAGATCCCGGCCGTTGCCGGGAAAGTGTCGTGAAAGCACCGCCCGGCCGATCGCGGCGAGGCGCTAGACTGCGGGTATGGCCATAGACGGCAAAACCACCGAACTGGAGCGCGAAAAGACCGACCAGAGCCTCCGGACCGAGCGCGCGAAGGCGGACCAGGCCCTGGCGCAACGGCGGACGGCCATCGAACGGGACGCCGATGCGGTGATTCAGCGCGCGCGAGAGAATGCGGACGCCGTCCTGACCGCGGCGCGCGACAAGGCGGACGAGCGGCTCGAGGAAGCGCCTCCCCGGGCCGCTGCCGTCTCGGCCGTCACCGAAGGTCGCGTGATCGAGGACGAGAGTCTGCGAGATGAGCGGGCGTCCGCGGATGCGAGGCTCCGGCGCGAACGCGCCGAAAGCGTTCGCGCCCTGTCGATGATGGCGCTGTTTGAAAGAGACAAGACCGACAGATCCCTCTTGACCGAGCGGATTCGTTCTGACGAAGCGGTCTCGCACCGGGACGACTTCCTGGGGATCGTCAGCCACGACCTGCGGAATCTCCTCAATGGAATCGTGATAAGCGCGGAGCAACTGTCGCGCACCGAGACCGGGAACGATCGTGAGCAGACTCTCGCTCAGACCACGCGCATTCAACGGTATGCGGCGCGCATGGACCGCCTTATCGGAGACCTGATGGATGTGGCGACTCTCGATGCCGGAAAGCTCGCCATTGCTCCGGTTTCCGGCGATTGGGAGGCGCTGATCGCCGAGGCCCTGGATGCTTTTCACGCCTCCGCGACCGCGAAGGGCCTGTCCCTGCGGACGGAGATCGGCGAGGGCCCGCTCATAACGGAGTTCGATCACGATCGGATGCTCCAGGTGCTCGCCAACCTCGTCGCGAACGCGATGAAGTTCACCTCTTCGGGCGGCATAATCCGCGTCGGGGCCGAACGCTCCGAGGACGGGATCCGCGTCTGGGTCAGTGACACCGGCTCCGGGATACCAGCCGGCATGCTGGAGGCGGTTTTCGAGCGGTTCTGGCAGGTCGGAAAGAATGATCGCCGAGGCATGGGTCTCGGCCTCTACATTTCCAGGTCCATCGTGGAAGCGCACGGCGGAGCGATCCGGGCGGAGAGCCGGGAGGGCGAGGGAAGCACATTCAGCTTCACGGTTCCCCGCAAGTTGCCGGCCGCGTGATGCGCAAAAGCTTCGACGTGAGGGAGGGGCGCACTCCGGCTCCTGTTCCGCTTTCGCATGGGGTTTCCAAAACACGGGGGTAACCTTGATCCTCAAAGACGTGTACCGCACGGTCGGCGACCAGACCTCGCTCGACACGCTTTCCGACGCGCTCCAGCCCGCAGTCCGCGGATTTTTCGACGGCCTCGGGCCCGCGCGGCGGCTCGTGAAAAACGCCCTGCACGGCACGTGGCTCGGCCATCCCCTGCATCCGGTGCTGACCGACATCCCGATCGGCGCCTGGACCGCGACCGTGCTGCTCGACGCCCTTGACGACGGACGGGATCGGCGCGGGCTTCACCGCGCGGCGGACGCCACCGCCGCCCTGGGACTCGCCGGCGCGATCGGGTCCGCCGTCACGGGACTGACGGACTGGTCGGAGACGGATGGACGGCCGCGCCGGATCGGCGCCGCCCACGCGCTGCTGACCTCCACGGGAACGCTTCTCTTTGCCGCGTCTCTCTTCTCGCGTTCCCGCGGGTCCCGGGGCGTCGGCAGCGGACTCGCGCTAGCCGGTTTGTTCCTCGTGGCCGCCGCGGGATTCCTCGGGGGCGAGCTCGTCTCGCACGAGCAGATCGGCGTCGACCACACCGCCGGCCGCGAGATGCCCGAGGACTTCGTCGAGGCCCTGGACGACGGCGAGCTTCCGGAAGGCACGCTGAAACGCATCCTCTACAAAGGCACCCCCCTCCTCCTGGTCCGCCGCGGCGGCCGCCTCCACGCGCTCGCCGAAACCTGCGCGCATCTGGGCGGCCCGCTTTCCGAGGGCAGGCTGGACGGCGACTGCGTCGTCTGCCCCTGGCACGGATCGACCTTCGAGCTCGCGACCGGCGACGTCGTGGCCGGACCGTCCGCGTTCCCGCAGCCCCTTTTCGAGACCCGCGTGCGCGACGGCAGGATCGAGTTGCGGCTGGCCCGCTCCGCCTCGTAGCGCGCCTTCTCGCGGCCGCGAAGGACGAGCGGAAAAATTCTTCCGCCGTCCGCGCCATCGTTCATCGCCATACGGGTGCCGCCTCGTGGGATCTCGTGCCGTGCATTCCGAACGAGGAGGCCTGTTGCGAGCGGAAGTTGGCAGCACGAGCGCCGCTTCGGATGTGACGAAGAGCGCGGCGGCCGGCGAGACCGCGGCAGCAAGGCGGCGGCGGTGGAGTTTTCCCTCGGAGGCGCCCGGCGTTGACACTCCTCGCCGTTCGGCTCATGGCGGTTTTCGCGGCCACCCTGTTGCCCGGCGCAGGGACTCCCTCGCGGACGAAGCGCCTCGCGAGCCTTCCCGACGCGAGCGCCCTCGGGTCGCCGTCCGCTTCCGCCGTCCCGACCGGAATCGTTACCGTTGATCCGGCACCGCACTGGATACGGAAGAGGGGTCGTGGACCGAGCGGCGGGGCAGGTCGATGGTGAAGACGCAACCCCGGCCAGGTCTGTTGCGGACGGTCAGAGTCCCCTCGTTGGCCATGACGCTGTTTCGAGAGATGGACAGGCCGAGGCCGAGGCCGGTGTTGTCCGCGCTCCCCCGCTTGAATGGGAGAAAGAGATCTTGCGGATCGCCCGGGGGAAGTCCGCCGCAGTTGTCCTCGACGTCGATATGGATGCGGTCGTCGGCGCCGTAGGCGTTCAGTCTGACTTCGGTCTGTGGACGAGTGAACTTGAACGCGTTCTGCAACAGGTTCCCCACGGCCGCGAACAGCAGGTCGCGGTCGGCATCGACGGCAAGTTCCGGCGCAACATCCGAGACCTTCAGCACGCAGTCCTTGACCTGCGCTTCCAGCGACGCGGAAAGCCTCACTTCCGCGATGAAGCCGGCAAGGGAGAATAGCCGCTGCTGCGCGGGCTCGCCGGCCGCCAGTCGAACCTCGGTAAAGGTGCGGTCGATGAGATTGGACAGTGCCACGAGGCTCCGGTCCAACACGGCTCCCGTCGCGCCGGCCAGCCCAACCTTGCCGGCTTTGATGGCGGCGAGCGCGAGGTTAGCCGTTGAGAGGCGGTTACGCAGCTCGTGGGCAAAAAATCCCAACCGTTCATTCAAAGCGCTGGTCTCTGTGTCTGCCACCGCAGAATCGCGCCGGTAATTGAACTCGGTGACGGCAACGGCGATCCCATTGTCGAGACAGCGGTTCAAGGTTCGGAACTCGTCGATCGTGATCGGCGCGTTGTGTTCGAAGGCCAGATCCGTGATCGCTTGACAGAGATCGCCGTAGTCGTGAACGACCTGCTCGACCGTGAAGCCGTGCCGTTGTAACTCGCGGCCATGAAGCACCGCCGTCTCGCCAATTTCGGACCGGGTGGACTCCGCCTTTTGACCGCTGGAGGGACCGGAGACCTCGCGACTCTGCATCGGGTCCGTCGTCTGCTCCATCTGGAGCGTCTTGATGAGTTGATCGAGGAAGAGGGGAATTCCATGCCGCAGTTCGCCTTCGGTCACTCCGGGGTCGGGCCGTTGCGCGACCTTCAGCCTGCAGCGCTCGATCAGCTCGGCCCGGTTGGCGATGAGGAACTCGTTCAGCACTCCACCAGCATACGCTCGACCGGTACCGGAGGCGTAAGCAAAGTGCGCCCTCCGCCGCTCGAGCTCGGCCCTCGCCGAGCCGAGAAGAAGCGTTAACCGGTCATGTTCTGAGCCGCTAACGCGGGAGAGTGCCGGGGGAATGACTCGGACGAAAAGCGCCAGTACCCGGTCAGGGATTCCCCGGATGGGTGGCTGCTCGCGCTCAGTCATGGAAGACACAGTGCAAGAAAGTCGCCACACGGAAAAGATCCGGGAGGGACGCACGCATTCGACGAGGATCCGTCGAGGCGTCCGAATCCGACGAACAGTTCCGAGGTTGCGTCGGACACCGAACCATTTTCTTTTTCTACGTCGTCCTTGAAGAGGCCCGAGGTCATCCGGTCTGGATCGTGACCGCGAGCTCGCCATCGAAGGAAGGGGTTGATCATGGCGCGGCCGACGGCGCGTCGCTAATCGTTTGTTGTAATCCTTGTGATTCTCCGAAGTTATCGACGGATCACCGGTCGATGCCTGGCGAGGTTTCGGTCTGCTGTGCTGTCAGACGTAGGATTGGCAGAAAGGGGTAGACCGATTGGAGCTTCGTCATCTGCGCTATTTCGTAGCTGTCGCCGAAGAAACACACTTCGGTCGTGCCGCTGTTCGGCTAAACACGTCGCAGCCGTCTGTCAGCCAGCAGATCAAGATTCTGGAAAGAGAGCTCAACGTCTCGCTCCTGGTCCGCACGCGGCCGCGCGTGCAGCTGACCCCCGCCGGTCGGCGCTTCCTGGAAGTAGCGCAGGGCATTCTGGCGTCGGCGGAGCAAGCGGGGGCCGTCGCGCGAGAGACTGCCCGGGGCGACTCGCGGAAGATCGTGCTGGGGATCTCGGTGACGTCGGATTGGGATCTGATTGGCAAGACGCGCCGGCGCTTCGTCGAACGTGCTCCGGACGTGAAAATTCTGTTTCAAAACTTGAGTGAAGAATCTCAGGTCGCCGCGCTCCACGCCGGAGAGATCGACATCGGGTTCTGCTGTTTTCCGACACTCTCTCAAGGCTTGACGACGGAAATCACCGGTCGCGAGAGAATGATGGTCGCCCTCCCGGCGGGCCACCGTTTTGCCCGGCGGCGCACTGTGCGGCTCGAGGACCTGGTCGACGAACCGTACAGTCTCTGGCCGAGGCACTTCTCCCCCGGATGCTACGATCACCTGCTCAATGTCTTTCGCAACGCTGGTTTCGGGCCGCCCCTCGACGTCGCAGGTGACCTTCCGCCCGCCCGAACCATCCTCGGGATGGTCGCGGCGGGCCTCATCATCGCGCTTGTGATTCCTGAGGGCGACCGGGCACGTACGCGCGGATTCGTTCTCAAGCAGACCACGGAACCCGGCATCTTTCATGAAACCGCGGTCATCTACCGGCGCGGCGTGGAGTCGGAGACGTTGATTCCCTTTTTGCAACAGCTGCGCCTGGTCCTGGCAGAGCGTGATCCAAACCGAACGGGCCGCGTTCCCTCGCGTCCAGGGATCTCGCGGCCTCGGACGGCGAACCGCGCACGCTAGGGCGGGAAGAGAGTCTCGATCGCGGAGATCGTGACCAGGAAGAGGGCCCCGGTCGGCGCAGCCGACGCGGCAGCCGGAGGGTGAACGGGGACGAATGGTGGCGACTCCCGAGAAGGCGGGCTGCCTCGCTGCAAAGGAAATGAACGAACCCACGGCGAAGCTCGGGTGGTGGCGGACCACTCTGTCCGAAGATTGTCCGGGAGTTGTCCGCGAACTGACGCGGAACGTCGCGGAAGCGGAGAGTGAGAAAACCGAAAAACTTCCGAAAGCCTCGTGGTTTTCCTCTCGTAAGCATCGTGAGTGGCGGGGTCGACGGGACTCGAACCCGCGACCTCCGGCGTGACAGGCCGGCGTTCTAACCAACTGAACTACGACCCCGCAGTCGAAGAGCGCGAATCATACACAGGTCCGGCGGTCCCTGCTACACTCGCGGGCTTCGGAAAACCCGGCCGCATTCGCCGCCCGCCCGGCCAGAGGGCGGAGCCGATGACGCCGACATCGGGGGCCTCGACGCATGAATCCAGGGCGCGCGCGGACATCGGCCGGAGGACGCCTCCTCGTGTCGTGCTCCGGGCTCGTGATGCTCCTCGTTCTCTGGAGCGCGGCGATCGCGCTCGCCGGAAATACGCTTCTTCCGAGCCCGTGGAGCGTCGCGGCCGCGATCGCGGAGCTCGCGCAGAAAGGGTTTCTCGTCAAACACGTCGTCGCCTCGCTCTTCCGCGTCACGTGGGGATACCTGATGGCCGTCGTCGTCGGAGTGCCCCTGGGGATCTTCCTCGGCTGGCGCCGCCGCGCGGAGATGGCGCTCGCGCCGCTGCTCGAGCTGCTGCGGCCGATCTCTCCCCTCGCCTGGATCCCCATCGCGATACTCTGGTTCGGTGTGGGAGATCTCGCCGCGATCTTCATCATCTTCCTCGCCTCGATTCTTCCTCTGATTCTCACGGCCATGAACGCCGTCGGAAGCGTCACGGCGACGCACTGGAACGCCGGGCGCAACTTCGGGCTCTCTCCGGTCGATCTGGCGCGAAAGGTCCTCGCTCCCGCGATCCTCCCGCAACTCATCGTCGGCCTCCGGTTGACGCTCGGAATCGCGTGGCTCGTGGTCGTCGCCGCGGAGATGATCGCCGTCAACTCGGGGCTGGGGTTTTTGATCATCGACGCGCGCAACGCCGGCAACCGATATGACCTGGTCGTGGCCGGCATGGTCCTGATCGGGTTGATCGGCGTCGGCCTCGACTCCGCGATGCGCCGTCTCGAGCGCCTGCCCGCGGCGAGCTGGGGCTACCAGACTCCCGTCGAAGCGGAGGCGGCGTGAAGCCGGCGGCGGAGCTCGTGCCCGACCGCGCGAAGCTCTCGATCCGAGGGCTCGAGATGACATTCCGCGCCGAGGGTAAGGAAACGCGTGTTCTTCACGACATCGACCTGGACGTCCGCGAGGGAGAGCTCGTCTGCATCCTCGGGCCGTCCGGCTGCGGCAAGTCGACGCTCTTGAACATCGTCGGGGGTTTCCTGACGCCGACGGCGGGATCCGTCACGATCGACGGGGAGCCGGTGTCCGGCCCCGATCCGCGGCGGATCTTCGTGTTCCAGGAGCGCGGGGTCTTCCCCTGGTTGACGGTCGAGGGAAACATCGGCTTCGGGCTTGGGCGGCTCCCCGAGGCGGAGCGGGCGAAGCGCATCGCCCATTACGTCGGCCTCGTCGGGCTCACCGGGTTCGAGAAGGCTTATCCCCAGGAGCTCTCGGGCGGAATGAAGCAGCGTGTCGAAGTCGCGCGCGCCCTCGCGGTCAACCCCGACATGCTCTATCTCGACGAGCCGTTCGGCGCGCTCGACTCGATCACGCGGCTCGTCATGCGGTCCGAGCTCCTGCGGATCTGGGGCGCCGAGAGGAAGACGATTCTCTTCGTGACCCACGACATCGACGAATCCGTTCAGCTCGCCGATCGCGTGATCGTGATGTCCGCGAGGCCCGCAACGATCCGCCGGGTCGTCACGATCGATCTGCCTCATCCCCGCGACCTCTCGTCCCGGCGATATCTCGAGCTGCGCGACGGCATCTTCGAAGAGATCGGCCTGGCGCACCGCATCTGACGGACCTCACGAACCGTGGTGTCGCGCTCGTTCGAAAGGATCCTCTGGCCCGCGCTCACGGCGGTCCTCGCTCTCGTGGTCTGGCACTTCGCGGTCCGGTGGACGAAAACGTCGGTCTTTCCCCCTCCTCTGGCCGTCGCGGCGGGCTTCGCCGAGCTCGCGCGCCGCGGCGTGCTCTTCCGCTATGCGGCCGACTCCCTCTTCCGCGTGGTCTCGGGCTACGGGCTGGCGCTGGCGCTCGGGATTCCGACCGGACTGCTTCTCGGCTGGTCTCCCACCGGCGCCCGGGCCGCCAATCCGGTGATCCAGCTGCTGCGGCCCATCAGCCCGCTCGCGTGGATCCCGGTCTCGATCGTCCTCTTCGGCATCTCGAACTTCGCGACGATCTTCCTGATCTTTCTGGCGTCGTTCTTCCCGATCGTCGTGGCCACCATGAACGGCGTTCGGGCGATCCCGGTGATGTATCTGCTCGCGGGTCAGAACTTCGACCTCTCGCCGGCCGAGCGTCTCTGGCGCGTGATGCTTCCGGCGGCCCTCCCGCAGGTGCTGACCGGACTCCGGATCGCGCTCGGGATCGCCTGGCTCGTGGTCGTCGCCGCCGAAATGATCGCCGTGGACTCCGGCCTCGGCTACCTGGTGATCGACTCGCGCAATGCCGGAAAGCGCTATGACCTCGTCGTCGCGGCGATGATCCTGATCGGCGTGATCGGGGTCGGCCTGAACGTCCTCATGCGCCGGGTCGAGCGGCTGCGCTCGGTCCGGTGGGGCTTCCGCGCGGCATGAGCGCGGCCCCGCGCCCCCCGGAAGTTCCCCGCGAGCGGCGGCCGGTCCGCATCGGACGGCGTCTGGCCGTCGGAGCCCTCCTCTGGACGGCCGCGCTGACCGGAGCGCACATGGCGCTGAACGTCGACTGGTCTTCCATCGTGAACCAGCGGCTGCCCCCTTCTCAGCGGAAGTTGAACGTGGCGTACATCCCGGTGACCTGCCACCTCGCGTGCCCCGTGACGGATTTCATCTCGCGATATTCCCTCGCGGGGAATCTCTTCATCCCCCGCATGTTCCAGGGATTTCCGGAGATCAAGGAGGCGCTGATCTCCAACCGCATGCAGGTGGGATTCATGGTCGCTCCGATGGCGATCGCGCTCCGCGCGCAGGGCGTGCCGATCAGGATCGTCTATCTCGGTCACCGGTACGGCAGCGCCGTCGTCGTGCAGAAGGACGGACCCATCCAATCCGTGAAGGACCTGCGGGGACGCATCATCGCGATTCCCAGCCGGTTCTCCGACGAACGGCTCATCGTCTTCAAGGCCCTGAAGGCCAACGGCATCCCGCCCGGGAACGTGCGGCTGATCGAGATGGCGCCGCCCGACGTCGCGGGAGCGCTCGCGGCGAAGGCCATCGACGCCTTCTCCATGGGCGAGCCGTATCCCGCGCAGGCGGAGATCGGCGGCTTCGGCCGCATCCTCTTTCCGGCCCGCGAGTACTGGCCCGACTACATGTCCTGTGTCGTCGTCGTGCGGCAGGACGTCATCGACACGCGCCCGGACGCCGTGCAGGTGCTCGTCGACGGGATCGCGCGCTCGGGCCTCTGGCTGGACGAAGGCAAGCCCCACCGCGAGCACGCCGCGGACTTCGTCGGCCGCTACTATTACCGTCAGCCCCCCGCCCTGCTTCGCCACGCGCTGACGATGCCGCTCGACCGCGTCACATACACTAGCCTCTCGCCGCGGAAGCCGGACTTCGACATGGTCCGGGACCTGATGATCGAGACGGGCGTCCTCGACTGGAAGATCCCGTTCTCGGAGTACGTCGACACCCGCTTCGCCGACGCGGCCGGGCGCCAGACGGCGTGGAAGTACGAGCCCGGCAGCGGAAAGGCGGAATAGTTCTCAGTTGTCAGTTCTCAGTCCTCAGTTCGGTCCCACATGAACTGAAAACTGATGACTGACAGCTTTCACCATGCGCGACACGACGTTCGGAGAGGAGCCCCGCCTCGAGCGGGCGCTTTCGACGACGGACTCCGTTCTCGTCACGGTCGGTGCGACCCTCGGGACCGGCATCTTCCTCACGACTTCGGAGATCGCGAAGGCCGTTCCGGACCCGCGCGGCATTCTCCTTCTGTGGCTCGGGGGCGGCATCCTCGCGCTGGCGGGCGCGCTGACGTATGCGGAGCTCGGCGCGATGTTTCCCCGCGCGGGCGGGCAGTATCACTACGTCAAAGAGGCCTACGGCCCGCTCTTCGGGTTTCTGTACGGCTGGGGCGCCTTCTTCGTGATGATGACGGGCGGGATCGCCGTGCTCGCCGTCGGGTTCGGCGAGTACCTCGGCGCGTTCCTCCCGTTTTTTTCGAGCGCGCACCGGCTCTGGAGCGTTCCCCTCGGATCCTTCGTCTGGACCGCGACCGGCGCCCAGCTCGCGGGGGCGATCGCGATCGCCGGTCTGACCGCGATCAACTACGCCGGCGTTCGTGCGGGAACGCGGTTTCAGAACGCCATCACCGCCGCGAAGATTCTGTCCCTCCTCCTCCTCGGCGTCCTGGGACTCTTCCTTCCGGCGCGGCCGGGCGCGTTCGCGACCACGGGTTCGCTCTTTCCGACGGGCTTCGCCGCGGCAGGCGTCGGCATGATCGCCGTGCTGTGGACATACGACGGCTGGTACGGCGCCACGTTTCTCGCCGGTGAGATGAGAAACCCGGAGAAGTCGCTCCCGATCGGTCTGATCGTCGGGACCGCGGCCGTCACTGGCATCTACCTTCTCGTCAACGTCGTGTACCTCCGCGCGCTGCCTGTTCCCGTGCTGGCGAAGACGCCGCGGGTCGCCGAGGCGAGCGCGCTCGCCCTCTTCGGCCCCGGAGGCGGTCGGCTCATCACGACCCTCGTGCTCATCTCGATCTTCGGGTGCCTGGCAACGACGGTCCTCTACTGCGCCCGGATCTACCTGCCGATGTCGCGCGACGGCCTGTTCTTCGAAGCGCTCGGGCGCGTCCATCCGCAGCATCACACCCCGGGCGCGAGCCTGATCGCTCAGGGCGCGTGGGGCATCGCCCTGACGTTCTCGGGGACATACGAGCAGCTCTACACGTACGTGATCTTCGCTATCTTCCTCTTCCACGCCGTGACGGGCGTCGCGGTCATCGTGCTCCGCCGCAGCCGGCCGGGCGAGCCGCGGCCCTTCCGGGTCCCTGGATATCCCTGGATCCCGCTCGTCTTCGTGGCCGTGTGCCTCGTCTTCGTGGGAAACACGCTGCTCGAGAAACCGGTCGAGTCCGTCATCGGCCTCGCCATCCTCGTCGCCGGCCTTCCAGCGTACGTCTGGTGGCGCCGGAGCGGCGCCGCGCGGGCGGCCTGAGCGTGGACGGCACTGCGCTCGTCCTCTGCGGCACCCAATTTCGGACCGACAACGGGAAGACGGCGCACGGGCTGGTCCGCGGGACGGAGCGCTATCGCATCGTCGGGATCGTCGACTCCTCCTGCCCCGGCGAGGACGCCGGCCGCCTGCTCGATGGCGTCCCGCGCGGCATTCCCGTATTCGCCTCGATCCCCGACGCTCTGGACGCTTTACCCGACCGTCCCGATTTCGCGGTCGTCGGGATCGCCACGTCCGGCGGGCGCATCCCGCCGGAGATCAAAGCCGCCATCGCCGAGGCGATCGACTCCGGCCTCTCGATCGTCAACGGCCTGCACGATCCGGTCTCCGACGACCCCGCCCTGGCGGAAGCCGCGCGCCGCCGCGGGGTCTCGATCACCGACGTTCGCCGGCCGCGCCCGATCTCGGAGCTGCACTTCTGGACGGGCGAGATCCGCAAACTGGCAACTCCGCGGATCGCGGTTCTCGGAACCGACTGCGCCGTCGGAAAGCGCACGACCGCTCGCCTGCTGACCGAGGCGTGCCGGCGATCGGGCCTGCGCGCCGAGATGGTCTTCACGGGACAGACCGGGTGGCTCCAGGGCGGCCGGTGGGGATTCCTGCTCGACGCCACGCCGAACGACTTCGTGTCGGGCGAGCTCGAGCGAGCCGTCCTCGCCTGCGCCCGCGAGGCGCGGCCCGACGTCATCTTCCTCGAAGGCCAGTCTTCGCTGCGCAACCCCTCCGGCCCCTGCGGCTCCGAGCTTCTGCTCTCCGGGGGGGCGCGCGCCGCCGTTCTGCAGCATGCGCCGGCCCGAGTCGAGTTCGAAGGCTTCGAGGGCATGGGATTTCCCATTCCTGCCGTCGAGGACGAGATCGCGCTGATCGAGTCGTACGGCGCCCGCACCGTCGGCGTGGCGCTCAACACGCACGGCCTCGAGGGCGACCGGCGCGAGGAGGTCCGGGACGCCCTCGCCGCCCGGCTCGGCATTCCCGTCGTCTGCCCGCTCGAGGACGGCGTCGAGCCGCTCGTCGCCGCGGTCCGCAAGTTCGTCGTGGAAGAGAACGCGTGAAGATCCTGGGCACGCGGGCTCGCCGGGAACGCGTGCCTCTGCGGCTGCCGTACCGCGTCGCGGGAAGGACCACCGAGGCGGTCGAGATGTTTCTCCTCGAGGTCGAGACCGACGACCGCGGCGCCGGCCTCGGCGCCGCGACTCCGGAAGCCGCGATCACGGGCGAGACGGTGGAGGCGTGCTCGGAGGCCCTCTCCGAGAGCTCCCTCGACTGGCTGAGCGGACAGGACGTCCTCCGCCTCGGCGCTCTCTGCCAGGAGGCGGGACGGCGCATGCGCTCGACCCCAGGTGCGCTGGCGGCCGTCGACATGGCGCTTCACGACCTTTACGCGCGCCGGCTCGGGGTTCCGCTGGCCGACGCGCTCGGGCGCGTGCACGCCAGCCTGCCCACCTCCGTCACGATCGGCATCCAGGCCCGTGACGAGGCGGTCGCGCTTGCCGAGGAGCTCGTCGGGCGCGGCTTCCGTATCCTGAAGGTGAAGGTCGGGGAAGCGCTCGAAGAGGACACCGCGCTGATCCGCCGCCTGCACGAGCGCTTCGGCTCGTCGGTGCGGCTGCGCGCCGACGCGAACGTCGGGTACACACCCGCCGAAGCCGTCCGGTTCCTGGAAGCCGCTGGCGACGCCGTCGAATTTCTGGAACAGCCCGTGCCCCGCGAGAACGACGGACTGAGGCGGATGCCGGAGCGCTGGCGCTCCCGCATCGCGGCCGACGAGAGCCTCCTGGACGAGCGGGACGCGCTGACGCTGGCCGCCGGTGTCCCCGCGTGCGGCATTTTCAACATCAAGCTGATGAAGAGCGGCGGGATCCGCCCCGCTCTCAGGATCGCGGCGATCGCCGACGCGGCCGGGATCGAGCTGATGTGGGGGTGCATGGACGAGAGCGTGATCGGAATCGCGGCGGCGCTTCACGCGGCCCTCGCCTGCCCCGCGACCCGGTATCTCGATCTCGACGGCAGCTTCGATCTGGCGGAAGACCCGGCTCGCGGCGGGTTCACGGTCTCGGACGGCGAGATGACGGTGACGTCCGCGCCCGGCCTCGGAGTCGACCTGGTATGACAAAACGTTTCTCGAGAGTCCGCACCGAGTCGTCTCCGGTTCCATCGTCCGGGAGGTCTCATGAAAAGGCCCCGCCTCGTATCCCTGCTCGCGGCCGCCGCTCTCGCCGCCGCGTCCTCCGCCGGAGCCTCGGAGTGTCTGGTCATCACCGGGGCCTTTGTCTCGGACGGCTCCGGCAGACCGCTGCGGCGCGGGAGCATCCGCGTCTGCGGCGAGGAGATCCAGGCGGTCGGAACGTTCCGCCCGGGGCGCGAAGACCGCGTCGTCTCCGGGCGCGGCCTCGTCGCCGCGCCAGGATTCATCGACATCCACAATCACTCGACGGATGGCCTCGCCGAGGACCCTCTCGCCGAGAGCCAGATCTCGCAGCGCATCACGACACTGGTCGTCGGCGCGGACGGAGAGTCGCCGTGGCCGCTCTCCGAGTACCTCGACGCGCGCCGCCAGCTTTCTCCTCCGTCAACGTGATGGCGGTCGTGGGTCACGCGGCGGTGCGCAGCCGCGTGATGGGAGAGAACTACAAGCGGGCCATGCCCGCGCTGCGGCTGAAGCTGGCCGACCGCGGGGTCCTGCGGCCCGGCGCGAAGGCGGACCTCGTCCTGTTCGACCCCGCGCGGATCGTCGACCGCTCCACCTTCGCGGCTCCGAAGGCCCTGTCCGAGGGGATCCGGCTCGTTCTCGTCAACGGCGAAGCCGTCTGGGAGGACGGAAAGGCGACCGGCCGCCGGCCCGGCCGCGTCCTCGTCTCAGCGGGAACGGCGGACGCGGCCCCTTCCCCCCGTTGAAAAAGCTCTCAAAACGGCCCTCTGCGGGCGGTTTCCGCGGGCCTCTTGCCTCGCGGGTCGCGTGATATTCTGTGTTTCTACGATCCGTACCGGGGAGCGGGCCGCTTCTGGTCATCTCCGCCGGTCTTCGGCGAGAAAGCGGGGCACCATGGTCGAATACTTTATGAGGACCTGGTTCTGCAGGCACTGCGGTCGGTCGAACACGACCCCCGTGGCTCTCGACGGACGAGTCACGTGCGAGTTCTGCAAAGACGTCATCCGCATCCAGCCCAGCCGCGACCGCGGCGGCGAGACCGCGAGCCAGCTGTCGCGGGTCGGACCGACGAACCCGACCGGCGCCTGAGGCGACTCGGCGCCCGATCCGCGGGATCGGGCGCCTGGTCGTAGCTGTCGGCTCTCGGCTCTCAGTTATCAGTTCTCAAGCGACGCTCGTGCGCCGTGGTCCTTCCTGATCCCTTTCTTTCGATTTCCTCCTCAGGCCTGCAGCAGCCTCCGCGACTTGATCTCCTCTAAGAGCGCCTCGATCCGGCGCTCCTAGGCGCCGGGCGACAGGTCGAAGTTGCGGGAAAGGGCACGACCTGGGATCATCGGTCGAGCGTCCCAGCCGGCGGCCCCTTAAGATGTGCCGATGATACGAGCCCTCTTAGCCGTTTGTCTCCTGATCCAAAGCATCGACCCGCCGTCTTCCGAGAGGTCGAGCTGGCAGGACGTGGATCGGGTGATGGGGCAGGCCGGAAAAGATCAGCCGGGAGGCGTGCACCGTTTCGCCTGGCCCCGGACGGATCTCGCCGTTCAGATCGACGGCGTTGCGATCGAGCCGGAGCTCGCGCTCGGATCCTGGGGAGCGTTTCAGCGAATGGGCGCAGAGGCCGAGGTCATGGGCGACCTCGTGCTGACCGGTACCGAGGCCGGCCCCGTCATGGCGGCGCTCGCGGACGGAGGGTTTGAGATCCTCGCCATCCACAATCATCTGATCAACGAGACGCCGCGCCTGATCTACGTTCACTACGACGGTCGCGGCGACGCGGCGAAGCTCGCGCGCGCTCTCAAGGCGGCGCTCGGCCGGTCCGCCACGCCGCTCGCGCCCCCGGCCGGAAGCCTCCCCCGCAAGCCGTCAGCCGAGCAGGAGAAGACTCTTTCCATCCTCAGTGAGGCCGTCGGCCGCAAGGGAACGATGGCCGGGCGCGTCCTTCAGCTCTCCATCCCGCGGGTCGAAACGATCCGCGATGCGGGGATGGACGTTCCTCCGGCGATGGGGATGGCGATCGCCGTCAATTTCCAGGCCGCGGGCAGCCGCGTCGCGACGACGGGCGACTTTGTCCTGCTGGCCGACGAGGTCAACCCCGTGATCCGCGAGCTTGCGAGCCATGGGATCGCCGCGACCGCGCTCCACTCTCACATGCTCCGCGAGATTCCGCGCCTCTTCTTCCTGCACTTCTGGGCCGTCGACGCCCCGGAGAAGATCGGCGCCGGAATCCGCGCGGCTCTGGCAAAGGTCGCGACGAAGTAACGCGCCGCCGGTTCAGCGGCCGCGGGCGCCGTAAGAGAGCCTGTTTCGGGAGACGAAAGGCGGCTGGAAGAAGCGCGGCGCTTTTCGGACGCCCGCCTTCAACCTCTCGCAGCTCGTAATGCGCGAGCGCGCTCGATCCGCCTCCGCCGCGTGGGCGTCTGAGCATCGGGTCAACGCCTGCCGGGCGGCGGTCTGCGCGTCGTTGTGCTCCCGCAGGTCGGGCTCGAACTGGCCGCACACGCGGCAGCGGCGGGGAGCGGTGTCTGCCATTTTTCCCGGGGCCACGCATGAACGGTGCGCGTGAGGAGAAGCGACGCGCGAGATCAGCCGGGATCTTCCCGCAGGACCCGGAATCCGAAATCCGAATAGCGGAAATCGGGGGGCAGGCTGCTGCGGGCGGAGGGCGGCGACCAGCGAACCCGGTGCCGCCAGGACCCTCCCCGGCTCGCGCGGCGGCGAAGGGGTTCGGACGATCCGGCGGGGGTGAAGCTTTCCTTCTCGCGCCAGTCGAGACACCATTCATGAACGACCGTCCCGGGGTCCAGGACCCCCCAGGCGTTCCGGCACCCCTGCCCGGTGCGCCACGGGCCGCGGAGAGGACCCTCGGGGATTTCCCCCGCCGGCACCGCCGGCCCCCAGGGAGTCGGCGGGAGCTCGTCGCCGCCGGACATCGCCCGCTCCCACTCCGCCTCGGACGGAAGCCGCCACAACCCTTCGTCCTGCGACGTGAGCCACTCACAGAAACCGGCCGCCTCGCCCCACGTGACGCCCACCACCGGCTGGTCGCTCCCGGAGAAGTCGGGATCGCTCCACCACGGCGGCGCGGGGACGCGCCCCGATTCCACGCAGGGCGCGTACTGCGCGTTGGTCACGGGGGTCCGCCCGATGGAAAACGCGGACACGTCGACCCGGCGGAGGCCGCCGATTTCCGAGACGGCCAGGGTCCCGGCCGGAATGACCACGGTCGCGGGAAATGGGTGCGTCATCGGACCTCTCTGTCGAAACCGTCGTCTAGAATCCCGGATCCGGGTGTTCCGGAAGTTTCTCTCAACTCAAGAAGAGTCCCAACGGACGACTCACCGGAAGGCGGTTCACGTGAACATCCGCAAGAGAGCACTGGGGACGGTCCTCGCTCTGGTCTGGGTCGCCGGCTGCAAAACGAGCGGAGGCTTCGACCCGATCGAGCTCGACTTCTCGAAGAAGACGTCGCCGACTCCGGCCGCGACGGCTCTGCCCGCGACCCCGACCCCGGTTCCCGTCGAAGCGCCGGTTGAGTCTCGAACCGTCTCCCCGACGCCGGCGCCCATGATCACTCCCGCCGCGACGCAAGCCGCCGCCGCATCGACGCCGGCCCCCGCCGTCCCCGAGCCGGGCGGCCCGCCGTCTCGGAGCGGAAC
>JAIVJS010000045.1 GCA_020199905.1 Acidobacteriota bacterium
GGCGGAGACCGGATCGTTCACCTGGAGGAATCGATGCGCCTCCTCCGGGCGCAGCCGCCCCCAGGCGGCGAGCGCCGCCCGGAGCGCTGGGTTCATCTCCCCGGCGGGAGGAAGGCCCTCCAGGAGCGCCGACAGATAGAAGCCGCTGCCTCCGCAGAGAATCGGCAGCCGTCCCCTCCCCGCGATGTCGTCGATCCAGCCTCGCGCCTCCCGGGCCCACCGCCCGGCGGAATAGGCCTCCCCCGGGAGGGCGACGTCGAGGCCCCAGTACGGAACCTCACGGCGGCGGTTCCGTGACGGCTTCGCCGTCCCGACGTCGAGGCCGCGGTACACCGCGAACGCATCGGCCGAAACGATCTCGCCGTTTCGCTCCAGCGCCACCTCGTGCGCGAGGTCGGACTTGCCCGACGCGGTCGGGCCGAGGACCACGAGCAGGGTCGCCGGCGCGATCCGTCTCAGGGCAGCTCCCGCTTGTGCACGCGTGTTCCTCCCTGAAAAAGCTCCAGAAGAATGTCGGAATCCACGTCCGTACGGAAGACCCGAACTCGCGCCGCCGCCAGAGAGCCGAGCGTCTCGGGGGCCGGATGCCCGAAGCGGTTCTCCCGGCCGCAGGAGACGAGGGCCGCCCGCGGAGAGACGGCGGCGAGAAAGGCCGGCAGCGTAGAACCGCGGCTGCCGTGGTGGCCGACCTTCAGCACGTCGGCGGACAGCCGTCCTCTGTCCGTCCGCAGGAGGTCCCCCTCGGCCGCGGCCCCCGCGTCGCCGGTCAGGAGAGCGCGCCGGCCCTGGCGCTCGAAGACGCCGACGACCGACTGGTTGTTGGTTGCGTCCTTTTTGGTCCGCGGGCCGCCCGACCGCAGGATCGAGAAGCTCGCGCCCGCCCAGCGCACGACGCTCCCGCGCCGGAGCGCCCGCACGGACACCCCCCGGCGCCGCGCCGCCGCCGCCAGATCCCGGTAGAGGCCATTCTCGTCGTCGCCGTCGGAGATCCACAGCGCTCCGACCGGAATCTCGTCGAGAACGGCGAAGATCCCGAGCGCGTGGTCCGGGTGCGGATGGGTCACGAGCGCCGCATCCAGCCGGCACACCCCGCGATCGAGGAGCTTCGGAAGAAGGCGCGTCCGGCCGAAGTCGCGCGCCTCGAGGTCGAAGGGCCCTCCGCCGTCGACGAGGACGGCGTGGGCTCCCCATCGGAGGAGAAAGGCGTCGCCCTGCCCGACGTCCAGGGCCTCGAGCGAAAACCCGCGCCCCGGTCCGGCCGGTCCCGCTCGCACGGCGAGAAAGAGGAACAGAAGGCCGGCCGAGGTAAACACGGCCGCCCGCGGCCTGCCGCGGAGAAACAGTCCACAGGCGAGAAGCGCCCAGACTGCCAGGACCGCGATGAGCGGAGGCGTGGGCCTCAGGAACGCGACGCCCGCCGTCCGCTCGGCCACGGCTTCCAGGGTGCGGGAGCCCGCCGCGAAGACGGAGATCAACACGCCGGCCGGAACTCCGACGGCGAGGCAGAGCAGGATCGCCGCGCCGACGGCGATCAATCCCCCCGCGATCGGAATCGCGAGCGGGGCGGTGATCCACGCGCCCGCGGAGACGACGTTGAAGCGCCACAGCAGGAGAGGCGAGGTTCCGATCTGCGCGGCCACAGCCGCGGCGAGACCGGAAAAGAGGAAGGCCGGCCGGCGAGGCAATCCATCCCGGAGCAGTCCGGCAAACGCCGCGATGCCGCAGACTGCCGCGAACGTCAACAGTGTCCCGACCGCGTAGAGCTGTTCCGGAGCGGCGCCGATGAGGATGAGGGCCGAGAGTCCGATCGCCTGAGCGGGCGCGATGGGCCGCTCCAGGAGCCGGCTCGCCAGGAACACCGCGAAGACGATCCCCGCGCGGACGGCCGGCGGATTCGCGCCCCCGACGAGGACGAAGATCGCAACGACGGCGAGGAGCCCGGCCTCGCGCCATCTCCCCCGTACGGAGAGGAGACGCAGCCCGAGGAGCGCCATCCCGGCGGCCAGTCCGACGTGGAGGCCCGCGATGACGAGAAGATGGTAGAGGCCTCCGCGCCGGTATCGCGCCACCATGCCCCGATCGAGCCCCGAGGTCCGGCCGAGGAGAATCGCGGCGAGAGGTCCGCGGACGTCGCGATCGAACGCCTCGTCTCCGGGTCGCGCGGCCGCCAGGCGCGCGTAGAGCCAGCGGTTGGGGCCCGCGAGCCACGAGAGGAGCGTCAGGCGCGGGGACTCCACCCGCAGCGCGCTCTTGACCGACAGGCGATACACCGGCCACGGAAGCGCGAAGTCGCGATCGGACGCCGGGAGGCCTTCGGGCCGCAGCTTGCCGACCGCGACGACCCGGTCTCCCCGGTCGGCGACGCTCGCAACCGGCGCTTCGCCGGAAACGAAGAGGAGGACCTCCGCCGGAAATGGCCGCCACTCGGCGCCGTTCCAGAGGCGCGCGGCGCTCAGGCGTCCGTGCGCCCGGGGCGGCGCGCCGGTCCAGAAATCCGTGAGGACGCCTTCGACGCGATCGACGCGGTCCGGCGACGGGGGGAGCGCCGCGAACGCCTCCGCCGCCTGGCGGGCCGGAACGGCCAGACGAACGCGCCCCTCCGCGAAACCCAGAGCGATGAAGAGAATCAGGCCCGCGGCCCGCGGGATCGTTCCTCGCCCCGCGACGCGCCGCCAGCGGGCGAAGAGAAGAGCGGCGCAGAGGCCGGCGAGGAGGAGCGCTTCGGCGCTACCGCCCGTCGCGCGCGCTCCGAGGGCGATTCCGGAGACGAGCGCGACGGCGCCGCGGGCGGCGGGTGCGGAGGGGCGGGGATATCGGGCCGGGTCCTCGGCCCTCACGCGGCCCGGTTCCGCTCCAGGGCCACGACCGCCTCGACGCGGTGCGTCAAGGCGAACAGATCGAACAGCCGCGCGCCGACGATCTCCCACCCTTCGGGCAGGATGGCCGCGAGGTCGCGGGCGAGCGTGGCCGGATCGCAGGACACGTAGATGAGCCGTCGGCGCGCGCGGTGCGCGAGAGCGCGCGAAAGAGCAAGCCCCAGGCCCGCGCGGGGGGGGTCGACGACGATGAGATCCTCGCGTCCCCGATCGACGCGCACGAATTGCGCGACCGGCGCCTGCTCGATGCGCCATCGATCTCCCGACCTCCATCGATCGCGCGCCAGCTTCGCGTCCCGCGCCGCTTCCCCCTGCCCTTCGACCGACGTCACCTGGTGTCCGGCGCCGAGGAGCGCTCCGGCGAAGAGGCCGGAGCCGCCGAACAGGTCCAGGGCCCGGCCCGGCGGCACGGCGGCCGCGAGCTCCTCGACGTGGCGCGCGAGAGGCTCGACGAGAAACCGGTTGGCCTGGAAGAATGCGCCCGCCGAGGCCGGGCACTCGCGCTCTCCGACAGAAATCCAGAGGCGCGGCGCCCCCGCGCGGCGGAGCAGAGCGCCCTTCGAATCGACGACGCTCACCCCGTCGAAATGCGGGGCGAGGGCGCGCGCGATCGGAGCGGCGGCCCCCGATTCCCCCGGGACGACCGCGCGGACGAGCCGGCGGCCGCCGTCCAGAGACTCGAGCGTCGCGATCTCGAGAGGCGGCGGAAAAGGCGCGAGCGCCTCGCCGAGGCGCGGGAGGAGGTCGCGCAGCGATCCGCTCAGGGCCTCGCACGCATCGAGGGGCTCGACGCGGTGCGTCCCGGGCGCGAAGCCTCCCAGCCGCAGACTGCCTTCCCGCCGCTCCGCGTGAAAGCGGCTCCTCAGGCGGTATCCGGGGCCGGAGGGCTCGACGGCGAGGCCGGCGAACGCGGAGGCCGGTACGCGGCCGATGCGGGACATCGTTTCCAGGAACAGATCCCGCTTGGCGGAGCGCGCCGCCGCCCTGTCGAAGTGCGCCCAGTCGCACGCCGGGCATCCGTCGGCGTGGCCCCCGGTCCGTCGGTCCGGAGACGCCCGGTACACCGCCCCCGGCCGGCCTCTCCAGATCTTGCGCGACCTCCGTACGATCTCGATCTCGACCTCCTCGCCGGGAAGGACGCCGTCCACGAGTCCCACACCCTCATTTGTCCTGACGACGCCCTCCCCCGTGGGCGCGAGCTTTTCGACGACGGCGCGGAAGGACATCGAAGGGGGCAAGGAGACTCTAGAGAAGGGAGAGGCGCGGAACGCCGAGAGCCTCCCGCACGGCGCGGCGGCGGAGCGCGCGTGCGGTCTTCCCCGCCGTCTCTTCGTCGAGCCGCACGCGGGCGCGGGCGAGTTGGTCCGCGACGTCGCCGTCGACCCGACCGCGCTCGGCCTCGGGAAGCGCGTCGTAAAGGGATCCGGCGAGCCGCTTGTCCAGCCGGGCGAGCGCGTCTTCGGCGGCGGCCGGATCCTTGCCCGACGCCGCGAGCCGCGAGACCGAGCGCGCCGCGGACGCCAGGGGCGCCTCGAGATCGGGGCGCGCGTCGGCGAGCTCGGTCAGGCGCGCGGCGAGCGCGGCGAGCGAGGCCGCGGGGTTGCCCTCCTGGACGGTCCGCCCCGTGCCGCGGCCGATGGCGGCCTCCGCGCGGCGTTCCCAGGCGCCGAGCACCGCGTCGCGGCAGTACGACAGCGAGTTGACCCGCCCGGCCGCTCCCCGTTCTTCCCGCCGCGAGAACGCGTCGTCGATTCCCTGCTCGATGGCCTCGACGGGAACCCCGAGCGCGCGCCACTCGGCGAGAAGGGCGAAATCCCGGGGCGAGAGGAGAAAGGGCGTCCCCCGGCGGCGGATGAAGGCCGCCTCCGCCGCGGCGAAGTAGCCGCTATCCTCCCCGGTTTCGCTCATAGATCAGACGAAGCCCGGTCAGGGTCAGGAGCGGGTCGACTTCCTCGATGCGCTCCGATCCGCCGGCGAAGAGCTCGGCCAGGCCGCCGGTGGCGATGACGTGCGGGCGCCCGCCCGTCTCGCGGACGATCCGGTCGATGACGCCGTCGACCAGGGAGAGATATCCGAAGTAGAGACCCGACTGGATCGAGGAGGCCGTCGTCTTCCCGACGACGCGCTCCGGACGCCGGATCTCGACGCGCCACAGCCGGGCGGCCTTTTCGAAGAGCGCCTCCGCCGAAATGGCGATCCCGGGAACGATGACGCCGCCGGCGTACTCGCCGCGCTCGGTCACGACGTCGAAGGTCGTCGCGGTGCCGAAGTCCACGATGATGCATGGGCCGTTCACTCTCGCGTAGGCCGCGACGGCGTTGACGATCCGGTCCGCTCCGACTTCCTGGGGGACGTCATAGAGGATCGGCATGCCGGTCTTGATTCCGGGCTCGATGAAAATCGGGTCGCGCTCGAAGAGCTGGCGAAACGCCTGGCGCATGGGGAAGCGGAGCGCCGGCACGACGGAGGAAATGATCACGTCGTCCGGCGGCCCGCCCGGAATGGTGCGGAGAAGCCCCTCAACGGAGAGCGCGATCTCGTCAGAGGTCGCGTCGCGGCGGCTCGTCAGTCGAAAGCTCCGCAGGAGATCCGTGCCCGCGTAGACACCCAGGACGGTGTTGGTGTTCCCGACGTCGACGGCGAGGAGGCGTGCGGGCGGCGCGGCCGTCACCATCGAGCCAGCTCCCCCGTCGCGCAGACGGTCTCGCCGGCGGAAGTCTCCAGGCGAAGAAAGCCTTCGGGCGTGAGGCCGCGGTAGGCGCCGGACACTTCTTCCCCGTCTCTCCTGATCGTCAGGCGATCGCCCGGCCGATGGAGAGAGACCCGCTCCCACCGCTCGACCTCCCGCTCCCAGCCCGGCGAGGACAGCTCGGCGTCGCACCGGTCGAGCAGAGCCTGCATGAGAGGCGCGAGCGGCGCGGCCCGCCCCGTCTCCTGCTCGACGGTCGTCGCGGTCTCGATCCCGACCGAGCCGGCGGTCCCCAGAGCGTTCAAGCCCAGGCCGACAGCGACGTAGGTGTCCTCTCCCTGGGTGCGCGACTCGGCCAGGATTCCGGCCAGTTTGCGGCCGCCCGCGTACACGTCGTTGGGCCACTTGAGAGACGCCTCGAGGCCCGCGTGCTCGGCGAGAACGTCGCGGACCCACCGGCCGACGGCGATCGGGATCAGGGACATCGGCTCGCCCGCGCCGGTCCGTCGAACGATCGTCAGATAGAGGCCCCGGCCGGGCTCCGCGGTCCAGCGCCCCCGGCGGCCCCGCGCCGCCGTCTGTCCTTCTCCGATCAGGACCGTCGGTGGCAGCTCCTGTTCTTCCGCGAAGTACATCTCGACGATCTCGCGGGCGAGGTCGTTCGAGGAGCTCATCGCCTCGACTACGACGAGGTTCTGGAGCGTCCGCCAGCGGCGCGGGTCCAGGGAGCCGCCCGCGAAAGAGATCATGAGCGCCCCGCCGAGAGC
Source organism: Acidobacteriota bacterium (assembly GCA_020199905.1). GTDB lineage: Bacteria > Acidobacteriota > Thermoanaerobaculia > UBA5066 > Gp7-AA6 > JALYUA01. The sequence goes on from JAIVJS010000045.1 coordinate 6,333, forward strand.
GCGGCCCGCCGCTCCTCGAGCTCGAGCAGGCGGCGCCGCGTCTTCTCGACGACCGCGGGAGGGGCCTTGTCGACGAACGACGGGTTGCGCATCTTCGCGGAGAGGCCGTCGTACTCCTGCTCGATCTCGGCGAGGGCCTTCTCGAGCCTCCCGCTCCCGGAGTCCGCGTCCGTCTCGCGCACGCGAAGGCCGAGGGAGAGCTTCGAGACCACGTCACGGAAGGCGGCGCCGGGTGGCGCCTCGAATCGCAGCTCGGAAATCCGGCCGAGGTGCCGCAGCAGGGGCGCGACCGCGGGGAGGCTCGCGGCGAGGTCCGGGTCCGGCGAATCAAACGCGATCCACAGCTCGACCGGCTCGGTCGGAGACGCCCCCCTCTCGCCCCGGTAATTGCGCACGCGCGTCACGAGGGCGCGCACCGCCTCGATCACGCGCTCGGCCTCGGGATCGTTTCGGAGAGTCTCCCCTGTGGGATACGGCGCCACGATCAGCGTGCCGGGCCGGCCGGTCGCCTTGTCCCAGATCTCTTCCGTCAGGAACGGCATGAACGGGTGAAGGAGCGCCAGCGAATCGAGAAGGCAGCGAGACAGCACGCCCCGCGCCGACCCGCGCTCGTCTTCCGTCCCCTCGCGGCCGGAGAGCACGGGCTTGACCATTTCGACGTAGGCGTCACAGAGCTCGTGCCACACGAAGGCGTAGATCGACGCCGCCGCCTCGTCGAACCGGAACTCCGAGAGCTGCCGGTTGACGTCGCGGGCCACACCGGAGAGCCGCGAGAGGATCCAGCGGTCCGGCAACGAAAGAGAGCGGCCGGCGAGATCCTCGGGCACGTCCTGTCCCTCGAGGGAGGACAACGTAAAGCGCGCCGCGTTCCAGAGCTTGGTAGCGAAGTTGCGCGAGCCCGCCATGCGGCCTCGCTCGACGGACACGGTCGCCCCCGACGCCGCGGCGCTCGCCAGAGTGAACCGGACCGCGTCTGCCCCGAACTCCGTGATGGCTTCGAGCGGGTCGATCACGTTGCCCTTCGATTTCGACATCTTTTCGCCGCCGATCCGCACCAGCCCGTGAAGGTGCACGGTCGAAAAGGGCGCCTTCCCCGTGAAGTGCAGGCCGGCCATGATCATCCGCGCGACCCAGAAGAACAGGATGTCGTACCCGGTCACGAGGACGTCGGTTGGATAAAAGTCCTCGAAGTCCGGCGTGCGCTCGGGCCAACCGAAGACGGAGAAGGGCCAGAGCTGCGACGAGAACCAGGTATCCAGCACGTCGGTGTCCTGCTCGAGGGGCGCGGCCCCGCAGGTCGGGCAGGAGGGTGGGTCATCCTCCGACACGGTCACGTGGCCGTTCGGGCAGGTGAACGCCGGGATGCGATGCCCCCACCAGAGCTGACGGGAGATGCACCAGTCGTGAATGTTCCGCATCCACTCGAAGTAGGTCTTGGTCCAGGCGTCCGGAACGAAGCGGATCGTTCCCTCCTCCACGACGCGGATGGCCGGCTCCGCGAGGGGCCGGATCTTCACGAACCACTGCTCCGACAGATACGGCTCGATCACCGTGTCGCAGCGCTGGCAGTGCCCGATCGAGTTCCGGTAGGGCTCCGAGGTCAGGCGGCCCTCGTCGGTCAGGCGGGCGACGATTCGCTTGCGCGCCTCGAACCGGTCGAGCCCGGCGTACTCCCCCGCCTGCGCCGTCATCTTCCCGTTGGGCCCGATGACGACGACGGCGGGCAGGTCGTGCCGCTGCCCCACCGCGAAGTCGTTCGCGTCGTGGGCCGGCGTGACTTTCACGACGCCGGTGCCGAACTCCCGGTTGACCAGGATCGCGTCCTCGACGACGGGGATCTCGCGGCCCACGATCGGAAGGGTCGCGGTCCGGCCGCGGAGCTTCGAAGTGCGCGGGTCGTCGGGATGGATGGCGAGCGCTGTGTCCCCCAGCATCGTCTCCGGCCGCGTCGTCGCGACGACAGCTCCGGCGGGGCCGCCCGCCACGTCGTAACGGATCTTGTAGAGCGATCCCTCCGTCTCCCGGTGAACGACCTCGAGGTCCGAGATCGCCGTCTCGCAGCGGGGGCACCAGTTCACGACGTATCGCCCCCGGTAGATGAGCCCTTCCTGGTACAGCTTCGCGAACACGTGCCGCACCGCGCGCGAGAGGTCCGGATCCATCGTGAACCGTTCGCGCGTCCAGTCGAGCGAGCAGCCGAGCCTCTTCATCTGCGCCTGGATCGTGTCCTTCGCTTCGCGTTTCCAGGCCCATATCCTCTCGACGAATTTTTCACGGCCGAGATCCCGACGGGCGATCCCCTGTTTCGCGAGCTGGCGTTCGATCACCATCTGCGTGGCGATCCCGGCGTGGTCCGTTCCCGGGACCCACAGGACCCGGAACCCGAGCATCCGCTTCCACCGGGCCAGGATGTCTTCGATCGTCCGGCCGTAGGCGTGGCCGATGTGCAGCTTCCCCGTCACGTTGGGGGGCGGAACGACCATCACGAACCGGGGCGAACCGGGCGCGCCGGAGGGCTGAAAGCGGCCGTCCTTCTCCCAGACGGAGTACCAGCGCTCCTCGAAGGAGCCCGGCTCGAAAGTCTTCGGCAGCTTCCGCACGGAGTCCTCGGACTCGGCGGGAAGAACGTTTTCAGGCATAAAAAAAAGGGCCCCGCGGCCCTTTCCTATATCAGAAACGGAACCGGGTCACTCGATGCCGCTCTCGAGCTCCTTGATCCGCTGTTTGATGACGAGCTCCGCCATGTCGGGGATCACTTCCCACGCGATTTCGCGCACGATCCGGTCGGAGAGCTTCTCGACCACCCGCGTCGCCAGCCGCTCGATCTGTTCCTCGCTCATGTCCCCGCCGCTGCGCACGGAGGAGAGCATCTGGGTCAGCTCCGGGATCGAGGAGCGCTGAGCGAGCATCTCGATCTCTCCCGGCACGGCGCCCGCGGGCGGTTCGGCGGGAGCCGCCTCTTCGAAATGGCTGCCGCCCGCGGCAGGGGACGATTCGACCGGGGAGGGCGCCTGCGCCGCCTCGACGCGTTCGCCGGAGCCGTCGGCCTCGGTCTGCGGCTCATCGTGACGGGCGGGTTCCGTCTCGCGCTCGTGCCTCTCGGGGGCCGCATCGGAATCGCTTTCGCCGCCGACGTCGAAGAGGATTTCCGCGTCCATGGCCGAGATCTCTATCGCCTTCGGCGGTTGCGAAGCGGGAACGTCATCGCGCGATTCATCGGACCGCGACACGAACCCCAGGGGAGTCGTCGGCGCCAGGTCGTCGTGAGGCGCGGCGTGCGCCCTCTCGGGGGACGTCCCCCGGTCGATCGCGGGCCTGGGAAATTCGGCGGTCGGCATCTCGTCGGCCCGCATCCCGCCGTGTGTCCGCGTGGCCACGGCCGAGAGACGCGCGAAGGCGTCCGGGGACAGCGGCGGGACCGGCGCCATGAAGGGTTCGTCGGGCGGCGCGGGCGCCTCCGTCGGCCTGGAGGAGGAATAGGACTCTTCGCGGAGCCACTGCGGCTCGCGGAGGGGTTCGGGAGGCGGATCGGCCGCGGCCGCCGGCGCGGAAGCGGGCTCGAGGGCGGAGCCGAACCCGAAGCGGGGATGCGCTTTCTCGAAAGCCTCGATCGCGGAGTCGACGTCGCCGCGGCCGTAGTCCTCTTCGAAGGGGTCGACGCCGGGGCGGGCGGGCG
>JAIVJS010000100.1 GCA_020199905.1 Acidobacteriota bacterium
TGCCCGCCGGCGCGCCGTACGAGGCCTCTCCTTTGCACCAGCATTTGCGGTGAGGCCGTCGCTGCCCGACAAATCATGTCCGCTCAGACGGTTGGATCTCGATTCCGTGTAACTTTGGAGGCGAATAGGCCGTATAGGAAAAGGGTTCAGAATACGCGGCGCGGAATCGTTTCTCTCCGGACGTGTCCCCGGAATTGAATCGCGCGCGAGTCAGGCGGCGAGAAGCGGACAGGAGTGAAAAGCCGGACGGGCGAAGACCCCCCGGCAGAATGGGACGGGACTTCAAACGATGAAATCCGACGCACCGCTTCCGCAGGACCCTCCGCGCGCGGAGCCTCCGAAGCCGACCGGACCTGAAAAGCCGGCCGGGCCGGAAAAGCGAGATCTCCCGTCCGGACGCGGACCCGCGGATTCGGCGGCCGACGCGCCGACGCCGGGCCGCTCGCGGCGCCGATGGCTGTGGATTGCCGCCATCCTGGCCGTGGCCCTGGGCGTGTTCCTCTACTCCCGCTCCGGCCAGAAGCAGAAACAGGCGGCCGCTGCGGCCAAGACGTCGGCCGCCAACCGCGTCGTTCCCGTCGTCGCGGTGCCGGCGCGGACGGGCGATCTGCCGGTCTATCTGACGGGCCTCGGCACTGTCGCGGCCGTCAACACGGTGACGGTTCGCAGCCGCGTCGACGGCCAGCTCCTCCGGGTTCTCTTTCGCGAGGGCCAGCTGGTTCATAAGGACGAGTTGCTCGCGGAAATCGATCCCCGTCCCTTCCAGGTGCAGAAGCTCCAGGCCGAGGGCCAGCGCGCCAAAGACGAGGCAACGCTCGCCAATGCGCGCGTCGACCTGCAGCGGTACCAGACTCTCGTGTCGCAGGATGCCATTCCGCGCCAGCAGCTCGACACCCAGGTGGCGACGGTGCGCCAGCTCGAGGCGACGCTGAAGAGCGACCAGGGACTGATCGAAAGCGCGAACCTGAACCTGACTTACAGCCGGATCACGGCTCCCATCACCGGGACTGTCGGCCTGAAGCTCGTCGACCCCGGAAACATCGTCCACGCCGGCGACGCAAGCGGCATCGTCGTGATCACACAGCTCCAGCCGATCTCGATCGTCTTCACCATTCCGGCGGACCAGCTTCCGCCGGTCCAGCAGGAGCTGAAGACCGGCCGCAAGCTTCCGGTCGAGGCCTGGGATCGCGAGCTGAAGAACCAGCTCGCCACCGGAACCCTTCTCGCCATCGACAACCAGATCGATCAGGCGACGGGAACCGTCCGCATCAAGGCTCTCTTCGACAACGAGAACAGCGCGCTCTTCTCGAATCAGTTCGTCAACGCGCGGCTGCTGGTGAATACCTTGCGCGGCGTGGTGCTGATTCCAACCGCGGCGCTCCAGCGAAGCCCCCAGAGCACCTTCGTGTGGGCGATGAAGCCGGACTCGACGGTCGAGATGCGGACCGTCGACGTCCAGTTGACCGAAGGCGAGGTCACCGCGGTCCGGAGCGGCGTCGCGGCGGGCGAGCCGATCGTGACCGACGGCGTCGACAAGCTCCAGCCCGGCGCGAAAGTCGCGGCTGGCGGCGCTCGCTCCGGGCCCGGGGGCGGCGCTTCGCGAAACGGCGGTCCTCCGAACGGCGGAGCCCCGGGCGCCGGCGGCCGCGGCGGTAAGCCGGCGCGCGGCCGAAAGGCAGGTTCTTGAGCCCTTCCCGGCCGTTCATCCTCCGGCCGATCGCGACCTCGCTCGTGATGGTCGGCATGCTCCTGGCGGGGATCATCGGATTCCGCCAGCTTCCAGTCTCGGCGCTGCCGCAGGTGGACTACCCCACGATCCAGATCGTCACGTTCTATCCGGGGGCGAGCCCGGACGTGATGGCCTCCGCGGTGACGGCGCCGCTGGAGCGGCAGTTCGGGCAGCTTCCCGGGCTGAACCAGATGACGTCGAGCAGTTCCGACGGAAGCTCGGTGATCACGCTGCAGTTCGTGCTCGACCTGAACATCGACGTGGCCGAGCAGGAGGTGCAGGCGGCGATCAACGCCTCCGGCACGTACCTGCCGCGCGACCTGCCCAACCCGCCGATCTACAGCAAGACCAATCCGGCGGACACCCCGATCCTGACTCTCGCGCTGACGTCGAAGACTCTCCCCCTCTCGAAAGTAGAGGACTTCGCGGACACCCGCCTGGCGCAGAAGATCTCGCAGCTGCCGGGCGTCGGCCTCGTCAGCATCAGCGGAGGACAGAAGCCGGCGGTGCGGATCCAGGTCAATCCGACCGCGCTCTCTTCCTACGGGCTCACGATGGAGGACGTGCGCCTTGCGGTCGCGCAGTCCAACGTCAATCAGGCCAAGGGCACCTTCGACGGCCCGCGGCAGGCCTACCAGATCGCCGCCAACGACCAGCTCCTCTCGAGCGACCAGTACCGCCCCCTGGTCGTCTCGTACAAGGACGGCGCGCCCGTCCACCTGTCCGACATCGCGACGGTCCTGGACGATGCGGAGAACGTCAAGCAGGCGGCGTGGATGAACGACGTCCCCGCGGTGATCCTGAACATTCAGCGGCAGCCGGGCTCGAACATCATCTCCGTCGTCGACCGCGTCAAGGCGCTGCTCCCGCAGCTTCGCGCGTCGCTGCCGGCCGCGATCGAAGTCACCATCCTGACCGACCGGACGAGCACGATCCGGGCGTCGGTCCACGAGGTGGAGTTCGAGCTGATGCTGACGATCGCTCTCGTCGTGATGGTGATCTTCCTCTTCCTGCGCACCTTTGCCGCGACGGTCATCCCGAGCGTCGCGGTCCCCCTCTCCCTGGTCGGCACGTTCGGCGTCATGTACCTGCTGGGGTACAGCCTGAACAACCTGACGCTGATGGCGCTGACGATCTCGACGGGCTTCGTCGTCGACGACGCGATCGTGATGATCGAGAACATCTCCCGCTACATCGAGGAGGGAATGCCTCCGCTCGAGGCCGCGCTGAAGGGGTCGGAGCAGATCGGCTTCACGATCCTGTCCCTGACCGTCTCCCTCATCGCGGTTCTGATCCCGCTGCTCTTCATGGGAGACGTCGTCGGCCGTCTGTTCCGCGAGTTCGCCGTGACGCTCTCGGTGACGATTCTCGTGTCGGCCTTCGTCTCGCTGACGCTGACCCCGATGATGTGCGCGAAGCTCCTTCGCCACAAGAAGCCGGAAGAGCAGAGCCGCTTCTACAAGAGCTCCGAGCGCATCTTCGTGCGCATCATCGAGTTCTACGGCCGCACGCTCTCGTGGGTCCTGCAGCACCAGCAGGCGACGCTCGTGGTGGCGGCGGCGACGCTCGTCGCCACGGTCCTCCTGTACGTGGTGATCCCGAAGGGCTTCTTCCCCGTGCAGGACACGGGCGTGATCCTGGGGATCTCGGAGGCGTCGCAGACCGTGTCCTTCCCGGCGATGTCAGAAAGACAGCAGGCGATCGGGCGTGTCATTTTAAAAGACCCGGCGGTCGCCAGCCTGTCGTCGTTCATCGGCATCGACGGCACGAACACGACGATGAACAGCGGCCGCGTCCAGATCAACCTGAAACCTCTCGGGGACCGCGGCGCCAGCGCGACCGAGGTCATCCGCCGCCTCCAGCCCGAGCTCGCGAAGGTGGAAGGCATCACGCTCTTCATGCAGCCCGTGCAGGACCTGTCCGTCGAGGACCGCGTCAGCCGGACTCAGTACCAGTACAGCCTCGAGGACGCGGACGCGAAGGAGCTCGGCGAGTGGACGCCGAAATTCGTGAGCCGGCTGCAGGCGATTCCGGAGCTGCGCGACGTCGCGAGCGACCAGCAGAACGCGGGGCTCGAGGCAAGGCTCGTCCTCGACCGGACGACGGCGTCGCGGCTCGGGATCACGCCGCTCATGCTCGATGACGCCCTCTATGACGCCTTCGGGCAGCGGCAGATTTCGACGATGTTCACGCAGTTGAATCAGTACCGCGTCGTTCTCGAGTCGCACCCTTCGTTCCAGCGCAAGCCCGAGGACCTGAGGAGCGTGTACCTGCGGTCCTCCGGCGGAGGCGCGGTGCCGCTCGGCGCGTTCACGGCGCTGACCACCGGCAGCGCCCCGCTCGCCATCAACCACCAGGGCCAGTTTCCCGTCGCGACCGTGTCGTTCAACCTGGCGCCCGGCGCCTCTCTCGGCGGCGCCGTCAAGGCGATCGAAAAGGCGCGCGGTGAGCTCGGAATGCCGGCGAGCATCCAGGGCAACTTCCAGGGGACCGCCGCGGCCTTCCGCGCCTCGCTCGCCAACCAGCCGCTCCTGATCCTGGCCGCGATCGTGACCGTCTACATCCTCCTGGGGGTCCTGTACGAGAGCTACATCCACCCGCTCACGATTCTCTCGACGCTGCCTTCGGCGGGGGTCGGAGCGCTGCTCTCCCTGATGCTCTGCCGCACGGATTTTTCGGTGATCGCCCTCATCGGCATCATTCTTCTGATCGGCATCGTCGAGAAGAACGCGATCATGATGATCGACTTCGCTCTCGAGGCGGAGCGCGACGAGAAGAGAGAGCCGGAGGACGCGATCTTCTCCGCGGCGAAACTGCGCTTCCGGCCGATCATCATGACGACGATGGCGGCGCTGCTCGGCGGCGTCCCTCTGGCGCTCGGCTCCGGGATCGGGTCGGAGCTGCGCCGCCCGCTCGGCATCGCGATCGTGGGAGGGCTCATCTTCAGCCAGCTGCTGACGTTGTACACGACCCCGGTCATCTACCTTGCCTTCGACCGCCTGGCGCGCCGCGTCACCAAGAAACGGTCCGCCGCGTCCTCGCTTCAGCCGGTACCCGGCGCATGAGTCTTTCGGCCCCCTTCATCCGGCGCCCGATCGCGACGAGCCTCCTGACGGTCGCGATCGCCCTGGCCGGAGGGCTCGCGTACAAGTTCCTGCCCGTCTCCCCGCTCCCGCAGGTCGAGTTCCCGACCATCAACGTGAATGCCGGCCTGCCGGGGGCGAGTCCCGAGACGATGGCGTCGTCGGTCGCCACCCCGCTCGAGCGGCAGTTCGGCCGGATCGCGGGCGTCACGGAGATGACCTCCGCGAGCTCGCAGGGATCGACCAACATCACGCTGCAATTCGACCTCAACCGCAACATCGACGCCGCGGGCCGGGACGTCCAGGCCGCGATCAACGCCGCGCGCGGACAGCTCCCGGCGAACCTGCCGAACAACCCGAACTACCGGAAGGTCAACCCGGCGGACGCGCCCATTCTGCTGCTGTCCCTGACCTCCGACGTCGTCCGGCGAGCGCGCATGTACGACATCGCGTCCTCGATCCTCCAGCAGAAGATCTCGCAGGTGCGCGGCGTCGGCCAGGTGGTGGTGGGAGGCGGCGCCCTTCCCGCCGTGCGCGTCGACATCAATCCGACGGCCCTGAACAACAACGGCCTCTCGCTCGAGGACGTCCGCACGTTTCTCTCGGCGGCCAACGCGAACCGCGCGAAGGGCAGCGTCGCCGGCGACGGCCGGACGTGGGCCCTCTCGACCACGGACCAGCTGCTGCACGCCGCGGAGTACGAGCCGCTGATCATCAGCTACAGGAGCGGCGCGGCCGTGCGTCTCTCCGACGTCGCCCGCGTCACGGACTCGGTGGAGGACATCCGCACGGGCGGCCTCTCCAACGGCAAGCCCGCCGTCATCATGATCATCTTCCGGCAGCCCGGAGCGAACATCATCCAGACCGTCGACGCGATCCGGGCGATCCTTCCGCAGCTCCAGGCCTCGATCCCGCCCGTCGTCAAGCTGAACGTGGTCATCGACGCCACGCGGACGATTCGCGCCTCCGTGAAGGACGTGCAGATCACGCTGGCGATCTCGATCGCGCTCGTGATCCTCGTCGTCTTCCTCTTTCTCCGCGACTGGCGATCGACCCTGATTCCGAGCGTCGCGGTTCCGATCTCCCTCATCGGAACGTTCGGCGTCATGTACCTGCTCGACTACAGCCTCGACAACCTGTCGCTGATGGCTCTCACGGTTGCGACGGGCTTCGTGGTCGACGACGCCATCGTCGTGATCGAGAACATCACGCGGCACCTCGAGAAGGGATTGCAGCCGATGGAGGCCGCGCTCCTCGGGGCGAAGGAGATCGGATTCACCGTCGTCTCGATCAGCATCTCGCTCGTCGCGGTCTTCATCCCGATCCTTCTGATGGGCGGCATAGTCGGACGGCTTTTCCGGGAGTTCGCCGTGACGCTCTCGGTCGCGATCGCCGTCTCTCTGGTCGTGTCCCTGACCACGACTCCGATGATGTGCGCGAAGCTCCTGAAGCCTCACGCCGCCCAGTCGCACGGCCGCTTCTACAAGGCCAGCGAGCGGGCCTTCGACTGGATTCTCGGCCGCTATGAGTCCTCGCTGGGATGGGTTCTGCGGCACCAGCCGCTGACCCTCGCCGTGACCCTGCTGACGATGGCCGCGACCGTCTTCCTCTACGCGAAAGTGCCGAAGGGTTTCTTCCCTCAACAGGACACGGGCCGTCTGAACGGATCCATCCAGGCGGACCAGGACACGTCGTTCCAGGCGATGCAGAAGAAGCTCGCGCTGTTCGTCGACACGGTCATGAAGGATCCGGCGGTCGAGAGCGCGAACGGATTTCTCGGCGGCACGTCGAACTCCGGGAGAATGTTCGTCGCCCTGAAGCCGCGGGACGAGCGCAACGTGAACGCCGACCAGATCATCGCGCGCCTCCGAGGGAAGCTCTCGCACGTGCCGGGCGCGAATCTCTTTCTGCAGCCCATCCAGGATCTCCGGATCGGAGGGAGAGGCGGCGGAGCGCAGTATCAGTACACGCTGCAGGGTGACGACCCGAGGGAGCTCTTCGTGTGGGCGCCTCGGGTCGTCCAGAGGCTCCGCCGGCTGCCGGAGCTCGCGGACGTCAACAGCGACCAGCAGAACAAGGGGCTCCAGGCGTCGCTCACGATCGACCGGAGCACGGCCGCGCGCCTGGGCATCACCCCCCAGATGATCGACAACACGCTCTACGACGCGTTCGGCCAGAGGCCCGTTTCCACCATGTATACGCAGCTGAACCAGTACCACGTGGTCATGGAGGTAGATCCGGTGTTCTGGCAGACGCCGGAGGGGTTGAAATCCGTCTACGTGCGCTCGAACAAAGGAGAGATGGTGCCGCTCGCGGCGTTCACCGGGTACGCCTCCAATACGGCGCCGCTGACCGTGAACCACCAGGGTCAGTTTCCGTCGGTGACGATCTCGTTCAACCTGCCGGCGGGGGTCGCCCTCGGGACTGCCGTCACCGCGGTCCAGCGGGCAGAAGCGGAGATCCGGCTTCCCGGCACGATCCGCGGCAGCTTCCAGGGGACGGCCCAGGCCTTTCAGGCATCGCTCGCCAACGAGCCGATCCTGATCGCCGCGGCGCTCCTGACCGTTTACCTCGTGCTCGGCATCCTGTATGAAAGCCTCATCCATCCGATCACGATCCTGTCGACGCTTCCCTCGGCCGGCGTCGGAGCGCTGATCGCTCTTCTGATCTGCCGCACGGAGCTCTCGGTCATCGCGCTCATCGGAATCATTCTTCTGATCGGGATTGTCAAAAAGAACGCCATCCTGATGATCGACTTCGCGATCGAGGCCGAACGCAAGGAGGGCAAGAGCCCCGAGGAGGCGATTTTCCAGGCCTGTCTGCTGCGCTTCCGGCCCATCACGATGACGACGATGGCCGCCCTTCTCGGGGGCCTTCCGCTGGCGCTCGGCGGCGGCACGGGGTCGGAGCTGCGGCGGCCCCTCGGCATCGCGATCGTCGGAGGGCTCGTCTTCAGCCAGATGCTCACGCTCTTCACGACGCCGGTCGTCTATCTGTACCTCGACCGGCTCCGTCTGCGCTGGCAGGGGTTCCGGCACGGCCGCCGCGGCGCCCCCCGGGCGGGTATCTCCGGGCTGCCCGCGGCGCCGGCCGCCGGAGAGAAGGCATGAGGCGGCCGGGGCCCGTCCTCGCCGCGGCGATCCTCGGAGCGGCCGCCGGCTGCGCCGTCGGACCCAACTATCACCGTCCGGAGGCTCCCGTCCCCGCCTCGTTCCGCGAGGAGGCGCCCGCCGGCTCCGCCGCGGCCGCGCCCGACCGCTGGAGACCCGCGCAGCCGGCGGACGCCGCGTCACGCGGGAGATGGTGGGAGATTTTCGGCGATCCTGCCCTGAACGCCCTCGAGGAGCAGGTGACGGTGTCCAACCAGACGATCGCGCGGGCGGAAGCGCAGTTCCGCGGCGCGCGCGCGGCGGTGCGAGGCGCCCGGGCGGACTACTACCCCACGATCTCGACGTCGCCGTCGGTGACCCGGGGCCAGAGCGGCCGCACCATCGCCTCGACCGGCACGGCCTCCACCGTGACGACCTATCAGCTGCCCGTCGATCTGAGCTACGAGGTGGACGTGTTCGGGCGGATCCGCCGCAACGTCGAGGCAAACGCCGCGATCGCGCAGGCGACCGCGGCGGACTTGGAGACGGTCCGGCTCACGATGCACGCGGAGCTCGCCGTCGACTACTTCCAGCTCCACGGCGTCGATGCGCAGATCCAGCTTCTCGAGACGACGGCCGCCGGCTACGAAAAAGCCCTGCGGCTGACCGTCAACCGCCACGACCAGGGGATTGTGTCCGGCGTGGACGTCGCGCAGGCGGAGACGCAGCTGTTCACCACGCGGGTGCAGCTCACCGACCTGCGCCTGACGCGCGCGCAGTTCGAGCATGCGATCGCGATGCTCGTGGGGAAGGCGCCGGGCGACTTCGCGATACCACCGTCTCCCGTCGCGTATGCCCCGCCCGTGGTCCCGGTCGGGCTGCCGTCGGAGCTTCTCGAGCGGCGTCCGGAAATCGCCTCGGCGGAGCGGCGCATGGCGGCCGCCAACGCGCAGATCGGCGTCGCAACCTCGGCCTTTTTCCCGCGCCTGCTGCTCGCGGCGACCGGCGGTTACGAGACCACGCGCCTGGCCGACTGGTTCTCCCTGCCCAGCCGCTTCTGGTCGATCGGGCCTTCGATCCTGTTCACGATTTTCGACGGCGGAAGGCGGCGAGCGGCCCGGGAACAGGCGGTCGCCGCGTACGACTCCGCCGTCGCGTTCTACCGCGAGAACGTGCTCGCGGCCTTCGTCCAGGTGGAGGACAACGTCGCCGCGGTGCGGATCCTCGCCGAGGAAGCGGCGCAGCAGACGGAGGCGGTCGCGGCCGCGGAACGCCTCCTCGCTCTGGCCCAGAGCCGCTACTCGGGGGGCATCACGACGTACCTCGAGGTCGTGACGGCGCAGCAGGTGGCGCTGGCCAACGAGCGCGCCGCGGTGGACGTCCTGACGCGCCGGATGACGGCCAGCGTGAACCTCGTGAAGGCGCTCGGCGGAGGCTGGCAGACGGCGGAAAGTTCTCAGTTCTCCGTTCTCAGTTCCGAGCCGGGTGGCCCGAAGCCGGCGAACTGAAGAAGAGCTGTCCGCCGTCAGCTCTCAGCTCTCCCAGCAGCCACGTCTGACTCGGTGAAGCGGCGGAACGTGCCATCCGGCGACCTCCGCCATGGTCCCGAGGCAGGCTCACGGGATCGACGGACGCTCGCCGGTCGAAGCCGTGCCGCGCGGGCGCCGCGCCTGCGCCCGCGAGCGACGTCAGGGCCCATGTCATTCTGGCCCCGGAAGAAGACGTCGACTCTCCCCCGCTCCACGATACGGCGGGAAGCGAGCCCGAAAACGCTCGCATCGCTGTTCCAGCCCCGGATCGCTCCGTGGTCCGTCAGAAGGGGCACCCGGATCGCGACGAACAGGCGGCCAGAATGACTGCGGCGACCTCCCAGGCCCGCAGGTAGCCGCGGGCTCCTCGCCGGCCGCCACCCCGCTCAAGGCCTCAGGAGAGGCTCGGCACCGGGGAGGCCGCCGGCCGCGGGACCGAGGCGCTCATACACGTGAACGAAGAATCGCGGGTTCCCGACGCGCGCGTCCGACCCCGCCTCGCCAAACGACGCGCCCAGGCGATAGCGGCTGGCGATCGCCGACCGGATCCGGCGCGCATAATCCCGCGGGATGCAGGCGGGCGCCTCGGGCAATCGCGAGACCGGCCGCGGCCAGGAACACGGCCGCGAACAGAGCCCGGGCTCCTCTCGGCCATGCCGCCCGGAGAGCGATTCCATCCATCGCGAGAACCGCGGCCGCGGCGGCGAGGCCCGGAAACACGAGCACGGAATACGGCGTCGTGACGCGGCCGTAGGCGAGACCGAAGAGGACTCGGGACGCCGCCGCGGCGGCAAATGCGAAGAGGAAGAATTTCGCCCGCGCGCGCGGATCGAGCGGCGCTCGAAGGACAAGAAGCGCCGCGATCGCGCAGAGGACCGGCATCGGAGCGAGAAGCGGCGGCAGCCGGTCTTCGATCGACGCGCCCGTCCCCGCGGCGAAGAAGACCGCGGCGGCCGTCGAGAGCGCCGCTGCGCCGCCGATCGCCGCGCGTGGAACCCTCGCCGCCGCGCGCGATCCCGCGGCCCAGCCCAATCCGACGATTGCGAGATCCAGAAAGAGTGCGGTGGCGACGGTGTTCGCGGAGCCGCGCGGGTCGGCGGCCCCCGACATCACCCGATACACGTTCCGCCATTCCGCGGGCGGGGAGAAGATGGCGAGCGGCCCCTCGGGGGCCAGCGCAGACAGCGGCAATCCCGCGCAGGCAATGCCCCAGCCCCCCGCCGCGATCGCCCCGCCGATTCCCACCGCGGCGAGGACGTGGCGGAGCCGCCCCTTCTCGCCATCGCGCCAGCCTCCCGCGAGAAGCACGGCCGCCGCGGCGGCCCCGATCTCGGGCTTGGCCAGCAGGGCCAGCGACACCCCGGCCGCCGTCAGCGCGCGAGTCCGGCGCGACCGGTCGCCCGAGGCGGCGGCGAGCGCCAGGAAGGAACCGGCGAAGGCCCAGAGCGCGCCGAACGAGTAAGGGAAGAGAAACGAGCCGCCGTTGGGCGCGCCGACGCAGAGGGCGGCCGCCCACACACCGGAACGTTCATCTCCCGCGGCGAGTCGACGAACGGAAGAATCCACGTCCGCCACGAGAGGGCCGCCGAGAGACAGCCGGCGAGAATCACCGCGAGAATTGCGGCGGCGAGAAGCGGGGCGCCGCCGCGGGGCGCCGCGGGGCGCCCGGGAGGGGATTCGCGTGTGGGCATGTGGCTCTCCCATGTTAACGGGTGCCCGCATCCGGCGCGCTCATCGAGCCGCCTCTGTTAGATTCTGCCGGCTTATGACCATCCTTCAGGCGATCCTGCTCGGCGTCCTCCAGGGTTTGACGGAGTTCATCCCGATTTCTTCGACCGCCCACCTGACGATCGCGCAGTACTTCCTGGAGATCCGGGACGCGGACATCGCGCACTCCTTCGACGCCGTCCTGCACCTCGGCACCGCGCTCGCGTTGATCGTCGCGACCTGGCGCCTGCTGGCCGGGATCGCCTCGGAGGGCGTGCTCGCCGTGACGGGGCGTCCCCCGGCGGACGAGACCGACCGCGCCCTTCTCGTTCCGATCGTCGTCGGCACGATCCCGGGCGTACTCGCGGGGCTTTTTCTCCTGAAGCGCTTCGAGTCGTTCCGCACGCTGGCTTCGATCGGCGTCGCGATGCTCGTCGCGTGCGTGTACTTCCTCGTGTCGGAGCGGATCGGGGAGGCCCGCCGGTCGAGTGAGCGGGACCTGACGCGCATCAACCTCTTCGACGCCCTCATGGTCGGGCTGGCGCAGGCCGCCGCGGGTCTCCTCCCGGGCCTGTCGCGCTCGGGCATGACGATCAGCACGGGCCGCCTGCGGGGATTGAGCCGCGAGGACGCAACGCGCTTCTCGTTCCTGCTCGCCCTTCCCATCATCCTGGGCGCCGGGGCGAAGGCTCTCCTCGACATGCGCAAGGAGCACGGGCCGTCGATCGGCGCGGCTCCGCTGGTGGCGGGGTTCCTCGCGTCCGCCGTCGTCGGCTACATCGCGGTCGAGTTTCTCCTGAAGTATCTGCGGACGCACACCCTCAGGCCTTTCGCCGTATACCTCGCTTTTCTCGGAATCGCCCTCGTCGTCGCGAGCCGGTTCGTCTCTTAGCGCGGCCCCGTGACCGGGGGGGCGTGGTCTTTCTCCTCGCGAGCATGTGCAACAACTTCACCATCCACGAGATCGGGAAAGGGAGGGCGATGACGCAGGGAAAAACGATCGAGGCGGGCGCGCGGGGAGAGGCGAGCTGGGTTGTTTCCGAGACGGACCTCGCCAGCCGGCTGGCGGAACGCGGCGGGGAATCCTTCCCCGCGGTTTTCTCGACCGCGCGGATGATCGCTTTGATGGAGCTCGCCGCCTCCCGGATCCTCGCGCCGCACCTGGAGCCGGGGCAGGAGTCCGTCGGCGTCCTCGTCCACGTCACACACTCGGCGGCGACGCCTCCCGGCGCGCGCGTCACGGCCCAGGCCACCTATTCGGGGCGGGAGGGTAAATTCTACGCCTTCGAGGTCCGGGCGACGGACGACGCCGGCGAGATCGGCCGGGGGATCCACCACCGCGCGATCGTCGACGGGCGCCGCCTCCTCGAAGGCGCGGAGAAGCGCAGGCGCTGACTTCCGCTCCGCGCGTTTCGACATAATCGGCCGATGGCGAACCTGATACCGGAAGCGATCGACCAGTACGCCGAGGCCCACACCGAAGCGGTCGACCCGCTGTTCGAGGAGCTGCGCGAGGAAACGTATCGGTCCATGGCCTCCCCCGGAATGCAGGTCGGCCGGGTCGAGGGAACGTTCCTCAGAAGCCTGGTCGCGCTCTCGCGCGCCCGGCGGGCGCTCGAGATCGGCATGTTCACGGGTTACTCCGGCTTGATGATCGCGGCCGGCCTTCCCGAAGGCGGTGAGCTCGTCACCTGCGACGTCGATCCGAAGGCCGAAGCAATCGCGCGCCGCTACTTCGAGCGCAGCTCCCACGGCTCGAAAATCAGGATCCGGATGGGACCGGCGCTCGAGACGCTGGCGAGCCTCGAGCCGCCCTTCGATTTCGTCTTCATCGACGCGGACAAGGAGAACTACTCCCGCTACTACGAGGCGGTCCTGCCGCTGCTTCCGCCCGGGGGGCTGATCGTCGCCGACAACGTCCTGTGGAGCGGCAAGGTGCTCGACCCGAAGGAGGCGACCGACCGCGCCATCGTCGCCTTCAACGACCTCGTGTCCTCCGACCCCCGCGTCGAGAAAGTCATGCTCACGGTGCGGGACGGGATGTTCCTGATAAGAAAGAAACAGGAGCCCTCAGCGCTCAGATCTCAGCCTGAGAAGGCATGACTTGTGCGCCGAATCAGGCCGATCATGGGTCTTCCCTCTGAACGCTCAACTCTCAACTCTCACTCTCAACTCTCAACTCCCGGAGCCGAATGACCGAAAAAACATCCGAAACCGTCGCCCGCCTCTATGAGCTCATCGACGACATCGAGACCGCCATGCTCGTGACACGGCGCCCGGACGGGAGCCTCGTCTCGCGGCCGATGGCCAATCAGGAGCGCGCGCCCGGCGCGGATTTCTGGTTCGCGGCCGAAGACGATTCCGACAAGGTGGAGGAAATTCGCGCGGACCCGCACGTGAATCTGACCTACTACAAGGACCGGACCCGGGAATGGGTCTCGGTCGCCGGAACCGCGGAAGTCTCGAAGGACCGGGACAAGATCCGGCAGCTCTACAAGCCCGACTGGAAGTTCTGGTTCGCCGGGTTGAACGCGGACGATCCCGAAGCGGGGACGCCGGACGACCCGAGGATCGTGCTGATCGGGGTGCGCGCGAGCTCCGCCCGCGACATGACCAACGACAAGCCGCGGCCGGTTGTCCTCTTCGAGGTCGCCAGGGCGATGGTGTCGGGCCGCCGCCCGGAGATGGGCGAGGTCCACGAGGTGTCGGGCGAGGCGATCCGGCGGGCGGATCCGCGGGGTGAGCGGGCTGACAGCTGAGAGCTGACGGCTGACAGCTACTCCGGCGGCAGATCGAGCTCCAATCGGTTCAATGTCGGGCTCTTCACCGGATCGTTGACGGCGTCGAGCGCCGCGAACACGATTCCGTCGTGGAAGAACGAGCGGCGATCGGGCTCGAGCTCCAGGGCCAGCGTTCCCTCCGACAGAACCTCGAAAGCTCCCGGAAGCTCATTCTCCTCGACCAGCCGGCGGGCGATCCGCGCCACGCCCCCGAGAGCCTCCGCGGCCGCCGGCGAACCGGCCGTGTGGATCTCGAAGAGACGCCGGGGGCCCTCGTCCCGGATGGACTTGATCTTGAGCACGGCTGACCAGTTTACGCGCCGTCCGGGACCCCCCGCGCGCGAAGCCGCACGACAGGCGTGAATCGGGGCTCCCTTTCGCGGCGTAAATGACTCATGGACCAGCCGGACCCCGCCTCGGCGGATCGTGGATTCTTCCGGGCGCTTCTCGCCGGCGACGCCCGGCGCCTCGACCGGCTCCTGGCCGAGGACTTCGTTCTCATCGACGTGATGAGCGGTTCGCTGATCGAAAAACGGACTTTCCTGGAGCTCGTCGGCGGAGCGCAGCTCCGTTTCGAGACGATCGAGCCGGCGGAGGTCCGCGTGCGGCACTACGGAACGGCCGCGGTCGTCACCGGGCGGACGGAGATGGCCGGCCGGTTCGGCGAGGCGCCGTTCGCGGCCCGCAGCCGCTACACACACGTCTACGCCGAGATCGACAGGCGATGGCGTCTCGCGAGTGCGCAGGGGACACCGATCTCGGGGGACTGAGGGGGCGGGGCGCGGCGGCACTTTTGCCGGTTGATCACGACATCTCTGCCTCCTGGCGCGACAAGGGCCGCAGGTGCCACAGCCAGTCCCCGCCGATCCACAGCGCGGCGGCGGCCACCGACGACGACCGCAATCACCACCCAGGGGGCCTCCTGCGCATCTGCACGGGTCCTCTCTCTCACGGCTATTCGTACTCGAGGGCTTCGCAGACCGGGCATCGGGACGCCTGCCACGCGGGGAGGAAGCTCGCGGCCGCCCCGAAAAGGAGCGAGACGGCGAGCCAGACGACCGGCCCGAGCGGCGCGAAGGAAAAATCGAGCCGGCTCCGCACCGATGTGTCTCCCGAGCACTCCTTCCGGGGCGAGATCGAGGACCTCGACGAGAGGCTCGGCAATCTTCTGGACAACGCGTGCAAGTGGGCGAAGGCGACGGTCGCGGTCGAGTCGGCCGCGGAAGACGGATCGGTCCTCATCACCGTGGACGACGATGGGCCCGGCCTCGATCCGTCGACGTGGGAGAAGGCTCTGCACTCGCGGCGTGCGCGCCGACGAGGCGGCGCCGGGCTCGGGGTTTGGTCTCGCGATCGTGCGCGATCTGGCGGAGCCCTATGGCGGCTCGATCGCACTCGGCCGCTCTCCGGCGGGAACCTGAGGGCGGTGCTCCGGTTCCCCTCCTGAGCCCTCAGTGGCGCTTGAAGAACTGGACCGCGCGCTCGTGCTTTTCCGCGGCGGCGCGCGTCTTGAAGGTTCCCAGGTTCTTGCGTTTCCCGCTCTTCGGATCCTTTTTTCGCGAGTACAGGCGATATCCGCCGGACGCCAGCTTTCGAATCATGGCAGCCTCCGGCCCTCGTGCGCTGCGATGAGCATGCCGAACGAAGAACGGAAGCCGAGAGAGCCGGGGCGAGAACCAATGGATGGAGCGCAGAAAAACCCTTTCCGCGCGGCTGGCCAACCGATGTCGTCGGCACTGTTATCCAGGCGGGACGCCACTCGCGAGCGGACACAACGGCTTCAGAAATAGAATTCAAATCAGGTGTCTTTCCCGACGGGTTTTCATCTCGGGCCCTATGAGCTGCTTTCGCCGCTCGGAGCCGGCGGTATGGGCGAGGTTTACAGGGCCAAGGATACTCGTCTCGAGAGGATCGTCGCAGTGAAGGTCCTCCGGTCCGACCTGTCTTCTTCCGCCGACTTTCGTCAGCGCTTCGAACGCGAGGCCAGAGCGATCTCGCAGCTCTCCCATTCGAATATCTGCGCGCTTTACGACGTCGGGAACCAGGAGGGCGTCGAGTACCTGGTCATGGAGTATCTCGAGGGCGAAACGCTGGCAAGTCGGCTCGCGCGGGGGACGATGCCGCTCGAACAAATGCTGCGATACGCGATACAGATCGCCGACGCTCTCGACAAGGC
>JAIVJS010000076.1 GCA_020199905.1 Acidobacteriota bacterium
CGTGTTCTCCGACTGCGCCGACCCGTGCGTGCGGCGGAGCCCCGCGAGCGCGAGCTCGCGGCCGATTCGCTTGCCCGCCCGGCCGAAACGCATCAGCAGAAGGGACAGCTCGCCGGTCGCCTCCGGATGTTCCTGCTGCCCCTCGAGGATGAAGCGCTCCAGGTTCATGCCGAGGCTCATCGGTCTCCCCTTTCCCGAACCGATACAGCCTGTCTCATCGCGCGGCGCGAATCCACTCGCGCCAGGCGGGCTTCGGCTCGCCCTTCTCCGTCTGCAGGCCGCGATGCGCGAGGAAGGCGAGACGTCTCGCGTCGTTCGGTCCCGCCGACGGAGACGCGGGTTCCGCCCGCGCATCCCGCCACGACGCATAGCGCGCGAAGAGCAGAGCGTTCCCGTCCGCGCTGGCCGCAAAGCGCTTCAGGCGCCGGACGAAATCGGCCTGAAGCTCCGGACTCGATCCGTTCTCCGGGGAGGAGGAGTAGCTGACCTCGGGGAAGGCGATCGGCCGTCCCGCCGCGCGCTCGAGCAGCATCTTCCAGTCCCGGTCCAGGGAATGCGGCGGGCGATGCACGTAGGGGCTCTGACGCTCGAACGGCGCGTACAGGTAGAAGAGGACGGGGCTGCGCTGGTGGAGCGCCGCCGCCACGGCGGGGGCGGCGCTTTCCGTGGGCGCCGCCGTCGTGACGCCGACTTTGAGGTGCGGGGCGAGGTTCTTCAGAAAGGTGACGGCGCCGTCGAAAAGGAGGCGGTAAGACTTCAGCTCGTCCGGCCGCTTCTCGAAGTAGTTCTCGGCCGCATATCCGAGCGACAACGAGGAGGCGTCGAGAAGGGCCGGCTCGAGCGCGTCCAGAAGCGCGCCCAGCCGGGTCGAAAGGCGCGGATCGTCGAAAGCGGTCGTGGCGAGATCGGCGGGAACGTCCCGCGCGCGAAGCGACACGACCGGCAGGTCGAGGTGGACTGTCGCTCCCGACTGGCGAAGCAGTCTGACGGTTTTCAGGATCTCCTCGACCTGGAAGCGCCCCGGCGCGGGCTCGCAGGCGGACCAGGAGACCGTGACGCTCAGGAGCGACGCGCCCGACCCGCGGATCTGCTGCGCCGCGCGCGTCCTTTCGGTTTCGCTCGCGAAGCGGGGAAGCTCGAGCGAGAGCCCGAGGCGTGCGAACAGAAGAGTGTTGAGAGTTGAGAGTCGGGAGTTGAGAGTCAAAAGTTAAGCGTTACCCGTGAAGCGTTCAGCGTCGCGGTTCACGGAGATTATGGTCGCTCGGGCTCCCACTCCTGACCCTCAACTCTAAACTCTCAACTTCCTGCCAGGACGATCGGTCCCGTCGGAGCCTCGACTCCGCCGCGCGGCTCGACCGTCACGGCGAATTTCTCGGGAGTTCCAATCCGGGAAAGGTCCTTCGATTCGAAGAGGACCCTGCCGGCCGTATCGGCGTCGAAGACTCCCGCCGGCACGGGCTTGCCGCCCGAGAAGGCCCAGAGCTCGTACTGCTTGCCCGCGGGCAGAACGGACAGGTTTCCCGCCACGACCACGCCGCGCCCCGCTCTCGTGCTCCAGAACACTCGTCCTCGCGCCCGCTGCTGAGGCGCCTTGCCCTGCAGGAACAGCAGCTGGACGTCGTCGCTCTCGACGACGCGCGCCTGGAGATCTCTTCTCGCGAGGCTTCTCTGCGCGGCCCTCAGCTTTTCGGACAGGTTCGCCTTTTCCTGCTGCAGCGCGGCCGCCTGTTTGCGGAGGTCTTCCCCCTCGCCCGCCTGAGCCCGGAACGCGGCCGTCTGGCTCCTCAAATCCTCTCTCTCACGCCGCAGCCGCGCGTCATCGGTCACGAGAAGGAGAAGGAGAAGACCGGCCGCCGCGGCAAAGACCCAGGGCGCGAACGAACGTTGCGGCGTCGCTCCCGCCTCGGCGGTCTTCACCCTGCTCGAGAGGTCCCCGCCTCCGCTCGCACGTGGTGAGACGGCTCCGGACTCGAGCGATCCGAGAATCCGCGTCTTGAGAGAAGCGGGCGGCGCGACGGGAGTCGCCGTGGCGCTGAGCGCGGCGGCCGAGTCCGTGAAATCGGCGACGAGAGCCTGGCATGTCGCGCAGCCCTCCAGATGCTGCGCAAATTCATCCTCGTCGGCCCCGAGAGGGATTCCGAGCGCGCGGAGGGCGGCGAGCTCTTCGAAACGATCGCTATGCATCGGTTGGCCTTCTCTGGGTGTACGGTTGAATGCGGTCGCGAAGTTTCATCAAACCGAGACGGACCCGCGTCTTGACCGTCCCGAGCGGCGTTCCGGTCCGCTCGGAAATTTCCTGGTGGGTCAGACCGTCGAAATACGCCAGCTCCAGCGCGCGGCGCTGGTCCTCGGGCAATTCGGCAATCGCGGACCGGCACTGCGATTCCCACTGCCGGGACGCGGAATCGGCTTCGATGTCCTCCCCGCTCGCGGTGTCGGGAACGGTCTCGACGGACCGGAGGCCCGCGCGCGCCCCGGGACGCCGGGTCCGGACGCGGTCGATGGCGCGGCTCCGGGTGCCCACGAGAAGCCACGCGAGAACCGATCCGCGCGAGGCGTCGAACTTCGACGCGGAGCGCCACACCCAGAGGAAGACCTCCTGGAGGACCTCTTCGGCCTCACCGGTGTCTCCCAGAATTCGCTGGCAGAGGCCCATGAGTCGGGCGGAATGCCGGTCGTAGAGGGTGGCCAGAGCTTCCGCTTCCCGCCCTTCCACCCGGGCGATCAGGGCTCGGTCGTCGTCTGATCTGGTCAGGTTCATCGGGAGGGAAGCGGAGATTGAATATCACGGGAGCCCCGCAAATCCAATCCGCTCTCCCCGCACGTAATGGCGCCAGAGGGGCCCGAGCACTGAGCCCGGGAGTGTGTTTTCTAACAGGAGGAGTTATGAGGTTTCCCCGGTTCAAGAATCCCGGGTCCGTGTGGGCGCCGGCGTTGCTCGCCCTGATGATTGGTTCTCTGTCGACGAATCTGTTGGCTTCGAGCCATCGCGAAGCGCCCGGGACGAGCGTCGATCCCCTGATCGACGCCACCGACCTGTACGCCTTTCGCGACCCCAACTACCCCAGCAACATCGTGATGATCGCCAACTACATCCCGGGCGAGGAGCCCGCGGGCGGACCTAATTTCTACCATTTCGGGGAGAACATCCGCTACGAGATCAAGATCGACAACAACGGAGACGGGATCGAGGACATCACCTACCGATTCACCTTCAAGAGGAACGTCCGCCGCGGCGACACCTACACCTACAACGACGGACCGATCGAGGGCGTCAACGCCAAAGCGTGGGGAAGCGATCCCAACCTGATCGTCTACAACACCTACAGTGTCGACAAGATCATCGGATTTTCACCCCAATCCACTCAGATCACGCGCATCGGAACCGACCTCCTGGAACTGCCGAACAACGTCGGTCCCAGATCCTTCCCCGACGGCTACGACACCGCGACCGGGGCGGGCGGCGGTGTCTACACGATGGATAACAACGTCCAGGTCTTCGTGGGCCCGCGGCGCGACCCGTTTTTCGTCGACCTCGGGATGATTTTCGACCTCGTCAACTACCGGCCGGGAACACTGCCGGGTGACCACGGCGGCGGAATCGACACTCTCGCGGGATTCAACGTTCACACGATCGCGATTTCGGTCCCGATCGAGCAGCTGACGCAAACAGGCACGGTCATCACGAACATCTCCGACCCGCGTTCGATCATCGGCGTCTGGACGACCGCTTCGCGGCCGGCGAGCCGCCTGCTCAACAGCGACGGGACCAGGACAGAGACTGGTGCCTACGTCCAGGTCAGCCGTCTCGGACAGCCCCTGATCAACGAGCTCGTGGTCCCGAGGGCCGCGAAGGACCTTTTCAACGCATCGTTCCCGAACCAGGACGCCCAATTCGCGGCGGGAGTTCTCGACCCCGAGGTCCCCAAGCTGTTGAAAGCGCTTCTCAACGTCAATTCGCCCTCGGCGCCGCGAAACGATCTCTTGAATCTCGTTCAGGGCTTCCCCGGCCTGACCCGGCGCCCGAACGAGACCATCGCGGACGAGCTCCGCTTGAACACGTCGATCTATCCCACGCCGAAGGCCATCGCGAGCCGTCTCGGGCTTCTCGCCTCTGACATTGGAGGCTACCCGAACGGACGCCGCCTCGGCGACGACGTCGTCGACATCACGCTGCGAGTCTTTGCCGGAGTTCTCGTCAACGGCTTCAACATCGCGCCAAACAACGCCCTGGGTGATGGCGTCGACGGTCCCGATGCTGCTTTTCTAACGGGTTTCCCTTACGTGGGCCGTCCGAACTCCGGCTACGACCACAAGCACGACAACCCGACTCTTTTCCCGAACTCCTTCGTCGAGGCCGATCCCGAGTAAATCTCCTCGATTCAGGTTCCACCTGCTGGCCCGGGAAACCGGGCCGGCCTTTTTTTTGGCCGGGAGAGGCGATCGAAGGGCTCGAGGCGGGCCGGACCCGGGAGGGGAGCGTCAGTCGGCCTGGTCGGGAGGTTCAGCGGATCGCTCGGAGCCGAGCGTCACGAGAAGGAGAGCTCCCTTTTCGGTCGTGATGTCCCAGTCCTTCGTCCCGGGCTCCGACCGGCAGAAGTCTCCGGTCCGAAGGATCTGACCCGCTACGGAAAATGAGCCGCTGACGACGAAGACTTCCTCGACTCCCGAGTGCTCGTGGTCCGGGAAGACGGATCCCGGGCCGAGCTGGAGCAAGAGACACCGCGTGCCGGAGACCGGATCCGTGGAAACCACCTTGACGCGGACACCCGGGGAAGAGTGGTCCGTCCACGGCAAAAAATCGGTTCGGATCAGCGACACCCCCGAGCGGACCACTTCGATCGCGTCGGGGGCCGGACTCGGTTTGCCCTCGCCCTCAGCCCGCATGGAGCTCAGGAGACGCTCCTTCACCCGAGCCGGCGGCTGGACGGGAGCCGTCGCCAACCCCAGCCGCGCGACGGCCGACTCCAGATCGAGCTGTTCCGATCGCATCCCGTCCGGGGGGGGTTCGGCGGCTTCAGAGGGCTCGTCAGGCTCGTCCATGGGGTCGATCCTCTCGCACAACGGGTCCCAGCGCTTCACGAAACTGGCCGATGCCCACTCGGATTCTCAATCGGATCGTCTCGGGAGAAAGAGTCGAGCGTTGCGCGATCTCGTCGAGCGTGAGGCCCTCGAAGTACGCCATCTCGAGGACCCGGCGAAGGTCGGTCGGAAGCCCCTCGAGGGCCGCGCGGGCCCGGCTGGATTCCGCTTCACAGGCGCCGGCGTTCGGGATCCCGGGAGTCGGAGCGAGGGATCCAAGGGGGGGCGTCATGGGGACGACGTTGCCCGCGGCGCGACGGCGCTCCAGGGCCCGAGTCCGCGTCAGGGTCGTGATCCAGAGGAGAGGAGGGCCGCTCGCCGAATCGAAGCGCGGCGGCTGTCGCCGGATCTCGGAGAAAACCTCGACGACCGTATCCTCCGCGGCCGACGTGTTTCCGAGGATCCGCAGGCAGAGTCCGAAAACGATGGGGGAGAGGATCTCGTACAACTGTTCGAACGAACCTTCGTCCCTCTGTGCCGCCTGCTGGATGAGCCGCGAGAGGTCCGGCGCGCATCCTCCCGGCGCGGTCATGGATTCCGTGGACAGGAGGACCTCCGGGCTTGGTTCACTGCGCGTTTTTCTTGGTGAGCAAAGGGCATGCCGCCGTGTAAGGTGGACGACATCCGGCTGCTCGAGCCGCCCGAGCCGGTCTGGAAGGGATCGCGGCGAGTCCGTGGAATAGAATTCGAAGAAACTCGACGGCACAGGAGGTCCAATGCGGAATCGCCGCGATCTCTTCCGCTCCGCCGGAAAGGCCGGGCTGGCGCTCGGGCTCGCCGCCGCCGGACAGCCCCTCTTCGCGATTCCCAGGAAGGGAGCGCCCGGTTCGGCCATCTACGACGACATCGGGCTGATGAACACGGCTCTCGCCCTGGAGCACGAGGCGATCTGGGCCTACGGGCTCGCGGGAAAGAGCGGCCTTCTCTCGGCGAAGGCAAAGGAAGTGGGACTTCTCTTCCAGGGCAGCCACGAGATCCACCGGGACCTCCTGACCGCCGCGATAAGGAACAAGTCGGGCCAGCCGGTCGACCCGAGGAAGGAGTACACGTTCGGCGTTCCGCTGGCCAATGAGAAGGATGTGCTGGAGCTCGCGTTCAAGCTCGAGATCGGAGCGGCGCGGGTTTACCTCTACGTCGTGGACCGCTTTCAGGACCGCGCGCTGTCGGCCTCCGCCGGGAGAATCCTCTCCGACGAGGTTCTGCACGCGACGGTCTTGAGAGGCGTGCTCGGCCGGGAGCCGGTCCCGACGTTCAAGCTGATAGAGAGCTGAAGGCTGAAGGCGCCCTCCTACTCTCCCCGCGCGCTTGGGGAGGGCCGGGCTGAGGGGCGGAACTCACTGGAACGCGGCCCGGAAAGACGACCCGCGCGCACGGCGTCCCCGCTTGCCGGGAGGCCGTGAGCCCGTCAGCTCTTGACGCCGGCGTCGGCTCCGTCGGGGATCGTGACCGGCCCGTGCTTCAGGTCTTCCCGGATGATGAGATCCAGGAAGAGCTCCCGCACTCCTTCTTTGCCTCCGCGGCGGTGGGCCTCGCGGACCTCCGCGGGCCGCAGCCCGATTCCCGTCATCGTCCTCAGGTACTGGCAGAAAACGTAAGACCGGGAACGAAAGGAAATGACGAGGAGCGCGAGCAGGAGAGCCGCTGTCCCGAGAAGGGACCAGCCCGCCGGCGAGGACAGACCGAGAATTTCTTTCATGAGCGGGTGTTCGAACGAGATTAACAGATCGCGGCTCGAATTCGGCGCCTGCGCGGCGTAATTCCGTGAAAAGACGCCGGTTGCGGCGTCGGCGGACGGTGGTCGGCGGTCGGCGGTCGGACGCCGCAACCGGGAGGCTAACGCGCCGCCGGCGCCTTTCCGGGGATCGAGAGCGCCTTCAGGACTTCACGGGCCACGTCCTCGGGCCGCTTTTTGTCGCGGTCGAGCATCCCGTTCCACGCCCGCATCCGGGGCGCGTCGAGGCGCCCCGCCAGGGACTGGAGCACCGCGACGACCTCCGGCCGTGAGCGCCAGACGGCCCCGCGGACGACGAACGCGGCCTCGTACGGCGGAAAGTAGCGCCGGTCGTCTTCGAGCACCACTCCGTGGATCGCCGCGATCAGCCCATCGGTCGAGTTGCCGGCGACGACGTCGACCCGTCCCGCTTCGAGGGCGGGATAGAGGAGTCCGAGGTCCATCTCGGACGGACGGTTTCTGAACGCGAGGCCGTACGCCTCCCCGAGCCCGCGATAGCCGTCCGCGCGCTCCACGAACTCGTAACCGAAACCGGGGCGCAGATCAGGGTGCGCCTTCAGGTCGGAGATCCGCGCGAGCCCGAGCCGGCGGGCATCCTCTTCCCGGACGACGAGCGCGAAGGTGTTCTCGAAGCCGAGCGGGGGCGCCCACACCGCGCCCCAGCGGCGCCGGTACTCGTCGGTGACCTTCTTCCGGACGACCGCGGGATCGCGTTCCGGTTTCTCCCGGAGGATCGCCGTGTGGGCCGTCCCCGTGTACTCGGGGTACAGGTCGAGCTCGCCCGCGAGGAGCGCGCTGTGACAGACGAACGTGCCGCCCAGATTCAGCTTGCGGTCGACGGCTACGCCTCGCGCCTCCAGGGCTTGCGCGACCACTTCCCCGAGGAGCACCTGCTCGGAAAAATTCTTCGAGCCGACTCGGACTTTTTGAGGACCTCGCGAGCAAGCGGACAGGAGGACCGGTGCGAGGGCGGCCGCCAGGAACAGCGATCGCCTCATCGAACGGCCTCGGGGCGAACCCCCGACCAGCGTTTCTCGGCCGCGCCGAGCAGCACATCGGCCGCGACCGCGAGGCACGCCGCGGGAACGGCCCCCGCCAGAATGAGGCGGTTGTCGACGGTCGCTATGCCCCGGTAGATCAGAACGCCGAGCCCTCCCGCGCCCACGGCCGCCGCGATGGTCGCGATGCCGATCGCGACGACGGTTGCGATTCGTATGCCGCCGAGCACGACCGGAAGGGACAGCGGAATCTCCACCCACCAGAGCCGCTGGCGCGCCGTCATCCCGAGACCATCGGCGGCTTCTCCGACGGCGGGGTCGACGGACCGGATTCCGGCGTGCGTGTTGCGCAGGATCGGAAGGAGCGCGTACACGACGAGGGCGACGATCGCGGTGCGCGGCCCGATCCCGCCCACCAGCGGAAGCGGGATCAGAAAGCCGAACAGCGCGAGGCTCGGCACCGTCTGGAGGACGCCCGCGAGCCCGAGGATCGGCCGCGCGAGACGGGGCGTCCTGGTCAAAAGAACCCCGAGAGGGACTCCGATCGCGACGGCCGCCGCGATCGACAGGAGCACCAGCACGACGTGCTCCCCGGTCAGCGACAGGATCTCGGAGCGGCGCTCCCAGAAGTAGCGTCCGAGCTCTCTCATTCGGACGCGAACTCCCGCACGAACTCGTCCGCCGGGCTCTCCGCGATCTCGCGGGGCGTTCCTACCTGGACCACATGGCCGTCGCGGAGAACGGCCACGCGGTCGGCAAGCCGGAAGGCCTCCGAGATGTCGTGCGTGACGAGGAGGACCGCTTTCTCGAGCTGCCGTTTCCAGGCGAGGAACTCCTTCTGGAGCGCGCGGCGCGCGATCGGATCGAGCGCGCCGAAGGGCTCGTCCATGAGCACCAGCCCGGGATCGGCCGCCAGAGCGCGAGCCACGCCGACGCGCTGCCGCTGCCCGCCGGAGAGCTCGCGCGGCCGCCGCGAAGCGAATTCTTCCGCCGAGAGGTTGACCATCGAGAGAACTTCGCGGGCGCGTTGGCGGCGGCGCTCGACGCTCCAGCCGAGAAGCCGGGGGACCGTGGCGACGTTCTCCTCCACGGTCCAGTGCGGAAGAAGGCCGCCCTCCTGGATGACGTATCCGATGCGGCGCCGCAGCAGGACCGGGTCTTCGCCCGCGACGTCTCGGCCGAACACGCGAATTTCTCCGGCGTCCGCCGAGAGCAGTCGATTGACGAGCTTCAGCGCGGTCGTCTTGCCGCAGCCGGACGGCCCGAGAAGCGCGACCGTCTCACCGGCCGCCACCGTCAGCGAGAAACCGTCCAGGGCGGGGCGGCCCGGCGCGAACGCCTTCCGCACGTCCCGGAATTCGACCGCAGCCGCCTCGTTTTGAGAAGATGTCGCGATGTCCTCATCTTACGACGCGATCGTGGTCGGCGGCGGGCCGGCGGGCTCGACGATCTCCGCGCTGCTCGCGCGCTCCGGCCGCAGCGTCGTCGTGCTGGAGAAGGAGAAGTTTCCGCGTTTTCACGTCGGCGAGTCCCTGCTTCCCTACGGGCTTCCGATCCTCGAGCGGATCGGGGTGCTGGACAAGGTCCGGAAGGCGGGCTTCCAGGAGAAGTACGGGGCGTATTTCTGGAACGAGGCGAACGGCGGGATCCGCCCGGTCGTCTTCGCCGACGCCGCGGACGACCGGCATCCCATGGCGTACCAGGTGAAGCGGGCGGACTTCGACGCTCTCCTGCTCGGCCACGCGCGCGAGATGGGCGCGGAGATCCGGGAGCAGACCGACGTGCGCGAGGTCCTCTTCGAGAACGGGCGGGCGGTCGGCATCCGCGCCGCGTCCTCGGGCGGAGCGCCTTTCGAGCTTCGCGGGCGCGTCGTGGTGGACGCCACCGGGCAGGACGCCTTTCTTTCGCGAAAGCTCGGGACGCGCCGGTTCGACAAGAAGCTGAAGCGCGCGTCGCTCTTCGCCCACTTCGAGAACGTCCCGCGGCCGGAAGGCCGTGAGGCGGGCGACATCCTGCTGCCGGTCGAGAACGGCGTCTGGTACTGGATCATCCCGTTCTCGGACGGATCGTCCAGCGTCGGCGCCGTCTTCGATCCAGTCGAAGCCCGCAGCGGCCCGGAAGGCGAGACGCTCGACCAGCGTTTCGAGCGGATCGTGCAACGGTCGGGCCGGATGCGGGAGCTTCTCGGCGGCGGCCGGCGGACCACGCCGGTGCGCGGCATCTCCGATTACTCCGCCACGTCGGTGCGGTTCCGCGGAGACGGGTGGGCGATGATCGGCGACGCGGCCGCGTTCCTCGACCCGGTTTTCTCCACCGGGGTCTTCCTCGCGATGGCGACGGGCGAACGCGCGGCTCACGACATCGAGCGCGCTCTCCTCACGCACGGACGGGTGGACGCGTCCGACCTCGCCTCGTACGAGCGGTACGCGCGCACGCTCTTCCGGCGCTTCCGGCGCTTCGTGTACGCCTTCTACGATCCGGTCTTCTTTGAGGCGTTCTGCTCGGAGGCCCCGTTCGACAAAATCCGCGCCGCCGTCACGACGACCCTCGCGGGCGGCGTCGAGCAGGTCCCGCTCTCCTCGAAGATCTGGACGTCCCTCATGTTCCTCGGCGTCGGCTTCGACCGATTCCGGCGCCGGATCGGCCTCGGTCCGAAGCCCGAAGAGGCCGTCTCGGCGTAGCCACGACCACTGCGGCAGGCCCCTCTCCCTCCTCGGCGCTCGGGCAGAGCGCCGAGGGCCGAAGGCTCTCTCCGCGCCTACCCCTTCAGGAGCTCCTTTTTGAGGTCTTCCTGGATCGGATTGGCGCCGAGCCAGACGGAAAAGAGCGCGTCGGCGAAATCCTTCCCCTCGATCACGCCCTTCTCGGCGCCCTTGGCGGTGACGACCGTTCCCTTTCCGGGCACGTACGTCAGCACGATGTCGTCGCCCTTCTCGACGTTCGGCACGATCTTGCCGAGCCGGTCGAGCTTCGGTTTCAAGGCGGGCATCTGCGCTTTGGAGTTCTTTTCGAAGCCCTCTTCGATCGCCTCCATGACCTGCGACCCCTTCAGGCTGCGCAGGACCGCCAGGCGCATCGACTTGACCTCGTCCGCGGCGAGGATGGCGGCGGCGTCTTTCGAAGGCGTCTCGAGGTAAAGCCCCGCGACGTAGACCTTGAACACCACCTTGGTGCGCAGGCCCATGCCGTTCAACTTCAGGGTCTTCCCCTCGACGGTGACGGTGTCGGGCATGGTGACGCCCGCGGCGGCGGGAGCCGCCGCAGTCGCTATTGAGGCGGCCGCCACGATGAGGAGCGCAAACATCGAGCTTCTGTATTTCATGGGAAGAATTCTAAGCCGGAACGCGGCGCTCCAGGGAGCAGGAGCCCGGAAAGACCCGGGGGCCGGCGGGCGGATCAGGCGGTCCTGTCGAACCGCGCGCGATTGTCGTGAAACACGGCCCCGCCGCACCGGTCCGACTCCCGATCGTCGACCGTGGCGTTGATAGACGCGTCTCCCTTCGATGCGCCCGGCAGCGTCCCTTCGTGCTGGCGACCCTCGACCGCACCGCGCCCGGGCAGGCGCGAAGCGTCGCCGCCGCCAACGCCACCCGTCCGATCCTGCCCCTCAACGGCGGCGTGAGGCAGGCCGGCGAACGGAGGGAGGAGGCTCACGCTGCGGAAGCGGAGCGAGCGGAGGGGCCAGGCAGGCGTCGAGCCGACAGGCAGGCGGCGAACGCACATCCCGCAGCGAGCGCAGCGACGTCAGTATCTTCCGAGCGCCAGGTCGACGATCTCTCCGATCATCTGGGTGTAGCTCCGGCCTGCCTTGCGCGCCGCCATCGCGAATTCGGCTCCGCTCGCGAGCCACGGGTTCGGGTTGGCCTCGATCACGTAGACCTCTCCCTTTTCCGTGAGCCGCATGTCTATCCGGCCGTAGTCCCTCAGCCTCAGAGCCTGGTAGGCCGCGAGCGCGGTCTCGGAAAGCCGGTGGGTCGTCTCCTCGTCGAGGTTCTCCGCCGGAGCGGACTTCGTCACCTTGTAGGCCTGCGTCTCTTTTTCCCACTTCACATCCGTCCCCGCGATCCGCGGAGTTCCCTGCGGAAGACGCGAAAGATCGAGCTCGATCAGGGGCAGCGTCTCGGCTTCGGTGTTGCCGATGACCGCCGCGTAGATCTCCCGCCCTTCGATGTACTCCTCGATGAGCGCGGGCCCGTCGAACTCCTCGTGGATGTAGTGGATCTTCTCCATCAGCTCCTTGACGCTTCCCACGACCGAGCTCGAGTCGATGCCGATCGAGCCGTCCTCCGACGTGGGCTTCACGATGAGCGGGAATGAGATGTCGTGCGCGTGATCGAGCTTGCCGAGATAGGACGTCGCGAAGTACGGCGTG
Source organism: Acidobacteriota bacterium (assembly GCA_020199905.1). Classification (GTDB taxonomy): domain Bacteria; phylum Acidobacteriota; class Thermoanaerobaculia; order UBA5066; family Gp7-AA6; genus JALYUA01. The sequence goes on from JAIVJS010000076.1 coordinate 12,185, forward strand.
CGGATGTCGTGGAACGCGAAGATCTTCTTGGCGAGGCTCTTGTCCTGAGCGAGGTAGAGCGCGTGGGGCCCGGCGCCCGTGTATGAGCAGTCGATCAGATCGAGGTACGCGGCGATGTTCATGTCCTTGGTGTCGTCGCCGGCATAGGACTCGGTCAGATTGAAGATCAGGTCCGCGTCCGCGCGCGCGACGGCGGCGAGCGACTGCGGCCGTCCGTCGAGCACCAGGTAGGAGGGCTCGTGCCCCAGCTTTTCGAGCGCGTCGAAGACTTCTTCGCGGTCCGGCTTCTCCCGCTTGCGGCGCCGGCGTGTCCCCGGCTTCCCCTTCGGAGGGCGCGGCTCTTCGGGCTCCGCCTCCGGGGGGGTGTCCTCCCAGAGGTCGTAGAGGACGGCGACCTTCGTCTTGTCTCGTGTCGAGTTGCTCATGCGGTCCTCCGCCTCAAGGCTGCACGAACTTTCCTTTCGTCAGATAGTTCATCGCGAGCGCGGTCGCGTAGACGGTGACCTCGGTTAAGTGCTCCGGTTCGCACCGGACGTCCGCCACGAGGCCGAGCTCGCCGACGCGGTGCACGATGGCCTCGACGATCTGCTTGACGAGGGGGCGCGCGACGCCGGTCCAGTAGGCGATCTTGTCGACGATCGACTTGCGGTTCTCGCGAAGGAGATCGGCCGCGGGCCGGACTCCCTTGCGCCTCCGCCGGGACACCTGAAAGATGTCCGTCAGGTCGCTGTCGAGCGGCAGGTTTTCGACGGACGGAGACCTTTCGTCGACTTTTCCCTCGTAGAAGTCGGCGACCGTCGTGTCCATTTCGTCGACGGTGATGTCGGTCGCGCCGCGCTCCCGGATCGGAGGCTGGTCGCGGACCCGCCGCGCCACGCGGTCGATGTAGCGGAGCTTCGCGATCGCGGGCCAGCCCCGATACTTCCGCCGCCACTGCGACCCGGGGGTCAGCCAGACCGCGAAGGTCTCCGCGAAGTCCTCGTCGGGATGCTTCTGGGCGTACCACCCGGCGATGTGCCGCACGAAACGCCGCGAGAACGGGACGGGCCGGTAGTCGTCTCGATAGGCGCGGCGGAACGGCCCGAAGAGGTCGCGCCATTCGGGGGTCTTGTACAGCTCGTACGCGTAATTGAACGCGTGGCCCGACTCGTGGCGGAGGTACATCATGATCTCGCGCTCGTCTTCGAGATCGTTCATCTCCTTTTCGAGCCGGGCGAGCTTCGGATCGGCGAGATAGAACGGGATCCCGATCACCGGCTCGCCCGATGGACATCCCCACTCGTCGGTCAAGTAGCAGGCCGGGCGGAACCGCTTCAGCCCTTTCCGCTCGAGCTCGCGCGAAAGCTTCAGCACGTAGCGCTCGAGCGGAGATCCCTCCAGCTTCAGACCGAGCTCTCGGATGGGCTTGGTGAGGATCTCCTGGACGTCCGGAGGAGCTTTTTCGAAGGCGCGCAAGGATTTCGATCAGGGTAGCACGGGAGCGCGGTCCGAGAGGCGCGCATCCGCGTCCGGCAGAGGACGGTCCCTGCGCCGCGTTACAATCGAAGGCGCGAACAAGGGGGGCCTTCATGGCCGATTGCACGATTCGCGTCAATCCGAACGGGCCGTATCGCGTGACCGGCCCCGCCACGCTGACGGATCCTCAGGGGAACGAGACAGTGATCGAAGAGGGCCGCGGGGTTTCCCTCTGCCGCTGCGGCGCCTCGACGAACAAACCGTATTGCGACGGAACGCACAGTCGTATCGGTTTCGCGGCCGCCGAGGCCGCCGTCCAGAAGTCCGGGAGCTGACGGGCCGGTGACGAGGCGCCTCGCGGCGCGACCATGATCCTTCCGCTGACATTTCTTTTTCTCGCGGCGGCGGCGCCGGCGGCCCCTCCGTTGACCCTCGACCTCGACGGCGACGGAACGGTGGAGACGGTGACCGCGGGTCCGCGGGGGAAAAAGGCCCGCGTCGAGGTGCGCGCCTCCCCTTCCGGGAAAGTGATCACGCACGCCGAAGTCCCCGTCCCCGCGGGCGGCGCGTCCGCGGTCTCGATTTCTGCGGGCTCTCTCGGAAGCGCTGGCGCCCTGATCGAGGTGGCGGCGACCGGCGCGGCGGGAACGGAAGAGTGCCGCAGCGTGTGGCGGTTTCGCGAGCGGTCGCTCTCGCGCGTCCCCGTGACCGGGCGCGCCGGTCCGCTTCCCGACTGCGGCAAGCGCGGCGTGTGGACCTACGGCTGGGACGGTTCCGTTCCGGACTCGCCGTCGCAGTATCGGCGCGAGCGCACGCGGGAAACGCCGGGCGGCACTCACCATCAGGTGGAGAGCTTCCGGTACGCGGGCTTCACTCTCGAGCCGGATGCCGCGCGAACGGTGGCGGAGATCCGCGGTCTTGTCATTCCCTCGTGGTATCCGACGCGTCTCTACCAGAAGGCCTCTCTCGAAAGTCTCTACGCGCGGTACGACCTGAGCGCCCTGAAGCGCGGACCGCGGCTGCAGATCGTGACGGATCGCAACGACGGGGTGTTCGGCGTCCGGATCGGGCTGCCGGGCGCGGAGGAGCTCCTGCCCGTCACCGCGCGCGCGCCCGGGCCCGAAAAGCACGACGTCGTTCTGACCCTCGGCTCGAAGACTCCGCCCGTCCAGCTCAGGATCACTCTCGCGGGCGGCGCCCCCGTCCCGGGAGAGGCCGTCCTGTCGGGCTACTCGCCCGCGTTCGACGGCTTCTACTCGGGAGCGATGCACATCACCGAAGGAAGGCTCCGCGTCTTCGAGACGGCCGCGGACGAGCTCGCCACCAACGGGCTCGTCGGCACCTGGACGAGCGAGCAGGGAGAGCCGATGTCGATCGCGCTCGCCTCTTCCGATCCGGTGACTCTGGACATCCGCCGGTCGAAGTATCGGGTCGAGCTCGAGGGCGCTCCGGAGGGCATGGACGCCGTCGCGCTCCCGAGCGGCGGCGGCCCGCCCGCCCGGGGACTGCAATTGCGGGGACCGAACAGTTTTTCCTGGATTCCCATCCTCTGCGGGGAACCGGGCTCCTCCGGGCGTGATTGCCGCGCCGCCGGGCCCGGGGAAATCCTCCACCGGGTGGGCGCCCGGATGAACGCCCGCTGACCTTTTCGGCCCGAAAGCGTTAAGCTTCCGTCACTTCATGGCACTTTCCAGTCTCGGGCTGTTCGTTCAGACAGTCGGCGCGGGCCTGCTCGCTCTCATCTTCCTGTATCTGTCCCGTTCGGGCGGAAACCGGGTCTTGAACGCGGCGGGATACGGCTGGCTCTTCCTGTTTCTGGCGCTCTCCTCGCTGCTGCTCTCGTACGAAATCGCGATCCCCTTCGCGAACCTGCCGTACGAATACTTCAAGCTGCTCTATTTCGTTTCCATCATCGTCGCGGCGGACCGGATGGAGCACGAATCCTCCCTCGGGCGACCGCTCCGGACGACCGCCCTCGTGGGGCTGGTCGTCTCGTTCGGGATCGTCGCGCTCACCCGTACGGGCTCCCTCTTCTTCGCCGTGCACATGGCGGTCGCCGGAATCGCGTGGTTCATCATCACGGTCCTGATCTTCCGCAGCCGCGCGGGAGGGCTCGGAAAAACTTTTTCCGGGATCCTGGCGGCGATCACGACGCTGCTGCAGATGACCTACGTCGTCTTCTTCGCCGTGTCCGCGAGCAACAACGAGCAGGTGTTTCCGTTCCTGTCGTACACGGGCTTCTACGACCTCTTCCTCCAGATGCTCTTCGGCATCGGTCTGATCATCTGGGCGATGGAGGACACCGAGCGCCGGCTGACCACCGTGCACGCGCGGGCGGTCGACGACACGCAGCGCTCCAAGAGACGCGCGCAGATCGATCCCTTGACCGAGGCTTACAACCGTTTCTTCCTGGATGACCTGCGGCCGACGCTCGCCCGGGAGCCGGCCGGCGGGTCGATCGTGCTGATCGACGTGGACGGACTGAAGACGATCAACGACAAGGAAGGGCATGAAGAGGGCGACAAGGCCATCTGGACGGTCGCGGCGGCGGTCAAGAAGCTGATCCGCGGCGACGACTACCTGATCCGGTGGGGCGGCGACGAGTTCTTAGTCGTCCTCCCGGGGATGGACCAGGAGGTCGCGAAAAAGCGCTTCTACATGTTGCCGTCGAAGATCGAGGAAGTGCGGCAGTCCCAGCGCTCGGCTGCCCGCGCCTACAAGAAGTTCGTCGCCGCATCCGTCGGCGTGACGCCGTTTTCGAGCCGCGTCCCGCTCGACATGGCGATCGAGACGGCGGACCGGGTGATGTACGAGCGGAAGAAGGCGCTGAAGCAGATGCGCGGAGAGCCCCTGCAGCGGGGCAGCGGGGGGCCTGCCCGAGAGACGCCGACGGGCACGCAGCAGACCCGCCGCACGTGGGACAAGACGAGCAGCTGACGGCTGCGGGAGAGGATGACGTGCGATACCACTGGACGGAGTGCCCCGGCTGCCGCTGTCAGGTCGCGGTGAACACGACGGCTGCTTCGGGGGTCATCACGGGATCGCTTCGCCGATGGTCCACTGACCGCTCGATCAACGACGGACGGGCCATCCGCGGCGTCCCGGCGGACGCGACCGGAGGGTTCGCGACCGAGTGCGTCTGCGGACAGCCGCTGACGCTCGGCGCGACGGCGGATGCGGTGGGCTCGGAGAGGGGCGAGTAGCTGTCAGCCGTCAGCTCTCAGCCGGAGTGCTCCCCCTTCTCTTCAGAACGACGACGGTCGCGCCGGAACCTCCGCGCTCCGGGGGGGCGTCGAAGTAGTCGGAAACGTCTCGGCTCTGCTCGAGAAGGCGCCTGACCTCGGCGCGGCGGATCCCGATTCCCTTTCCGTGAATGATGCGAACCTCCTGAAATCCGGCCGCCGAGGCCTCCCGGAGATATTCCTCCAGCGCGGCGGCGACGTCCCGGGGCAGGAACGAGTGGAGATCGAACGCGTCTTCGATCGGAACGCGCCGCACTGCTGCTTCTCCGGAGCTGAGAGCTGACAGCTGAGAGCTGACAGCTATGGCCCCATCTCCTCCAGCACCACATCCAGAGGCATCGCCGCCTTGGCGACCTTCGAGATGATGCAGTACTTCTCCGCCAGCGCGAGGGTCTTCTCGACCGCCGGACGCTGCGAGGCGAGGAGCGCGCCCGGGACCCGCGCGTAAATCGTGAGCCGGGTCATGCGAAAGCCGCCCTGGGGATCCTTGCCGAGCTCGCTCGTCAGCCGGAGAGTCGGGTCGGGATGATCGACGCCCAGCTTCTTCAAGAAAATCCCCCAGGTCGCCGCGAAGCACGCTCCCACGGCGGCTAAGAGGAGCTCCTCGGGATTGGCTCCCTTGCCGCACCCGCCGAGCTCCTTCGCGCCGCCGATGGGAATCGTGAAAATCTCCCCCGCCACGCGGGCAGAGCCGCAGCCGCTCGCGTCGCCGGACCAGTCGATCGACACCGCGAAGCGGGCCGTCTCGGCGGGGGCAGCGGGCGCTGCTCCCTGGGCGGCCGCGGGGGCCGAGGATGCCGGCGCGCCGTCCGCCTGGGAGTCGTGCGTGTTCTTTCCCGACGGGATGTCGTTCATGTGCTCTCCTGATCGCTACTTCGCATACTTCTTGGTTCCCCGCATTTCCCGTTCGGTCTGTTCGAGGTTGGACGCTGCGAACTGGTCGAACCACGTCCAGGCGCCGTACCGGGGCCGCAGTGCGTCGAGTCCCGCGGCGGCGAGAGACGGTCCCGAGAGACCGGACTCCATAGCGCGCGACGTGGCCTGCCGGAGGCCGGCGAGATAGTCGCGGAAGAATCGGACCTGGAGAGCGCGGCCGGGCTCGCCATGTCCGGGCACGTACGCGGCCGAGGGGTACTCCGCTGTGAACCCGTCGAGTGTCGAGACCCAGGCCGCGGTGTCCGCGTCAATGAGGTTCGGCACCGTCGCGTTCCAGAAGAGGTCGCCGCCGAAGACCACGTCCGAGCCGTCGACGCGGACGATCAGGTCGCCTCCCGTGTGGCCGGGCCGGAAGAGAGCGCGCGCGTCGCGGCCTCCGAGCGCGAGCGTGATTCCGGAGGAAAGCGTGACTTCCGAGGACGTGACCTCCGGCAGCGGGAGCGCGTCCAGCTCCGCACGGTCCTTCGGGGTGATCTCCCTGCGCCACTTGAGATTCTCCGTCCGGATCCATCGCCGCACGTTTTCGTGCGCGACGATCACGGCGCCCTCCCGTCGGAAGACGGCGTCCCCCCCCACATGGTCGAGGTGATAGTGCGTATTGACCACCCACCGGATCGGAAGCGAGCTCCGCCCCCGGATCTCGACGAGCAGGTCCCGCGACGCCTCCTCGGTGGCAAACGCATCCACCACGAGGATGCCGCCGGACCCCACGACGAACCCCGCGTTTCCAACGGATGCGCGGTCGCCGGGAGTCGCGACCGCCGCAAAGCACCCGGGTCCCACCTCGACGATCCGAAAGTGAGGCGCCGCCGGCTGCGCCGGAACCGAAACGGCCCGGCCCGCAAGAAAAACGGCGACCACGACGCAGCGCCAGAGCATTGGCCATTCTAGTCACGCGAGCCCTCGATTCCCGATCCCCGATCCCGGCCCCGATTCGTCCGGCTGAGAGCCGGCAGCTGACAGCTGATAGCTTTTTGGTATGCGCCGCCGCCTCCCGTTCGCTCTGGCCGCGGCGGGCGCGGCCGCCTGGGTCGGCGCCTCCTGGATCGTGGCGCGCACCCTCGCGCGGCGGCTGATCTCGCCCGATGGCCTGACGCCGTGCCAGGCGAGCCGCGAGGGCCTGCTTTCCGGCCTGACGGCGGCCGGCGCCCGAGTGCTCGACTACCGGTTTGCCGGATCGACGCGGCAGCCCGAGGAGCTTTGCGCGATTCTGGCCACGCCGGCCACGGGACTCTCGACCCGCACGATCGTCTTTCTGCACGGCAAAGGCGGCAGCGCCGCCGAATGGGCGCCGGACGCTCTTCGCGCCGTCGAGCTCGGTTACAACGCGCTGGTGCCGGATCTGCGAGGCCACCGGCCGAGCGGCGGAGAGTTCATCACCTACGGCCTTCTCGAGCGCGAAGACCTGAATGCCGCGGTCGCCGCCGCGGAGGAGCGCTTCGGCCTCGCCGCGTCACGAATGGCCGTGCACTCCTGCTCCGCGGGCTCGTCGACCGCGCTCGTCTGGGCGGCGGACGAGCCCCGCGTGCGGGGGATCTGGCTCGAATCCCCCTTCGCCGACGCGCGGGAGATGGCCCGCCACTACCTCGGCATCCTGACCGGTCTGCCGCGCCCGTTCCTCGGCCTGACCACCACGTTCGCGGTGCGACGCGCCCTGAGGAAGCTTCGGGACACGCTCGGGGTCACGCCGGAGGAGATCCTCGCGTCCGATCCGCTGCGATCCGCCTCCCGGGTGCGTGTCCCGGTCCATGTCGTGTTCGGAGACGAAGACTTTCTCGTTCCCGCCCGTTTTACGCAGCGCCTCATCGACGCGCTCCCCCCGGGGACCACGCTCTGGAATCCGCGGGGCGCGGGCCACTGCCACCACGGCAACGAGGCGCAGAAGATCAACGAGCGCGAGTACGTCGAGAGGTGGATCGCTTTTTTCGAGAGGGTGCTGGGCCGGTAAACCGCCGTCAGTTCTCAGTTTTCGGTTTCGGTTTTCGGTTTTCGGTTTTTGGGCGATCGGTTTGAACGCTCGCGCTCAACGCTCCATCCGTCCTAAATGACCCGATTCCGGCCCCGCGACTTGGCTTCGTAAAGGCTCGCGTCGGCGCGGGCGATCGCCGGACCCGGCTCGTCCTCGCCGAGCTCGAGCTCGGCCACGCCGGCGGAAATCGTGACCTGCCCGAGGTCGCCCACCCGGAGCTCTTCGATGGCGCGCCGGACGCGCTCCGCGAACAGACGCGCGCCGTCCAGTCCGACGCCGGTCAGGATGACGAGAAATTCCTCGCCGCCCCATCGGACCGCCGTGTCCCCGCCGCGGGGCAGGCCGGACATGCAGCGGCTCACCTCGCGCAGCACCGCGTCTCCCGCCAGGTGCCCGTGGGAGTCGTTGACGCGCTTGAAATGGTCCACGTCGAAGAGCACGAAGGCGAGCGGCCGCCCGTATCGCCGCGCATCGCGAATCTCGCGGAGGGCCGACTGTTCGCCGGCCTTGCGGTTCTCGAGCCCCGTCAGCTCGTCGATCAACGCGCGCTGTTCGCGGCCGGACGCAAGATCGGAATCCGCGCTGATGTCGTTGAAGAGGATCAGCACGCCGTGTCCGCTGGGGAGCCGGACAGGCTTGCTCACCCAGCGCAGGGACCGCCACTGCGGGAACTGGATCTCGAACTCTCCGCGCGCCTCTTCCACGGCGGCATGGGAGTCCTTCGTGCTCCGATCCAGGAAGTCCGGCGGCTCATTGGAGGATCTCCGGAGATCGCGGACGAACTGTTCTCGCGTCATCCGCTGCAGCCGCTCGGACGGGATGTCGAAGGCGGCGGCGATCGCCGGGTTGGCGAAGAGGACCCGGTCCGCGTCGAGCAGCAGGACGCCCCCTTCCAGACGCGAGAACGCCGCCTGAAGCGCCCCGTGGGAGGCCTCGAGCGTCCGGCGGAGCGCGCGCTCGGCGCGCAGCTCCTCACGCAGGCGGGCGACCTCGTCCACCGCGCTGATACCCGTCAATTGAGGGCCTTCGGCCATTTCTTCCATCTTAGCCCTCGTGTCCACACGGCGTTGGCGTCTTCCGGTCCCCTCCGAACGCTCAACGCTGAACGCTCAACGCTCAACCCCGCGTACGGCGCGGATCCTCCGTCCTCCCTTTGAGCTGCCCGCAGGCGGCGTTCGCGTCCGGCCCGCGGCTCCTGCGCACGGTGACCGGCAGACCGCCGGCCGAAAGCCGCGCCGCGAAGCGGTCGATCGCGTCTTCGGACGGTCGTTTCCAGCCCGGCAGGTAGACAGGGTCCTCGTTCAAGGGAATCACGTTGACCTTCACGCGGAGCCCGGCAAGAAGCCGCGTGAGCCGCCCGGCATTCTCCGGAGAGTCGTTCACGCCGGCGATCAGGACGTACTCCGCCGTCATTCGCCGGTGCGATTCGAGCGGCCACGCGCGCATCGCGGCGACGACGCCCTCCAGCGGATGCGTGCGCGTGATGGGCATCAGCCGCGAGCGGGTCTCGGAGTCCGCAGCGTTGATCGACACCGCGAGGTTCGGCCGGCGCTCGCGGGAGGCGAAGCGTGCGAAGGCCGGAGTGATGCCCGACGTCGAGACAGTCACGCGGCGCGGAGAAACCCTCTCGAAGAGGAGATCGAGAGCTCGCGATACACCGTCGGGGTTCAGGAACGGCTCTCCCATCCCCATGAAGACGATGCGCAGGCCGTCGAAGGACCGGCCGGCGTCGTCGAGCACCGCGTAGAGCTGTCCGAGGATCTCGCCCGCCGTCAGGTTGCGCCCGGCTCCGAGCCGCCCCGTCACGCAGAACGCGCAGTCGACCGCGCAGCCCGTCTGCGAGGAGAGACAGATGGTGAACTTAGCCAGCGGCGCCGCCGCTCCGGCGAAGGGGCGGGCGCGGAGGGCCGGAGCCGCTCCCGGGTGCGCGCGCGCATCCTCGAACTCGTTCGCCTCCGAAAACGACCGCGTTCCGGGCATGAAGACCGCCTCGATGAGCGCTCCATCCGCCAGCCGAAGCCCGTATTTCACGCTCCCGTCGGACGAGGGATCGCGCCGCGCTATGGAAGGAAGGAAAAGCGGCACGTCGCTGGCCAGACGCTCCCGCAGGCCTCCGGGCAGTTCCCTGACGAGTCCGTAGTCGCGATCCCCCTTCCGGTGCAGCGCGTCGAAGATCTGCCGACCCCGGTAGCGAGGCAGCGACCAGGAGCCGGCGAGGTCCTCCCACTCGGAAACGGTCGCGCCCAGGGGATCGAACGGGGAGGTCATGAAGAGGAAGGTATCAGCCGAAAACTGAGGACCGAAAACTGAAACTGAAAACTGTCCCGCTATTCGCTCCGGGAGCGGACGGCCTTTCTCGCGGGCGTGGCGCGGCGGCGGACCGGACGGCGGGATCGCACCTTGCGGGTGGGATCGATGCCGAGCGATTTCAACAGACGGAGGTCCTTGACGTTGATCCGGAACGCGGCGCGTTCCTCGACCAGCATGTCCTCCGCGTCCTTGCCGGACGAGACGGCGGTGAGGCGCCGCCGGCCGCCGGCGCGCGGCTCGCGCTTGTTCACGCCGACCTTCGCGTCGAGCACCATGTAGAGGTTGTATCCCTCGTCGCGGATGCGCTGAATCGACTCGTGCACGCGACCAGAGCCCGAGATGGACTCGTTGATCGCCTGCCCGAGCTCCTTCAACATCTGGCGGAGGTGTTCGTTCAATTCCATGGCCGCGGCGATTATCGCTTCGCCTTCTCGGAAGCGTCAAGGCTGCCAGCGGACAGGTTTGCTGTTATAATCGGCGCGCTTTCGACCTCCGCGAATGCGCCGTTTTTCCGGCGCGTTTCTTCCGCGAAGCGACCGCCTACCGCCCTGATAGCCTGCCGCCGAAAAGACTGACAAGCATGGCGATCGAGTCCTCCGCCTCTCCGAGCCCGGCGTTCTCGTCGTTCACTCACCTCGAGTGCACGCGGTGCGGAGAGCGTCTCGCCAGGGACGGCGGCGCCAATCTCTGCCCGCGTTGCCGCGGCCCGCTCTTCGCCCGGTACGCGCCGCCGCGGCTCGATCGCGCCGGAGTCTCCGGACGCGCGCGGTCCATGTGGCGATGGCACGAGATGATGCCGGTCGGCGATCCCTCGAACGTCGTGTCGCTCGGCGAAGGCGGAACTCCCCTGCTCTCCGCGCCGAGGCTCGGAGCGAAGGCGGGATTCACGGACCTCTGGATCAAGGACGAGGGCAACAATCCCTCCGGCTCGTTCAAGGCGCGCGGGCTCTCGGCGGCGGTCTCCCGCGCCCTGGAGCTCGGCCACACCGCGATCGCCGTGCCCACCGCGGGAAACGCGGGAGGTGCCGCCGCCGCATATGCCGCCCGCGCGGGCCTCGCGTGCCACGTCTTCATGCCCGCCGACACGCCGCCCGTGTTTCGCGTCGAGTGCGAGCGATACGGCGCGGCGGTCACCATGGTGGACGGGCTGATCGACGCGTGCGGAAGGCTCGTCGCGGAGCGCGCTCCGCTCGAAGGCTGGCACGACGTTTCGACTCTCAAGGAGCCGTACCGGGTCGAGGGGAAGAAGACCATGGGATACGAGCTCGCCGAGGAATTCGGCTGGGAGCTGCCGGACGCCGTCCTGTACCCGACCGGCGGAGGCACCGGCCTGATCGGCATGTGGAAGGCGTTCGAGGAGATGGAGGCGCTCGGCTGGATCGGGCCGAAACGTCCCCGGATGTTCTCAGTGCAGGCGGCCGGGTGCGCCCCGATCGTCCGCGCGTTCGAGGAGGGAAAGCCCGTTTCCGAAAAGTGGGAGAACGCCGCCACGTACGCCTCCGGCCTGCGGGTCCCCAAGGCGTACGCGGACGATCTGATCCTCTCCGCCGTGCGGGCGTCCGGTGGAATCGCCATCGCGGTCGAGGACGAGGCGATGCGGCGCGCGAGCGACGAGATCGGCGGCTCGGAGGGTCTCTTCGTCGCGCCGGAAGGGGGCGCCGTCTGGGCCGCCGCGAAGGCTTTGAAAATTTCGGCCGACCTCGATCCGCTTGCGCGGATCGTGCTGTTCAACACGGGGAGCGGCTTCAAGTACCTCTAAAACGGAAGGCGGGAGGCGGCAGGCGGTGCGCCGCGCCCGTATAATCTCCGGTTCCATGAAATACGGCTCCGTGCGGTCCCGTCTCGACCCGATCCTTCCGACGGTGGAAAGGCCCGGGCGCTACATCGGGATCGAACGGAACGTGACCCGCAAGGATCTCTCGAAGGCCGCGGTGACGCTCGCCCTCGCGTTTCCCGACACGTACGAAATCGGGATGAGCCACACGGGCCTGAAGATCCTGTACGAGCTCGTCAACCGCCGGCCGGAGCTCGCGTGCGAGCGCGTCTACGCCCCCTGGACGGACCTCGAAGCCAAGATGCGCGCCGGCGGCATTCCCCTCTTCTCGACCGAGTCTTTCGCGCCCGCGGCCGACTTCGACGTGGTGGGCTTTTCGCTCCAGGCTGAGGTCAACTATTCGAACATCCTGAACATGCTTGACCTCGCCGGGATCCCGGTGTGGCAGCGCGATCGAGGCGACGCGGATCCGCTGGTGCTGGGCGGCGGACCGTGCACCGCCAACCCGGAGCCGATCGCCGATTTCTTCGATGCGTTCCTGATCGGCGACGCCGAGGAAGCGCTCCTGCGGTTCCTCGACGCGTACCGCGAGGCGCGCGATGCGGGCCTTGCGCGGGGGGATCTCCTCGCCCGCCTCTCGCAGATCGAGGGCATCTACGTCCCGTCCTTCTACGACGTGGCGTACTCCGAGGACGGCCGCATTTCTGCGATCACGCGCAACGACCCGCGAGCGCCCGAGAACCCGAAGCGCACCTGGGTGCCGGTCTTGAAACCCGAGTACTACCCCGAGAAGCCGATGGTGCCCTCGGTCGAGATCGTGCAGGACCGCCTGGGGCTCGAGGTCATGCGCGGCTGCACGCAGGGATGCCGCTTCTGCCAGGCCGGGTACTGGTACCGGCCGGTGCGCGAGCTCGATCCCGACGACGTCGCGGCGATGACGACGAAGTTCATCGCGGAATCCGGCTGGAGCGAGGTGGGGCTGCTGTCTCTCTCGACCGCCGATTACTCTCAGATCGAGCCGCTCGTGAAATGCCTCGCCCCGCAACTCTCGGACCGCCGCGTCTCGATCTCCCTCCCGTCGCTTCGCGCCGAGGCCTTCTCCGTGGGCCTCGCCGACGCGGTGTCCGAAGTGCGCAAGTCCGGGTTCACGTTCGCTCCGGAAACCGGGTCCGACCGGCTGCGGCGCGTCATCAACAAGACGTTCACCAACGCCGACATGGTCCAGGCGGCGGACTTCGCGTTCTCGAGGGGATGGGACCTGATCAAGGTGTACACGATGATCGGGCTGCCGACCGAGACGTCTTCCGACCTCGACGAGCTGGTCACACTCGTCGAGAACATCCTCAAGCAGGGCCGCCGCCACGGGCGCAAGGAAGTCAACGTGTCCGTGGGCTCGTTCGTCCCGAAGTCATGGACGCCCTTCCAGTGGGCGCCGTTCGACGGCGTCGCGGTCCTCGAGCGAAAGCTCGCGTATCTGAAGGACCGCTTCCGGAGCGTCCGCGGCGCGAAGCTCAAGTGGCACGAGCCCCGGGAGGCGGAGATCGAGTGCGTGCTGTCGCGCGGCGACCGGCGCATGGGTCGTGTGCTCCATACCGCCTGGACGTCCGGGGTCCGATTCGACGGCTGGAGCGAGCACTTCCGGCACGACCTCTGGATGAAGGCGTTCGAGGCGGAAGGCATCTCGAAGGAAAGCTACCTCCGGGCGTATGAGCTGGATGAGATTCTCCCCTGGGACATCCTGGACGTCTCCATCCGCAAGCGTTTCCTCCAGATCGAGCTCATCAAGGCGAAGAAGGAGATGCGCACGGAGGATTGCAAGTGGGGGCACTGCTACGCGTGCGGCGTCCCCGGCAACGGCGAGGACACCGTGCTCGCGGCGGCCATGGCGGGCCGCCTGCCCGCGGCGATGGATGCCGCCCGCGCGTCGGACCCCGCGTCGTACCGCGACGTCGCGAAAGGCGCCGCGTACCGCCAGAAGGCGCTTCCGGACCTGCCGTCCGCCGCCCGCGGACCGCGCGTCTTCACGGGAACGCCTCGCCGCAACCGCGTCTCGTTCCAGAAGACAGGCGACGCGCGTTTTCTCTCGCACCGCAACACGATGGACGTCTTCGAGCGCGCCATCCGGGCGGCGGGGCTTCCGGCGCGTTACAGCGAGGGGTTCAACCCGCACATGAGGCTCTCGATGGGGCCGGCCCTCCCGCTCGGCCTCGAGAGCCTCCACGAAGTCTTCGACGTCGAGACCGTCGCGCCCTTCCCCGAAGACGCGGCCGGGCAAATCGAGGCGAAGCTGCCGCCCGGGATCGCCGTGCTCGAGGTGCGCGAGCTGGGTCCGGCCGAGCGCGCGCTCTCGCGCTCCGTCAAGGGCGCCCGGTACGCGGTGCGCCTCGCGTCGGAGGAGCAGATCGCCCGAGCCGGCGACGCCGTGGCCAACGGATGGAGCGAGGCGGTCCCGGCCCTGCGCGCCCTTTCGCTCGAGACCGGTCCCGCGGGCTCGCGGCTCCTCTTCGAGGTGAACCTCGACCAGGCCGCGGGCGAGACCTCGACGCCGAAGAAGGTCCTGGAGAAGCTCCTCGCCATCGCGCCGGAAGACCAGGCGACGCTCTCGGTGACACGAGAGGCGACGGTTTTGGGATAGTTGAGAGTCAAGAGTTGCGGGTTGAGAGTCCAGAAGTCGAAAACGAATTCCGGCCTCCTGCACGAACTCTTAACTCATAACTCTCAACTCTAAACTTCCCCATGTACCGCATCACCGTGACGGCGCGCTTCGAGGCCGCGCACAACCTGATCGACTACGCCGGCGGTCCGGAGCCGCTGCACGGGCATTCTTATCGGGTGGACGCGGTGCTCGAGTCGGAGAAGCTCCAGCAGCACGATCTCGCGGTGGATTTCGTCTCCGGCCGGAACGCTCTCGACGCGATCGCGAAAGAGCTCGACTACTCCTACCTGAACGAGCACCCCGCCTTTGCCGGCCGAAACACTTCCGCGGAAAATCTCGCCCGGCATTTCGCCGAGCGGCTCGACGCGTCGGGAGCGCTCGGCTGGTCTCGCGTCGCGGAGGTCACGGTGTGGGAAGGGCCGGAGAATCGCGCGACGTACGTCCCTCCGCCGAGATGAGGTTTACGCCCGTCACCTGCTAGCATCAGCCCGCCCCCCACAGCCGGCACGGCCGGAGAGGAGACGACATGACTGTCGCGTTCACGCGAAACGGCGCTCGCGCGAAATGAACTTCCGGGAGATTACGAGCGACGCGGACATCCAGGCCGCCGTCCCCCTGATGTCGTCTCTGCGCGACCGCATCCGCGAGGAGACGTTTCTCTCGGAGGTCCGCCGCCAGCAGATCGAGGGCTATCGCCTCTACGGGGCGTTCGAGGGCGACCGGCTCGTTTCGCTCGCCGGAGTGCGCCGGACGCACACGCTCGCGCGCGGCGAGCACCTGTTCGTGGACGATCTGGTCACGAGCGCCGAAGACCGCGGGAAGGGATACGGTCAGGCGCTCCTCGCCTGGCTCGCCGAGGAAAGCGCCCGGCAGGGAGTCGCCCGCATTCACCTGGACAGCCGCAGCACGGCGCGTGGCTTCTACGAAAAGATCGGCTTCGCGTTCGCGACGTCTCTCCCCTGCTCGATCGACGCGGACAATCCGGCGCTGCGCCGCCGCAACGAAAAAACCTCCGCGGGATGACCGGGCCGGGCCGGCTCAAGGGAGCGCGAACGGCGCTCGTCATCCTGACGCTCCTGAATCTCTTCAATTACCTCGACCGCTACGTCCTCGCGTCTCTCTTCGAGAGCCTCAAGGCGTCGGAGCTCCATCTCTCGGACAAACAGCTCGGCTCGCTTTTCACCGCGTTCCTGGTCGTCTACATGCTGACGTCCCCTCTGTTCGGTCGGCTCGGCGACCGCGCGTCGAGGCCGAGGCTGCTGGCCGCCGGCGTCGCGATCTGGAGCCTGGCCACGGCGCTCGGAGGGCTGGCGCGCTCTTTTTCGGGCCTCTTCGCGGCGCGGGCGTCTGTCGGGATCGGGGAGGCGGCGTATGGAACGATCGCGCCGGCGCTGCTCGCGGATTCGTTTCCGAAGGAGCGCCGGGGATTCGTGTTCGCGGTCTTCTTCGCGGCGATCCCGATCGGCTCGGCGCTCGGGTACGTGCTCGGCGGCTACATGGACCAGCACTTCGGCTGGCGGACGGCGTTCTTCGTGGCGGGCGGGCCGGGGCTGCTCCTCGCCCTCCTCTGCCTTCTCCTTCGCGACCCGCCGCGGGGATCGCAGGATGAGCCTTCGAAGGCCGCCCCGCTCGCGCAGGGCGCCCGCGCCGCCTATGCGCGTCTCTTCGCCAACCCCGCCTATCGCCTGACCGTCGCCGGCTACGCCGCTTACACCTTCGCGCTCGGCGGCGTCGCGGCGTGGACTCCGGCGTTTCTGGAGCGGGTGCGTGGGATGCCGAAGAGCGCGGCGACGATCCAGTTCGGCGCGATCGTCGTCGTGACGGGTTTTCTCGGGACGTTCGCCGGCGGATGGCTCGGAGACCGCCTGCTGCGCCGCGACCGCCAGGCCTACCTGAAGCTCTCGGGCTGGACCGCGATCGCCGCGGCGCCCGCGGCGGCCATCGCATTCTTCGCTCCGGGCCGCGCGCTGCCGATGGCCGGAATCGTCGGCGCGGAGGCCTCAGACGCAAGTCACAGCAGGCGGGTGAGGTCCCTTCTTCGCGCGCTCTTCGCCCAGGCGCTGCGCATCTTCTTCCGCCGTATCGAGGTCGAAGGCGCCGAGCGCGTCCCGGAGACCGGTCCCGCGATCTTCGTGGTCAACCACCCCAACGCGCTTGTCGACCCGGTCCTGCTCCTGTGCTTTTCGCCGCGGCCGATTTCGTTTCTCGCCAAGGCGCCCCTCTTCCGGATGCCGGTCGTCGGCCTTCTCGTCCGGACCTTCGACTCCATACCCGTGTACCGCGCCCAGGACGGAGTCGATCAGCTCGTTCACAACCGGGAGACGTTCGAGAGCGCGGGCCGGGTGCTCGCGCGGGGCGGGACGCTGGCGCTTTTTCCGGAGGGGATCTCGCACGACGAGCCGAAGCTCGCCCCTTTGAAGTCGGGCGCCGCGCGCATCGCGCTCGGGACGGCCACCTCCACGGGCGCGACCCTGTCCGTCGTTCCGGCGGGCCTCTACTACACCTGGAAGAACCGGTTTCGAAGCTCCGCCCTCCTCGTGTTCGGCGAGCCGCTTTCTGTTCCGCCCGGGGAGTCCCGCCCGGGCGGGGAGCCGGACCGCGAGGCGGTCGACGCGCTGACGGATCGCATCGCCGCCGCGCTGTCCGCCCTGACCCTGCAGGCCGACACGCGCGGGGCGATGGACCTCGTGCGGCGGGCGGAACGGATCTTCGGCGCCGGAGCGGACCGGCCGAGGCTCGCGGAAGAGCTGTCGCGGCGTCAGCGCTTCATCACCGGATACCAGCGGCTCGCCGAGGCCGATCCCGCGAGACTCTCCGCCCTCGAAGGCCGCATCCGGCGCTTCGAGGTCGAACGGCGCGAGGCGGGCCTCTCGCTCGAGCACCTGAGCGCCGAAGCTCTCTCACCGCGCGGGCTCGCGAGGCTCGTCGCCGAGAACCTCGCAACACTCGTCCTTCTGCCCTTTGCCGCGGCGGGAGCTCTCCTCCACTATCCCGCGTATCGGCTGTCCGGATTCCTGGCTCGCCGCCTGGTCCGCGACGGGGAGGACGTCCTGGCGACGGTGAAGGTCGCCTCCTCGATGCTGCTGTTCCCTCTCACGTGGGCCGCCGCGTCTTACGCCGCCTGGCGCCTCTGGGGTCCCGCCTTCGGCCTCGCGGCGATCGTGCTGGCCCCCTTCTGCGGCTGGGCCGCACTTCGCGCCGCGGAGTCCATCGACACCCTCCTCGGAAGAGCGTGGGCGCTCGCGTTCCTCTTCTTTCGCGGCACGGCGCTCCGCCGCCTTCTCGCCCAGCGCGCGGCCATTCAGCGCGAGATCGGAAAGGTTGAAAAAGAGTTAAGGGTTGAGGGTTGAGAGTCCGAAGCCGCGTCTTACTCTCTCAACTCTGAACTCTCAACTCCCGATCACGGCCTTATTGTGCGCCGTCTTCCTTTTGCTGTGGTCGAGGATCCGCTTGCGGACGCGGATCGCGGCGGGGGTCACCTCGACGAGCTCGTCGTCGTTGATCCACTCGATCGCCTGTTCGATGTTCAGCTCCTTCGGCTGCGTGAGCTTGATCGCCATGTCGGAGGTCGACGCACGCATGTTCGTCAGGTGCTTCTTCTCGCACGGCTGGATGACCATGTCGCCTTCCTTGACCTGCTCGCCGACGATCTGGCCCGGGTAGACCTTGTCCATGGGCTTGACGAAGAACGTCCCCCGATCTCCCAGCCGGTCGAGGGCGTAGGCGGTCACGTCGCCGCCTTCCTTGGCGATCATCGCGCCTTTCGACCGGTTCGGCAGCGGCCCTTTGTGCGGGCCGTACTGGTCGAAGAGGTGGTTCAACAATCCGGTGCCTTTGGTCAGGGTCAGAAACTCGAGCCGGAATCCCAGCAGGCCGCGCGAGGGAATCGTGAACTCGACGCGCGTCCGATCGCCGTGGCGGCCGACGTGCTTCAGTTCGCCGCGGCGCTCCCCGACGGCCGCGATCACGGCCCCGGTGAACTCGTCGGCGCAGTCGATCACGAGCTCTTCGTAGGGCTCCTGGAGCTGCCCGTTCTCGTCGCGCCGGAAGATGACCTGGGGGCGTCCCAGCGAGAATTCGTAGCTTTCGCGGCGCATCGTTTCGGCGAGGATGGCGAGCGACAGCTCTCCCCGACCCAGCACGAGGTACGCCTCGGGGGATCCCGTGGGCTCCATCCGGAGACCGACGTTGCGCTCGAGCTCCTTCTCCAGCCGCTCGAGGAGATTCCGGCTCGTCACGTACTTGCCGGAGAGCCCTGACATCGGCGAATCGTTGATCCGGAATTCCATCGAGAGCGTCGGCTCGTCGACCCGGATGCCCGGCAGGGGATCGGGATCGGAGAGGTCGAGGATCGTGTGGCCGATCTCGATGTCGGGAAATCCCGAGATCATGCAGATGTCTCCGGCGGACGCGTCCGTGACCTCGACGCGCGTGATTCCCTCGAAGAGATAGATCTTCCCCGCCTTGCCTTTTTCGACGATGGTGCCGTCCGGCCGCACCGCCGCGAGATCGATCGCGTGGGAGAGGCTCCCCGAGTGAATCCGCCCGATGGCGAGCCGCCCCAGGTAGTCGGAGTAGTCGGTGTTCGCGACAATCATCTTGAAAGGCGAGTCGCCGATGATCGGAGCGGGAATGTGGTCCAGGATGCTGTCGAGCAGCGGCTTCAGGTCTCCCGACGTCGCAGCGGGGTCTCTGGACGCGAATCCGATCCGTCCCGAGCCGTAGAGGACTTCGAAATCGAGATGGTGGTCTTCCGTCGCCAGAGAAAGGAAGAGGTCCTTGATCTCCGCCTCGACTTCCATCGTCCGCGCGTCGGCGCGGTCGATCTTGTTGATCAGGACGATGGGCCGCTTGTTGCCTTCGAGCGCCTTCTTCAGGACGAACCGGGTCTGGGGAAGCGGGCCCTCCGAGGCGTCGACGAGAAGCAGAACGCCCTCGACCATCGTCAGGATCCGCTCGACCTCCGACCCGAAGTCTCTATGTCCCGGCGTGTCGACGATGTTGATGATCGTGTCGCGGTACTTGACGGCCGTGTTCTTCGCGAGAATGGTGATGCCACGCTCTTTCTCGAGCTCCCCCGAGTCCATGACGAGCTCCGCCACGTGCTGGCCCGCGCGGAAGGTGCCGCACTGGTTCAGAAGCGCGTCCACGAGCGTGGTTTTTCCGTGGTCGACGTGCGCCACGATGGCCAGCGCGCGCCGATCACCCCGCCGCTCGAGCGCGGAGGTATCTTTGGGATCCAGAGTCATCGTGTCTTCCATTCTTATTCTTTCTCTTTCGGGAAGTCGCGGCAAACGGGGAGATGAACGATAACAGGATGCCCGGCGGTTCCATTTCCATGATGCCCTTCGCCGAGCCCGGTCCCGAGCTGTTCCGCCACTTCGGCCATCCCGGTTTCCGGACGGGCCAGGAGGACGTCGTGCGCGCGGTGCTCGCGGGCCGGGACGTCCTCGCGGTCATGCCGACCGGGTCGGGCAAATCGATCGGATACCAGCTCCCCGCGGTGCTCCTCGAGGGAACGACCCTCGTCGTCTCGCCGCTGATCTCGCTCATGAAGGACCAGGTGGACGAGCTCCTCCGCCGCGGGATCCGGGCGGCGGCGATCCACTCGGGGCGAAGCCACTTCGAGCGCGGCGAGGCGCTGCGCGCGGCGCGCGCGGGGTCGCTCGACCTCCTCTACGTCGCGCCGGAGCGCTTCGCGTCGGATTCGTTCCGCGATCTGCTCGCGGAAATTCCCGTCGCTCTCTTCGCGGTCGACGAAGCGCACTGCGTCTCGGAATGGGGCCACGATTTCCGCCCGGATTACCGGACGCTGCGCGCGGCCGCGGACCGGTGCCACCGCCCGGGCGGCGCGGCAGGACGACCGCCGATCGCCGCGTTCACCGCCACCGCGACCCCGGAGGTCCGCACGGACATCGTCACGCTGCTCGGGCTCACAGATCCGGCGGTCTTCGTGGCGGGGTTCGACCGGCCGAACCTCTATCTCGACGTCCGCCGCGTCTCGGGCGAGATCGAGAAGTGCCGCCTTCTTCCCGGCCTCGTCGGAAACCGGCGAGCGCTCGTTTACACGGCGACGCGCAAGAGCGCCGAGCGCGCGGCCGCCGCGCTCCAGTCGGCGGGCCTGCCGGCCGAGGCGTACCACGCCGGGCTCGACGAGGCCGAGCGCACGCGCGTGCAGGACGCCTTCGCCCGCGGCACTCTTCCGGCCGTCTGCGCCACGAATGCCTTCGGGATGGGAATCGACCGTCCGGACGTCGACGCGGTCGTCCACTTCGAGATCCCGGGCTCGCTCGAGGCGTACTACCAGGAGATCGGGCGCGGGGGCCGCGACGGCCGCCGGGCGGACACGACGCTCCTCTGGAACTACGTGGACGTCCGAACGCGCGAGTTCTTCATCGACCGTGACGATACGGAGCTCGATCCGAGGACGCGGAACGCATCGCCGGACCCGGAACAGCGCGAGCGCAAGCGCGAGCTCGACCGGGCCAAGCTGCGCCGGATGATCGCCTACGCGGACGCGACCGGCTGCCTCCGGGCGACGCTGCTCCGTTACTTCGGCGAGCGAGAGGCTCCCTCGCGCTGCGGCTTCTGCGGAAATTGCGCGCGCCGGGCGCCGCTCGGCGACGCCGATCTGCTGATCCTCCGCAAGGTGCTGTCGGGAATCGCTCGCGCCGGCGAGCGCTGGGGCAAGCGGAAGATCGCGGCGATGCTCATCGGCCGTCTGGAAGATCTGCCGGACTCGCTCGCGGGGCTCTCGACGACCGGGATCCTCTCGGACCTGTCGGCGAAGGCCGTCGAATCGTGGGTCGAGGCCGCGTCGGGAGCGGAGCTCCTCCGCGCCTCGGACGACGTCTACCGGACGCTGTCCCTCACCCGGCTCGGCCGCGACGTCATGGCCGGCCGGGCTTCCGCGGTCGAGCTCACCCTCCCGCCGCCGCCGGAGAGCAGGCCGCCTCGCCGGAAGAAGACGGCCGCGATGACGGCTGCCCTCATGACCGCGGACGCCCCGGAGGAAGCCGTCGTCGACCGGTTGCGCGCGTGGCGCCGCGAGGAGGCTTCCCGTCGCGGCGTTCCTGCCTACGTCGTCTTCCACGACAAGACGCTCCTCGCCATCGCGACCGCGCGGCCCCGGACGCTCTCCGCTCTCGGCCAGATCTCAGGGATCGGGCCCGCGAAGCTGCAGGCCTACGGCGCCGCATTGCTGGAAGCCCTGGAGACGGAAGGCGGGAGGCGGTAGGCGGGAGGCGGAACGCAATCCGGGCGAAGGCGCGCGCCATACGAGTCAGGCCGTTGGCTCGAACGCGACGACCAGGTCCCAACTCTCACCACTCAACTCTCAACTCATTCACTCTTAACTTCCTCCCGGCTTAGACTTCCCCCATGCGCACTTCTTTTCGCCGCTTCTCCGGCTCTGCCCTGTTTTCGGCGCTGTCCTTCGCGGCTTCGGCCGCGCCTTTCACGCTCGAGCAGGTGCTGAGCGCGCCGTTTCCCTCCGAGCTCGTCGCGGCCCCCGCGGGGGGCGCCGTCGCGTGGGTCTTCGACGCGCGCGGCGCGCGAAACATCTGGGCGGCGCAACCTCCCGAGTATCGCGGCCGCAGCGTCACCGCCTACCGCGAAGACGACGGTCAGGAGATCTCCGATCTCGCCTTCACGTCCGACGGCAAGGCGATCGTGTACGTGCGCGGCGGCGACGCGAACCGCAACGGCGACATCCCCAACCCCGCGCTGTCGCCGGACGGCGCCGAACAGGCGGTTTACGCAATCGAGGTTTCCGGCGGCGCGCCCCGGAAGCTCGCCGACGGTCACTCTCCCGCCGTCTCGCCCCGGGACGGCCGTGTCGCCTTCGTGTCCAAAGGGCAGGTCTTCTCCATCCCTCTGGCCGGAGCGGATAAGCCGGCGCCGCTCTTCAAGACGCGCGGAGATGCCGCGGACCTGCGCTGGTCGCCGGACGGCGCCCGTCTCGCCTTCGTCAGCCGGCGCGGCGATCACTCCTTCGTGGGCGTCTTCGACGCGGCCGCCCGCACGATCCGCTACCTCGACCCGAGCGTGGACCGCGACCAGAGCCCCATCTGGTCGCCGGATGGCTCACGCGTCGCGTTTCTCCGCGTGCCGTCCTCCCGCGCGCTCCAGTGGTTCCGCCCTCACCGCGAGGCGGCGCCCTGGTCGATCCGGGTCGCGGACGCCTCCACGGGAGCGGGCCGCGAGGCCTTTCACGCGGCGGAGGGGCGAGGCAGCGTCTTTCGCGCGGTGGTGGCCTCGGAGCAGATCCTCTGGGCGGCGCCCGACCGGCTGATCTTCCCATGGGAGCGCGACGGCTGGACCCACCTTTACGCGGTCCCGGCGTCCGGGGGCGGACCCATTCTTCTGACTCCCGGCGATTTCGAAGTCGAGTACGTCGCTCTCTCCCCCGACCGCCGCTCCGTTCTCTTCAACTCGAACCAGAACGACATCGACCGCCGCCACCTGTGGAAGGTCGCCGCGTCAGGAGGTCCTCCCACGGCCCTGACGACGGGCCGGGAAGTCGAGTGGGCGCCGGTCGGGACCTCGGATGGCCGCGCCGTCGCGTTCCTGCGCTCGGACGCGCGCAAGCCGCCGCGCCCCGCGATCTGGCGCGAAGCCGCCGGCTCGAAAGACCTGGCCCCCGACGCGATCCCGCCGGATTTCCCCGAGTCGTCTCTCGTCGTGCCCGAGCCGGTGGTCTTTCCGGCGGCGGACGGGATGAAGATCCACGGGCAGCTCTTCCTCCCGCCGGGAGGATCGGGGACGCGCCGGCCCGCGGCAATCTTTTTTCACGGTGGATCGCGGCGGCAGATGCTCCTCGGGTGGCACTACAACTACTACTACCGCAACTCCTACGCCTTCAATCAATACCTCGCCAGCCGCGGCTTCGTCGTGCTCTCCGTCAATTACCGGAGCGGCATCGGGTACGGAATGGAGTTTCGCGAGGCGCTCGAATACGGCGCCACGGGCGGGAGCGAGTTCCGGGACGTGACCGGCGCGGGCCTCTATCTCCGCGCGCGTTCCGACGTCGAGCCCTCCGCGATCGGTCTCTGGGGCGGCTCCTACGGCGGGTACCTGACCGCGCTCGGGCTCGCCCGCGCCTCCGATCTCTTTGCCGCGGGCGTCGACCTCCACGGCGTCCACGACTGGAACCTGGTGATCCGCAACTTCGAGACGACCTACGATCCGGAGAAGAACGCCGCCGCGGCCCGGCTGGCCTTCGATTCGTCGCCCCTCGCCTTCGTCGGGACCTGGCGATCTCCCGTCCTGTTGATCCACGGCGACGACGACCGCAACGTCCCGTTCGGCGAGTCCGTGAACCTCGCGGAAGCGCTTCGCGGGCGCAAGGTCGAAGTGGAGCAGCTCGTTTTTCCCGACGAGGTGCACGACTTCCTCCGGCACGAGAACTGGCTCAAGGCCTACAAGGCCGCCGATGAGTTCCTGGAGAGAAGGTTGAAGAAGTAGCTGTCAGCTTTCAGCTCTCAGCGATCAGCCAGAAAGATCGTCACACTCTCGCGGGTCGAGGAGCGCAAACTGAAAACTGATGACCGCTGACTGAATACTCCTCATGAAAGATCGGATCGTCTTCTCGAGCGGGGTTGGCCGGCGTTGCCCCGAGTGCGGCTGGCCGGAGATCGACTGCCGCTGCTCTTCGACGCTCACCCGCGGCCGCGAGGCCGTGCCGCCCGTCGTCACGGCAAAGCTCCGGGTCGAGAAGCGCGCGTCGGGGAAGAGCGTCACCGTCGTCGACGGTCTTCCCGACAACGCCGAGCTGCTCTCGGGACTCGCGAAGGAATGGAAGAAGGCGTGCGGAACCGGCGGGACCGCGGGCCAGGGATGGGTGGAGCTGCAGGGCGATCAGCGCGAACGCCTTCGCGAGATGGTTCGGAAAAGAGGGTGGAAGGTGAAAGGATGACGCGGCCATGACGACCCGCGTGTACCTGGTCCGCCACGGGGCCACCACGCTCTCCGCCGAAGACAGGTTTGCGGGGGCGACGGACGCGCCGCTGTCGGACCTCGGGCGGGCGCAGGTCGAGAGTCTCGCCGCGCGGCTCGCGTCCGACCCGATCGCCGCCTTCTACGCCAGCCCGATGGGACGCACGATGGAGACCGCCCGGATTCTGGCGTCGCCCCATGGACGGGAGCCGATCGCTCGCGAAGGGCTGCGGGAGATCAACCACGGCAGGTGGGAGGAGAAGACGCGGGCCGAAGTCGAGCGGCTCTACCCCGAGGAATACGCGCAATGGGAGACCGACCCGTTCTCCTTCGCGCCGCAAGGCGGCGAGAGCGGTCTCGGCGTGACGGCGCGCGCGCTTCCCGCCCTGCTCGAGATCGTGTCCGCCCACGCGAACGAGCACGTCGTCATCGCGTCGCACAAGGCGACGATCCGCCTCCTCGTCAGCTCGCTTCTCGGCTTCGACGCCCGGACCTACCGCGACCGGCTGGACCAGAGCCCCGCGTCCCTGAACATTCTGGACTTCCGCGATGCCACCCGCGCCCGGCTGACCCTCTTCAACGACACCTCGCACTACGCCGATGCCGGATCGGGAGTTCCCTCCGAGCCTTCCGCCCGGCTCTCGAAGTGGTGGGACGGGCCCAAATCCTGACCGTCCCTCGAAAGGATTCGATGATCAACCCTCGCACGCTTCGCCGGGTTCACCTCTACCTGGGCGCTCTCTTCGCGCCCGTCCTGCTCGTTTTCACGGCGAGCGGCGCGTGGCAGGTCTATCGGTGGAACGACGCGAAGAAAGATGGGAGCGACACGCCTCCCGCCGTCATACGGGTGGTCTCGGAAATTCACCGCGACCAGACGCTCGCCAAAGACAGGCCGGCGAGGGGCGGCATCAAAGCCTTCGTTTTCGCGGCCTGCCTCGCGCTGATTTCGACGACACTGCTGGGAATCGCAATGGCCTACCGCTTCACGACGCGGCCCGTCGCCGTCACGCTCTGCCTTCTCGCCGGAATCCTGGTGCCCGCTCTCCTTCTCCTCCTCGGCCGTTAGGACTGAAAACCGAAAACTGACCACTCAAAACCCCTCCCTCCGCTGTCCGGTGCGAGGCTGCGGAGAGCCGCTGGCTCGCGCGGGAGCCACGTGGTCCTGCGAACGCGGTCATACGTTCGACCCGTCGCGCAGCGGGTACCTGAACCTCCTCCAGCCCCAGGATCGCAAGTCGAAGCATCCCGGCGACTCGAAGGCGGCGGCGGCAGCGCGGCGGCGGCTGTCGGATGCGGGCCTCGAAAACGCGATGCGCGACGAGGTGCTCCGCGAATACGACTCTCTGCCCTCCGGGGAGGAACGACGCCGGGCGGTCCTCGACGTCGGCTGCGGGGAGGGGTTTCTGCTGGGATCGCTCGCCGGGTCGCGCGCGCTCGAAGCTCACGGGATCGACATTTCGGCTCTGGCGATCGATCTCGCCGCGAAACGGTATCCCGGCGCGACGTGGATTGTGGGCAACGCGGATCGCGGCCTCCCGTGGAGGGACGGCTCCTTCGATCTCGTCCTGTCGGTCACGGCGCGCCGGAACGGTCCGGAGATGCGGAGAGTTCTCCGGGCTTCCGGCCGCGTCCTCGTCGCGGTGCCGGGACCGGACGACCTCGCGGAGCTCCGAAAGGCGCTCCTCGGAAAAGCGACGGAACGGGACCGGGGCGCCTCCGCGGCGGAGGAGCTGGCGCCGGATCTCGAGCTGCTCTCCCGCCGGACGGTGCGGACCTCGGCGAGGCTTTCCGCCGCGCAGATCCAGGACCTGCTGACGGCGACCTATCGGGGCGGCCGACTCCGCGAGGCGGAGCGCGGGGCCGGGATCGGAGACCTCGCCGTCACGATCAGCCGGGAGCTCCTCGTCTTCCGGGCCGGCGCGCCCGCCTGATCGCGTCCTACTTCGCGCGGGCGCGGATCGCGTTGCGGAAGGCGGCGCGGCCCTTCTCGTCCGGGATGTTCTCCGAGAGAGCGGACCCGAGCGCCACCAGGTTCGGGGCCGTTTTCGCGGCCTTCTTGACGAGCACGCGCGCCAGCGGGCCGATGTGCCGCGCGAGCTCCATCGAGACGAAGTGGAGGTCCTCTTCCCGGAACGCCGGAGCGGGCGTCGGAACCGGTGCCGGGGTCGGCGCGACGGGGGGCGTCGCGACCGCGCCCGGGCGAGCCTCCGGAAACGGCACCGACCAGGCGCGTGATCCCGTGGGAGCGGGCGGAGTCTGCAGGCCGCGGGCTGGCGGCGAAGGAGTCCGAGACCTCTGCGGCGACCCGACCCGGTCCGTGTCGATGATCGTCGCGATGCCGGTGATACCGGGCTCGTCGGCCTCCGGCGCCTCCCCGATCTGCAGCCGGTAGAGGTCCCGGTCGACCGCGTCCACGTTCGGGTAGCGCTCCTCGCGCTCCTTGGCCATCATTTTGCGCAGGACGCGGCAAATCCCGTCCGAGAGGACCGGCTCGTACTGCCGGGGGTCGGGCAGGGGGTAAGTGAGGTGCATCGACATCACGAGCGCACCCGAGGTGCCCTTGTAGGGGGCGTGGCCGGTGACCAGATGGTAGAAGGTCGCGCCGAGAGAGTAGATGTCGGCGCGCGCGTCGATGTCCTTCAGGCCGCGAATCTGTTCCGGCGAGATGTACTGGGGAGTCCCGACGGCCTCTCCCGTCAGCGTCAGGCTCTGGTCTTCTCCGACCCGCTTGGCGATCCCAAGGTCCACGAGCTTCAATTCGGCGCGGCTGGTGAACATCAGGTTGTCGGGCTTGATGTCGCGGTGGACGATCCCCGCGGCGTGCGCGACGGCAAGCGCCCGCACTGCCTGGCGGATGACGATCACCGCGTCCTTCTCGCTGAACCGCCCGCCCTTCATGTGCGTCCGGAGCGACTGGCCGTCCACGTACTCCATCGCGAGGTAATGAATGCCGTCGACGCATCCGAAGTCGTAGACCTGTACGATGTTCGGATGGTTCAGGCGAGCGACGACGCGCGCTTCCTTCAGGAACCGATGCACGAAGTCCTTGTCCGCCGCGAACTGCGGTGCGAGAGTCTTCAACGCGACGATGCGTTCGAGCGTCACGTTCTTCGCGCGATACACCTTCCCCATCCCGCCGGAGCCGAGCTCCTCGAGGACCTCGTAGGCGCCGAAGCGCCGCCCCGCGAGGCTCTCTTCCGTCACGACCGGGCGCTCCGGGACCGCGCGTCGCGGAAGGGCGTCCCGCTCACGGGACGGGGTCGCGCTTCGGGCACCCCCGCTACTCCTCCTCGAGCAGCTTGAGGGCCTTCACGAGGCTGATCCGCATCCGGTTGAAGGACCCCGCGAGCACGCCGACCTCGTCCTGACTCCCGAGTCGGACCTCCGGCGCTTCGAGGTCGCCCATCGAAACGGCATCCGCCATCTGGGAGAGCCGTCGGATCGGGCGAAGGATCGTGAACCACAGCAGGAGATTCAAAAGCACGAGGATGAACGCGAAGATTCCCACGAGCGAGGCCAGCATGGTGCGGTGCGCCTGCTGCGCCATCGCGAGAGGCACCGCCATGGGGACCGACACGATCTGAGCGCCGATGGTCTCCTGCAGCTTCCAGCCGTATCCGCCGGCCGTGCCGTACCTCTTCACGACGGACGCGGGCGTCATCTCGGGCGTCGTGTGACAGGACAGGCAGCCGGGGTCGGTGATCGTGATCGGCCGGGCGAGATACAGCGCCCTGCCCAGGGGAGCGTCGCGCTCGCCGATGATCTCGTGGAGCTTCGTGTCTCCGCGGAAGGCGTTGACGACGTCCGCCTCCCAGTCGACCGTGCGGTCGCGCGGGTTCGTCGGGTTCAACGTGGCTTCCTTGTACATGTACTCGGGGTGCGTCTCCCGCAGCGTGTTGAAGATCTCCGTCGCCGAATAGGCGGGGATCGTCTGCGGGAGGAATTCCTCGGTCAGGCGTCCGGCCAGCAGCGGCTTGATCTGCTTGTTGGTGTAGCCGCGGGTGGCCAGGGCCGTCTGCATCATCAGCCGCGCGTGCTGAATCACCTGGGTGCGGGCATTCTTCTGAAGGAGGTTCTGGGTGATGAGGTGCGCCGGCACGAGCGCGATCCCGACACACAGAACCAGGATCAAGTTGAACTTGACCAGAAGCGACATGGGTTCTCCTGTTTCCTGTCCGTTTCGGAGACACCATTCTAACGCGGGCAGTCCAATCGGCGATGTGCGAGAGACTTACCTTCACGCCGACCTTCTCTCCGGCTCGTGGGGAGCCCTCTTCTCGGTATCGCCCTCCAGATGAATGACGCCCTCACCCCGGCCCTCTCCGGCAAGCGGGGAGAGGGGGAGAGCTGCGCTTGCGTGGAGATGCTGGCGACGCTCGCAGCGTGAGAAGTCTCCCGACCGAAGGGAAGGAGGAGGCTCACGCTGCGGGAGCCGGAGCTCGCGGAGGGACGAGGCGAGCGGTCGAGCCATCAGGCGAGCCGCCGGCGCGTGAGCGCGTCCCGGAGGGAGGCGACGGAGGTTTGCCTTCATCCTCAGGATGTGACACTCTCAATGCTTCCGCCGGTCTCGCAGGTCGAGTCTTCGCGGGCAGCGGTCCAACCGCGAACGTAGGCCTCGCCGGCGAATCCTTCGTTCAAAATACTCAGCCGGAAAGACATAGCGGCGCAGCGCCACTTCGGGGGCGCCCGCGGAAAAGAGATTCATGCCTTTTTCCACGTTCGGACTCCATTCCGACCTCCTCCGAGGCGTCAAGGAAATGGGGTTCACCCGACCCACTCCGATCCAGCAGGACACGATCCCGCCCGCGATGGCGGGAAAGGACGTGCTCGCCTGCGCGATGACCGGCAGCGGCAAGACCGCCGCGTTCGGCCTTCCGATCCTGAACCGCATCATGGGCAAGCCGCGCGGTAAGACGCGTGCCCTGATCGTCACCCCGACGCGCGAGCTCGCCGCGCAGATCGAAGAGCACCTGACGGCGATGGCGGTCCACACTCCCCTTTCCGCCGCGGCTGTTTTCGGCGGCGTCGGCATGGGCCCCCAGGAGCACGCGTTCCGCCGCGGGGCGGACATCATCGTCGCGACGCCCGGCCGGCTTCTCGACCATTTTCGCTTTCCCTATGCGCGCCTGGATGCTCTCGAGGTTCTCGTCCTCGACGAAGCGGACCGGATGCTCGACATGGGGTTTCTTCCCGACATCCGCCGCGTGCTGAAGCACCTGCCGGTCAAGCGGCAGACCCTCTTCTTCTCCGCGACGATGCCGCCCCCGATCGTGACGCTCACCCGGGAGATGCTCCACAACCCGTTCACCGTCAACCTCGAGCGGGTGCCCGAGCCGGCCGTCGGGATCACGCAGGCGGTCTATCCGGTCTCGCAGAACCTGAAGGCGCCGCTGCTGCTCGAGCTCATCAAGCGAGGCGACTTCCGGAGCGTTCTCGTCTTCACGCGCACGAAGCATCGGGCTAATCGCCTCGCCGACAACCTCACGAAGAACGGAGTCGCCTGCGAGCGCATTCACGGGAACCGCAGCCAGATGCAGCGCACGGCGGCGCTGGCCGGGTTCAAGGACGGGCGCTTTAAGGTCCTCGTCGCGACCGACATCGCCGCCCGCGGCATCGACGTCGAGGCGCTCTCGCACGTGGTCAACTTCGACGTGCCGCATGTTCCCGAGGACTACATCCATCGCGTGGGCCGCACGGCGCGCGCGGAGCTGACGGGAGATGCCTTCACCTTCGTGTCGCCCGAGGAAGAGACGGATCTCCGGCAGATCGAGCACGCCATCGCCAAACGCCTTCCGCGGATCACCGTCCCGGGGTTCGACTACTCGAAGGCCCCCGCCGAAAAGTTCGAGGTGCCTCTGGCCGAGCGGATCGCCGAGATCCGGGCCCGCAAGGCGGGCGACCGCGCGCGAGCCAAGGAAAAAGCGGAACGCCGCGCCCGAGCGATGCAGCCCGCGCGAGCCGGAAGCCCCTCGGCCGCTCACCGCGGTCCCTCGGGGCCATCGCGAGGCCCGTCAGGCCCGCGCCCCAATCTCTCGATCGTGCGGCCCTCAGGCCCGTCAGGCCCCAGCGGCCCGCGCACGGTAGCGCCGAGCTACGGTCGCAGGCCCGGGGGCCGTTAACGTCAGGCTTCGAGTCACGTCCCTCACCCCGGCCCTCTCCCCCGGCGCACGGGGAGAGGGGGCGGAGCGGCGCCGCGGTCAGGTCCGTGACTGAGCTCGCGCCGAGAGGAGTCTCCCGACCAGAGGGAGGGAGGAGCCTCTCGGGGCGGGAGCCGCAGCGAACGAAGGACGAGGCGAGCGGTCGAGCCGACAGGCGAGCCGCTCGCGCACGTCCCGCAGTGAGCGGAGGCGACGGTTGGCGACGATTACTTGCCGACCGCCCCGCCGTACACGGGCAGCGAGCCCGGCAGCGACGGAGGAGCGGGCGGCGAAGGGAGGCCGAGCGGACTCGGAACGGTCTGGCCGGGCAGGGTCGGCAGCGGAACGCTTCGTCCGCGCGCGTACACCTCGTGCCGTCCGTTTTTCTTGTACCACTCCGCGAGCGAAGCGGTCTGGAACATTTCCTCGATGATCTTCCGCCAGCCGACGCCGGTGTTGTACGCGCAGAAGGAGATCTCCCCCATCTGGGTGGCGTACGGAATGATGCACATCTCGGTGCGGCGGAAGTCGTAGTTGAAGAGGTCCTGGAACCACATCCCGCCGATGAAGAAGACGCGCCAGTCGTACCGCTTCTTCTTCGAGAAGCCGAGCTTGCCGCCCGTGTGCCCGTCCATGATCTGAACGACCTTCCAGGGCGAGAGGCTCTTCGGGATTCCGGACGGCTTCAGGTTTCGCAGGATCGACAGAGCCGTCTGGAACGCGGTCCAGTTCTTCTTGCGGGCGGAGTCGGTGATGCCCTTGATGTCGGAGAGCATGCGGTCCACGTTCAGCATCGCCGGTACCGGGACCGACTCCTTCGTCTTCGAATCCACGAGGAGCATCGTCCCGATCCCGCAGTTCGGGTGGCATCCGCATTTCAGGGAGCCCCACTCCGATTCGAGTCCACCGAGAAGGTCCTTCAGGTCCGAAAAGGGCCCCGACGCCGAGAGCGGGTACCAGTCGCGCATCGGCTCGCCGATCCCGGCCTGGGACTTCGCGTCGTGCGCCAGGTGAGACAGCGTGTAGCGCTGCTTTTTCCGGGTGTCGTCGTCGATCTCCTCGTCCCGGCCGGTGAATGAGACGGGCTGGAAGGAAACCGTGTTGATCTTGTCGATGTTCTGGATCGCGAACTTGAGGATTTCCCCCACCTGGTGGTCGTTGACGGTGTTCACGATCGTGGTCACGAGCGTGATGTCGACGCCCGCCTTGTGGAGGTTTTCGATCGCGCGCTGCTTCACGTCGAAGAGGTTTCCGACCTTGCGGTGCTCGTTCGCGGCGTTGTCCACGCCGTCAAACTGCAGGTAGACGAACCGCAGCCCCGCTTCGGCGGCCTCGCGGGCAAAATCTACTTCCTGGGCGAACCGGATTCCGTTGGTCGCCGCCTGGACGGAGAAGTAACCGACCTCGCGCGCGTAACGAACGGCCTGGAGGAAGTAGGGCGAGATGGTGGGCTCGCCTCCCGAGAACTGGACCGAGAGCTGGCGCCTCGGCTTGATGGAGACCGCGTCGTCGAGGAGCTTCTGGATGTCTTCCCACTCGAGCTCGTGCACATAACCGACCTGGTTGGCGTCCATGAAGCAGGGATTGCACATCATGTTGCAGCGGTTCGTGAGGTCGATCGTCAGCACCGCTCCGCGGCCGTATTTGATCGACGAAGTGCCGTGCTCGTGCAGGCCGTCCTTCGGAATCACGAAATCGCGCCCGGGGTAGAGGGACTCGAGCCGCTTGAAGAACGCGGGATCCGTCGACATCACGTCTTCGAAATGGCCGTGCTCCGGGCAGTCCTTCTTCATCAGGATCTTGCCGTCTTCCTCCACGATCCTCGCCTTGATCTCACCGGGGTTTCCGTCGACCAGAACCTTCCAGTCGGCCTCCCCGGAGAGGATCCTGGTGCGCACTTCCGTCACGCATTTGGGGCAGAGGGAGTCCGTCTCGCGAGGGAATCCGAACTGCGGAAACGTCCGCTCCTTTTGCTTGAGGAGGGGCGCAGGCGCCCACTTCGGCTGAAACGAGTTCTGCTCGAAGCGGCGATCGACGGCGCGGGTCGCGCGCCAGAATGCGTCGGCGGTCAGTCGGAGTCCGGAGTAGATAGCGTTCCGCATCTTGGGGTGCCCGGAAAGTGCCCGGGACAGTCTCCTTGATTGTCGGCGGGGGAATCCCGACCGGTTCTTCATCGCATTCTATCCGAAAACCGGCTCCTTCCACGGTTGTCCCGTGATGTTCGACCCTGTCGCAAATCGGGCCGCCGCGAACGGGGCGAGCGATTCTCCGGGGTCCGCGAGTATCGAGTCGGCGACCCGAACCGCCGTGACGGGAGCGAGAAGGATTCCGTTTCGGAAGTGTCCGGCGGCGAAGAAGAGGCCCGGAAGCCGAGACGCGCCGAGGATCGGGAGGGCATCGCGGCTGGCCGGGCGCAGGCCCGACCACGCGTCCATGAACTGCGCCCGCCTGAGAGACGGGACGAGCCGGCATGCCGCGTCGATGAGCGCCGCCACGGCCCCCGCGGTCACGTCCTTCCGGAACCCGACGTCCTCTTCCGTGGAACCGAGGACGACGGAGCCATCCGCCCGGGGAACGACATAGACGTCCGCCGATTGAACGACGCGCGGGAGGAAAGGAGGCGTCCCGGCGAGCCGAACGATCTGTCCCCGCACCGGCTTGACCGGCAGAGGCGCCGTTTCGGGGTCGAAAGCCGCCCAGGCGCCCGCCGCGTCCACCACGGCCCCGGCTTCAAAGACTCCGCCGTCCGTTTCGACGCCGCGACACCGGTTCTCCGAGACGTGAAAGCGGCGGGCGCCCGTGCCCAGAACGAACCGGACGCCGCGTGTTGCGGCCGACTCCCAGAGAGCCCGCGTGAGACGGCGGGGATCCACCGAGCCGTCCTCCCGGAAAAAGAGGCCGCCTCGGGCGTCCGGAGACACGAGCCCTCGGCTGAGCCGCTGGACCCCGTCCCGATCGACCTCCTCGACGGGAAACGCCGACGCCTGGCGGTCGAGCCACGCGGAGAAGTCCGCGCGGCCGTCGAGGTCGCACCGAAGGACGCCGTTCGGACTCCATCCCACCGGAAGCCCGGTTTCCCGCTCGAGCTCCGCGCACCACCCGGGATAGAGCCGCCGGCTTTCGGCGGCGAGATCGAAAAGGGGGCCGCGGGGAAGCCGTTCGGCTCGGGGAGCGATCAGGCCGGCAGCCGCGCCCGACGCTTCGGATCCGGGCTCCGCGCGTTCGAGGACCGTGACGGCCGCGCCGCGCCCGGCGAGCTCGCGGGCGAGCGCACACCCGATCGCGCCGCCTCCGACGATCAGGACGTCCGGCCGGGAGCTCACCGCCGCCGGCGTCGCCGTCCGAAGGCGTCGCCCGCGATCCGGCCTGCCGCCCAGGCGGCGAGCGCGCCTGACGCCGCGCCGGCAATCGCGCCCGCATACGGGAGAAGGCCGGGAGCGCTGCGGCGAAACGACGCCCGCGCGCCTCGGAGAAACCCGCTGCGGAAGACGTGGGACGCGCTGGCGAGCGCGAGCGCCCCGACCGCGACGGCCGCCCGATCGAGCGGAGTCGTGTCCCGTTCATGGGCGCGCGCGACCGCGAGCGCAAGCCGATTGAGCGTCAGAACCTGGAACGAGAGATCCGCCGCGAGAGGCAGCCCGGCGAGAAACCCCGCCGGAACCGAGGCGACCGCTCCGACCGCGGCGCAGCGGAGGGCCGCCTTCGCCACGAGGCTGCGGGCGATCTCCTCCGGATCGGCGTCCGGGTGCCGCTCGACGATTTTGCGGATCTCCCGGTCGAGACGCTCGCCATCGGGTCCGAGAAGCACCGCGCGCGCGAGATCGGCATACATGGACAGGAATCCTATCGCTCCGGGAGGGCAAGCGCGGGAGGAGGCGCTGCGCCGGGCGAAAATTTCAGAAACTGCTCCGAGACGGCTTCTGTCTCCAGCTCGCCCCCCTACGGCCTACCGCCTTCCGCGCGCTTCCCGAGCTCGCGGATTCGTCATGAGCCGGCGCGTTTTTCTGACCGCCTCCCGCCTGCCGCCTCCCGCCTGTCCCCCTCTCTCGCGCGTGTTATGTTTTCGGCGAAATCTCGAAAGGAGCCCGGACGATGAGAAAGCTCGGAATCGCCCTGATCATGCTGTGCGCGTTACCGCTCACAGCGGCGCCGGCGGCGAGAAAGGGGAAGAAAACCGTGTCTTCCGCACCCCGCGACTATTCCAACACGCTGGCGACCCTCCAGAC
Source organism: Acidobacteriota bacterium (assembly GCA_020199905.1). Classification (GTDB taxonomy): domain Bacteria; phylum Acidobacteriota; class Thermoanaerobaculia; order UBA5066; family Gp7-AA6; genus JALYUA01. Next base: position 46,826 of record JAIVJS010000076.1, read on the forward strand.
GGACGCCGGCGACATCACGATTCACTTCCTGCACGACAAGGCGCCGAAGCACGTCGAGAGCTTCATCGACCTCGCCGCCAAAGGCTTCTACGACAATACGTTCTTTCATCGGGTGATCCCCGGCTTCATGATCCAGGGAGGCGACCCCAACACGAAGGGCGCCGAAGACGCGGCGCATCGCTATGGGACCGGCGGCAACGTCGTCGCTGGCAAGGAAGTCCGCCTGAAGTCGGAGTTCAACGACACGTCGCACAAACGGGGGATCGTCTCGATGGCGCGCTCCCAGGATCCCAACTCCGCTTCGTCGCAGTTCTTCATCGTCGTGAAGGACTCCACGTTTCTCGACAATCAGTACACGGCCTTCGGAGAAGTCGTGACCGGGATGGACGTGGTCGACAAGATCGTGGCGGCTCCCCGCAACGGGAACGACCTCCCCAACCAGCCGACGCGCATCAAGAAGATCCTGCTCACCCAGGCGAAGGGCTGAGGTCTGTCTGCCGCACCGAGTCGGAGGTTGAGGCGCGGACCGCCTCACGAAGTCGGAGGAATGAGGCGGTGACCTCTTCGGAAAGCCGGAGGATATTGATTCGGGAGGCGCCGGGGCGCCGGCCCCTCCCGGCGCGCCGCTCCGGTTTTCCGATCCTTCTCCGTCCGAGGTGATCGTTCCCTCCGTTCTCCCTCCCGAGTTCTCTCTCCTCTCGGCTCTCGCGGCGCGCACGCATCACGAACCGGTCTCGTGGGAGGTCCTTCCGGGAGACGTCGGCCGCCGGCGCTACGTGCGGCTGATTCTTCGCGACAACCGGTCCGTGCTCGGAGTCGTCTATCCGCAGGAGGAAGCCGATTCCCGCCGGCGGTGGTCGGCGGCGCGCGCCGCGCTCCGGGACAGGATCCGCGTGCCGCTTCTGATCGCGGATGATCAGGCGGGAAACCAGATCGTAGAGGACTTCGGAAGGATGGACCTCGCGACCCGATTCCTCGAGAGACCGGCGGACCGCAAGACATGGCTCGAGAAGGCGGTCGCCGCGGGTTCGGCGTTCGCCGGGATGGAGGATCCGGGGATCAACCCGCCCTTCGACGCCGTCCTGTTTCGCCGGGAGCTCAATCTCGCCCGGGAGGCCGTCTTCGACCTGTATATGAAGGAACCTCTGTCGCCGGACGACCGAGCCGTTCACGACCGCTGGGCGGAGTCGCTCGCGCAGGAAATCGCGGGTCATCCCCGCGCGCTCTGCCACCGGGACTTTCACGGCAACAATCTCTTTCCGTCCGGTTCCGAAGTGGCGGCCATCGATTTCCAGGACATGCGGTCCGGCCCGGACTCGTACGATCTCGCGTCCCTTCTCTGGGAGCGTACGACCCTCGACTGGATGACGGCCGACCGCGCCGACGAGGCAATCGAACGGTTCGTCCGGGCCCGAGGGGTTCAGGGGGGCCCGTTCCGCCGCCGTTTCGACCGGGTTCTCCTCCAGCGGGCCTGGAAAGTGTGCGGGACCTTCGCGCGGGCGGTCGCTCAGGGCCGCGGGGAGGCCTACCGGCGCTATCTCCCGGGCGAGCTCGCTCTGGTGGGCCGGCTGCTCTCGGGCCCGGAAGACGCGGCGTTTGCGGCCCTTTTCGAGGCCCGGTTGAAGCCTCTGTTAAGCTGACGATTCGTCCTGCGAAGGAGAACCATCGATGTTTGGCTCACTCGGCGTTCCCGAACTTCTGATCATCCTCTTGATCGTGATCATCATCTTCGGCGCGAACAAACTGCCCCAGCTCGGCCGGGGAATCGGCCAGGGCATGCGGAACTTCAAGGACTCCATCAAAGACGGCGGCGTGGACGACACGAAGCCGACTCCGCCCAAGGCGTAGAGCTCGCCCCGGCTCGAGATTTCTTCGAAACCCTCAGAGGTCCCGCCGAGACCCGCAGAGGACCTCGAAGCCGGAGACTATTTTTTCTTCTGGATGTCGGGAGAGACCCGATGCTGCTGCCTGTCGCGCGGCAGCCGGATGTTCAGGATCCCGACTTTGTTGCGCAGCGTGTTGCGATGGATGCCGAGAGAGGACGCGGCGCGTCCCAGATTTCCGGAAGAGCGCCGCACGGCGCCGACGATGTACTTCTTCTCGAACTCCTTCTTCGCGAGATCGAGTGAGATCCCGTGCGCGAGAAGCTCGTCGATGATTTGCTGGAGCTGCCCATCCAGGTTCACGTCATCCTCCGAAAAAGTTTTGCCGGGAAGAGAAGGCGCGCATCTTAGCAAACTCAGAATGCGCCGCAATAGGCCGCGCGCAAGACATCGAGCAAGGTTTTTTTCGTGCCAGCGGTCGATGAGATTTACGACGATGCGAGGGCGACGACGACGATCCGATCACGGGCAGTGACCTGGACGAGAGACGATCGCGACGAGATGCTTTCATGCCAATCCGAATGGAGAGTCGAGACGCGTCATCGATGAGAGACGCGGTCGCCTTTCTCGACTCGAGAGCCCGCTTGGCCGATCGATCCAACCTAAGCGACGGCTGGGAGGAGGCTCACGCTGCGGGAGCGGGAGCGAGCAACGCGAGCGGAAGCGACGGCAGGCTCTCGCTGCGGGAGCGTAGCGAGCGGAGGGACGAGGCGAGCGGTCGAGCCTTCAGGCGAGCCGCTCGGCGGTGCGTTCGCCGGCGGGCGAACGCACGTCCCGCAGCGAGCGAAGCGACGGATTACTTGAGCTCGACCTCGTCGCCGACCTGGAGCATCCGGTTTGAGTCGGTCAGACGGACGACGGACCAGCGATCGCCCACGTTCAGCACGGCGCCCTCCCCCAGATATGTCCTCGGAATGGACACACCCGGCGGCGGCGGGAGCGTGACCCAGTAGGTTCCCATCGCCTTGATCCCGTACTCCCGCCCGGAGGAGTAGCGGAACAGGGTCACGAAGTCGCCGGGCTGGAGGCCATCGGCCGCGCCGAGGTCGACGATGACCATCTGGTCGGCTCCCAGGGCGACGACGCCGTCCTTGCTGAACACGATGCGTCCCTTCGCCTTACCGGAGGGGAGGTCGCCCGATTTCGCCATGGGACTCTTGCGCACCAGCGGAATCGGGATCGGCTCGAACCTCTTCAGGGAGGCGAACATCGGGATGTCGCTGCACGCCGAGGTCACCCGGACGATCGCCGTGCGCGCCTCGACGCTGTCCACCACCGCGCGGCCGCGATACTGGTAAAAGCGGCCCATCGACTTCTCGGTCAGCGGGTGAATGACGTCCTGCTCGGGCGTCACGATCCAGAACTGGTCACCGACTTTGAGTCCCGTGTCGTACCCGCCGTCCACGTAGAGCATGTCGTCGGTTATGTAGTCGGTCTGCTCGAAGAGGTTCTCCGCGCCATGGACCCTCACCGGGAAATGCTCGCCGGGCGGGGCGATGTATCCGAAGCAGTACACGTCGCTTTCGAAACCGACCGGTTGCGGCGCCGAGTCCGTGGTCACGGGGACGTGCCTCGGCCTTTCGACTCGCGTGACGACCGGCGTCGCGTTCTGGGTCTCGGGGCCGAGCCGGGCTCCACCGAGCGGCACCGGTTTCGCCGCCTGTCCGAAGGCGGCCGCCGACCAGGTCATGGCGAGAGACAGCACGACAGTAGAACGCGAGGGGAGGCGCATGGCGGCTCCTAAAAAAATACGGTTAAACCGGAATTGTACCGTACTTTTTACTCGCTCTTTCGGCCGGTGTCAACGGACGCGGTGGCCGGCTGGGGCAGTTTTCCGCCTCTTTCGCGGGCTTTCTTGGCGAATTCGCTGGCCGGGAACTCCTCGACCAGGCGGGAGTAGTAGCGCGATGCCTCATCCTGCCGGCCCAGCCGCTGGAGGACCTGACCCTCATAGAAGAAGAGCTTGTCCCTCCGGCCGTACTCCGGGAATCGCTGCTCGAGCTGGGCGAAGCGGGCGAGCGCCGCCCCCGCGGCGCCCTTGCGCATGTAGAAGTAGCCGACGGCGAACTCGTGCTCGGCGAGCAGGTCGACGAGCGCGTGGATGCGGGCGTTGGCCGCCGCGGAGTGGCTCGAATTGGGAAACTCCCGCAGGAGAGCCCGGTACTGCTCGATCGCCTCGCGGGTCGAGGTCTGGTCGCGATCGGGCTTCTCGTGCTCGCGGTCGTAGCAGACGGCGAACTGGTAGCGGGCGTAATCCCGCTCGGAGGCCCCGGGATAGCGGTTCAAGAAGTCGCGGTAGCGGAATCGCGCCTCCGTGTAGCCGGTCGTACCTCCCTGCTTGAAGAAGGAATCCGCGACCATGAGGAGCGCCTGCCGGCCCAGGGGATCGTTGGGATAGGTCTCGAAGACGAAGCTCAGGTACTTGCGGCCCGCGTCGTACTTCTTCCTCTCGATCAGGGCCTTGCCCTTCTCGAAGAGCCCCTCCTTGGGGGTCGAAAGCAGCTCGGTCGTGATCTTGTCCGGCTTCTTGGAGGAGGAGGCGCAGCCGGCGGCCATCAGCACGGCAGCCAGGATCAGCGCGGTCTTCGTCTCTCGGATCTTCAAACTCTCACTCCTCCCCGGGCTGCCGCCCGAAGTCTTTCTATGGCGGCCCCGGGGTCATCCTGACCGTAAACCGATGTGCCCGCGACGAGAATTTCAGCGCCCGCGCTCGCGAGGTCGGCGGCATTCGAGAGATCGACTCCCCCGTCGACCTCGATCGCGGCCCCTCGGCGCGCTTCCAGGACCGCCTGGCGGAGGCTCCGGACCTTCTCGACCGAGTGCGGCAGGAACGCCTGTCCCCCCCGCCCCGGGTTCACCGACATGACCACCGCATAGTCCAGGTCTCCCCACGAATCCGCCAGCGCGCCGACCGGCGTGGCCGGGTTCAAGACCGCGCCGGCTCGGGCGCCGCCCCGCCGGATCACCTCGAGGCACCTCTGAAGATGACGGGTCGCCTCGACGTGCACCGAGATCCAGTCGGCGCCGGCCTCGAGGTACCGGTCGAGCGACTCCTCCGGATTCTCGATCATCAGGTGTACGTCGAGCGGCAGCCGCGTCGCTCGCTTGAGTGCGGCCACCACCGGCGGCCCGATGGTGAGGTTGGGGACGAAGTGCCCGTCCATCACGTCGACGTGCACGGCGTCCGCCCCCCCCTCCTCGGCGATCGCGAGAGCGTCGGCCAGGCGCGCGAAGTCCGCGGACAGCAGCGAGGGCGCGATCCGGACGTTCATCGCGAAACCGGCAAGTTGAACGCGTCGGACGCCCGGGAGACGGTCACGGACACGACCTCGCGCGACGACAGCGGCGATCCGGCCGTGGGGAATTGCTTGAGGACCGTGTTGGGGGGCACACCTTCGTATGATTCGAACCGCGCGCTGCCGACGCGGAAGCCATACGCCTCGAGCCGCGACTTCATCACCTCGGCGTCTTTTCCGATCAGGTCCGGCATGACGTACCGCGTCTCGGGGAGCCCTCGGTTGGTGAGGACGGCGACGGGAGCGTTCTTTGCGAGGGGCGACTCGGGCTCAGGGTCCTGCGCCACGATCCCGATGCGGGCGGTCGGGTCGCGATACCAGGACAAAGCGCCGAGCTGGAGCGTGTCCTGCGCGAGACGCATCGCCGCCGCGCGGGGCGGCAGACCGGAGAGATCGGGGACCCGCAACTCCCGCGGTCCGAGCGACAGGACCACCCGCACGATCTGCGAGGGCTTGGCGAGCGATCCGCTCTCGGGCGACTGCGTCAGCACGAGATTGCGGGGGATCCGGTCGTCGTTGCGGGCGCGCGCGGCCTGCTCGTCCACCTGGAGCCCGGTGTCGTGGGCGATCCGGATGGCCTCCGGGAGGGATTTCCCGACGAGGTCCGGGACGGTCAGCGACCGGCCGACGATCGACTTCTCGAAGGCGAGCCAGGCGCCCCCGAGAAAGATCGCCACGAGCAGAAACACGTAGAGGGCGCGAAAAAGAACCCGGCGCATCCAGAAAACGTAGCATAGGGAAGCTTTCAGCGGTCAGCTCCCAGCCGTCAGCTCTGACCCCGGTTGTGACCCATTTCATCGCCGATGAGAAGAGAGGGTCATGCAAAACATGATTTTTCCCCTGCATCGTCAGGATCGGGCTGACAGCTGATCGCTGATCGCTCACAGCTCCGCGTTTGACGGCGGGCTCGCGATTTGTAACCCTAGCTCTTTCATGGACTCCTCCCGGCCGGATGAAACCGAGATCCCCGCCTGGTTCTCCGACGTCCGGTTCAAAAAGGCCGACCTCCACTGCCATTCGGTTTATTCGACCTTCAAGTACTTCCGGATCGCCAACACGCGGGACTCCTACAACCGCCCCGAAGAGGTCTACCGGGTGGCCAAGGAGAGGGGCATGGACTTCGTCACGCTGACGGACCATGACTCGATCGACGGCTGCCTCTACCTCCTGAACCAGAATCCCGACCTCGAGGACTTCTTCATCTCGGAAGAGGTCGAGACCTGGTTTCCGGACACTCGCCAGCGCATCCACGTCAACGTCTTCGACATCGACGAACGGCAGCACCGCGAGATCCAGCGGCTCCGCGAGAACATCTACGATCTCCACGCCTGGCTCCGGCAGGAAGGGATCCTTGCCTCCGCCAACCACATGTTTCAGAACTACCGGATGCGGAACTCGCCGCGCCAGTACTTCGAAGAGATGCTCCGTATGTTCGACGTCTTCGAAGTGAAAAACGGCGCCATGGCCTCTCAGCACAACCGTCTGATCGAGGACCTGATGGCCGTCGTCCGCGAGAAGCGCGGCGCCGTGTCGCTCGTCGCGGGCTCCGACGCCCATACCCTCGCTCCTCTGGCGAAGGTCTACACCGTGGCGGAGGGCGCGACGCCCCGGGAATTCCTGGCCCGCATCCGCTCGGGAGAGTGCTTCGTATGGGGCAGCGAGATGGGATTCCGCGTGCTGTTGTCAGACGTCTACCAGATGGTCTTCCGCTACTACGGCAGCGTCCTCGACTGGCGCAACCCGGAGTTCACGCGCGGCGAGAAGGCGCGCCATCTCGCCCTGGCGGCGATGGGGGCGCCGTTTTCGGCCGCCGGCGTCCCGTTCGCGCTCACGTCGCTCAACTACCTCAAACAGATCTTCGTCTCCCGCCGGATCGGGCAGGAGCTCCTCGAGAAAATCGCGGATCCCGAGAAACCTTCCTGACGCGGAGAGACATCGGCGCCGCTCGCCAACGGGTGAGGCGAAAGACAGACAGGGCGCGGCCGCGACCCGAATCCTCCGCGGAGCGGGCGGGCGTCGACGGCGGCCGCGGACCGGCGAGCGACTCTCTTTTGATCGGCGCCCACCACTCGATCGCGGGAGGGACCCCGCGCGCCGTCGAGCGGGGGATCTCGACGGGGTGCCGCGTCCTCCAGATCTTCGTCAAGAACAACAGCCGCTGGGTCGGAAAGGAGATCCCCGACACGGAAGCGCGCGAGTTCCGCCGGACCGCGCGGGCTGCCTCTTTCTCTCACGTGGTCGCGCACGCGTCGTATCTCATCAACCTCGGCTCCCCCGCCGCCGCGCTGCGCGCCCAATCCACGGCGGCGCTGGCCGACGAGATCGCGCGCTGCGGGCGCCTGGGGATTCCCGCGCTCGTTCTTCATCCGGGCTCTCACGGCGGAGAGGGCGAAGCGGCCGGCGTGACGCGGATCGCCGCGGGTCTCGACGAGGCGCTCGAGCGCACGGCGGGAGTGCGCGTGCGGGTGCTCCTCGAGACCGCGGCCGGACAGGGCAACGCGGTGGGGCACACGTTCGAGCACCTGCGGGACATCCTGGGTGCCCTGCGGAGGCCCCGTCGGGTCGCCGTCTGCTTCGACACGTGTCACGTCCACGCCGCCGGCTACGACCTCGTCTCGGCGCGCGGCTGGGAGGAGACCGTCGGCGCGCTCGAACGGACCGTCGGCCTCGATCGCCTGCACGCGATCCATGTCAACGACTCCAAGCGGCCGCGCGGATCCCGCGTCGACCGTCACGAGCACATCGGACTGGGAATGATCGGAGAAGCCGGCTTCCGCCATCTCCTCTCCGACTCGCGCCTCCAGGGCATACCAAAGTTTCTGGAGACTCCCAAGGACGAGGCGCTCGATTTCGATCGTAAGAATCTCGAGACCCTTCGCCGCCTCGCCGGCGAGGGCCCTCCGCCCGCATGAGCCGCGCGCGGCGATCGCCCGAAAGCGTCGTCCTTCTGCTGGGAGCGGGAGCCCTCGCCGCGTGGTCCTTCGCGCGGCTTCCCGAGCCGCGGGAGATGTTCCGGCCCGCGATCACGCCGTTCGACCGCACGGATTCGCGAACCACGGCGGGCCCGGCGTTTCACTTCCTCTCGAGCGCGGCGCCGGCGGTTCCCGCGGGCGCGGCCGCCGTCGCCGTGACGGAACCGCGCGACGCCGCCCGCGAGAGCGCGCTCCACGGAGCCGCCGTCGCGCTTCTGCCGGGCCGCCGGGTCCTGCCCGGCGCGCAGTGGAATGCCTTCACACCGGATTACGAGGCGCAGGCGGAGTATGTCCTGGTGCTCGGGCCGCCCCCGGCCGTTTCTCCCGGGACTCGTCTCTTCGAGGGGGCCGGGGGATCAGTCTGGAAGCGGCGGCGCCCTTGAGCGCGGCGGTGGCCTGGCTCGCGAGCGGCATCGCCCTTCCCGCGGCGGGAGCGCCGCTGCTGCTGCATCCCGCCTTCCGCCCGCTCGGTGTCGCGTGCCGGGCGGTGCTGGCAGCGGCGGCGGGCGCGGTTGTGCTTTCGTGGACGATGACCGTCCTGACCATCGCGCGCGTGCCGTGGACCGTCCCGCTCCTCGTCCCCCTCACGGCGGCGCAGTGTTTCGCGCTGCGGCTCGCTCTCGGACGTCGCGGCCCTCCGGTGGACGGCGACGTCCCCCGCGATCGCTCCGTTCCTCTTTCCGCGTTCGAGCGCCTCGGAATCGTCGTCTGCGGCGGCGCGGTTCTCGCGGCTTTCGCGGCCGCGCTCGCCGCGGCGGCGACCTCGCCGGACCTCCTCCTCTTCTGGGGGCCGAAGGCAGAGGTCTTCGCGGCGGCGCGCCGGATCGACGACGGATTCCTCGGCGAGCCTTTCCTCCGCTACCTGCACACGTCGTATCCGCCGCTCGTCACGAACCTCTACGCTTTCGCCACGCTCGCGGCGGGACGGTTGCCGTGGATGGCCGCGGTGGCGACCTCGCCGCTGCTGCTCGGCGCGTGCGCGATGGCTCTTCCGGGAATCCTGCGGCGCTTCGCCGGCCGGAGCGAGGCCATCGCGGCGACGGCCGCCATCGCGGCGTGCCTCGGCTTTCTCTCCCACTCGCTCGAGATCGCCGGCAACGCCGACATGGCGCTCCTCCTCTTCCAGATCCTCGCGATGGCTTTGCTCCTCGGCCCGGATGTGCAGAGGCGGCCCGGTCAGCTGCTCGCGGGGCTGCTGTTTGCGGGCGCCGCGGCGGCGAAGGTGGAAGGCCTGCCGTTCGTGCTCGCCGCCGGAGCGCTGTTTCTCCGGACGCGGCGCCGGAACCTCCCCTGGCCCTCGGCGCCGGTGCTGCTGTTCGGGCCCGCCGCGCTGTCGCTCGGCGCGTGGTTCGTGTTCGGGCGGAGGACGTACCTGTTCGGCTGGTACGAAGGCTACGGCCGCACGCTCGACATCCACTGGGAGCGGCTCCCGCTCGTGCTCGCGGGGATCGGATCCGCGATGTGGCGCGCCGGGGCGGCGCTGGCGTGGCTCGTTCCCCTGGCGGCGTGGGTCGTCGCGCGGTCGCGGTCCCGCGGCTCCCTCTCCCCGGTCGGCCTCGCCTCCGTGCTTTCGGCCTTCTTCGTCTTCACGTATCTGCACGGCGGCCAGGACCCCACGCTGTGGATCCAGTGGTCCGCCGGCCGCATCTTCATGGTGCTCGTTCCGCTTCTCGTTCTCGCCGCGGTGAGCGGTCCTCCGGCTTCCGACGCCGCGGGAAGCGCAGGAAGAAAAGGGAAATCGCCAGCGCTGCCAGGCTGATCGCGCCGCCGGCGACGACGCTGTCGGGGCGGTACTCGAGGACGGCTTCATGGCGGCCGGCCGGGACGCGGAAGCCCACGAACGCGTGGTTGTACGTGAGCGTCGGCGCGGGCCGTCCGTCGACACGCAGCTTCCACCCCGGCCAGTCCGTCATCGACGTTCCCACCACGGCCGGCGCCTGCGCCTCGATCATCAGCGCAAGACGCTGGACGCCGTAGCCGGCAATCGAAACGGACGCCGGTCCGTTTTCCTGCGACTCTTCTCCGCGCGCTTCCCCTTCGGAGAGGACGCCCTGTTCGCGAAAATCCGGGATCGCCGCCAGGGCCGCCAGCCGCCGCTGGGCATCCGGCTCGGACCGGACGCGGCGCGGCGCGAACGCGCGAGGAAGGACTCCGGGATTCTCGACGAGAATCCCTTCCGCCCCGCGAGAGAGGACGCGCCACCCGGGCGGCGTCTCGTTGCCCTCGGGCATCAGAAACCACCGGACGTTCAGGAACGAGAGAAACGGCCGGGTCGGGTCGTCGATCCGATTGAACCAGACGGGCTGGTGAACGCACCAGAGAGGAAACGTGTCGTAGAGGGGCTTGAAGGTCATCGCCTCGTAGCCGCGGACGTCCTCGAGCTCGTACAGCGCCGCGATGTTCGGGACGAAGGCGACGCCGACGGCGGTCGTGCGCCACGGCAGCTCGCGGGGAATGTTCCGGAAAGAGGCCAGCTGCGGGTAAAACGCCGACGCGCGATACGTCGGATAGATGCCGCCTTCCTCGAGGCGCCTCTCGACGAACAGCAGCACGAGGCACGCGCCGACCGCCGCCGCCCCCCGGCGGCGCGGGATCACGGCGAAGAGAAGCACGGCGGCGGCCAGCGGGACAGCCTGGTAGAGGAAGCGGTCGCGGAAGAATTCGGGAGGCAGCGCCAGCGAAGCGAACCGCGGGCCTCCCCGGACATAGAGAAGGGAGATCACGGCAAGCGCGGCGACGCCGCCCCAGATCGCGAGCCGGCGCCGCTCGAGGGTTCGGAGTCTCTCCGCCCCGATTGCGGCGAGCCCCGCGGTCGCAAATGCCCCGAGAAAGACCATCCGCTCGTTGATCCCGATGTCGAAAAGCGGGAGCCTCGTGATCGCGTCCGTGACGACGGGAATCCGGGCGCCGACGGCCGCCCCGAGCAGGCCGATCGTCGCGAACGCCCACGCCTCCCGCCGGCGGGAGAGAAGACCGGCGAGCGCGAAGGGCCAGAGGATCGCGCCCGCGTATGTCGAGGGCTCGACGAGTCCCGCCGGGGTGTTGCCGTGGCCGGCGAACCCCCAGGCGAACGGCTGCAGATCCGGGAGGGCGCGGCGAAGGGCGTCGGCCAGCGGCAGCGACTTCTTCACGTGAGCGTAATAACCGGTCCGGAAAAACTGCTCGAGCGTGTGCGGCAGCGCCTCGGCCAGCGGAAGCAGCAGGACGGCGCAGAGGCTCAGGGTGAGCGCGCCGGCCAGAAGCGAAAGCAGCAGGCCGCGTTTCCGCTTCGAGGCATCGGTGCCGGAGAGCTCGAAAAGAAAGTAGATGCCCGCTCCCGTGACGCAGTGCAGGAGAGACTCGGGATGCCCGGAGGTCAGGATCAGAAAGAGCGAGATCACGGTGATCGCGACCGCCGACCGTCCCGGCGATCGCGCCAGCCGGCGCAGCCCGAGAAACAGAAGAGGAAGCGGCGCGGCCGCCGGCGTCAGCGGGTATCCGAGGAAAAAAACCATGTAGTCGCAGAAGGCCCACGCCGCGGCGCCGAGGAGAGCCGGGACCTCGGAGCAGCCGATCTCCCGGAAGAAGAGCCAGGCGGCGAGGAGCGCCAGGAAATACCGGAGGGCCATCTCGAACGTCCACGCCTGTCCGAGGGGAAGCAGGAAGCCGATCCACGTCGCCGGGTGGAGGACCACGGGCTGCTGGACCGCGAGAAGGGGCTCGCCCGTGAGGACGAACCGGTTCCAGAGCGGCAGGCGGCCGTTTTTCGCGGCGTCGCGCACCGCCTTGCGCCAGGGGACCTCCTGATAGATGACGTCCCCTAAGAGCGGCGTCTGCGCCGTCTCGACGCCCTGCTCCGCGGCGTGGGACGCCAGCGGGGGCGTGAGATACGGGATGTCGATCGGCGCGTGAACTCCCGCGGTCAACAGGGCCCGGCCGACGAGAAGAAACGGGCCGAGAGAGAGGAGAAGCGCCGCGCGGCGCGTGACGGGAAAAACGTAACGGTTCGCCAGGAACAGGCACAACGCCGCGGTGCCGAAATACACCGCCAGAAGGCGCAGGACGAGAAGGAACACGGCGGGGGAGTCTATCCGCGCCCTCGCGTCCGGCGGCGCCGCCACCATGGGCCCGCGGCAATGGCGAGGAGTCCGGCGGCGCACGCGGCGACGCCCGGCAGAAAGCCGGGAGGCCGGTACGAGAGGCGGATGCGGCGCACTCCCCCGGGAATCCGGATTCCGACGAAGGCGTGGTTCACGGTCTGGATCGGAAGACGGGTTCCCTCTTCCACGGCGCGCCAGCCCGGCCAGTCCGGCAGGGACGTCGCGGCGAGAAACGGCGCGGGCGAGACCGTCACCAGCTCGAAGTCGGGCCCTGACTCCCGCACGGAGATCCGCGTCGCCGGGTTTCGTTCCTCCCCCGAGGCTCCTCGCACCCACGCGGCTTGTGAGAAGTCCTGCGCGGACGCCATCGCGCGGAGGATCGACGCGGTGTCGGGCGCGGAGATCACGCGCGCCGGCGCGAAGGCACGCGGGAGCGCCCGCGGATTTTCGAAGACGGCCGCCGCGCCGGTGCGGGCCCGCACGCGAAAGCCCGGGGGAACCGGCGCGTCCGGCGCCGCGATCGCGAACCGCATTCCGAGAAAGGAGAGGAAGGGGCGGCCTGGATCGTCGATCCGGTTGAACGACGCCGGCTGAGGAACGCACCACAAGGGGAACGTGTCCGCGAAGCGGTCGAGCACGATCGATTCGTATCCGCGGACGTCTTCGAGTCCGAACAGCGCCGAGCCGTTGGGCCGGAGATCCGAGCCCGTCGCCCCTACGCGCGCGCCGGAGGCGACGAGGCCGTCCGGAAGGGCTTCGCGCGGCGCGAGCGCTTCGGCCGCGACGGTCGGATACGTGCCTCCCATCTCGAGTCCGCGCTGGATCACTAAGAGGGCGAGCGCGGCGGCGGCCACGCGTGCGCCTCGGCGGCGCCAGGCGAACGCGGCGGCGGCGAGCACCGCCACGGGGACGATCTCGAAGAGAAACTGCGCCCCGACGAAGGCCTCGGGAAGATCGCGTTCCCGGAGCAGTCCCGCCGCGGCGACACGCGCGCCGATCAGGAGAACCAGCACGCCGCCCGCGGCCGCCGCCAGCCGCGCGGAGTCGGCGGCGCGCAGGGCATCGAGTCCCAGCGCCGCGAGGCCGGCGAGGCCGAAGGCGGCGAGGAAGACGAGCCTGTAGTTCAGCGCGAGAGAGAACCCGGGCAGCCGCGCGAGAAGATCGATGAGGCCGGGAGCGCTGACGCCGAGCAGCAGCCCCGCGGCGAGACAACTCGCAAAGAGCGCGCGGCCCTCCCGCCGGCGCGCGGCCCCCAGCGCCGCGAGGGGAAAGAGAACCGCGCCGGCATAGGGGAGCGGCATCCCCGAGCCGTCCCCGCGCTGCTGGACCGGGCTCTTGCCGTAGATCCCGTGCGCGAAGGGCAGGAGCGCGGGGACGAGGCGGCCCGCGGCGGCCCCGGGCGGGACCGACTGCCGCTCGACGCCCGTTTCGAGCCGCGCCCGCCGCTCGCGGTACTCCGCCGAGTGCGGAATCGCCTCCAGCAGCGGAAAGAGCTGAGGTCCTGAAAGGAGAAACGCCAGAGCGGCGGCCGCGCCTCCCCGCAGCAGAGCCCGCCGACCCCTTCCCGCGCCGCCGCGCCGCGCCCGACCGACGAGATCCGCGGCGAAGACGGCGGCCCCGACGACGCTCGTGTGGAAGAACGTCTCCGGATGCCCGCCCGCAAGAGAGAGAAGCAGCGCCGCGACCGTGAGCGCGATTCCGCGCGCCCCGCCCCCGGCGATCCGGCGCAGGCCGAGAAGCAGGAGCGGGAAGGTCGCCGTGGAGGGGCCGACGCTCCAGCCGTTCCAGAAGACGAGATAGGTCGAAAATCCCCACGCCGTGGCGCCGGCAAGAGCGGCGGCCGGCGAGAGCTCGAGGTCGCGGAAATAGAGATATCCGGAGAGGAGCCCCAGAAACAGGGTGAACGCGCACGAGAAAGTCCACGACAGGGGCAACGGCAGAAAGATGCCGGCCCACGTCGCCGGATGGAAGATCCCGGCCTGCGCGGTCGCGAGCAAAGGGTTGCCCGCCAGGACGAACCGGTTCCAGAACGGAAACCGTCCGGCGGCGAAGGCCTCTCGAACCGCCGCCCGCCAGGGGAGGTTCGCGAACGCGAGGTCCGAGAGGATCGGGTTTGCGGGCGGAGGCGTGAGCGCTCCGGCGGACGAGCGCCACGGAACGAAGGGCGGATAGAGGTCGGCCGGGCCGTACACGCCCCCCGACAGCATCGCCCTGCCGGTAAACACGAGCGGAAGCAGCACCAGCAGAAGAGCGGCCCACCGGGAGACGTGTCCTGCGTAGCGCCGCGCCAGCCAGACCGACAACGCGGCGGCGGCGGCGTAGGTCCCCCAGAGGGCGACGGTCTCGATTCTCAGGATGCGGGGGATGTTACTTGACGGCTGAAGGACGGGAGTCGGCGAGAGTATCCGTGGAGAGTCATTCCGAAAAATGACCCACCCGGCATTATTCGTCTTCCACGGCGCGCCGACGCTGGCGCTCCAGACCGACAGAGCGTCGCGGGGGACGCGCCCGCCGGCGACGCCACCTCGACGAAACCCGGAGGCCGGAGTCGAGCCGTGGGCGGAAGAGTTCGACCGCTGGGTCGCGGAAAGGCTCGAGGCTCTGGAGATCCCGGCGCTCGAATCCTACGCGCGTCTCGCGCCCCACGCCGCGCTCGCCGTCCCGGGAATCCGATCGGGTCGTCGGCGTCTACGAAGGATTCCAGTACGGGGCGCGGTCTCTGCGAAGCTTTGCGTTACGGACGTTAAGAGTCGAGAGCTCAGAGATCAAGACTCAAAACTGACTGCTGACAACTGACAACGTTCAAAACGGCCACCACTTGGACGGGATGTTCTTGGCGATGTCGTTGTAGAGCACGACGGTCATGAGCGCCAGGATCATCAGGAACCCGAGCTGCAGGATGCGCTCCTTGACCCGAAGAGAGAAGTCGCGGCGGACCGCCCCTTCGATCGTCAGCAGGAACAGATGCCCGCCGTCGAGCACCGGAATCGGCAGCAGGTTGAAGATTCCGAGCTGAAGCGAGACGGCCGCCATCAGGGCAACCAGCGGGACGGCGCCCGTCCGGGCCGCGTCTCCCGAGAACTTCGCGATGTCGAGGGGGCCGGACATGGTCTTCATGCTCGCCCGCCCGCGGAAGAGGCGGCCCAGCACGGAAAACGTGGTTCGCGTGTCGGTTCCGATGCGGCGCCACGCCTCGACGACCGCCTGCCGCAGAGGAAAGCGCTCCAGGACCTCGGGCAGATCCGCGCCGACCTGCACGCCGACCTTCCAGCTGTCGCCCTCCTTCCGCGGAGAAACGGAGACGACGCCCGGCTTCCCGTCGCGGTGAAACGCGACCGGAAACGGGCCCGGCGCTGCAGCGGAGACGGCCCCGACGAATTTTTCGAAGATCTCTTCCGGCGCGCCCCGGATCGGACGGCCGCCGATCGCGTCGATGACGTCGCCCGGCTTCAAGCCCGCCTTCGCCGCCGGTGAGCCGGAGACGACGACCGCGACGCGCGGCGCCACGTTGCGCCCGGCATCGGGCAGCAGGCCAACGTCGCCGAGATCGTGTGAACCCACGGCGCGAGGGACGACCTTCAGGAACACTCCGGAACCGTTGCGGTCCACCTCGACGTCGAGCTTCTCGCGCGCGTTCATCAGGAACAGGTACTGCGCGTCGCGCCAGCGGGGCGTCTCCCGCCCGGCGATCGAGACGATGCGGTCTCCCGGGTGAAAACCGGCCTCCGCCCCCGCGGACTTGTCCTCGACGATCTTGATGATGGCCGGCTGGAGCTCGTACGCGGGCACCCGAACCCCGAGGGCGAACACGGCCGTGTGAAGGACGAGCGCGAGCACGAAGTTCATCCCGGGCCCGGCCAGCAGGATCAGAGCGCGCTGCCACCGCTTTCCGACCGGCGGCGCGGCGGTGGACGTTCCCTCCGCCAGAGTCGACTCGTCCGGCCCGAGGCCGACGACGCGCACGTAGCCGCCGAGAGGAATCGCGGAAACGCGGTAGTCCGTTCCCCGGCGCTTTATTCCGAAGAGCCGCTTTCCGAAGCCGATCGAGAACACCTCGACGGGAAAGCGGAAGGCCTTGGCGACGGCAAAGTGCCCGAATTCGTGCACGACGACGAGCACGGACAGGACGACGATCAGCGCGAGTGTGTTTCCGACGATGGTCAAGAGGCTGCTCCGTTTCTGATCTTCTAGTTGGCGACCGCCGCTCGGGACAGCCGGTGGATGATTTCCGAGGCGCGCCGGCGTGCCATTCCGTCAATTTCTTCCGCTTCGTCCAGGGTCGAGGGGGCGGCGACCGGCCCCGCGGCCGAGGCCGTCTCCGAGACCACGGAAACGATCTCCGGAAAGGAAATCTTCCCCTGCAGGAACGCGGCGACGGCGACCTCGTTGGCTCCGTTGACGATGGCGGGCATTCCCCCTCCGGCGCGCAGGGCCTCCCGGGCGACCTCGACGGCCGGATATCGCTCGGCTTCGAGCTCGAAGAACTCGAGCCGCTTGACGGAAACGAGGTCGAGGCGGCCGAACCGGTTGGGAAGCCGGTCCGGGTAGTTCAACGCGTACGCGATCGGGAACTTCATGTCGTTCTTGGCGAGCTGCGCCAGCAGAGAGCCGTCCTCGAACTCGACGAAGGAGTGGATGACCGACTGGGGATGGAGGACGACGGCGATTCGTTCGGGCGGCAGGCCGAAGAGAAAGTGCGCCTCGATGATCTCCAGCCCCTTGTTCATCATGGTGGCCGAGTCGATGGTGATCTTCGGACCCATCTTCCACGTCGGATGGGCGAGCGCGTCTTCGACCGTGATCGCGTCGAAGGTCAAAACGTCCCGTTCGCGAAACGGGCCGCCCGACGCGGTGAGCACGATGCGCTCCACCTCGGACGCGCGTCCGCTCCGCATCGCCTGGTGGATGGCGCTGTGCTCCGAATCCACCGGAAGAATCTCGGCGCCGCTCTTCTTCGCCTCGCGAAGGATGAGCTCCCCCGCGACCACGAGCGTCTCCTTGTTGGCGAGGGCCAGCCGCTTGCCGGCCTTCACCGCGGCGTAAGCCGACCGGAGCCCGAGCGCCCCGACGAGAGCGCCGACGACGACCTCGGAGTCGGCGTGCGACGCCACTTCCTCGAGTCCCTCCGGCCCCGTCACGACCCGCACTCCGTTCTTCCGGGGCATCAGGGCCTTCAGCTGCGCGGCCTCGGCCGGCCCGGACACGGAGACCAGCGCCGGATGGTGCGCCTTGATCTGCTCCGCGAGCCTCTCGACGGAGCGGCCCGCGGCGAGCGCGACCACACGGAAGCGATCGGGAGAAGCGGCCGCCACCTCGAGCGCCGAGCGGCCGATCGAACCCGTGGACCCCAGGACGGCCAGCGTTTTCATGGAACCGGTGATTATAGGAGGAGCGCGCCCATCGCGCGGCTCCCGGCGGAAGGCCGCCCGTTCGACCGCGCCCGTGCCGCCCGCTTCAAAGGCTGTCGCCTCACCGGGCGAAAGGCGCCGGGCGAAGGGCGAGCGCGAAGAGGCGCGAAGGTGATCGAGGGATCGCTGAGAACGGAGAACTGAGAACCGATAACTACCCTTACACTCATCCGATGATCGACCGCGACGTCCTGGCGCTCCCCGGCACGCCGGAGCGGGACCTTCTGGACGAAATGGACTTCGCCCGGATGCCGCGCCACATCGCGATCATCATGGACGGCAACGGCCGGTGGGCGAAGCAGCGGGGGTCTCCGCGGGTCGAGGGCCATCGGGCGGGCATCGCCTCCGTCCGGGAGATGGTCGAGACCTGCGCGAGGCTGAAGCTCGACGCGCTGACTTTGTACGCGTTCTCCGTCGAGAACTGGAAGCGCCCGCGATTCGAGATCGTGACGCTGATGTCCCTGTTGAAGGAGTACCTGAACCGGGAGCTCGCCAATCTTCTGAAGAACGACATCCGCTTTCGGGTCGTCGGACGCATGAACGAGCTCGATGCGTCGGTGCAGAAGGAGCTGTCGAAGGGATTGGCGGCGACCTCGTCGTGCCGCGGGATGACCTTCAACATCGCTCTGAACTACGGCGGACGGACGGAGATCGTGGACGCGTGCCGATCGCTCGCTCACGACGTCGAGGCGGGGCGCCTCGCGCCCGAGCAGATCGACGAGGAGACCCTGGGATCGCGTCTCGGGACCGCTGGCCTGCCGGACCCCGACCTTCTGATCCGCACGAGCGGCGAGATGCGCGTCTCCAACTTCCTGCTCTGGCAGATCGCCTACAGCGAGATCTGGGTGACATCGACCCTCTGGCCGGATTTCCGGAAGCTCCATCTCTTCGAGGGCATCCTCGAGTTTCAGAAACGCGAGCGCCGGTACGGGGGCGTCATCGACGGGAGCCGCGAGCCGGAGTCCGGCGAGGCGGCGGGATGAGCCGGGCGGGAAACGGGAAACGGGAAACGGGAAACGATCCGCCGCCTGCCGCCTGCCGCCTCCCGCCCGCCGCCCGCCTCTCGTCTTGAAACGCGAGCTCGCGGCGGCCGTCGCGATCCCGATCGTTCTCGCGATCGTCTTCTACCTTCCCGCGCTCGTCTTCGACGCGCTCGTCGCGGCCTTTGCGCTCGCGGCTCTCCGGGAGTTCTACCGGATGGCGGAAAAAACGGGCCATCCGGTCGCGAAGACGGTGGGCCTGACGGGAGGAGCGGCCGCGCTCGCCGCACTCGCGGGGGCGACCGTCGCCGGGCACGACCGGGCGGCCTCCTTCTGGCCGCTCTTCTTCGCGATGCTGCTCCTCGTGTTCCTCGCCTCGCTCGCGCCGCTTCTCTCCTCCGTGACTCCTTCCGAGGCCCTGGCGGGCGCGGGCTCCACGATCTTCGGGGTGGTCTCGATCGCGCTCCCGGCCGGAGCGATGTGCTACCTGCGCGCGTTTTCTCCCCGCGCGGTGCTCCTCCTGTTCGTGATCGTCTGGGGGTGCGACTCGGCGGCGTACTACACGGGCCGCCGTCTCGGCCGCCACAAGCTCGCGCCCGTCGTCTCCCCGAACAAGACGTGGGAGGGAACGATCGGAGGTCTCGTCGGGGCGACCGCGATCGGCGCCGCGGCGGGAACGTGGTGGCTGCTCCCGGAGCTCGGACCCTGGATGGGGGGCGCCGCGGGAGCGCTGGCGTCCTCCGCCGGCCAGGTCGGCGATCTCGTCGAGTCGCTCTGGAAGCGAGGAGCCGGGGTCAAGGACTCGGGGACCTTCCTCCCGGGCCACGGCGGTTTCTATGACCGCATCGATTCCCTGCTCTACGCCGGCCCGGTCCTGGCCGCGATTTTGATGTGGAGCGCGAAGTAAACGGTTGAGCGTTGAGCGTTCAGCGTTGAGCGTCCGAAGAAAGGTCTTTCGATTCGCGATTCCCGATTACCGATCTCGTTGATCGCGGAGTACCCCGGGCGTCTCGCTTCCCGTCGGCTCCCGGCTCACGTCATCCCCGTAATGCACTCGCGTCAAGGTCAGGCCGCGAGCCGGCGCCTTCGGCGCGAGCAGGGCTCGATCACCGGTCTCGAGGAGCTGGGCGATGCGGTCGCGGGGCGCCTTTCCCCGCGCCACGTGCGCGAGGACCCCGCAGATCGAGCGGACCATGCCGCGCAGGAAGGCATCTCCGCGGATGAGCACCTGGATCTCGTCGCCCGCCTCTTCGACGTCGGCGAAGTGGATGCGGCGCTCCGCGCCCCGGCCCCCGGAGCCCTTCACGGCGAAGACCGAGAAATCCTTTCGTCCTCGCAGAGACGCGGCGGCGGCGCGCATCGGGGCGGCTTCGGCGCCCGCTGAGATCGCGGCGACGAAGAGGGCGTCCTTCGGCGGGATGACGGCCGCCCGGCTCCAGCGGTACCGGTACTCCCTCCAGACGGCGTCCCGGCGCGCGAGAAATCCTTCGGGCGCGGGCGCCGCGTCCAGCACGCGCACGTCCCACGGCAGCAGCGCGTTGACGCCTTCGCGAATGCGCAGCGGATCCCGCGCCGCCGGAAGGTCGAAGTGGATCACCTGCCCTTCGGCATGGACTCCCGCGTCGGTCCGTCCCGCCGCGTGCACGCGGACCGGTCCCTCGTCCGCGAAGCGCCGGATCGCATCCTCCAGGACCGCCTGGACGGTCCGCTCCGCGTTCTGCTGGAACTGGAACCCGTTGAACCACGTCCCGACGTAGGCGACCGTCGCCCGGTAGCGCCGGGGGGAGCGCGTCACACGGGGACCGGCGCGTTGCCCGGGCGGCGCCGCAGGAGGGGCCTCAGGAGGAGCGCGGCGAAGGGCAGGTACTCGACCGCGTACACGGCCGCCGCGGAAATCCCGGGTGTCGGATAGAGGATTGCGTAGGCCAGCGGCACGGCTGTCGCGAGCCAGAGAAACGCGGGTTCCCTTCGAGCCGCCGCGAAGGGCAGAATCCAGAGGAGGTACCAGGGATGGAGCGTCGGAGACACGAGCAACAGCGCCCCGACCGACGCGAAGACCGCGCTCCACAGGTCCGTGATACGCCATGCGATCGACAGAAGCAGAAACGCGAGAGTGACCCCCAGAAACGCGCGCGCGAAAAAGGCGGAGTAGAAGTACGGGAACACGCGCGCCGTCCAGGGGGGATCGTGATGCCGCGCCTTCCAGGCCAGGAAGCCGGCCTTCGCCCGCTGCGGAATCCGGGTGCCCTCCATGGCGGCGTACACCACCGGATAGGCGACCGAGTTGAACTCCCAACGGGTCGCGTACTGGTCGAGGCCGCCCGCGGGGGAGGTTCCCCGGCGGGCCGCGGCTCCCCAGAGAAGCGCGACGGCGGCGGCGGCGGCCAGGAGCGTCCGCCACCCGCCCCGCCGCGCCAGAGGGAGAAGGGCCGCGGCGGACACGTACTTGCAGAGCGCGGAGAGGGCGAGGCCGAGACCGGCGGCGGCGCGGCGGCCGGCCAGGGCATGAACCACGGACGCCGCCAGCAGCGCGACACCGAGCGAGTCCAGGTGGCCCTGCCCCGCGGTCTCGGTGACCGGCAGCGGATGGAACGCATAGAGGGCCGCCGCCCAGGCGCCTCCGGGGAGGTTTGCGCCGGCGAGAAGCGCGACCACGGCCACGTCCGCCCCCGCGAAAAGGCCCTTCAGGAGAAAAGGCGCCCGCGCGCGCCCCAGGGTACGGAAGGTGGCCTGAGCGGCGGGCGGGTAAACCGTCCGGATCTCTCGATGAGCGACCCGCGCGTTCAACTCCGGATCGAGCCCTGAGACGGCCGGGTCCGCGGGCGCATACCTCCAGGGGGAGATCCCGGCGCGCGCGACTCCCCCGTCCCACAGGTACCTCCAGAGGTCGTCGGAGAGATCGGGAGGGCGAAAGAGGAGGGTCAGCCGGAAGGCCGCCGCGCAGAGAAGCAGAAAAGCGGGACGCGATGCGGATAAACTCCGGGCCGCCACGAAGGCGAGGACCGACCCCGCCACGAAAAGAGACAGGTACGCCAGAAGATGAAACCTTGCGTCGGGCACGAACAGAAACCCCAGGGCAACGGCCTCGCCAGCGCAGAACAGCGCCCAGCGGCCTGAGCTCCGCGCGAGGAACGGCTTGAGATGACCTCCCATACCGCCGAGATCGCGACGCTGGTCGTCTATTACGTTGTCCTTGGCGTGCTCGCCGCCTACGGCGCGCACCGGATTCTGATGGTCCGTCTCTATTACCGGCACAGGCTCGACGCTCCTCGACCGATGGGAGAGCTGGCGAGTCTTCCGCGCGTCACTATTCAGCTTCCGATCTACAACGAAGTCTACGTCGTCGAGCGGCTGATCGACGCGGCGGCCGCAATCGACTATCCGCGGGATCTGCTCGACATCCAGGTCCTCGACGATTCGACCGATGAAACGGCCGATCTCGCCGCCAGCGCCGTGGCGCGGCACAGAGCGCGAGGCGTCGACATCGTTCACGTGCGGCGCGGCTCGCGGGAGGGATACAAGGCGGGGGCGCTCCAGGCGGGTCTCGCGATCGCCAAGGGCGAGTATCTGGCTATCTTCGACGCCGATTTCGTCCCCACGGCCGAAGTCCTGCGCGCGTCCCTCCCGTTTTTCTCGGACCCGGCCGTCGGCATGGTCCAGGCGCGATGGGACCATCTGAACCGCGAGTACTCCCTCCTGACCCGTATCCAGTCGATTTTCCTGGACGGCCACTTTGTCATCGAGCACACGGCGCGGCACCGCTCGGGACGGTTTTTCAACTTCAACGGCACGGCAGGCCTCTGGCGGCGACGGTGCATCGAGCTCGCCGGCGGCTGGCAATCGGACACGCTGACCGAAGATCTCGACATCTCCTACAGGGCCCAGCTTGCGGGATGGAAGTTCGTGTACCTCAAGGACGTGGTCGTCCCGGCGGAGGTTCCCGTGGACATGAACGGGTTCAAGTCGCAGCAGCACCGCTGGACGAAGGGATCCATCCAGACGGGGAAGAAGCTCCTGCCGTCGATCTTTCGCAGCGCCCATCCCTGGTGGGTCAAGGTCGAGGCGTTCTTCCACCTGACCAACAACCTCTCCTATCTCTTCGTCGTGATCCTGGCGCTGCTGATCGTCCCGGCGATCCTGATTCGCGAACGGATTGGATGGCGGCGGCTGGCGATCATCGATTTCCCTCTCTTCTTCGGGGCGACCTTTTCCTTCATCGCGTTCTACATCTCGTCTCAGAAGGCGATTGGCCGCGACTGGCGTCCGACGGTCAAGTGCATGCCGTTTCTCATGTCGCTCGGGATCGGGCTCTCGCTGAACAACCTGCACGCGGTCCTCGAGGGGCTGTTCGACCGAAAGAGCGAGTTCACCCGGACCCCGAAGTACTCGATCGAGGGAGGCTCCGGCGAGTGGCGCAGCAAGAAGTACCGCGCCCGGGGAAACGCGTCCCTGCTGGGGGAGATCCTCCTCGCGGGATATTTCCTGGCCGCGACGATCTTCGCGGTCGTCCAGAACTACTGGGTCGGTGTCCCGTTCCTCCTCGTGTTCTTCAACGGCTTCGCGTACACGGCCGCTCTCTCGCTCATGTCCCGCAACGGCCGGCGCGGGATCTCGCTCGGCTCTTCGCCCGGGCCGGCCCAGCCGGTCGCCGGAGCGTGAGCGCGTTTCTCTCCCGCGCTCGCCGCGCATGACCCGTTCGCGGTCGCGCGACTCCCGCCCTGCCCGGGACGTAATTCTCCCGTGGCCATGGTGATCGATCCGGTCTGCGGGATGAGCGTTGACCCCGCGCGGGCGGCGGCGAAGCGGCGGCACGGCGGGCGCGAGTTCTTCTTCTGCGCGCCCGGGTGCGCCGCGCGATTCGATCGAGACCCCCGCGGATTTGCGAGCGGCAGGCGCCCGCGGGACGCTATGAAGGCTTCGTCCGCCTCGCCGTTTCTGCGCCCCGGCAAGAACCTGCCACTCTTCGGCGCGGCCGCCGGGGACAAGGCGGCGTTGGCGGCGGCGGCGATTCCCCGCCCTCTCCCCGCTCCGAGAATGCCCCGGCGGGATCTCGGGGAGACCCTCTCGCTCGCGGTCGAAGGGATGCACTGCGCCTCGTGCGTTTCGACGATCGAGCAGGCGCTCGCCCGCGTCCCGGGGGTCCACGAGGCGTCGGTAAATCTGGGAACCGCGCGGGCGCACGTCCGTGGCGACAACCTGCGGCCCGGCAAGCTGATCGAAGCGGTACGCGCCAGCGGGTACGACGCGCGGCCGGCGTCGGAGGTTTCCGGCGCCGACGACGAGCGGCGGGCCCTGGAGGCGGAGCGTTCGATCCTGAGGCGCACGGCGGCCTCCGCAGCCCTCACTCTGCCCGTGCTGGCGCTGTCGATGTCGGGGGCGAGGTTTCCCGGCCGCGACGTCCTGCTGCTGGCTCTCACGCTTCCCGTCTACTTCTGGGCGGGCCGGCCGTTTCTCTCGGGGATGGTTCGGACGCTGCGGCACCGGACGGCCAACATGGACACCCTCGTCGGGCTCGGCACGACCGCCGCCCTGCTTCTCTCGGCGGCCGCGACCGCCTTTCCCTCGACGTTCGCCGCCGCGGGCTCGGCCGGACACGTCTACTACGAGGCGGTCGGGGTCATCATCACGCTGGTTCTTCTGGGCCGATGGCTCGAGACGCGCGCTCGCGGACGGACCTCCGCCGCGATCCGCAAGCTGTTGAACCTCGCGCCGAAAACCGCCCGTCTGATCCGCAAGGGCACCGAGCTCGAGGTGGCGCTCTCCGAAGTTTCGGTTGGAGATCGGCTCGCCGTGAAGCCCGGCGACGCCGTGCCGGTCGACGGGATCGTCCGATCCGGCTCCTCGGCCGTCGACGAGTCGATGGTCACGGGCGAGTCCCTCCCGGCGGAGAAACGCCCCGGCGACCGAGTCGTGGGCGGCACGCTCAACCAGCAGGGAGCGATGGAGATCGAAGCCACCGCCGTGGGTTCAGACACGGCGCTCGCCCACATCGTGCGCCTGGTCCACGAGGCGCAGGCCACCAAGCCGCCGATCCAGAAGCTCGCGGACCGGATCGCCGGCGTCTTCGTTCCCATCGTCCTCGCGATCGCGACCGTCGCGTGGGTGGCGTGGTACGTCTTCGGACCGGAGCCGCGCGCCCTTTTCGCCACCGTCGTCCTCGCGTCGGTTCTTCTCATCGCGTGCCCGTGCGCGCTCGGGCTGGCGACTCCGACCGCCATCCTCGTCGGGACGGGGCGAGGCGCGGACGTCGGGATCCTGTTCCGCAACGCGCAGGCGCTCGAGCGCGCCAGGGCGATCACGTCCGTGCTCCTGGACAAGACCGGGACCGTGACGGAGGGACGTCCCCGCCTGACGGACCGCGTCCGGCTGTCGCGCACCTCCGACGCCGAAATGCTCGGCCTCGCGGCCGCGCTCGAAAAGAGCTCCGCGCATCCGCTGGCCGCCGCCCTGGTCGCCGCCGCGGAAGAGAAGGGAGTTTCTCTTCCGGCCGTCGCGGACTTCGAGTCGAAGACAGGCCGTGGAGTCGTAGGGACGGTCGCCGGCCGGCGCGTGCTGGTCGGCAACGCGCGCCTGTTCGAGGAAGAGGGGGTCGATTTCTCCGAGGTGGCGGAAGATGCGCAGCGATTCTCGGCGGAGGGCAAGACGCCTCTGCTCGTCGCGGCGGACGGAAGCGTGCTCGGGATCCTGGTCGTCGCGGATCGCGAGAAGCCGGGCTCCGCCGAGGCGATCCGCCGCCTCCGCGACCTCGGTCTCCGGGTCGTCCTGCTGACCGGGGACCGGGAGTCCACGGCGCGCGCCATCGCCTCCCGCGTGGGCATCGACGAGGTCTTCGCCGAGGTCCTTCCGGCCGACAAGGCGTCGAAGGTGGTCGAGCTGCAGCGGCGCGGCGACGTCGTCGCGATGGTCGGGGACGGAGTCAACGACGCGCCCGCGCTCGCCCAGGCCGACGTGGGCATCGCGATCGGCGCGGGAGCCGATGTCGCGATCGAGGCCTCGGACGTCACCCTCGTCGGCGGCGACCTCCGGTCCGTTCCGGCGGCGATCGCCCTGTCCCGCGACACGCTGGCCACGATCCGGCAGAACCTCTTCTTCGCGTTCGTCTACAACGTCGTCGGAATCCCGGTCGCGGCCGGACTCCTCTACCCGTTCACCGGATGGCTCCTCTCCCCGATGATCGCGTCAGCCGCGATGGCGGCGTCCTCGGTGTCCGTTGTCGCCAACAGCCTGCGTCTGGCGCGGCGGCGCGCGTGATCGCGTTCGCCTGGACGGCCGACCGGATCGCGGCGATCGCCCTCGGCGCCGCGTTCCTCGCCTTCCTGTACGTCTTCTTTTTCCGGGCGCGCCGGCGGGAGGGCACGGCCGTCCCCGCCGCGTCGACGGGAGACCTCGAGGAGCAGGAGGCGACGATCACGGTGTCCGGCGGGTACGATCCGGAAGTCGTGATCGCGAAAAAGGGAGTGCCCCTGACGCTCGTCTTCGACCGCCGGGAGTCGAGCCCCTGCAGCGACGAAGTGGTCCTGCCAGAGTTCGGGATCCGGCAGGCTCTCGCCGCGCACGCGAAGACCCGCATCCGCGTGGTGCCGCAGCGGGCCGGAGAATTTCCCTTCGCCTGCGGGATGAACATGCTCCACGGCCTCCTGCGGGTCGAGGACTGACCGCAGGCCGGCGTGCCGACCGTCCGCGTCACGGAGATCTTCCGGTCGCTCCAGGGCGAGTCTCTGCGTGCCGGCTTTCCCTGTGCCTTCGTCCGCTTGACCGGCTGCGCGCTGCGCTGCGTCTGGTGCGATTCGGCCTACGCGTTTTCGGGCGGAGAGGAGTTGGACGTCGACGAGGCGGCCCGGCGCGTGCTCGAGCTCGAGACCGAGCTCGTCGAGGTGACGGGCGGCGAGCCCCTCGAACAGGAGGGCGTCTACGCGTTGATGGACCGTCTGCTCGCGGCCGGCCGCACGGTTCTGCTCGAGACCGGAGGGCACGTTCCGATCGACCGCGTGGATCCCCGCGTGATCAAGATCGTCGATGTGAAGGCGCCGGGGAGCGGGATGCAGGCCGCCAACCTCCCCGAGAACCTGGAGCTCCTCGGCGAACGCGACGAGCTCAAGTTCGTCCTCGCCGACCGGCGCGATTTCGAGTGGGCCCTCGCGCTCGTCTCGGAAAAAGAGCTCGACCGCGCCCGCACCGTGACGTTCTCGCCGGCGTGGGAGGGCGTCGATCCCGCCGCCCTCGCCGGGTGGATACGGGACAGCGGCCGCAACGTGCGCCTCGGTCTCCAGCTCCACAAGATTCTGTGGGGAGATGTGCCGGGAAAATAAAGCCGTCCGCTGTCAGCTCTCGGCTGTCAGCCCCGGCCTGAGTACCGAGAACTGATGACTGACAATTCCATCGTTCTTCTCTCCGGCGGGCTCGACTCCGCCACGTGCCTCCTGATCGCTCGGGCGGAGGGGCTGGACGTGTTCGCGCTCTCGTTCGACTACGGCCAGCGCCATGCCGTCGAGCTCGACCGGGCGCGCGCGCTCGCCGGCCGGTACGGCGCCCGCGAGCATCGCATCGCGAAGCTCGACCTCCCCGTTCCGGCTGCCTCCGCGTTGACCGACGCCTCGCGGCGCGTCCCGAAGGACAGTCTCGGGGCCGAGGCGATTCCGGTGACGTACGTGCCGGCGCGCAACACGCTCTTCCTCTCGCACGCGCTCGCCTGGGCGGAGGCGATCGACGCGCGGCAGATCTTCATCGGCGCGAACGCCCTCGACTATTCCGGGTATCCGGATTGCCGCCCGGAATTCCTGGCGGCCTTCGAGACGATGGCGAATCTCGGGACGCGCGCCGGCACGACCGGCGGCGGATTTCGAATCCGCGCCCCACTGCTGGCGATGACGAAGAGAGAAATCGTGACGCGCGGAGCGGACCTCGGGCTCGACTTTTCCCTGACGTCGTCGTGCTACGACCCGGATCCGGCCGGCCGACCCTGCGGCGGCTGCGACTCGTGCCTCCTCCGGGAAAAGGGTTTTCGAGAGGCCGGCCTGACCGATCCGAACCGCCCGCCCTGAACGCATCTGGCTCCCGCAGCAGCACTTCGGCCGACCCTCATATCTAAGCCTGACGGACTCATATTTTTATACATGAATACTTGACATTACGGTGCTCATCTTTTATGCTGCGAATCCGCAGGCTCGGGTCGCCACGCCCGGCTCGGCCGCGCGGGGAAAAGAGACGCGATGCGATTCGACCAGCTGACCATCAAGGCCCAGGAGGCCATCTCGGAGGCCCAGAGGGACGCTCGCGCCCGCGGGAACGCGGAGCTGACCGGCGAGCATCTCCTCTCAGCGCTCCTCGCGCAGAACGAGGGCGTCGTCGTCCCGATCCTCCAGAAGCTCGGCGTCGATGCCGCGTCCCTGGCGCGGGAAACGGCGGCCGCGGTGGACAGAAGACCGAAGGTGACGGGCGCCTCCGCCGACGCCGCGCCCTCCCGCGAGCTGACCCGGGTCTTCGACCGCGCGTTCGAGATCGCCCGGGAGTTCGGCGACGAGTACATCTCGACCGAGCACCTGCTCGTGGCCCTCTCGGAGTCCGACGCCGGCGATGCCGCGAGGATGCTCGGGAAGGCCGGCGCCCGGAAGGACGCGATTCTCCGCGCGCTCAAGGAGGTCCGCGGCTCCGCGCGGATCACGGATCCCAATCCCGAAGAGAAGTACCAGGCGCTGAAGCGATACACGCGCGACCTCACCGATCTCGCGCGGCGCGGGAAGATCGATCCCGTCATCGGACGCGACGAGGAGATTCGCCGCGTGGTGCAGGTCCTGTCGCGCCGGACGAAGAACAATCCCGTCCTCATCGGGGA
Source organism: Acidobacteriota bacterium (assembly GCA_020199905.1). Classification (GTDB taxonomy): domain Bacteria; phylum Acidobacteriota; class Thermoanaerobaculia; order UBA5066; family Gp7-AA6; genus JALYUA01. The sequence continues at coordinate 75,276 of JAIVJS010000076.1, forward strand.
GCCCGGAGTCGGAAAGACCGCCATCGTCGAGGGCCTCGCCCGGCGGATTCACATGGGGGACGTCCCCGAGGGACTGAAGAACAAGCGCGTCGTGTCCCTCGATCTCGGTTCGATGATTGCCGGCGCCAAGTACCGCGGAGAGTTCGAGGACCGCCTGAAGGCGGTGCTCAAGGAGATCGAAGAGGCGCAGGGCACGATCATCCTCTTCATCGACGAGCTCCACACGCTCGTCGGCGCCGGCGCGGCCGAAGGCTCGATGGACGCGTCGAACATGTTGAAGCCGGCACTTGCTCGTGGCGAGCTGCGGGCCATCGGCGCGACGACGTTGAATGAGTATCAGAAGTACATCGAGAAGGACGCGGCGCTCGAGCGGCGCTTCCAGCCGGTCTACGTCGAAGAGCCCACGGTCGAGGACACGATCTCGATTCTGCGGGGACTCCAGGAGCGTTACGAAGTGCATCACGGCGTCCGGATCACCGACGCGGCGCTCGTGGCCGCCGCCCGCCTCTCGCACCGTTACATCAGCGACCGGTTTCTGCCCGACAAGGCAATCGACCTGATCGACGAGGCGGCGGCGCGCCTGCGGACCGAGATCGATTCGCTCCCGACGGAGATCGACCAGGTCGAGCGGCGCATCGTGTCTCTCGAGATCGAAAAGCGCGCCCTGACCAAGGAAAAGACGAAAGAGGCGGAGGAACGGCTCGAGGCCATCGAGCGGGATCTGGCGGAACAGAGGGAGACCTCCACGCGGTTGCGCGCCCGGTGGTCCGCCGAAAAAGAGGCCATCCAGAAGATCCGGGAGACCAAGGAGTCGATCGAGCAGACGCGGCAGGAAGCGCTCGAGGCGGAGCGAGAAGGCAACCTTCAGAAGGCCGCCGAGCTCTCCTACGGCCGGCTCCCCCAGCTCGAGCGGGAGCTCGCCGCACAGAACGCGCGGCTCGCCGAGCTTCAGCAGGGCGAGCCGATGCTTCAGGAAGAAGTGGACGAGGAGGACATCGCCGAGATCGTGTCCCGCTGGACCGGAGTTCCCGTGTCGAAGATGCTGGAACGGGAGACCGCGAAGCTTCTCGACATGGAAAACCGGATCGGCCAGCGGGTGATCGGGCAGCGCGAGGCCGTGACGGCCGTCTCCGACGCGGTGCGCCGCTCCCGCGCGGGCCTCTCCGACCCGCGCCGCCCCATCGGGTCTTTCATCTTCGTCGGCCCGACGGGCGTCGGAAAGACGGAGCTGGCGCGCGCGCTCGCCGAGTTCCTCTTCGACGACGAGCACGCGATGGTGCGGCTCGACATGTCCGAGTACATGGAGAAGCATTCAGTGGCCCGGATGATCGGCGCGCCGCCGGGATACGTCGGATACGAGGAGGGCGGCAGGCTGACGGAGGCGATCCGGCGCCGGCCCTACTCCGTCGTCCTTTTCGACGAGATCGAAAAAGCGCATCCGGACGTCTTCAACGTGCTGCTGCAGGTCCTGGACGACGGCCGCCTCACCGACGGGAAGGGCCGCGTCGTCTCGTTCAAGAACACCGTGATCATCATGACGTCCAACCTCGGCTCGCAGTGGATCGCCGAAGCGTCCGCGATGGCCGAGGCGGACGTGAACGCGAAGGTGGAGGAAGAGCTTCGCCGGCACTTCCGGCCGGAATTCCTGAACCGCATCGACGACGTGATCGTGTTTCACCGCCTGACGCGCGAGGAGATCGAACAGATCGTGGAGGTGCAGCTCCAGTCGCTCGCCCGCACCGTGGCGGACCGGGGCATGCGGCTGACGTGGACCCCCGAGGCCCGGCGCCTTCTCGCCGGCCGCGGGTACGACCCGACCTTCGGCGCGCGTCCGTTGAAGCGAATGATCCAGAAGGACGTGTCTGACGCCCTGGCTCGTCAGATCCTGACCGGCGCTCTCGCCCCGGGAGACACCGCGGAGGTCGACGTCTCCGTGGACCGCGAGCGCCTTGAGATCGTCCGGAAATCGGAATCGGAGAAGTTGCAGACCGGGGCCGCGTGAGCCCCGAAAAAATCAACCGAAGTCAAAGGAGGACCCAAACGATGAACTACTTGAGCTTCGACCCGTATCGCGAATTCAACGCCCTCCAGGAGCGCCTGAACCGCGCTCTCGGCGCGGGCGGCCGCCGGGAACGCGACGAGGAGATGAGCCTCGGCGCCTGGATTCCGCCCGTCGACATCGAAGAGGACAAGGAAAAGCTGCTTCTCACGGCGGAGCTTCCGGGATTCAAGGAAGATCAGATCCAGATCCAGATGGAGGGCGGCGTTCTCACCCTCCGCGGCGAGCGCAAGTTCGAAGAAGAGCGCAAGAACGGCAAGAATTTCCACCGGGTCGAGCGCGCATACGGCCAGTTCGTCCGGTCGTTCACGCTTCCGAACAACGTCGACCGGGAAAACGTGCAGGCACACTTTTCCGACGGCCTCCTGCGGATCGAGATGCCCAAGCGGGAGGAAGCGAAGCCCCGCCAGATCCGCATCTCCGGGGGGGAAGGACAGAAGAGGCAGAACGAGCCCATCGACGTCAAGAGAGGTTAGCGTCCAGCGTCAGGCTTTGAGCGCTTTTTTCCATGAGCCCCGCTCCGGCGGGGCTTTTCTTTGCTGCTCGCCAGGACAACCCGACAACGGATAACTGAAAACTGACAACCGATGACTCAAGTCGCTCGGAATTCCGCGTCGCCCTCCTCCGTTTCGGGTCCCGTGAGACGAGCCGTCGGGACGTGTGTCGCGCTGGCGCTGCTTCTTTCCGCCGCCGCGCCTGCCGTTCCCCTCCCCTCCCGGCGCAGCGAGATCGTGGAGGTCGTCGACAGGGTGTCCCCGGCCGTCGTCAACATCGCGGCCGAGCAGCTCGTCAGCCGGCGCACCGGCTCCTGGGACGACTTCTTCTTCGGTCTGGACCCCCGTCCCCGCCGTGAGACCGCGCAGTCGCTCGGGTCCGGCGCGATCATCGACCCGAAGGGGATCATCCTGACGAACGACCACGTGATCTCCGGCGCCTCGCGGATTCTCGCGACGACGAAATCGGGCGTCGAGCTGGAATGCGAGGTCGTCGGCTCGGACGCGGACAACGACCTCGCCGTCCTCCGCGTGAAGAAGCCCGGAGCGCCGCTCCCCACGCTGAAGCTCGGCACCTCCTCCGACATCCTGATCGGCGAAACGATCGTCGCCATCGGGAACCCGTTCGGCTTCTCGAACACGGTGACCGCGGGCGTCGTGTCCGCGATGGGCCGCACCGTGCGAGGCAACGAGAACCAGCGCGTCTACACCGACTTCATCCAGATCGACGCGCCCATCAATCCCGGCAACTCGGGCGGCCCGGTCGTGAACATCCAGGGCGAGATGATCGGCATCGCCACGGCGATCATCGGGGGAGCGCAGGGCATCGGCTTCGCCATTCCTGTCGATCGCGCGCGTCGCATCGTCGCGGACCTGCGCCAGTACGGCTCGGTGCGAGCCGTGTGGATCGGGGCGCACGGCCGCACGCTGACGGCGGGTGAGGACGGCGGCGGCAACCGCGGGGGACCGCGGCGTCCGCGCGGGTTCCGGATCCGGTCGGTGGAACCCGGCTCGCCGGCCGAGCGCGCCGGCGTCAAGCCGGGGGATACCGTGATCTCGATCGACGGGTCGCAGATCGACTCCCAGGAGGCGTTCGAGACGGCCCTGTCGACGCGGGGACCCGGCAAGCCGATGAAGCTGGTCGTGAAGAACGGGACCGCGGAACGGGCGCTGACCGTCGCGGGAGAACCGCCGCCCGGCGACTACGGTATCCGGCGCCTGCGGGCGGATCTCGGAATGGCGGTGCGGGCGGGCGGCACGGGGCTGCGCATCTCGATCGTCGATCCGCGCGGCGCCGCGGCGAGGGCGGGCCTCGAGAACGGAGACGTGCTGATCGGTTTGAACGGAACGGAAGTTCGCGATCCCGAGGATGTCAACCGCATCTTCGCGCGCGACCACAACCGCAGCACGCTCGTCATGGAAGTCGCCCGCGGCCGCTTCAGCTACACGCTGACCTTTCCGCTGGCGTGACCGGGCGGCAATCGGGAATCGGGAATCGAACGAGAGCAAACCACGCCGGACGTCAGAACGTTCTTCCCTGAAACGCTTTCTCCTTCCCCGTGCTCGGAGGGCCTGAGCCGAATCAACGTCCGGATTCTTTCGATTCCCGTTTCCCGTCTCCCGATCGAGTTGACCGCGGTGTACCGCGGCCGTCTCGCTCCCGTTGGTCGCTCGGCTCACCGGCCCCGGGTTCCTCCCACCCGCAGCTCCGAAACGATGATCCCGGCCAGCACCAGCGCGCCTCCGGCGATTCCCCGGCCTCCCAGGCGGTCGTGGAGAAGCCAGGCCCCGAAGATCGCCGCGACCACCGGCTCCAGGGCGAAGATGATCGCGGCGTGCGTGGCGGACATGGCGCGCTGCGCCCACGTCTGCGAGAAAAACGTCCCGACGGTGCCGAGCGAGCCGAGATACAGCACGCTCCAGAGGAACGTCCCCTCCCACACCACGGGACGCGATTCCGCGGCGGCCTCCGGGAGACCGGAAAGCGCCGGCGCGCGAAGGATCAGCGACGCGACGCCCGCCATGACGACGACCGTCGCCAGCTGAACTCCCGTGAGCCAGACGGCATCCTGCCGCCCCGATCTCTCCGAGAGCTCGACGATGTAGAACGCGAAGACGATCCCGCAGCCGAAGACGAGGACGTCACCGCGCCCGACGGGCCCTCCCTCGGCAGGAAAGGTCAGGAGGAGAAATCCGGCCGCCGCGAGGGCGAAACCGGCGGCGTTCTCGAGCGACGGAATCTTCCGGCTGCGCAGGTAGGCGGCGAACGGCGTCAGCACGACCGAGAGCCCCGTCAGGAACCCCGCCTTCGAAGCCGTCGTCCGCGGAATCCCGAGCACCTGGAGGCCCATTCCCGCGGCGAGGAGAAGCCCCACGACGAGGCCGTCGCGCCAGAGCCCGGGGGACCGCCGGCGGAAAAAGAGGACGGGCGCGAGGATCGCGAGCGCGATCAGGAAACGCCAGAAGAGAAACTGCAGCGGCGGCGACGCCTCGAACGCGTTCTTCACGACGACGAACGACGAGCCCCAGACGATCGTGACTCCGATCAGCACCGCGTCCGCGCGCAGAGCTCCCGGCGCCCGGGTTGCGGCTTCTCTTGGGGGCATGGCGCGACAGGCTAGCAGTTTCGCCCGGCGCCTCTCGCTCTTCGCCTTTCGCCTCCTCTGCCCTTCGCCGTTCGCCTTCTCGCCCGGCGCCCCACGCCCTCCCCCGGCACCCTGCTAGCATCGGCGGCTTGCACGACGCGAGTCCTCGACCGCGGGTCCGCTTCGCCCCCTCACCGACCGGATCGCTCCACGTCGGCGGCGCGCGCACGGCCCTCTACAACCTGCTCTTCGCCCGCCGGGAGAAGGGCACGTTCCTCCTGCGGATCGAGGATACGGACGTCGAGCGCTCGCGGGAGGAGCTCTCCGGGCAGATCCTCTCCGCCATGGAGTGGCTGGGCCTCGACTACGACGAGGGGCCTTTCTACCAGTCATCGCGGATGGAGCTGTACCGCGCCGCGGTCGAGCGGCTGCTCGCGCAGGGGCACGCGTATCGCGCCTTCGAGACCGCCGATGAGCTCGACGCGGAGCGGAAGAAGGCGGACGCCGCGGGGCGCGCCTACCGGTACTCGGGCGCGGGCCGCGACCTCGCCCCGGACGAGAGCGACCGGCGCGCGCGTGCGGGCGAGCGGCACGTCGTGCGCCTCAAGATGCCGGCCGAGACGATCGTCGTCGAGGACATGGTCCGGGGACCGGTCGAGTTTCCTTCCGAGGCCCTGGACGATTTCGTGCTCGTCCGCTCCGACGGCCATCCGCTCTACCATTTCTGCGTCTGCGTCGACGACGCCGAGATGCGCATCACGCACGTCCTGCGCGGGGACGATCACCTGGCGAACACGCCGAAGCACGTCGCCCTCTTCGCCGCCCTCGGCGTTCCCGTCCCGGCGTTCGCCCACCTCGGAATGATCCTCGGCACGGACCGGAAGAAGCTCTCGAAGCGCCATGGCGCGGCCGCCGTCGAGGACGCCCCCGGCGCCGGATGTGGCGCTCGCCGCGATCGAGTTGCATCGGACGCGCGCCCGCACGACGATCGAGATGGCCCGGGCGCTGGCGAGCTACGCGGCCGACCCCGCCGGGTACGAGCCCGAGGGGATAAAGAAGCAGGTGAAGCCGGAGACCGCGGAGCAGGTGGGAAAGCTCATCGAGAGGCTCGCCGCCGTCTCGGACTGGACGCCGCTGCCTCTCGAAGCGGCGCTGCGCGCGAGCGCCGAGGAGCAGGGGATCTCCGCCGGCAGGTTGATCCACCCGACCCGCCTGGGGCTCACGGGGGTGACGGTCGGGGCTCCCCTCTTCGACGTGGTCGCGCTTCTGGGAAAGGAGACGGCCCTCCGCCGCCTGCGAACTTTTCTGGAGCGAATCGACCGGCCGGTCCCTGGGGATTCAGGATCAGAACTGAGAACTGAGAACTGAGAACTGACTACTCCTCGAGCCGGTACTCCTCGCGCAGGTGGTGGAGCTCCTTCAGCGCGCCGCGGAGCACCGTGATCACCCGCGACACCTCGCGGCCGTAGAACTTCATCTCCGCATCGCAGTCCGTCAGGCCGTAGATCGCCTCGTCCTTCTCGAGCCGGTCCTTCTCGAAGGCGAGACGCTCGATCAGCTCGTCGAGCTCCGAGCGCAGGACGAAAGCAACGTCGCGAACGCCGAGGAAGCGGCTGCACTGCGGGCAGTGGACTTCCTGGCTCGCCTCCTCGGGAACGGCGTCGATCACGAACTGCCGCTCGCAGCGCGGGCACTCGAAGACTTCCGGAATCATGACGGCCCAAGTGTACGCGCCGGGGCGCCGGGATTCGATGCCCCTTTTTTGGGACGTGGCGTTCGGAAAATCGGACGCCACCGAACGCCCGCGCGTGCGATTCCATGCCATCGGAGCGCGCGCCGGGGAGTCTCAGCCGCCTGCCGATGCGGTTAGGATTCGCCATGCGGATGAAGGCGCTCCGGCGTCTCTGGCGGGCCTGCGTGTGGGTCGTCGCCGCGTCGGCGGCTCTCGCGGCCGCGCCGCGGGCGAAGCCGCCCCGACCCGATGCCGTGTTCAATGCGCTACAGGAGGGAATGACCGCGCTCGAGTCGGGGAATTTCCCGCTGTCCCTCTCGCTGCTCCGCGGCGTCGCCCGGGTGGCCCCCGACCATCCGGGAGTTCTCTTCCAGCTCGCGCGCGCCGAAGCGGCCGCCGGACACCGGAACCGCGCGTTCGCCGCGCTCGAGAAGTCGGCGCGAGTCGGGTTTGCGTCGAGAGCATCGTCGGAGCCTCACCTGCGAAGCTTCTCGAGCGAGCCGCGGTTCACCCGGGTGTTGACGCGCGTGGCCGCGAACCTCAGCCCCGTCCCGGCGGGCGGCGAGGTCGTCACGCTGGCGGAGAAGGACCTGTCCCCGAAGGGACCGCGTGGGACCCCGCCTCGCGGCGCCTGTTCGTGAGC
>JAIVJS010000007.1 GCA_020199905.1 Acidobacteriota bacterium
CCCTGTACAATCGCGCTCCTTGGAAACCGACGTCATTCCACCGCGCGGCCGGGCGGAGCCGTCGAGGGACTTCCCCCTCGGGATCGCCGGCTTCCACTATCAGGATCTTCACCGCGAGGACCGGCTGGCAGACCTCGACGCGGCCTTCCTGCGCGAGCTGGCCGCGCAGGACGCCGCGCTGGCGGACCGGCTCTCCGCCTACCGCCGCGATCCGGCGGCGTTCGACCCGCTCTCCCGATCCCGGATTCTGATCGAGGGAGGTCGCGCCGTGGGAGCCTTCGTCGCGCGGCTCTTCGGCGTCGAGCGCGAGTGGCGGGCGCAAATCGAGACCGCGCAGCCCGAGGCGGTTCTCTTCCGTTTCCGGAGGGACTTCGTGCAGCGCCGGGCCGTCAAGGCGGTCCTTCCGCCTCCGGGCTCGCCGCAGGCGAGAGCCCTCGAGGAGAGGGGGAGGGCGATCGAGCGTCTTCTCCACCCGGAGCTGCCGTGGCGGGAAGACCCCGAGCTCGCCACGGCGCGGCTCGGGGCAGGACTGCTCGACCTCGAGGCGGACTTTCTCGCGGCTCTCCGGCAGAAGAAGCTCCCGGAGGTTCCGACGACCGCGCGCCTTCGCGCCGCCGAGCTCGCCCGCCGCGCCGCCCAGCTGCCCCCCGAGGCGGGGCTCCCCCCCGCCGGCGAGGGCGACGAAGGCCTGCTCTCCTTCCTCGAGTCGCTCGTCGCGACCTATGCCGCCTGGACGAACCTCCAGCGGACGGACCCCGTCCTCAAACGGGCCGTGCGGGAGTGGGCGAGCCTCCGGCTCCCGGAGCCTCTGAACTACTCGGCGCTCGTCGAGACGGAACGGCCCAACCCCGCCCTCCCCGAAGAACGCGTGGGACCGCATCACCGGCGGCGACTGCGCGACGGATTCGGCCTGACCGACCCGCGGATGACCCTTCGGGAGGTCCTCGGCGAAACCCACTACTGCCTCCTCTGTCACGAGCGCGAGAAGGACTCCTGCTCGAAGGGCTTTTTCGACACGAAGACGGACACGTTCCAGAAAAACCCCCTCGGAGTTCCGCTCTCGGGCTGCCCGCTCGACGAGAAGGTCTCCGAGATGCACGCGCTGCGGCGCGACGGAGACTCGATCGGCGCCCTCGCTCTGGTCTGCATCGACAACCCGATGTGCCCCGGAACGGGACACCGCATCTGCAACGACTGCATGAAGGGGTGCATCTTCCAGAAGCAGGAGCCCGTCAACATCCCGCAGATCGAGACGGGGGTTCTCACCGACGTCCTGGCGCTCCCCTGGGGCGTCGAGATCTACGGCCTCTTCACGCGGTGGAATCCCCTGTCGCCGCCGCGGCCGCACGCGCTCGCCTACAACGGCCGCAAGGTCCTCGTCGTCGGCCTCGGCCCGGCGGGTTACACACTCGCCCACTACCTCTTGAACGAGGGCTTCGGCGTCGTCGGCATCGACGGCCTGAAGATCGAGCCCCTCCCCGCCGACTGGACGGGCGCCGACGGGGGGGGCGTCCGGCCGATCCGGGACTGGTCGGAGATCGAGAGACCCCTCGACCGGAGGCCGCTCGCCGGATTCGGCGGCGTCTCGGAGTACGGCATCACCGTCCGTTGGGACAAGAACTTCCTGACCCTGATTCACCTGACGCTCTCCCGCCGGCGGCGTTTCCTGGCTCTGGGCGGCGTCCGGTTCGGAGGCACGCTGACGGCGGAGCAGGCGTTCGACCAGGGGTTCCATCACATCGCGATCGCGGCGGGCGCGGGGCGACCCACCATCATCGGGATGAAGAACAACCTCGTCCGGGGGGTGAGAAAGGCCTCCGATTTTCTGATGGCCCTCCAGCTGACGGGGGCCTTCAAGGAGGAGGCGATCGCCAACCTGCAGGCGGAGCTGCCAGCCCTGGTCATCGGCGGGGGGCTGACGGCGATCGACACGGCGACGGAGCTGCTGGCGTACTACCCGATCCAGGTCGAAAAAGTGCTCTCGCGCTACGAATCGCTGGTCGCGGAGCGCGGCGAGGTGGCCGTTCGCACGCCATTCGACGCGGAAGAGCGCGACATCCTGGACCGCCTTCTCCAGCACGGCACCGCGATCCGCCGCGAGCGGGAGCGCGCGCGCCTCGCCGGCGAAGCGCCAGACTTCGCGCGGCTGTGCCGGCAGTGGGGCGGCGTCTCGATCGTCTACCGGCGCGCCATGGAAGAGTCGCCCGCGTACCGGCTGAACCACGAGGAGATCATCAAGGCGTTCGAGGAGGGGATCTCCTTCATCGAGGGGCTCGAGCCGGTGGAGGCGATCGCGGACGGCCACGGCCATCTCCAGTCCGTCCGCTTCCGCCGGTCGGGCGAAGGCGACGTCGTCGAGATCCCCGCGCGGTCCTGCCTCGTGGCCGCCGGGACGACGCCGAACATCACATACGAGAAAGAATGGCCGGGGACGTTCAAGATGGACCAGCGGAGGAGGTTCTTCCTTCCGCACCGCGCGGTTTCCGACGGCGCGGGAGGCTGGCGGCTCGAGCCCGCGGCCTCGGACGACCAGGGCGCGTTCTTCACCGGCTACGCGCGCGGAGGGCGGTTCATCAGCTTCTTCGGCGACAACCACCCCGCGTACAACGGCAACGTGGTGAAGGCCATGGCGTCGGCCAAGTACGGATACCGGCCGGTGACGGACGTCCTGGGCGGTCCCGCTCCGGGAGCCAGCGTGCCGGCCGCGCCGCTCTCCGACTGGGAGGATTTCCAGGGCCGGATGGCCGACCTGCTGACGGCGCGAGTGCACGAGGTGCGGCGGCTGACGCCGGCGATCGTCGAGGTCGTCGTACGGGCTCCGGCCGCCGCGGCCAATTTCCAGCCGGGCCAGTTTTTCCGCCTTCAGAACCTCGAGGCCGTCGCGCCCGTGGCGGGCGGCTCTCCCCTGCTGATCGAGCCCCTCGCGCTGACCGGCGCGTGGGTCGACGCCGGCCGGGGGCTTCTCTCGATGATCGCCCTCGAGCTCGGGGGCTCATCGCGGCTGTGCGGCGCCCTGCGGCCGGGCGAGCCGGTTCTCGTGATGGGGCCGACCGGCAGCGCGACCGAGCTACCGGAGAACGGCACCGTCCTGCTCTGCGGCGGCGGGCTCGGCAACGCGGTCCTGTTCTCGATCGGGAAGAAGGCGAGGCAGCTCGGGAACCGGGTCCTCTACTTCGCGGGATACAAGCGGGCCGAGGACTTCTACAAGCGGGAGGAGATCGAGGCCGCCGCCGACGTCCTGGTCCTGTCGGTCGATCGCGGCGAGGACATTCCCGCGCGCCGCCCGTCCGACCGGCAGTTCGTCGGAAACATCATCGAGTCGATGCTCGCCTACGCGACGGGAAAGCTCGGGCCGCAGGAGATCCTCCTGTCCGACGTGGACCGGTTGATCGTGATCGGCTCGGACCGGATGATGGCCGCGGTGGCCCGGGCGCGCCACGGGGCCCTCGCTCCGCATCTGAACCCGCGGCACATCGGGATCGGATCCATCAACTCCCCGATGCAGTGCATGATGAAAGAGGTCTGCGCCCAGTGCCTGCAGAGGCACATCGATCCGGCAACGGGACGGGAGAAGGAGATCGTCTTCTCCTGCTTCAACCAGGACCAGGCGCTCGACGAGATGGACTGGGACAACCTCGCCGCGCGGCTGCGCCAGAACACCGTCTCGGAAAAGCTGACCAACCTCTGGATCGACCGGCTGTTTGCCGCGGGCGACGTGGCGAGAATCTGAAAAGCTGTCAGCTCTCAGCCGTCAGCTCTCAGCCGTAGGGGAGAAGACGTCCGCCTCCCGCCTCCCGCTTAAGGAACGTTCGCCAGGAACAGCAGATACGGATTGATCGCCAGGCCCTTCCGGAAGTTCGCCGTGTCTTCCGGGACCCGGGTGATCGAAAAGTGCAGGTGCGGGCCGCCGATGACGTGACCGGTCGAGCCCACGTACCCGATCACCTCTCCCTTGCGGACGCGCTTGCCGCTCTCGATTCCGTCGGCGTAGCGGGACAGGTGGCAGTAGAAGAGGAGGTACTGTCCCGTCGAGTCCTTCTGGTAGATGGCGTTGCCGCCGCGCCGCTCCTTGGAGATCCGCGTGATCTCTCCGTCGGTCGTGGCGAGGATGGGGGTCCCCCTCGGAGCGCCGATGTCGATCGCCAGGTGCCGGGCGTGGCTGCCGCGCGACGCCAGGAACGAATCCTGGAGACGCTTCGCATCCACCCCTTCAACCGGGATCAGGAAGCTTTCCGAGATCAGAGAGGTCAGATCGACGTCGGAAGGCCGGACCTCGGATTCGCCCGACTTGGGCCGCAGAAACGACTTCAACTTTCGCGCGATCCGGGTGAGGCTCGCGCCCGCGCCGGCCTTCGCCGGCTCCGCCGTCGCCACGGGGTCCTCGGTGAGCTCCGCGGACTCGGCGCCCTGGTCTTCCGGGCCGTCCGTCGCCGCCCGGTGCATGTGGGCTTCGAGGACGAGGTCCTGCGGGTCGCACGGTGCGGGGGGGTAATTCTGCGGCTCCGGCAGGACGGCTCCGGGCGGAAGGGCGAGAGCGGCGGCCGTTGCGGCCGGAGCCGGCGGCGCCGGGCTGCCGCGCTCGACGATCACCCGCCCTTCGGCATTCTGGTGGATGACGGTCTTCTCGCGGGCCCTCTTCCGAGCCGCCCGGCTGCGCGCGCGGGCAGGATGACGGCGCGACGCGCCGGCGGCGGCCGCCCGGGAATGCCGGCTGACCGAGGGATGCCGGGCGTCCGTCGCGGCGTTCGGTGTTTTGTGTTTCGGGTGGTGTCTGCGGGCTTCGGCGGGTTGGGAAACGGCGATCGAAAGGATGGCGGCCAATGCAGCCGCCTGGGCGAGGGGGACCTTTTGCATGAGAGCGATTATTCAGGACGCGGACGACGCGGGTCAAGGAAAAAAGCCCTTGCGGCTCAATTGTTTATGTCAAAAAAGCATAGAAATTCTGGCACGGAAACATCGCTGGTCCAAGGACTTAAACGCCGCGCCATTGTGCGCCGCTCATCGTGGGACGATTGCTCCCGGTCGACGACGGCCTGATCGGAATCGGAGCCCGGAAAGCCCCTCCGAAACCCGATCTCAGCCCTTCAGGCACGCTCCAGGTAGGAGTCGTCGCGCGTGTCGATCTTGACCGTCGTCCCCGCCTCGATGAATTGCGGGACCATGACCTCGAGGCCGGTCTCGAGGATGGCCGGCTTGTAAGAAGCCGAGGCCGTGGCCCCCTTCATCCCCGGCGAGGTCTCCGTCACCTTCAGGTTGACCGTGTTCGGGAGCTCGATTCCGACGGGGTTCTCCTCGTAAAAATCCACGTGGATCACGGTATTGGGCAGGAGGTATTTCATCTGCTCTCCGATGACCTCGTCGGAAAGGGTGATCTGGTCGTAGTTTCCCTGGTCCATGAAGTGGTGCCCCGCGGAGTCCGAGTAGAGGTACTCCATCTCCTTCTCGTCCAGAGAGGCCTTTTCGACCCGGTCGGTCGACCCGAAACGATGCTCGGTCATGGAACCGTTGCGGAGGTTGCGCATCTTGACCTGGACGAACCCGCGCAAGTTTCCGGGGGTCTTGTGGACCATCCCGTGGACCCGGTGGAGCTCGCCGTTGTAGATGACGAGGGTCCCGGCTCGAATCTGGGTCGCTGGAATCATCATGGAGTCTCACCCCGCAAAAAGACGGCGAAATCTAACAGAGTGAGCGGACTTCGTCCAGCATTGGCGCTGGCGGTGCGGGGACCTCCCTCTCCCCCGCGGCGGGGGGAGAGGGGTTTGGGGTGAGGGGGTCGGCTCCTGTCCGCTACAGCCGCTTTCGAGGCACTCGGATGACCCGGCTCCGATCGACCGGCGCGGCGCGCTCGACTGCCGCCGCGGGCTCCGCCGGGAAAACGAGCTCGAACGACTCCTCCTGGAACGGGAAGGAACGGAAGAATCCTCGCCACATCTCTTCGGTGAAGTCCACGCTCGCCGCCGGACCGATCGCACCCGTCGTCCCCGGCGCCGGGACATCCGGTGTGAACAGGGCGGTCGCGATGTTCGGGCGCTCCAGGTTGGTTCCGTAGGAGGCGTTGATGAACTGGATGAGCTCGTCTGAAAGGATCGTGTAGCCGATGTTCGACATGTGAACCGCCTCGCCGTAGGCGAACATCCCGCCCGTCACAAACGACGTCGAGATGTGGATCCCGGCGTACGTCCGCCCGTTCACGATCAGATCCTGCGAGAGCGCGTAGAAATCGAAATACTTGAAGCCGTTCGCCTCGGCGGCCGACTTGATGACCGCGTTCATGTCGCGGACCCTCTGGTCGATGGCGATCACCTCGTCCGGGTACAGAACGACGCCGATGGTCACCGTCGCCGGCGGCGTGAAGGATCCGTCGGGGAGCCCGAAGTCGCATTTCGGCAGCGTCGCGTCCACGCTGCACGGGATCCCGAACCCGAGCGCGAGGAGCGATTTGCCGCCGAGCGCCGCCTGGGGCGCGCTCGCCCCGAGCGTGACCTCGGTTCCCGGCGGAAGCGGACAGACCTTCCCGCCCGGGCCGACCTTGCAGCGGGGATCCCCGGTGTCGCGGGTGCCGTAGAGGGGAATGACGTTGCCGGCGGCGTCCCGCACCGGCTGGCGGGTCTTTGGATCGACGACGTAGTAGGGAATCGTGGAGGCGAGCGGGATGAATCGGGGATCCGGCGTTCCGAGGAACACGCCCGTCCGGCCGGACGCCTTCAGCGCGGCCGCGACCGCATTGTATTTCGCCGTGAACAGCGCCAGCGGCGTGGCCGTGACGCCGTCCTGCAGGAACCCGGCGCCGCCGGCCGTCAGGATGTCGTTGCCGATGATCCCGAGAGTGATGAACGTGGGATTCAAGCCGAGGGCCTGGTTCAACTGCGTGCCGCGGCCGCGCAGGATCAGGTCGGCGATTCCCCCGTTGTCCGTCGTCTTGTCCGAGACGTCCGCGATCTTGTACCCGGGCACCGAGAGGTTGTCATAGGACCGGGCGAGCGCGGCGTTCGTGGGCGCTCCGGTGTTCTTCGAGATCGGGCCGAAGGTCGGCGTCAGGCTGGTGATCTGGTTGCAGGTCGGAATTCCCGGATCGGACACCGTGGGCTGCTGGAAATCGGTGATCCCGAACGAACGCGCCAGCTGGGCCGGGTAGGAAAATCGCTGTTCCCGGACGACGAGACAGCCCGAACCGTAGCCGGCCCCGTAGCTGTCGCCCAGCGCCACGTACTTGCTGAAGTTCGGCGCCTGGGCCGCCGCGCCGACCGCCCAGAGCCCCGCGACGGCCGCGATGCCCGCGAGCCGCAAAAGAGATCTCTTCATCGTGCTCTCCATGGTTAGAACGCCACTCGGAGGCTGAACGCAAAGACGTTCACGGCTTCCTTGAAAGTCCCGTAGAAGTTGTCGTTCGAATGGCCGCGGTTGTTGCGGTCGTGGACCTTCAGATACAGGTCGGAGACGTCGATGCCCCACCGATCCGTGCCGAAACCGAAGCCGAGCGAGTACCCGTCTCGGTCGTTGTCGGCGAGCAGCGGGCCGATGTCTTCGGTCGGCATCGGGGTCTTGTCGCGGTAGTAGCCCGCGCGGAAGGCCATCGCGCCGAACTTCTTCTGAAGACCGATCCGATACGCCCAGGAGTTGCGCCACTCGTCGTCCCGGTGAAGGTCCCGGCCCGGCAGGTCCGGAAAGTGGATGTCGAGCGACTTGAAGCTCGTCCACTGGGTCCAGTCCGCTTCGAGCGACACGAGGAAGTCGCCGGGGAAAGTGAACGCGGTTCCCAGATTGAGAGTGGCCGGGAACTCGATCTTCGTCTGGACGGGGTGCGAGCCCCGCGGAATCTGCGGGGCGACGAGCGCGTCGAAGGGCGTGCCCGTCAGGCGTTGCTCGAAGTTGGCCGTCCCTTCGTAGTCGATCTTGATGCGGCTGCGATAGGCGGCTCCGACGGAGAACTGCGGAATGGGCTTGAACAGGACACCGGCGTTCCATCCCCAGCCGTGGTTGTCCTGAATCTTGCTGTTTAACTTGACATGCGCGACGTCGACGACCGAGTTGGTCAGGGGATTGATCGCCGCGTTGTTGCGCTCGAGCTGAACTTTGGAGAACCGGTAGTCCGCTCCGACGGCCACCGAGAAGGTGGGTGTCGCCTGGAACGAGAAGACCGGGTTTATGTCCACCGTCTGGATGACTGCGTTCTGCGACACGAAGCGTCCGCTGAACGTCTCGGGGTTGTCCCAGCGGAATCCCAGGCCATAAGGCGAGTTGATGCCGAGGCCGAAGTTGAGCTCGTTGGTCAGCGGAACCACCGCGTAGACGTTGGGGACCACGAACGTCGTGCTGTGCTGCTTCTCCGAGACCCCGTTGCCCGGGTAGGGATTCGAGCCTTCGAAGTCGCCCTTGACCTTGGTCAGGAACTCGGCGCCGATCTGCGCCTCGAAGTGCTTCTGCCAGCCGAGCCCCGCGGGGTTGTAGAAGATCGCGGAGGGATCATCGGCGACCGCGGTGAAGGCGAGGCCCATGCCCGTGGCCTTCGCGCCCTGCGTCATGACCTGGAATCCGGCGGGGAAGGCGGGGACGGCGGCGAGGAAGGCGGCGAGGGCGAGGGGAAGGGAGATCCGATTCAATCGGAATCGGGGTCTTTTCACGGTTTTGCACTCCTCTGAAGTACTCGCGAAGTGAGCGTGATTCAGGCAATCTTTACCCTCGGCGTACCGAAAGTCAAAGAACTTCCCGCACGTTCCGCTTCCCATCCGCCGCGCCCGATAGAATCGAAGCACCGTGCCCCGCGACAGCAACACGCCGACGACCGCCGGGCCGTTGGACGCCACGCCAGGCCCCGATCGTCCGCTGACGAACGGGACCCTCCTCGGGGGCCGGTACCGCATCGAGTCGGTCCTCGGGTTCGGCGGCATGGGCGTGGTCTACCGCGCTCGCGATCTGAAGCTCGACTGCGACATCGCTCTCAAGAGGATCCGCCCGGACCGCGTCTCCCCCGAGCGGCGCGAGACCCTCCGGCGCGAGATCATCCTGTCGCGGCGCGTGACCCACGAGAACGTCTGCCGCGTCTTCGACCTCGTCGAATTGAATGGCGAAGAGTTCGTTTCGATGGAGTACCTGCCGGGGCGGACGCTCAAGGACGTGGAGGACGAGCAGCGGATGCTTCCTCTCGGCCGCGGCCTCGCCATTGCGAAGAAGATCTGCCGGGGGCTTGCGGCGGCGCACCGCATCGGCGTTCTGCACCGGGACCTCAAACCGGAAAACGTGATCGTGGGAATAGACGACACGCCGAGGCTCATGGACTTCGGCATAGCCGTCGAGAGCGCCGTCTACCGCGGAGAGAAGGAAGACACCGTCCCGGGAACGCCCCAGTTTCTGGCCCCGGAGCTCCTCCGCGGAGAGGCGCCGAGCGTCCGGACCGACATCTATGCGATGGGCGTGCTCCTCTACGAGATGTTCACCGGGCAGGTTCCCTTCGACGACCCCGACACGGCGCGGCTGGTCAGGCGCGTGATCGCCGAGGCGCCTCCGAAGGCGGCGACGCTGCGCCCGGACCTTCCGCCGGAGCTTCTCGGGATCCTGGACCGCGCCATCGCGAAGGACCCCGAGACGCGCTTTCCCGACGCCGACTCCCTGGGCGACGCGATCGCGTCTTTCGAAGGGCAGGTGCTCGAGCGAGTTCTGGCCGAGGTGTCCGTGACGCGCGCCAAGATGGTCAAGCTGATGGTCATCCTCGAGGCGAACAAGGCGCTCGCCGCGACGTTCGACCCGACGGAGATCCTGCGCATCATCCTGAAGACCGCCACCTCCGAGACCGACGCGGAGCGGGGCACGATCTTTCTCAGGGAGCGCGGGGCCGATGAGCTCGTCAGCCAGATCCTCGAGGGAGGCGCCGTCGCGCCGATCCGTCTTCCGATCGGCCGGGGGATCGCGGGGACCGTCGCGCGGACGGGGGAATCGATCAACATCGCAGACGCCTACAAGGACCCGCGCTTCGACTCGCGCACCGACCTGACCTCCGGGTTCCAGACCCGGACGATCCTTGCGGCGCCCTTGAAAACGCCGAGCGGCGAGATCGTCGGCGTCGTGCAGCTCCTGAACAAGCGCAACCGGAGCTTCACCAGGGAAGACGAGGAATTCTTAGTCGAGGTCGGGACCCATTCGGCCCTCGCGGTCGAGAGCGTCCGCCAGCACGAGGCCGCGGTGACCGCCGCCCGCCGGGAAGGCGCGGCCCGGGTCCTCCGGAGCGCTCAGTCTCTGCTCGCCCCGCACGAGTGGCCGGCGACCCCCGGCTTCGAGACGGAACCCCTCCGCTGGCGGTCGGAAGAGCTCGACCTCGTCTCCTACGCGGTCGAGGGAGGATCGGGTCTCGTCTCCTTCCTCCTGGTGGAGACCGCGCTTCCGGTCGAGTCGGCTCTCGGTGCGCTCCTTCGCGGCATCACCGCCGGTCGGGAAAGGCTCTCGTCTTCGCCGGAGGAGTCCGTCGAGAGGGCGTTCGACGCCGACTCGTCGTGCGCCGCCTCCGCCGCTCGCTGGGAAGGCGACCGCATCCTCTTCGCCGCCGCCGGCCCCGGGGCCCAGATTCCCTGGCTCCTGCGCGAGGGGCGTCCTGTCCCGTTTCCGGCGTCCGAGACGGGACGCATTCGCCGCGCGGAGGCCCGGACACAGCCGGGCGACATCCTGGTGCTCGCGTCCGCCGGCCTCTCGGCCATGGCCTTTCCGGGCAAGGCCGTTCCCCCGGAGATATCCATCCAGCATTTCGCCCGGATCGCCGACGCGTCGTCGCTGGCGGGCGCCTTTTCTCAGGTGGTCGCGGAATGGAAGAAGGCGGGCGCGGCGGGCGCGCGCGACGTGCTCTTCCTCGCCGCGCGCCGCTCCTCGTGAAGCATCGCTTCGTTCTGGTCGACGTCTTCGCGGACCGCCCGCTCGCGGGCAATCCCCTGGGGGTGTTTCCTCAGGCGGAGACCATTCCGGAGGAGCTTCTCCAGCCGGCAGCGCGCGAGATGGACCACGCGGCCACCGCCTTTCTCTTCCCCTCCGGGATGCCGGGCGCGCTCTTTCGGCTCCGCATCTTTTCGCGGGAGCGGGAGATCGGGTTCGCGGGACATCCCGCGCTCGGAGCCCATTTCGTGCATGCCACGGAAAGCCGGCTTCCGCTGGAGGAGCCGGTCACCCGCGTCGCCCACGAGGGCCGCGAGGGCCTCGTCCACGTCGAGCTCCTGGTCGAGAAAGGGCGGATCGGCATGCTCCGGCTGCGCCAGCGCCCCCCGAAGGTCGGCCCGCGTCTGCCCGAAGAGGACGTGGCCCGGGTCGCCCGGGCCCTCGGACTCGAAGACGAGGCTCTCCAGGCGACGAACCAGCCGCTGCGCGTCGCGTCGACGGGGTTGCCCTGCCTGATCGTTCCCGTCGCGACGCTCGACGCCCTCGGCCGGGCGGCCCCCCGGTACGGAGCGCTCCGGGAAATCACCGAGCCCCTCGACGCGACGATCGTCTACGCGTTCACGAAGGAGACGCGCGACGCGGGCGCGAGCGCGCACGCGCGCGCCTTCGACACCATCGGCGCCTCCGAGATCCCCGGAGCGGGAGCCGCGGCCGGTGCCCTCGCCGCCTATCTCGTGTCGCAGGCCGCGGTGCCCGTCAGCCCGGTGACGTCGCTCGTGATCGAGCAGGGCCATGCGCTCTCACGCCCCTCCTCTCTCTACGTCGAAGTCCACGTCGGTCCGGAGGAGATGGCGCCCTCCGGTCGGAGGGACACGGCCGACGGGACCGGGCGGCGTCTTTCGACGATCCGGGAGGTGATCCTGGGAGGCAGGGTGATGTGGGTGGGAGAGGGGAATCTGGAGTTCTGACCGGAAACCGGAAACGGGAAACGGGAAACGAAGGGAAAACACAGCAGGTTCCCGAGCCTCCTCATTTTTCCGAACTCCTTGGACGGAGCTTTTCCCGTTCTCAACGCTCAACGCTGAACGCTCGACGCTCAACCTCCCCACAGCATCCCTCCGTCGTAGACGACCCGGTCGCCGTCCACGCGCGCGAAGTCGGGGAGAGAACGGCGTCGCGCCTCGCGCTCCGAGAGGATCTCGAAGACCTGCCAGCCTCGCGCGATCAGCGCGTCGGCGATCAGCGAGCGGTGACAGCGCCACGGAAGCGCTTCGGCGCACAGGATCGCGGTGAACGTCCCGCGCGCGGCCGCCTCGAGCGTCGCCAGGGCGCCCAGAAACTCCGGCGTGTCCATGTAGTCCGCATAGCCCCGAAAGGCTTCGACCCTCCAGGCGGTGTGCGGCGAATCGGGCCGCGCCTTGCGGCGTCCGCCGAGCTCCGGCATTCCCGCATACGCGATGCCCGCGGCCGGAAGGCTCTCCGCGAGGGCGGCTCCCGCAAAGTGAGGCCACTTGCGGGAAGCGGGGTACCGCCGGACGTCGACGACCTGCCGGACCCGATGCGCCGAAAGCAGAGCGATAAACGCTTGGAGTGACCGGTTGGAGTGCCCGACGGTGGCGATAGAGACCGCCGTCGAATCAGATTCAGAACTTGTCAGGAGTCTGGACCCTCGACTCTGAACTCTCAACTCTCCCCCGGCCTCAACGCTCAACCTTCTCCCCTACGGCAACACGGCAACGGCCAGCGCCCCCGGCCCCCCGTGCGCTCCCAGGGCGGGCCCGCACTCGACGATCATCACGTCGGATTCGGGGTATCGCTCCCGGATCTCGCGGGCGATCGCGTCCGCC
Organism: Acidobacteriota bacterium; assembly: GCA_020199905.1. Lineage (GTDB taxonomy): Bacteria > Acidobacteriota > Thermoanaerobaculia > UBA5066 > Gp7-AA6 > JALYUA01. Next base: position 12,702 of record JAIVJS010000007.1, read on the forward strand.
AGAGACGGCGCGTCGCAGTGCGCGACGCCGAAGCGGCGGGCGGACGTTCCGAGGTCGGCGGCCTCGAAGAGCAGCTTCATCATGCGCGCGCGGGCGGCGGCAAAACCTCTGGCTTTGGCGGCCGGCTCCGCCTTGCCCTCGGGAGTGATCGTCAGGACGGGCAGGAGACCGAGCAGCTTTCCGATGAACCCGCGGACCGGCGAGACGCGTCCTCCCCGCACGAGGTGCTCGAGAGTGGGAACCGCGATGAACAGACGGGTCCGGTCCACCGCGTCGCGGGCGACGGCGGCGACCTCGGCGGCCGACTTGCCCGCGGCGGCCGCCTCGGCGGCCGCCCGGACGATCAAGCCGAGCCCGACCGAAACGTTGCGGCTGTCGATGTGTTCGATGGTCGCGTTCTTGACCGCGCGCCCGCCGACGATGGCGGCCTGGTGGGTGCCGGAGACGGCGGCCGAAAGGTTCACCGAGACGAGAGCGCCCGAGTGCGTCGCGACGTTCTGGAAGACCTGGGTGAAGTCCGCCGGAGGCGGCTGCGAAGTCTTCGGCGCGACGTCGGTCACGGAAAAGCGCGCGTAGAACTCCGAGGGCATGATCGTTACCTTGTCGAGGTAGTTCTCCGAGCCGAAGTAGACGCGCACGGGGACGACGCCGATGGCGAGCTCCTCGACCAGCGTCGGGGGCAGGTCGCACGTGGAATCCGTGACCACGCCGACGCGCGACGCGCGATTCTGGTCGAACCGCGTCTCGTGCTGCGCGTGCATGTCTTCGATCTTCGTCTGCGCCACCTCTCCCAGCCGCGCCATCAGCTCGAAGAGGCGCTCGGGCTCGTTCGTGTGGACGTGAAGCCGCACTCTTGTCGCTCCCCCCGCCACCACGATCGAGTCACCGAGGAGAGCCGCCTCGCGCCGGAGGGCATCGCGGTCGATGCGGTCCCCTTCGAGGAGCACCTCGGTGCAGTATCGGAAGAGGATCGACTCGGATGTTTTGTCGAAGATGGCCGCCTTCACCTCTTCGGCCGGCGCCTCGACGATCCCGCCCCGCGCCGCCTCGCGAAGGTACCGGACGATCCCTTCGATGAGATAGACGAACGCCTGCCCGCCCGCATCCACCACCCCCGCTTTCGCCAGCGCCTTCATCTGTTTCGGCGTGTTCTCGAGCGACTTCTTCGCCTCGGCCAGCGAATCGGGAAGGAGCTGCGCGAAGTCGGCGACGTCGCGCGCCCGCCGCGCGACGTAGGCGGACCAGTCGCGGATCACCGTCAGGATCGTCCCCTCGACGGGCCGCGCGATCGCGCCGTATGCGGAGTCGGACGCCCGGACGACAGCGGCGCCGAAGTCCCCCGCCGATATCCGCGGGCTGTCGGGGAGCCCCTCGGAAAATCCGCAGAAGAACTGCGCGAGGATCGCGCCGGAGTTGCCCCGCGCACCCCCGACGGCCTCCTCCGCGAGGGCGCGTGACATCTCCCGGATGTGCCGCTGGCGGACGCGGGAGATCCCCGCCGAGATCTGCTGCAGCGTGGAGGCGACGTTCGTCCCCGTGTCTCCGTCCGGGACGGGAAAGACGTTGATCTTGTTGAGAGGCTCGGCGCGATCCGCCACGAAGCGCGATCCCGCGATGACCGCCCGCGAGAGGCGGCGGCCGTCCAGGTAACGGATGGCCATCACGGTTAAATCGGGGCCGGCGCGCCGCTCGCCGCGGTGGACGGCTCAGCGGCGGTCCGATACTCCTCGGCGATCGCGGGCAGGCGCTCGAGATACAGCAGAACGACGCCGCAGCCCATGCAGGCCCAGGGATACACGCGCTCGATCCCGAAGTCGAAGAACTTGAGCTTCCAGGGTTTCTTCCAGAAGTAGAACGTGTATCCGGAGTTGTTGCTCCGCGACCGCACGAGCACTCCCCCGTTGCAGAGGGGACATTTCCGCTGGAAGTCCGTCATGCCGGACAGCAAGGATATCTGAACGTGCGGGCCGGGAATCGGAAATCGGGAATCGGGAATCGAAGGCGGAAATGAATGCCGGCTTACGTTTCCCGTTTCCCGTCTGCCGTTTCCCGCCCGTCCGGCTTCCACCGCAGGATCAGGTTCCGGGCGGCCCCGACCTCGTCCACGCGCTTGACCGGAGTCGTATGCGGCGCGTTCAAGACGATGGACGGGTCTTCCTCGACTTCCCGCGCGATCGCGCGCATCGCGGCGATGAAGGCGTCGAGTCCGGAGCGGCTCTCGGTCTCCGTGGGCTCGATCATCAGGGCGCCGTGGACGATGAGCGGAAACGAGATCGTCGGCGGATGGAAGCCGTAGTCCATCAGCCTCTTTCCGATGTCGCCGTTGTGGACCCCCTTCTCCGCCTGGCGCTTGTCGGAGAAGACGACCTCGTGCATGGAGGGCGCGTCGTACTTGAGATGGTAGTGAGCCGCCAGCCCGGCCCGGATGTAGTTCGCGTTCAGGACCGCTCCACGCGCGACCTCTCCGATCCGATTGCCGTAAGAAGAAATGTAGGCGAGCGCCCGCACGAACATCCCGTAGTTGCCGAGGAAGGTCCGCAGGCGCCCGATCGATTCCGGACGGTCGAAGTCCAGGCCGAAGCTCCCGTCTTCCCGCCGTTCAATGGTCGGCCGCGGAAGGTGGGGGGCGAGCTTCGTGGTCACCGCGACGGGGCCGGAGCCCGGACCTCCGCCGCCGTGGGGAGTCGAAAAGGTCTTGTGGAGGTTCATGTGCATCACGTCGATGCCCATCGCGCCCGGCCGGGCGATTCCGACGAAGGAGTTGAAGTTGGCGCCGTCGCAGTAGAGATATCCGCCTTTCGCGTGCACGATCCGGGCGATCTCCAGGATCCGGTCCTCGAAGATGCCGAGAGTGTTCGGCACGGTCAGCATCAGCGCGGCGACGTCCGATGTCATGGCGCCCTCGAGGACGTCCAGATCGAGAGTCCCGCGCGCGTTCGACTTGAGCTCGCGCACCTTGTAGCCGGCGAAGTGCGCCGAAGCCGGATTGGTCCCGTGGGCTGAGTCCGGGATCAGGACGGTCGTGCGGGGGTTACCCTCCTTCTCGAGGGCGGCGCGCACCATCAAAATCCCCGCGAGCTCACCCTGGGCTCCCGCCGCGGGCTGGAGAGTCACCCGCGCGAGGCCGGTCAGCTCCTTCAAGACCTGCTCCAGCCGCCACGCGAGCTCGAGCGTTCCCGCCGAAACCTCTTCCGGCGCGAGCGGGTGCGAGGCCGCGAAGCCGGGCAGCCGCGCCATCTCTTCGTTCGTCCGCGGATTGTGCTTCATCGTGCAGGATCCGAGCGGATAGGTGTTCTCGTCGATCGAGAAATTCAGCCGCGAGAGGCGCGTGAAATGACGGGCGACCTCGACCTCCGTGATCTCGGTCTCCCCCTCGATCTCTCCGCGCAGGAGGCCGGCTGGGATGGCGGAGACGTCCGGCACGTCGAGCGGCGGGAGCGAGTAGCCGACCTTTCCCGCGCCGGACCGCTCGAAGACGAGAAGCTCGTGGCGCGGCTCCGGGTGCAGGCGGTCCCCGAGCGTCGGGGGAGTGGCGGTCTCCCTATCGTTCTCGATCTCGACGCTCATGAGGCGTCTTCTCCGAGCGCGGCGACGAGTCCGTCCATCTCCTCGCGGGTGTTCATCTCGGTCACCGCCACCAGGAACCGGTTCGCGTCGGCCCCCGAACCGCTCCAGCGGGACAGGGCCACGCCCGCGAGGATCCGCCGCCGCGCGAGACGGGACAGAAGAGGCGCGGCCGGCCCGGGCCCCTCGACGACGAACTCGTTGAAGGTGGCCGCGGAATCGGGCAGGCGGAATCCCGGAATGGCGGCGATCCCGCCCTTCAGATATTCGGCCTTGGCGTGCGACTGCGTCGCGACTTCACGAAGACCTTTCTTGCCGAGGAGCGACATGTGGATGTTGCTCGCGAGCGCCATCAACCCCTGGTTGGTGCAGATGTTGGAGGTCGCCTTCTCGCGGCGGATGTGCTGCTCCCGCGTCGAGAGCGTGAGGGAGAAGGCGCGCCGCCCTTCGGCGTCCTTCGTCTGCCCGACGAGGCGTCCCGGAATCTGACGCTGGTGCGCCGTCCGGCAAGCGAGGAATCCCAGCAGTGGTCCGCCGTTGTGCATCGGAACGCCGAGCGACTGGGCCTCGCCGCAGACGATGTCCGCGCCCGCGTCTCCGGGGGGCGAGAGGAGAGCCAGAGACGCGGCCTCCGCGACGACGCCGACGAAGAGGGATCCGCGCGACCGCGCCGAGGCCGCGCACGCGCTCCAGTCCTCGATCACGCCACGGAAATTCGGCGACTGCACGGCGACCGCGAACGTCGCCTCGTCGACGGCGTCCGCGAGGGCGGCCGCGTCCGTCCGGCCGTCGGCGCCGAGCGGTACCTCCACGATCTCGAGTCCGAGGTTCTGGAAGTAGGTCCGGACGGTCTCGCGGTACTCGGGATGGATTCCCAGAGAGAGCACCGCGCGCCGCCGGCCGCGAACCAGGCGATCGGCCATCAGGAGCGCCTCGACGAGGGCTGAGGCTCCCTCGTAGAGGGACGCGTTGGCGACGTCCATCGCGGTCAGGAGACAGATATGGGTCTGGAACTCGAATATCGACTGGAGCGTGCCCTGCGAGACTTCGGGCTGGTACGGCGTGTACGACGTCAGCCACTCGGCGCGATAAAGCATCTGGTCCGCGACGGACGAGACGTAGTGGTTGTAGAGCCCGGCGCCCAGAAAAAAAGCGGAGTCACGCGCATTCGCGTTCTTCGCCGAGAGCGCCCCGAAGAAACGCCGAATCTCGATCTCCGACATGGGTGGCGGAAGATCCGGCGTGTGCCGCACCGACGCGGGAATCGAGGCAAACAGGTCATCGATGGAGGAGACGCCGATCGAGGCGAGCATGCCTTCACGGTCGGCGTCCGACGTAGGGAGAAATTTCACTTCTCTTTTTCTTCCGCCTGGACGTACTCCGCGTATTGCTCCGCCGACATGAGCTTGCGCACTTCGTCGTCCGTCGTCACCTTCAGCTTGATCAGCCATCCGTCTCCGAGGGGGTCATCGTTGACGATTCCCGGCTCCGCCACCGCCGAGCGATTGATCTCGACGATCTCGCCGGAGATCGGGATGAAGAGCTCGGAAACCGCCTTCACCGACTCGACGGTGCCGAACTCCTCGTCCGCGTTGTAGACGTGCCCCACCTCGGGAAGCTCGAGGTACACGATCTCACCGAGCTCCTTCTGCGCGTGATCGGTGATTCCGATGGTTCCGATGTCGCCATCGATCCGAACCCACTCGTGGCTCTGCGTGTAATGAAGTTCGTCCGGATTCACGGGGCCTCCTTCTTGCGTTTGTAGAACGGGGTCGGGGCCACCCGCGCCCTGGCCGCGCGCCCCCGGATGTCGGTTTCGAACTCGGTACCGACCGCCGTATCGGCCACGGGAAGAAGGGCGAGTCCGATCGGCTTCTTCAGCGTCGGCGAATGCGTGCCGGACGTGACGATCCCCGCGCCGTGCGGCGCCGCGGCAGGATACCCGTGGCGGGCGATCCCGCGGTCGACCATCTCGAACCCGGCGAGCTTCCGCGAGACGCCCGCGGCCTTCTGCTCGGCGAGCGCGTCTCTCCCGATGAAGTCCCCCTTTTCCATCTTCACGATCCAGCCGAGGTCGGCTTCCCACGGAGTGACCGTGTCGTCGATGTCGTTGCCGTAGAGGGCCATCTTCGCCTCGAGTCGCAGGGTGTCACGCGCGCCGAGGCCGCACGGCAGGAGCCCTTCGGACCGGCCGAGATCGAGCAGCGCGCGCATGACCGGTTCCGCTGCCTCCGGCGCCAGGTACAGCTCGAAGCCGTCTTCGCCGGTGTAGCCGGTGCGCGATACCAGGGCGGGGAAGCCCTCGACCTTCATCGTGCGAAACGCGTAGTACGCGAGGTCGGTCGGGTCTTCGCCCGCGGCGCGCGCGAGGATCGATCCCGCGAGCGGGCCCTGGAGGGCGAGGAGCGCCCACGCGTCGCTGACGTCGGTGACCTCCGCGGTCCCTCCGATGCGGGAACGCGCCCAGGCGAAATCCTTCGGCCGGTTCGACGCGTTGACGACGAGCAGGAAGTCCTCGCCGCTCCGGCGGTAGACGAGCAGGTCGTCGACGAACGTTCCCTGATCCGTCAAAAAAGCCGAGTAGTGACAGCGTCCGTCCGAGAGGCGCGAGACGTCGTTCGGGGTCAGGCGCTGGAGGGCGGCAGCCGCACCCGGTCCTCGGACTTCGAGCTCGCCCATGTGGGACACGTCGAAGAGTCCGGCCCGCTCCCGCACGGCCCGGTGCTCTTCGAGGATCCCGGAGTACTGAACGGGCATCTCCCACCCGCCGAAGTCGATGAGCTTCGCGCCGAGCTCCCGATGCAGCGAGAAAAGCGGCGTGCGCTTCAGAGCGGCGGCCTCTGCGGGCGCGGACATGAGGAGCGGAAATTAGCACATCGGCGGAGTAGAAATGGCGATGTCGAGCCCCCGGGAAGGCGGACGGCGAAGGGCGTGGGGGCGAACGGAGGGGCAATTCAATACAATCCGATCAACCCTTGGACGCTCGATTGATTTTTCCTCGGTTGCTCTCCGCTTGCCGGGCCATCGCTCGGCTCTGCACGCTCTTCGGCGATCGCCGCTCGCCCTTCGGCGCCCCGCAATGACCGACGACGCCTGCGAGAAAGCGCGCGAGGCCGCGCGGCGCTGCGAAGGGGCCGGCCTCCTCGCCGAAGCGGAGATGCTCTATCGACTGGCGGTCCGCCTCGAGCTCGACGGCCGGGCCGCCTCCTCCGCCTCGCTCGCCCGGGTCCTGATCGCCTCGGGAGCGACGGAGGCGGCGCGACCCTTCGCGGGAGACGGCAACGACCCGGTTCTCTCGGCGACGCTGGCCCTCGAACGCCACGACTTTTCGGAGGCCAGAGCCCTGCTCGACGCCGCGCGCGAGCGCGACCCGTTCGATCCGCGCAGCGCTTCCGCCCGCGGGCGGCTCTCGTTCATCGAGCGAAAGTTCAGGAGCGCCGTCGAAGACCTGCTCGAGGCGTCGCTTCTCCGGCCGGACGGGCTGCCGGACGCCGCGGACGGCCGGTTCCTGCGCGCCGCGCGAGCCCTGGCGCCGGCGGAGATCGGCGGATGGGGCGAGGAGGCCTCGGCCGCGCGCGAGAGGCTCGAGCTCCAGGCGCAGAAGCGCTCGCCTGGACTCGCCTTTCCGGATCGGGGACCCGCCCTCGTACGCGCCCTGATCGCGAGGGGCGGAAAGGCCGAAGGGCTCCTCGACCGGGCTCAGAGGCTTTCTCAGATGCCGGGGCTCTCGGGAATCGACGACCACGCGCTGCTCGACGCCGCGGGGGGCGGAGAGCTGCGCCGCATTCCTCCCGGAGGCGTTGTCTTCCGGACCGGGGATTCCTCCTCGGAAGTGTTCCTCGTCCTGGCCGGGTCGGTCCAGCTGGTGCGCGAGACTCCGGTCGGACCTCAGCGGATGGGTGAGGCGGAGGCGTCGGACTTCATCGGGGAGGAGGCGTTCGCCGCGCTTCCCCGCACCGCGGACGCGCGCACGGCGAACGGCGCCACCTTGCTCGGGTTCACGCCGGAGTTTCTGTTTGAAACGCCGGGACGCGCTCCGTGGCTGCGCCACCTCCGCGTGCGACTGGCGCGACGGCTCGCCGCATTGAACGCGTTCTTCCAGGACTTCTTCCCCGCCGGCGCCGCCGCCCCGCCGTCTCCGGGCCCGTCCCGCGGAGAGGCGGCGTCGCTGTCCGCGGAGGAGCGGTCGAAGTTCCTGGGCAGCGGCGGCCTCTCGGAATCGGACCGCTATCTCTTCGCCGCGTTTGCCGAGGAGCGGCGATATCCGGCGGGCGCGCTCCTCTTCCGCGAGGGAGACCCGGGCGAAGCGCTCTACGCGGTGGCCCGCGGGCGCGTTCGGATCTCGAGGCACATCGCCGGAGGCGAGGAGGCGCTCGCCATCCTGGGGCCGGGCGAGATCTTCGGCGAGATGGCGGTCTTGGATCCCGCCTCGTCGGGCCGGTCCGCGGATGCGCGCGCCCACGAGGAGGCGGTGCTTCTCGAATTGCGCCGCGACCGCTTCGACGGGCTCGAGAGGTCGGACCCGGAGGGATGCGCCGATCTCTCCGCGCTGCTGTGCCGGCTCGCCGCCCGGCGCTGCGTCGAGACGGCAGAGCGTCTGGCGCGCTGGAGGATCATGGCGGGGCCGGGTTAGCTATCCGCTATCAGCTGTCAGCTCTCAGCCAGAATCTGATTGAGCTAGGGCGTTGCTTGTTTCGCGGATCGCGGCGTCAAAGGGGGCCAACACGGGGCTCCGTTCCCGGAGCTGAAAGCTGAAAGCTGACAGCTCCTATTCTTTCTTCAGCTCCACCTTCACCTCCGCCTTGTCGTTCTCGGCGTTGCCCGCCACCAGAATGCGGACCGTCTTCGACTTGCGTCCGGGCGCGGAGATCTGGAGATCGTGCACCATCGGACCGTGAAGCCGCAGGGGCGAGTCGGATCCGAAGTTCGAAGCGGGGCCGAGCGTGCGGCCTCCCTCCGAGATCGTGGCGTCGGGCGGGTCCACCTTGAAGACGACCGGCCCGACCGTGCGATCCGAAGGCGAGGAGACTTTCGTGAACGGCTGGCGGGACTCCCGTTTCAGCTCATCGCCGACGTCCGCGGTGTCGTCCCCGGCGTCGGGTGACACGACGATCGCGACGTTCAAGTCCCGATACCCCGGAAGCTCGAACTTCACGCGATGGCGTCCGGACCGGGTGAACTCGAGCTTGCGGCCGCCGCCCCGGTCGTCCCAGTCGTCGGCGATTCCGACGTATCGGCCGTCGACGTACATCCTGGCCTGATCGGGGCTCACGCCGAACTTCGCGAAGCGTCGGGTGCGATACGTGTTGTCCACCGCTCCCGACGACACGGATTCGGAGTCCCCCGAGCTGCGAGGCTCCGCCGCGGGCTCGGGCGGAGGGGCGGCCGCGACGCGCACCTGCGTGGGGGTCGAGCGCGGCGCCCGCGTCGGCGCCAGCCCCGTGTACCGCGGCGCCCCGACCACGGCGTCCGCGGCGGTCGCCGGGCCGCGCGTCGGCAGCGGGCCGATCGTCGGAGGAGGCACGAGCGTCGGCTCGACGGCGGCCGCAACCGCGAGAGCGGGCGACGGCGCCGGCACGGCCCCGGCGCCGCCGAACACCGCGCCGGCGCCGGGCGCGGCCGTCGGCTGCCCGGCCTGCACGGGCGGGACGGCGTTGGACCGCCGCCACGACCAGACGAAGAACCCGAGCGCGACCAGAAGCGCCGCGATTCCGAAGAGATAGAGGGCTCCCGCGGAGCGGCCCGACGGCCCCGAAGGCGCGGGCTCGCGATCGACGGCGGGCGGCCCGCCGGCGTCGGCCGCCTCGTGGGACTCCGGCGCGACGACGGTGGTGGCGACCCGGGGAGGCGGAACCGGGGCCGCAGGGGCCGTCGAGACCGGAAGAGGGGGCCCGGGGGGAGCGGGCGGCGCCACCGCGGGGGCCGTCATCGCCGCCAGCGGCATCGCGATGGTCCGCTCCGCTTCTGCGATCTGGTCGGCGATGCGCCCCACCTCACGGAGGAAGTCCGCGGCGTCGGCAGGCCGTTTGTCCGGAGACTTCGCGAGAAGCCGGGCGAAGACATCGCGCGCCGCCGGCGGCAGGTCCGAGCGAAGCCCGAGCGGATCGCGCGGCTCCGTGTGGAGGATCTGATACACGAGGGTCGTGATGGAGTCGCCGGGAAACGGGCGGCTCCCCGTCATCAGCTCGTAGAAGACGACTCCGAGCGAAAAGAAATCGGACCGGCCGTCGAGCTTCTCCCCGCGGATCTGCTCGGGCGACATGTAGGCGGGACTCCCGATCATCTGGCCGGTGCGCGTCAGGTCCACGGTCGCCGCCAGGAGCTTCCCGATGCCGAAGTCGGCGACTTTAACCCGCCGCTCCCGCGTCAGCAGGATGTTGCCGGGCTTGACGTCTCGATGCAGGACGCCGCGCTGGTGAGCGTGCTGGAGGGCGAGCGCGGCCTCGCGAACGACCTCGACGCGTTCCCGCAGCGACAGGAGCCCGCGCGGGCTCGCCGATTCCCGGGAGAGGGCCACGCCTCCCCTGTCGCGGGGCGCCAGAAAGTGCGTCAACGCGTCCCCGTCGACGTACTCCATCGCGATGTAGAGCAGGCCTTCCGCCTGTCCCGCTTCGTAGATCGTGACGATGTTCGGGTGCTGCAGGCGGCCCGCGAGCTTCGCTTCGTTCAAGAAGCGGCTCTCGAGCTCCGGGGAAGAGCCCCCCACTCCCTGGGGTCGCACCGTCTTGATCGCGACGGGCCTTTCGATCTGCGGGTCATGCCCGAGATAGACGACTCCCATCGCTCCTTCGCCCAGAAGGCCCGCGATTTGAAACCGGCCGATCCGCGATCCCGGCGGCAGATTCATTCTTCGAGCTTCTCCGACTCGCCTTCGGTCCGGGCGAAATCACGCTCGCGCCGGGCGAGAATCGTTCTCGCTTCCTCCGCGCGCTCCGACGGGACCATCACCCGGCTCATTCCGAACGCGCCCAGATTCTCCGGCCACGGCGATCCGCCGGCGGGACCTTCCACCTCGCAGGGAATTTCCCGGGACTTCAGAAGACCGGCGATCAACGTGGCCTCCTCATCCTGGCCGGTGGAAGCCACCTCGACCCACTCTTCGTCGTCGTTTTTCGCCATGGTTTCCTTTCCGCGGAGGTATCAGCCGTCAATTTTCCGTCACGAGTTTTTTGCCGAGACCCGCAGGCGAGACTTCCCCGCATCGACCACACGGCCCACGACGCGCGCGGACGGCGCGCCCGCCGCCCGGCATCGTTCCACGTACGAGGGCGCGTCGGAAGCGGCGACGGAGACGAGCAGCCCGCCCGAGGTCTGCGCGTCGCAGAGCAGCAGGAGGTCCTCGTCCGTCACGCCCTCGCCGACCTCCGTGCGAGGCCGCATGTTCCGCAGATTGACCCGGGAGCCTTCGGGGGCGATGCCGCGCGCGGCGAGGTCTCTCGCGCGGGAGAGGAGCGGAACCTCCTCGACGAAGAACTCGCCGGTCACGCCGGACGCGTCCATCATTTCGTAGGCGTGCCCCAGAAGGCCGTAGCCGGTGACGTCGGTCGCCGCGTGAACGTCCAGGCCCTTCATCGCCTCCGCCGGCCCCCGGTTCAGCGCCGACATCACGGCCACCGCCTCGTCGAGGCCGTCGTCCGCCAGAACGGGCCGGCGGAAGAAGCGGGAGACGCTGGCCGCGCCGAGCGCGTCCGCGCGGCCCGCGGAAATGGTGACGCCGACGCCGAGCGGCTTGGTCAGCACCAGGACGTCTCCGGTCCTGGAGCGCGCGTTGGTCACGATCGCCGACTCGGCCGCGAGGCCGGTGACGCAGAGCCCGTACAGCGGAATGTCGTGGTCGATCGAGTGGCCGCCTCCTATGACGGCGCCGGCTTCGGCCACCTTTTCCGCTCCGCCGCGCAGGATCGCCTCGAGGACTTCGGTCGGCAGCTCCCCCGTCGGGAAGGCGGCAAGGGCGAGAGCGAGCACCGGCCGCGCGCCCATCGCGTAGACGTCCGACAGCGCGTTGGCCGCGGCAATCTGGCCGAAGATCCAGGGATCGTCGACGACGGGGGTGAAGAAGTCGACCGTCTGGACCATGACCTGACCCTGGCCAATCCGATAGACCGCCGCGTCGTCGGCGTGGCGGTTGCCGACCAGCAGATCGGGATCCGCCGGCGCGGGGAGCTTCGCGAGAAGCGCGGAAAGGTCGAACTGACCGATCTTGCAGGCTCAACCGGCGCTCGACGCGAACGTCGAGAGCGCCGGGTGAACCGGTGGGCGATGTGTCACGGTTCGATTATATGGAGCGGCCCGAGGAGTACGGAGGGGCACCCGGGTATCCCGTCGCGGTTAGAGGCTGATCGGTCGATCAGGAGGCGGATTTTCCCGTCAGGAGAATCGCCGCTTGGCCTCATCCACCACCGTGGCGACACCGAGGCTGACGCCGGCGGCGAGCAGCTGCCGGGCGTGGTGGCGTCCCAGGTAGATGCCCGCCGCCAGGGCGGCGCACACCGAGAGCAGCGGCTGGTCGCGGATCACACGCCTCCAGTCGGAGGGAAGAGCTCGCTCGATCGGTTCGACGCGCGTCATGAGAGCACCCGAAAAATGGAGAACGACGGGGGCGCGCGGCGCTACCCCGCCTCACCCAGCCTGCTCGTCCGTTTCCTCGATCAGTCGTCGTCGCCGCGGAGCAGGAACCCGAACAGGAGCCCGACGCCGAGCGAGACGGCGATCGAGGTGCCCGGATTTTCGCGGATGTACTTCCGGGCGTCTGTCCAGAGGTACCCGTAGTCCTTCTCGAGCCTCTTGCTGGTCGACTTGAAGTTCTTGCGCAGATCGTCGCCCGCATCCCCGAACTGGTCGCGCGCGCGGCTGTACGAGTCGCCGAGAACCTCTTTGGTCTGGTCGATCTTTTCTTCCACGAAGTCCCGGGCGCGATCAAACGGTGTGTCTTTGGCCATTCCTCACCTCCAAAAAGCGAATTTCGATCATATACCCTAGGGGCCGTGAGTTCCTCCTGCAAATCCCCCGCCGTTTTCCGCGGCCGCGGGCTGTCGCGGAGAGGCGGACCCGGCCGGCGCGCGCCGGGCGACTGACACCCGCGTGCCGCGCCACTTGACCGCCCTGGAGCGCGCGCGGGAACGGTGGCCGCGGCTCCCCGACCGCCTCGTGAGCACCGCGGTGCTCGTCAAGGAGACCGCGGGCGAAACCGTTCGCGGATTCCGCGCGGACCGCGGGGCCGACCTGGCGAGCTCCCTCGCGTTTGCCACGCTCCTGACGGCGGTGCCGCTCCTGGCGACCTTCTCTCTCGTTCTGGCCACGTTCTTCCGGGAGAACGTCACGGGGATCCTGGACGCGGTCAACGCGATCCTGCCCTACCACACGGCCCGCGTCACAGCGAGCCTGCGGGAGTTCGTCTCGGAATCCACGACGATCTCCGGGATCGGCCTCGTGATCCTCGTGCTGGCGTCCCTGCGGCTGATCTCGACGATCGAGCGCATCGTGAATGCCGTGTGGGGAGCTCCGAGCCGGCGGGACTGGCTCTCCCGGATGGCGCTGTACCTCGTGATCCTGTTCGCTTTGACGCTTTTGTTCGGCGGGTTCGGCCTGGGGATCCAGATGCTACGCACCGCGCGCGCCGGCACCTCCGTCGCCGGCAGCGTCGCGGTGTCGTTCTTTCCGTTCGCGATCGAGGTCGCGGGTCTGACGCTGCTCTATCGATTCCTTCCGAACGCGCTCGTGCGCTGGTCCTCCGCCGCGATCGCGGGAATCACCGGCGGCGTCCTTCTGGAGCTCCTCCGGGCGATCTTCGGTCTCTACGTGCGCGCCCTCTCGCGGGTCAACCTGATCACCGGATCCCTGACGTTCATCCTGCTGTCGCTCATCTCGGTCTTCCTCGTCTGGGTGGTGATCCTGATCGGCGTCGAGCTGACGCACGTCCTCCAGACGCATTCCGCCAGGAAGCGTTCGATCGGCGGGATCCGCGCCGGCCGGGCGGAGAACGCCATCCGTATGCTCCTGAGGCTGTCCTCCGGCGGCGTTCACGGCATCGACGCGCTGTATCGCGAACAGGAGGCGACCTCCCACGAGGCCGAGCAGATCCTGGAATGCCTCAAGGAGAACGGGCTCGTCAAATCGCAGGGGTCGCGCGCGTTCAGCCTGGCCGTCTCGCCCGAGAATCTGACGGTCGCCCAGATCGTCGACGCCGTCTCGCCGAATCTCTACGCGATCTCCCCGGAGGAGCAGGACAGGGTCGTGACGATCTTAGAGCCCATCTTCGAGCGCCTCGACGCGGAGAGGCGATCGCTGCTCTCCGCGACGCTCGCGGACCTGAAGGCGGGATGAGCCGAGCGACCAGCGCGAGCGAGACGGCCGGTACTTCGCGGTCAACGGGATCGGGAAACGAAAGGGCCGCCTCACTCTGCAAAAGCGAGGCGGGATTTTTCGACCTCTCGCAGATATTCGTCGCGTGAGCGGCTCGCCGCTTCTTCTGACCAATCAAGCTCTTTTCCGAGGAGCTCCTGGACACGCGGGAGCGCGGCGACGCCCTGGTCGGCTGCCTGCCAGAACAGATGGGTCCGCCGGATGAGGACGTCCGAGGCGGTGCGCGCGTCCTCGCAGCGCGCGGCGAACACCACTTCCGCCTCGATGTCGGGCAGGCCGGAAACGAGCGCTCTTCCGAGTCCGCCTTCCGAGGCGAGCGCGAGGACGCCCTCCGCCCGCGTTCCGTAGCGCCGGGCGAGGTGTCGCGCCGATTCCTCCGGGATCGAGGCGGCGTGCCCGGCGAATCGCTCGACGAACGCCTCCATCGCGCCGTCCGGAGCGCCCGGAAACCTCCGGGCCGCGGTCGCGCTCTTTCCGGATCGGACCCCGAGGCCGCGCAGTTCCGAGGCGACCGCGTCGCCGGCGCGGCGGCCCATCCTCCGGTGCGTCGTCAACTTTCCCCCGGTGACGACGACCCGGCCGGGAGAGACGTCGACCGACTCCTCCCGGCTCGTAGACGCGACGTCTTTGCCCGCCTCGAAGCGCAACGGCCGCAGCCCGGCGAAGGAGGCGATGACGTCCGCCCGCCGCGGCGCGCGCGAGGGAAAGGCCTCGCGCGCGCGCGCGAGGAGGTAGTCCACTTCCGCGGGCTCCGGCCCGACGCCGTCGACCGGGCCGCGGTAGTCGGCATCCGTCGTGCCGATGAGCGTGACGGGGCCGCTCGGGATCACGAACACGAGCCTGCCCCGCTCCGCGGGAATGGCCACCGCCCGGCGGACGGGGAGGACCGCGAAGGGCACGGTGATGTGCGATCCCTTGGAGAGCCGAACGGTCGGAGTGGCTCCGGGATCCTCGGCGCGGCGCAGGGCGTCGGTCCACGGTCCGGCGGCCTCCACCGTGACCCGCGCCTGAATCCGGAACTCGCGGCCGGTCTCGAGATCCCGGGCGGCCGCGCCGTCCACCCGGCCTCCGGCGCCGGACCGCAGAAAGGTATCGACTGACACTCGGGAGACGGCCACGGCGCCGAGGGCCCAGGCGTCGAGCACGTTCTCGAGGGTGAGGCGCGCGTCGTCGGTGGCGGCGTCGGAGTAGAACGCGCCTCCCGCGAGGTCCGATCCGGCGAGCAGGGGCTCCGCCTCGACGGCCGCCCGTACGGAGAGACCGCGGTGCCGGCGGCCGCGTCCGAGGGCCAGCAGATCGTAGAGTGTCAGCCCGGCAGCGAGGCTCGGAGGAGAGACCCATCGGCCGCGCAGAATCGCGAAGACGAACTCGAGCGGCGACACCAGGTGCGGCGCCAGCCGCAGGAGGCGCGCGCGCTCGGCGAGCGATTGAAAGACAAGCAGCAGGTCCCCCTTCGCCAGATACCGCAGGCCGCCGTGCACCAGCTTCGAGGAGCGCCAGGAGGTCCCGGAGGCCCAGTCCTCGCGCTCGACGAGAGCGACCGCGAGCCCTCGCGAGGCGAGATCCCGCGCGGTCGCCGCCCCGGTGATTCCGCCTCCGACGACCAGGGCGTCGAATGTCCGGGACTCCAGCGCCGCGAGACGCGCCGCCCGCGGAGGAAGAGGGACGCCCGCGCGAACGTCGTCGGCCGTCACGAGTGCGGCAGCTCGGAGGAATCGTCGGCGGCGTGCTCCACCTTGCGATCCTATCGGGCAACGCGCGCCTGGAGGCGGGCGGCCGCTTCCGGCCGGCCGTCCCTTCATGCTATCCTCCGCGCCCTCTCCAACAGTGTGGGGCTGTAGCTCAGTTTGGGAGAGCGCCTGAATCGCACTCAGGAGGTCGTCGGTTCGATCCCGATCAGCTCCACCAACTTAGTCCGCTGGCGCGAATCCCGGTCAGCAAACGGTTACGCTCTGAGGTCTCGCCTCAGGCGGCTGGTGATCTGATATGCGGATGGCTGAGTGCCCTGCTACTCCGCGCAGCAGGAGAGCTTGGCCGGATCCTTGAAACGCGAGATAGCGACGATCTTCAAGGCTTCCGCCATCGTCGGGTAGACGTGGAGTTGATCGATGAAGTCTTGAAGCTTCGCGCGGAATCGAAGCGCCATGGCCGCCTCGTGAATTACCTCGCCGGCGCTCACGCCCACCATTGTGACGCCCAGCACCTCGTCGGTTGCGGCGTCGGCGACCATCTTGACTATCCCGCGGGTGTCGCGGATGGCGCCGGCGCGGGGCACCAGAGACATCGGAAGCGTGTTGCACCAGCAGCGGTGCCCTGCCGCGATGGCCTCCTCTTCTGTCATGCCGACGACGGCGACCTGGGGATCGGTGAAGATCGTGCGCGGGATGACCCGATGGTCCACGGCCCGCGGCTCTTCATTGGACAGAGCGTTATACGCGGCCATGCCGCCGTCATGGCTCCCTACGGGAGTCGCCATTTGGCTGGCCGTCTCCGAGCCGATCACGTCTCCCGCCGCGAAGATGTGCGGCACGTTGGTCCGAAGGTAACGATCGACGAGAATCTGCCCCTTCTGGCCGACAGGGACGCCGGCCTTCTCGAGTGCGATCTGGTCTGAGTTGGGGCGTCGTCCGGTCGCGACGAGGAGCCGGGCGGCCCGATGTTCCTCGACTCCCTTTCCCGTCTCCACGGCCGCGGCCACTCCAGGCCCGTCCCGCCGGACGGAGCGTACCGTGGCGTGCGTCACGACCCGAATACCTTCCCCCTCCAAAATCGCCCGGATCGTGGAACCGACTTCCGGCTCGTACCCGTGGGAGAGAAGCTCTCGGCTGCGCTCGACGATCGTCACCTCGGAGCCGAAGCGATGGAACATCTGGCCGAGCTCGAGGGCGATGTACCCACCGCCGAGAACCAGCAGGGAGGCGGGCAGCTCGGAAAGCTCCAGAGGCTCATCGTTTGTCAGAAGATCACTCGTTAGATAGGGCACGTCCGCAAGAGCTTCGATCGCCGGCAGCACGGGGCGCGAACCGGTGGCGATGAGGACCTTGTCTCCTTCGAGCGTCTTGGCGCCGACCTCGACCGCGTGAGGGCCGAGGAAGCGGGCGTGTCCTGTCTCGACACGAATAGAACCGCCGATGAGGCTCTCGTACTTTTTCTTACGGTAGGAGCGGATGAGCTCGTCCTTTTGTTCGACGAGCTGGCGGAAGTCGAGCTCGGGTCTTGTCGCGGAGAGCCCGGGATAGCGTGGGTTGCGGGCGTCGTGAAGCAGCCTCGCCGCCTCGATGAAGTTTTTCGAGGGGAGGCACCCCCGGTTGACGCACGTGCCGCCGACGGTGCGCTCCTCGGTCATGACGGCGGTCTTGCCGAGCTCCTGGGCCCGCAGCGCGGCCGCGAAGGCGGTCGAGCCCGAGCCGAGAATCAAGAGGTCGAAGCGGCTCATCAGCGCCCGGGCTCTCGGGGCGCAGACCTCGCGGCGAGGAGATCCAGGACAGAGGCGAGTAAGGGCAGAGCGATGCCGACGTATGCGATCGCCGGTCGCAGTAGGACCCCTCCAAATGTCACGATGGCGCCGGACACGGAAATAACGAGCGGCCCCTTCCGCCCGTGCTTTCGGCGCGAGAGCGCCGTCCCGATCACCGACAGAAGCAGGAAGACAGTAAAGATCGGCAGCAGGTACCGGTCGCGAATGAGGAACCCGGCGCCGATTGCCGTTACCCCCGCGACGACGAAGAAGATGCCGAGGCAGCAGGCCGCCGCGATCAGACTCCCAAGGAAGCCGAAGGATTGAAGAAATCGGGATGTTGCCGGCAACTGGTCACCGTGTCTCGCCGGGCAACGCACCGGCGCCTTGCTCTGCGGCTTTCCGGAGTTCCGCCAGTTGTTGCTCGTTGAGGTACTTTCCCGCGATCTTGGTCAACTCCACTTCGAGCGGGTCCCTGGCGCACTCCTCGTCCGTATTCCTGGTGAGACGCCGAGCGATGCCTACGGACAGATCGTGCGTGAGGGCAGCCAGCCGCTCAGCCGGGAGGGCGAGTCGACCGTTGGCCCTCTTGACAACCCGGGCGGCGATCACCTTCGCCTCACGTTCGCTCAAGCGGTCGACGTCGCTGGCCCCGTACCACTGGCCGGCCTCAAACTCCTTAAGCGCTTTGTCCCGCGCTGTACCTCGCAGGAGCGCCGTCTCGAGATCTCTTTCCTTGAAGGCGGCCTCGACGGCTGAAGCGCCTAAACGGGCCTGACCGGGATCCTTCCACACGACCGCAAGCACCGTGCCTGGATAGTTGATCTTCGGCTCAGCAATCCTGGCGTCGCGTTGGAGACTCCTGAGGATGGGCTTGGAGGCCGAGCCGCAGCCGAGTCCTTCCGCGGCGCCACATTCAAGCGGAACCTCGAAGAAGCTGACGCGCTCGGGGAGTGCCGACTCGTTGATGGCGTTGTCTTTCACGGAGCGGGGCGACGCCGCCGAGGCCTGGGGTGCTGCTTTAACCGTTGCCTTGTAGCCGAGCTTCTCGATCGCCGGGATCATCTTCTGCGGCGTGATCTTCGTGTCGTCGTACGTGACCGTCGCTTCCATCTTCTCGTGGTCGGTCTTGACGTCTTCGATGCCATCGAGCTTCTTCAACGCGATCCGGGTCGCGGCGGCGCAGGAGCCGCACGTCCAGCCTTTGACCGCAAAGGTCACGGTCTTTGTGGCGGCCAGCAGAGGCCAGGCAACGGCAAACGCGAGGAGTAGGAGAAGGAACTTCTTCACGGCAGACCTCCGGCGGCTAGAGAAGCGCTCCCGAGAAATACGGGAACGCCGCGGCCAGTGCCACGATGACGGTTACGATCCAAAGGGCAATCTTCTGCCCCTTGCGGTTGGTTGGAAGGGCGCAGGCCGAGCCGGGCTCGCAGTCTTCGGGGGCTGGCCGGCGGTAGGTCAGATAAAACGCGGCCCCGAGGAAGAGCGCGGTCGCGCCCAGAAAGTAGGGGCGGTAAGGTTCGAACTTCAGCAGGAGCGCGCCACCGCCAAGGCCCAGCAGGGCGAGGACGAGCGGCCCAAGACAACAGATCGAAGCGGCGATTGCGGAACCGATCGCGCCCGTGCTCAGAAGCTTCGTATTGCCGACGCTGTGCATGCCTCAAGACCTCTTCAGGACGGTCTCGAGAGCTCGGCGGAAACGGCTGACCGCTTGCTCACTTTTGCCGCTTCGCGCGGACGGCACGACGCAGGACTCCAGATGCGTCTCCATCAGCCCTACCAGAACTCCGTTCAAGGCAGACCGTACGGCCGAAGCTTGGACGAGCAGCGAGTCGCAGTCCTCTCCGGAGGCGAGCATTCTGCGGATGGCCGCTACGTGGCCCTCGATCCGAGCGAGGCGCGCGTCCAGCTCCGACCGGACAGCTGTGGGTAGGTTCGCTGCGCTCGACTCGGGCCGGCCGATGACCGGCTTCTGCTTGCTGGTCGCTTTCATCGGTCCTCCTTCTTGAGTTATCCCCATCCCAGGGAGGGGGATATTAGCACGGCGTGGGCTAATGCCAAGGCGCTCTGCCGTGCTCTGAGCGGGCCCCGGGGCGAAGCGGCGAGCGAAGGGGGCCGGGTCAGGGGCGGGTCCGATAACCCGCGGTTATCGGACAGCGGGGCCTGCAC
>JAIVJS010000077.1 GCA_020199905.1 Acidobacteriota bacterium
GGCTAATCCGGAGATCCGCGAGTGTCAAGGTGCGAACGAAGGGGTCAGCTGTCAGCTATCAGCTATCAGCCAGAAGCCTTGTGGGGGGCCCAACTCGGCTCCCATCTTCCGGCAGACCCTCAGCAACGATTCGCCGCCGCATCCGTTTGGCTGACAGCTGAGAGCTGAGAGCTCTTACCCTTTCTTCCACCGCGTCCCGGCGGCGCCGTCCTCGAGGACAATGCCGCGGCTTGCGAGGTCCCGCCGGATCCGGTCCGCCTCGGCGAAGTCCCGGCGCCTGCGGGCGTCCGTGCGCGCCTCGATCTGTGCCTCGATCTCCGCCGGGAGAACCTCCCTCTCCGCGGGAAGGATCCCGAGTACCTGGTCGGCCGTGCGGAGAGCCTCCCCCGCCGCGTCCGCGCCGGGCGCGTCGAGGGTGTTCTCGTCGATCGCGCTGTTGACCTCGCGCAGAAACGGGAACACGGCGCCGAGCGCCTCCGGCGTGTTGAGATCGTCCTCCAGCGCTCCGCGGAAGGCCGCGAGAAACGTTTTTGCCCTCGACGCGGCGTCGAACGCTCCCGGCTTCGACGAGCCCGCCGCGGCGACCTCGGCGAGACGGGCGGACGCGGAACGGATGCGGTCGACGGCCGTGGCGGCGCCCGTCAGGCCTTCCCAGGTGAAGTTCAGCTTTTTCCGGTACGGGACCGAGAGAAAGAGGTAGCGGAGGGCCCCCGGGTCGTCGCGGCGCGCAAGGACGTCGGCGAGCGTGTAGAAGTTGCCTTTGGACTTGGACATCTTCTCGCCGTCGACGATCAGGTGCTCCGAGTGAAGCCACATGTCGACGAACGGCTCGCCGGTCGCCCCTTCGCTCTGGGCGATCTCGTTCTCGTGGTGCGGAAAGACGTTGTCGACGGCGCCCGTATGCAGATCGAAGCGGTTCCCGAGGAACTTCATGCTCATCGCGGAACACTCGATGTGCCAGCCCGGCCTCCCCTCGCCGAAGGGGGACCGCCACGACGGCTCTCCGGGCTTCGCGCTCTTCCACAGAGCGAAGTCCTTGACGTCCTCCTTCTCGTACTCGTCATCGGCGACGCGATCGCCGCGCCGCATGGCGGTCAGGTCGATCCGGGAGAGCTTCCCGTACTCGGGGAAGGTCGCGATGCGAAACCACACGGAGCCGTCCGACTCGTAGGTGTGGCCGCGCTCGCGCAGCGTTTCGATCAGCGCGATCATTTCCGGCACGTGATCGGTAGCGCGCGGGTAGTGCTCCGCCGGCTGCACGTTCAGGATCGCCAGGTCACGGAAGAACTCGCGGGCGTATTTCTCGGTGAATTCGTTCAAGGCAAGGCCCTCGGCGGCCGCGCCCCGGATCGTCTTGTCGTCCACGTCAGTCAGATTCATCACCTGCGTGACGCTCAGCCCCGACAGGAGGAGAGAACGGCGCAGCACGTCCTCGAAGACGAAAGTCCTCAGGTTCCCGATGTGCGCGACGTTGTAGACGGTCGGGCCGCAGGTGTACATGCGGACGTGCCCGGCTTCGATCGGGACGAGGTCCTCGGTCCGGCGGCCGAGCGTGTTGTGGAGTTTCACGGCGAGCTACCAGAGTCCTTTCGCTTTTCGCCTGTCGATCTTCTTCCACGTCAGCTCGCGCTTCAATCCGCGAAGCCTGTCCACGAAAAGCGTGCCGTTCAAATGATCGACCTCGTGCGCAAAGGCGCGCGCGAGTAGCCCGGTCCCTTCGAGCTCGCGGACTTTGCCGGTCTCGTCCGCGGCGCGCACACGGACGCGCGCGGCACGGATCACGCGCTCCGTCACGTCCGGAATCGACAGGCAGCCCTCGTCCTCTTTCTGCTCGCCGGTCGCCTCCAGGATCTCCGGGTTGACCAGGACGACCAGAGCGTCGGGTTCCGCGCCCACGGTCAGGTCGACGATCGCGACCCGGAGGTTGATGCCGATCTGAGGAGCGGCGAGGCCGATCCCGGGGGCCGCGCGGCACGTCTCGATCATGTCCGCGAGAAGACCCGGGAAGTCGGGCGCCGCCGGGTCCGCGGCCGCGTTGGGAGCGAAGAGACGCGGGTCCGCGTAGCGCACGAGGTCACGGATCATCGCTTCGCCGCGGCCCGCTTCGACGCGCCTCGAACGACCCACACGCCCGCCGCAGCGTCCGGCGCCGGCGACCCTCCGTTGGCGAAGCGGGTGTCCTCGGATCTTCGCAAGCTGTACCCGGGATGGGACAGGCCGGCCGCCGCCCCGGGCGCGTCTGGGCTCATAAGTCGTTGATTCTGAGCACATTCTGGCGCGGTCCGCAAGCGGGACCTGTGGCACGCGGATCGCTCCTCCCGTCCGTGGCGGAGGAAACCTTATGAAAACCACGCGTCTGACGATCACGGCCGCACTCGCGGCGGTTGTGCTGCTCGCGGCAACCGCCCGAGCCGAGCGCGCGGATCGCGCCGACCGGTCGGACCGGCCGGCCACCCGCAGCGGCTACTCGTATCTCCGCGAGATGACCGGCGACGTCAGCGTCGTCTCGAAATGGAACGGGCGCGTGGATGCGCGGCGGAACATGCCGATCTCCTCCGGCGACGAGATCGTCGTCTCCGAGAGCGGCCGCGCGGAAGTAGGGCTGGCCGACGGGAACGTCCTCCACGTGGGCGGGGGGACGAGCGCGAGATTCGAGTCCCTCTACGCTCAACAGGGGGAAGATGACGAATTCTCCGCCATCCGATTGAAAGACGGCTCCGTCGTGCTTTCGGCGACCGGCGCCAACGACGGCCAGATTCCGCGCATCGACACCGATGACGCGACGGTTTATCTGTCTGCCGGATCGCGCGCGCGGGTGAACGCGGACCCGAGGCGCGGCACCGTCGTGATCGCGCGGCTCGGCGCCGTAGAAGTGCGCACGCCCGAGGGGTCGTACAAGCTCAAACCCGGCCAGTACCTGCTGGTGCACGGGGAAGATGAGCCCACGATCGAGCGCGGCACTTTCTCGCGAGACCGGTTCGACACGTGGTCGGCGGACCGCCTCGATTCTCTCGGGGCGACCCGCAGCGTCTCCGCCCGTTACGTCGACGAGGAGTACGCCGACGAGGTCGTCGCGCTCGACGGCTACGGCGACTGGAACTACAGCAACACCTATTCGAGCTACGTCTGGAGCCCCCGGGTGAACGCCGGGTGGACTCCTTACAACGACGGAAGCTGGTACTACACGACCGCCGGGCTGACCTGGTGGTCCAACGATCCCTGGGGTTGGTATCCGCACCACTACGGAAACTGGTTCTTCGAGTCCTCCTGGAACCGCTGGTGCTGGAGCCCCGCGTACGTGTACTCGCCCGCGTGGGTCTACTGGGCTTACACGCCGAGCTATGTGGGCTGGTGCCCGGTCGGTTACTACACGGGCTACTCGCCCTGGTGGGACAGCTACTACCGGCACATCGGCTGGAACCGCTCGAACGTCTATCTTCCGGTCCACGGGACGTTCAACACCCGGCAGGTGGACTTCCGCGGATGGAACTTCACCGGCGCCGGACGGTTCGGGTCCGGAGTCGGCCGCGCGGAAGTCATCCGCGGCGACCGCATCGGGGATCGCCTCGGAAGTCAGGTGGCGATCTCGTCCCGTCCGATCGTGCTCTCCGGAAGAGGCGGGGATACGAGAGAGGCGATGCGTAACTACATCCGCGAGGCTCCGCGCGTCATCGAAAGATCGGCCGCGGCGGATTCGGGCCGCCTCGCCCCCGTTCTCGGGCGCGAGCGAACTCTTCCCACCGCGACCGTCGAGGCTCTGAGGGATCGCGCTGTCGTCGCCGAGAGGGGACGGCTCGCGGGCCCGGCCGCGGCGGAGATCGCTCCGCGGGGGGTGCGCATCGAACGCGGCCGGCCTCTCGGGGAACCGATTCCCCCGCGCGAAGCCCTGGGAACGGATCGGGGTCGCGCCGGCTCGATCGAAGGACCCGCGCGCCGGGATCCCATTGCCCGCGGCCGCGCGGCCGACCTTCCCGCTCCTGCGCCCGGAGACGTCCGTGCCCGCGAGCCGGTCACGAGAGGCCGCGTCTCGGACGACCACGCGCCTGCCTCCCGGTTCGAAGACCGCGCGCCGGCTCGGGCGGATCAGGACTGGCGTTCCCACGGGCGCGCCGTGGAACGGGACACCTTCCGCGGAAATCCCGCGCCTTCCGCGCCCTCGTCGGGCGGACCGGGGGCCGAGCGCCTCGACCGAAGCCGCCCCGACACGCGCGAAGTGGAGCGCGCGCGCCCGGATCGGGAAGCGCCTTCCGGCGACTGGCGCTCGCGCCGGATGCCGGCTCCTCCGGCTGAAAACCCCTCCGTGCGGCGCGAGGAGGCGAGTCCGTCGAACTGGCGCTCTCGCTCCGAGGTTCCCCCGGCGCGGCGCGTGATCGAGGGGTCGGTGCCGCGCCGCGACCCCGAGGCGGTCCGGGAACGGCCGATGCCGCGCGACGAGCGGCCCGCCTATCGCCCGGAGCGCTCGGAGCGCGCGGCTCCCTCGTACGCGCCCGCCCCGCCGCCTCCGCCCCGGGTCGAATCGCGCCCGGCGCCACCGCCGCCGCGCGCCGAAGCCCATGCCCCTCCTCCGCCGCGGGCCGAGTCTCACCCGGCGCCGCCTCCCGCGAGGGCGCCCGAGCGCGGACGCAAGGACTGAATTTCCCGATCCGCGGTGACCGACTCCTTCTTTCCGCGCCTTCGGGCGCGGTTTTTTTTGCCCCGGCGGCGCCTTCCCGCCGGGACATCGGCCGGCGCCGGGGGGATGCGGGGCGGTAGACTTTGCCCCCATCGGCCCATGGAAAAACCGACGCACGGAATCGACGCCCCCGGCGTGGTCCGCAAGCTGCTTGTTTTCGGCGCCGCCGGCATCGCCGTTCCGCTGGCGATCGCCGCCGCGACCGGCCCGCCCGCGCTCGCGCGTTCGATGGGGTCGATAGCCGCCACCGGGCCCGGTCCTTTTCTTACCCTGGCCGGGCTCCTCATGCTCGCGTACTCGCTCGTCGGGAAGTTCCGCAACCGCGACCGGATGCTCGGCGAATCGACAGGAGGGGCGACGAGCGCGTCCGACGTCGGAACGGGCCGCGGACTGCCCGCGATCGGCGCCGCCCGGAATTTTTCGACCGGGCGGGCGCCGGGGTCGACGTGGGGAGCAGCCGCGACCTCTCTCAAAACAGCGCGCGGAACGCGGTCGAGAACGCGCGCCGGGAGGGGGTCGCCGACCGCGTGGAGTTCGTCAGCCAGGGCGCGCGGCGCCTCGACTTTTCCGACGAGTCCTTCGACGTCGTCCTCTCGAATCTCTGCCTGCACAACATCAGGTCCACGGCCGATCGAGCGCGCGCGTGCTTTGAAATGGCCCGGGCCGCCCGGCGCGGCGGGACGGTCGTCGTCTCGGATTTCCAGAAGACTGCTGAATATGTCCGAGCGCTTTCCGAGGCGGGTCTCCAGGTGACGCGGTCCCGGCCGTTTCTCTTCGATACCTTTCCGCCCCTTCGAATGGTCACCGCTCGAAAGCCGTAGAATCGGCGGTACTCGATGACCGGCCGCCTCGCATCGCTCCTCGCGAGCGCGTTGTTCGTCTTCTACTGCACGGCCGTCGGCGTGTACCTTCTCCTCCATCCGTGGTTCCCCGCGCACCGGCCGACGTTCGGAATTTCCTCCTCCGGGTTTTTCCGGGGATTCGTCTCGGGGCTCGGCCTCGTGCATCTCTTCGCCGGACTGGCCGACATCCGCGGCCTGGCGAGGTCTCTGGAGCCCCCTCCGGCGAGCCGGCCGTTCGACTCCGTCGCTCAGACGTCCGACTCCGCCTCCGGGGAGAGGCCATGAAGACGCTGTACGTGACGGATCGGCCGGCGGTCTCCGACGAACGGTTCGAAGCCGTGCTCGAGAGCCTCGCGGGAGCGCCGCTCCTCACCGTGCAGCTGCGCGAGAAGGGAGCGTCCGACCGGCAGACGATCGCGTGGGCGGCGGCGGCGCGCCGGGCGCTCGGCCCGGACGTGGCGCTCTACGTGAACCGGCGGTTCGACCTCGCCCTGGCGTCGGGCGCGGAGGGCGTGCACCTTCCCTCCGACGGGCTTCCGCTGCCGCGGGTGCGCGCGAACACGCCTCGCGGTTTTCGAGTCGGGGTCTCGACGCACTCGGCCGCCGAGGCGGCGGAAGCGATCTCCGGCGGCGCGGACCTCGTCGTGATCGGCCCCGTGTTTTCGACGCCGGCCAAGGCGCCTCTGGGCGACCCTCTCGGGCCCGAGGCCCTCCGCGATCTCCCGCCCGCCCGGGAACACGGCTCCGACGTCTTCGCCATCGGGGGCATCTCCGAGGAAAACGTGGCCCTCCTCGAGCCTTACCGGGACCGGATCTCGGGCGTCGCCGGCATCCGCCTCTTTCAGGACGCCCCCGATCCGGGAGCGGTCGCCCGACGGATCGCGCGGCGATGACGGATCGCGCGGCGATGACGGATCGCGCGGCGATGACGGATCGCGCGGCGATGACGGAGCAGAGGCCATGACCGAGCGCCGCCGCGGAATGGCGGAACGCCTGACCGGCGCCTTCCGGCTGCCGGAATCCCGCGTTCCCATGATCGTCCGCCGGCTGACCGGGCCGCTCACCCTGCTGGCCACCGTGATCCTGGCGGTGCTCCTTCTGCAGACGTTTCGCGTCCAGGCGGTCAACGCCTCGGGAACGGACTGGGGGCGGCTCGCGATCTGGATCGCGGGCGCTCTCGTCGTCACCCGGTTTCTGGATTACGCCGTCTTCGACCTCGCGTTCCGCCTCCGCCGCCAGGCCGCCGCGCCGAGCCTTCTCCGCCAGCTCGTCTCGCTCGTCGTGTTCGGCATCGCGGTGTCGATCGTCGTCAAGGCCCTGGTCCCGGGCTTCGCCCTGCCGATCCTGACGGGCTCGGCGATCATCACCGCCGTCATCGGTCTCGCCCTTCAGGACACGCTCGGAAACCTCTTCGCCGGCCTCGCGCTCCACGTCGAGAAAACGCTCTTCGTGGGGGACGTCGTGCGGTCAGGGGAATCCTTCGCGACCGTCGAGGAGCTCTCGTGGCGCGCGATGAAGCTGAGGACCGTCGAAGGCAACCTCCTCCTCGTGCCGAACAGCGTCGCGGGGCGGGACCGCCTGGAAGTGTTTCCGCGCGGAGGGCGACCCGTCGCCCGGTACCTTCGAGTCGGCCTCGAGTACGACGCCTCGCCCGTGATGGCGCGCGAGACCCTGGAATCCGCGGTGCGCGGCCTGCCCGGGGTCGCCTCCCATCCAGAGCGGCGGGCCTACATGAAGAGCTTCGAGGCCTACAGCGTCGTGTACGAGCTGCGGTACTGGCTCGAGGATTATTCGAATTATCTCGAGGTCGACTCCGCGGTCCGCGAGCGGGTCTGGTACGCGCTCCACCGCGCCGGCCTCCACATCCCCATGCCGTTCATCCGGCAGTACCAGTACACGGGCGGCATGGTCCCGGCGGAATCGCGAGGCGCGCTCGTCGAACCCGCCGTCGCCGCCCTCGATCTCTTCGCGCCCCTCTCCGACGGCGAGCGCGCGCAGATCGCCGAGGGCGCCATCGAACGCCGCTACGCGCCGGGCGAGATCGTCGTGCGGGAAGGCGATCAGACCTCCTCGATGTTCATCGTCGCCTCCGGCCGTCTCGGCGTCTCCATTCACGGAGCCGCCGGGGACACGCGCCATCTGGCGGTCCTGGAGGACGGCAGCGCCTTCGGCGAGATCAGTCTCCTGACGGGTGAGCCGAGGACGGCGACCGTGCGCGCGCTCTCCGAGACCGTGCTCGTCGAAATCGAGAAGAAGACGATCGAGCCGATCCTGCGGCAGAACCCGAGCCTCTGCGTCGCTCTGGACGCGGTGATCGCGGAGAGACGGAAGGGAGCCGCCAGCGCCCTGGACGCGACCCGAGAGCCGGTCGACCACGCGCCGGGCCGTACGCCTCTCGCGGACCGGATCGTGCGCTTCTTCGGGCTGCGCCTGTGAGTCTCCTTCTCGGTCTCGACCTGACCCCGGTGTCCCGCGTGGCGGCGGTCCTGGAGCGGTTCGGCGAACGATTCCTGGCGCGCGTGTTTGCCGAGGGCGAGATCCACAGAGGCCGGCGCCAGCCGCACGCCTTCGCCGAGCACGTCGCGGGCCGGTTCGCCGCGAAGGAAGCCGCCATGAAGGCACTCGGAACCGGATGGCGCGGCCTCGCTTTCAGGGAGATCGCGGTCCGGCGCGACGCGCGCGGCAAGCCGCGCCTCGAGCTGTCGGGGCGCGCGCTCGCCCGCGCCGACGCGCTCGGTGTCTACGAGATGGAAGTCACGATCACCCACACCGGCGATCTCGCCGCCGCCATCGTCGCCCTGACGACGCGCGATTCGGCCCACTAGCGGCGCCCCGCGCGCTTGCGCGGAAAGGACGCCGCGTCGTTTGCGAAGAGTCTGGAGCGGGCGCCGCGAATGATCCGGGTTAAGCTTCCGCGCTTCGAGAGAACATCGACATGACCGACGGTCCCGACGACAAGTCCGACTCCAGGGCCGATTACAAGGCAACGCTGAACCTGCCTCGCACGGATTTCCCCATGAAGGCGGATCTCGTGCGGCGGGAGCCCGAGCGTCTGGCGGCCTGGACGGCGATGGACCTCGAAGCCCGGATCCGGGAAGCCTCGCGCGGGCGCGAGAAGTTCATCCTGCATGACGGCCCTCCGTACGCCAACGGAGACATCCACATCGGCCACGCCCTGAACAAGATCCTCAAGGACTTCATCGTCCGCAGCAAGACGATGCTCGGCTACGACGCGCCCTATGTCCCCGGCTGGGATTGCCACGGCCTCCCGATCGAGAAACAGGTCGACAAGAAGCTCGGCTCGAAGAAGCGGGAAATGGACGCCCTCGCCATCCGAAAGGCGTGCCGCGAGTACGCCGCGAAGTTCATCGACGTGCAGCGCGAGCAGTTCCAGCGGCTCTTGGTCGGCGGGGCGTGGGACCGCCCGTACGCCACGATGGCCACCTCGTACGAAGCGGCGATCGCCCGAGCCTTCGGCGAGTTCTACCGGAAAAACCTGGTGACGCAGGCGTTGAAGTCGGTGCGGTGGTGCTTCACGGACCAGACGGCCCTGGCCGAGGCGGAGCTCGAGTACGAGTCCCGGGAGGACACGGCGATCTTCGTCGCGTTCCCCTTCACGGACCGGGGCGCCGTCGCCAAGGCGTTCGGGCTCGCCGAAGGCGCTCTGTCCGGATACGACGACGTCTCCGCCGTCATCTGGACGACGACTCCATGGACGATTCCCTCCAACGTCGCGATCGCCGCGCACCCCGACGTCTCGTATGCCCTCATCGAGGCCTCGGGCCGGCTCTTCGTCGAGGCGGCGCCGCTCGTCGAGGCCGTCGCGAAGGCCGCGGGCTGGGAACAGGTCTCCGAGCGCGCCCGCGTCGCGGGATCGAGACTCGCGGGGTTGCGGTACCGGCACCCGCTCGCGCGCCAGATGCGCGGAGAGCTGACGCCCGAGGAAGAAGCGGGGGCGTTTCGCATCGTCCTCGCCGACTACGTCACGACGGACGCCGGGACGGGCCTCGTCCACACCGCCCCCGGTCACGGCGAAGACGATTTCCTGACGGGCAAGCGCGAGCGCCTGCCGATCCTCTCGCCCGTGGACGAGGCGGGGCGCTATACGAGCGTCGAGAAGTACCGCGGAAAGAAGGTTCTCGAGGCCAACGCGGAGATCGTGGAGGACCTCTCGGCCGCCGGAGCGCTTCTGCACGCGGACGCGAGCTTCCGCCACGACTATCCGCACTGCTGGCGCTGCAAGAAGCCGGTGATCTTCCGCGCGACCGTGCAGTGGTTCGTCCGGCTCGACGCCGGCGACGTCGACGTCCGCGCCGCGGCCCTCGAAGCCGTGGCGAAGGTCCGCTGGTTCCCCGCATGGGGCGAGGCCCGCATCGCGGGCATGGTCGAGAACCGGCACGAGTGGGTGATCTCGCGTCAGCGGCGGTGGGGATCTCCCATCACGCTCCTCTACGCCATGAGGGACGGGGAGCGGCGCGAGGTCTATCCCTGGAAAAACTCTCCCGAAGAGCAGCGCCGGTTTTTCGACCGCGTGGTCGAGGTCTTCGGGGAAGAGGGCGGGGATGCGTGGTACGCCCGCCCCGGGACGGACTTCCTGCCCGAGGGCGCCGACCGGCGCGGCTACACCGAGTTCGAAAAGGAATCCGACATCCTCGACGTGTGGTTCGACTCCGGGGTCTCGCACCTCGCCGTCCTCCGCTCCGGGGAGTGGCCCGAGCTCTCCGTCGCCCGGCCGGGTCCCCCCGCCGACCTCTATCTGGAGGGTCACGACCAGCACCGGGGGTGGTTCCAATCGTCGCTCTTGACCTCCGTCGCGCTGTTCGACGAGGCCCCCTATCGCGGGGTGATCACCCACGGGTTCACCCTGGACGTGGACGCGCGCAAGATGTCGAAATCGCTCGGAAACATCGTGGCGCCGGCGGAGATCATCCGCAGGTACGGCGCCGACATCCTGCGGCTGTGGGTGATCTCGGTCGATTACCGCGAGGACCAGCCGATCTCGGAGGAGATCCTCTCGCGGTGCGCCGAGGCCTACCGGAAGATCCGCAACACGGAGCGCTTCCTGATCTCGAACCTCTACGACTTCGACCCGGCGGCCGACGCGGTCCCCGCAGCGCGCCTGCTGCCTCTCGACGCCGAGATCCTGTCCCGGGCGGCGCGGCTGGCGACGCGCCTGAAGGCCGCTTACGAGACCTACGAGTTCCACCTCATCTACCACGCCCTGTTGAATTTCTGCTCGTCGGACCTCTCGGCGTTCTACCTGGACGTCATCAAGGACCGGCTCTATGCGTCGGCCCCCGATTCCCTCGAACGCCGTTCCGCCCAGACGGTCCTGCATCGCATCGCCCGGGCCCTGGCGACCCTCTCGGCGCCGGTCCTTCCGTTCACCGCCGAAGAGGTCTGGCAGGCGCTTCCCGGTGCGAAGGAAGAATCCGTCCATCTCGCGCGTTTCGAGAGCCTGGACGATGCGGCTGGAGACCCCGCCGCCGAGGCTGCGTGGGGGCGACTGATGGCGTTGCGGGAGGAGGTCTCGACCGTGCTCGAACAGGCGCGCAAGGAAAAGACGATCGGATCGTCGCTCGAGGGCGCGATCGAGATCACGCGAAACGCCGCGCTCGACGCGGACCGCGCCGCGGCCGGCTTCGAAGGGGCGGCGCTCGCGGACCTCTTCATCGTGTCCTCGGTGAACGACGACGCGCCTCCGGCCGCCGGAGACCCCGGCTGGCGACCCTCCGCGGCCTACCCGGGGCTGGCACTCAAGTTTTCGAAGGCGCAGGGGCGCCGGTGCGACCGCTGCTGGAAGCTCACCCCCGAGGCGGACGCCACGGGGCTCTGCGACCGGTGCCGGGATGTCCTCTCCGGGCTGGCGCGCGACACGGCCGCGGCACCGGCATGACGCGCTTTCCCCGGATTCGCGAAAGTGCCCTCTACCGGACGGGCTATTTCCTGGTCTCCCTCGGCGTTCTCCTTCTCGACCAGTGGAGCAAGGGGCTGATCACGCGCTCCTTCGAGGTCCACCAGTCCGCCTCCGTGATCACAAACCTCTTCGACCTGACCTACGTCCGCAACAGCGGCGCGGCCTTCGGCCTCTTCGCGTCCGTCGACTCCTCCATCAAGGCGATCGTCCTGAACAGCGTCGCGGTGCTCGTGTTCCTCGTCGTGTCGGCGTACGCGCTTCGCTCTTCGCACAAGAGCATCCGGCTGCAGCTCGGGTTCGCGCTGATCCTCGGCGGCGCCGTAGGGAACCTCCTCGACCGCGTGCGTTTCGGATACGTCGTCGACTTCATCGATTTTTCGATCTCGGGGCATCACTGGCCCGCGTTCAACGTGGCGGACTCCGCGATCTGCCTCGGGGTCGGCCTGCTTTTCCTCGACATGCTTCGCACCGAGGATGAGGACCGCCCGGAGCCCCGCGCCGCCGAACCGCCCCGGCTCTGACCGATGTTCCCCCGTCTGATTCACATCGGGTCGTTCTACCTGCCGACCTACGGGGTCACGCTCGCCATCGCGTATCTGACCGCGACCTGGTTCCTGCGCAGGAAGGCGCTCGCTGCCGGCCTTCCCGAGCAGAAAGTCTTCGACCTCTCGCTCTACCTTCTCGCGTCCGCGATCCTCGGCGCGAAGGCTCTCCTCGTCATCGTCGAGTGGAAGCACTACATGGACCGACCGCGGGACCTGATCGACGTCCTGCGCTCGGGCGGAGTCTTCTACGGCGGGTTGATCTGCGCGTCGGCCGTCGGAATCTGGTACCTGCGCAAGCATCGGCTGCCGGCGTGGAAGGTCACGGACATGGGAGCGCCCGCGATTGCGCTCGGCGAGGCGATCGGGCGCTGGGGCTGCTTCGCCGCGGGATGCTGCTACGGGAAGGAGACGTCGAGCCCGCTCGGGGTCACATTCACCGACCCCTTCGCCCACGAGGCCGTCGGGACCCCTCTCGGGGTGCCCCTCCACCCGACGCAGCTCTACCTCTCGCTGAACGCCTTCGTGATCTTCCTGATCCTCCAGTGGCTCTACAGACGCCGCACCTTCGACGGGGAGGTGTTCTGGACCTACCTGCTCCTGTATGCGATCACCCGCGGCATCCTCGAGATCTGGCGCGGCGACCTCGTGCGGGGCTTCGTGGTGCCGGGCCTTCTCTCGACCTCGCAGTTCATCGGCCTGCTCGTCGCGCTCGCGTCCGTCGGGATGCTGATCCTCCTGTCCCGGCGCGGTCGGGTGCAGGAGGTTCGCAGCTGATCCGCCGGTTCCAGGTCGGCCAGCCCTCGGCCGGCACGCGCCTGGATCTCTTTCTCGCCGGAACGTGCTCGGACCTCTCGCGCTCCCGCGTTCAGAAGCTGATCGAGGAGGGCGCGGTGAGCGTGTCAGGCGCCGCCGTCCGCCGGTCCCGGCCGGTCAAGGCCGGCGACTGGATCGAGGTGGACGTCCCGGAGCCCCGGTCGATCACGATCGAGGCGGAGGAGATCCCTCTTTCGATCCTCTACGAGGACGCGCATCTGATCGCGATCGACAAGCCCCCCGGTCTCGTGGTCCATCCCTCACCGGGGCACGGGTCCGGAACTCTGGTCAACGCGCTTCTTCATCACGTCCGGGACCTGGCGGGGATCGGCGGCGAGGTCCGGCCCGGCATCGTCCACCGGCTCGACCGGGACACGTCCGGGGTCCTGCTCGTCGCCAAATCGGACGTGGCCCACACATCTCTCTCCCGCCAGTTGAAGCGGCGGCAGATGCGCAAGGAATACCTCGCGATCGTCGCCGGCGTTCCGCGCGTGCGCAAGGGCGACGTCACCCTGGCGATCGGCCGGGATCCCCGCGACCGCAAGAAGATGAAGGCTTTCAAGAGCTCTCAGCTGTCAGCTGTCAGCTATCCGCCCGGGAGCCGCGAGCGCGCCGGCGACGCGGATGACGCCGCGCATTCGCTTCCGGCCGGCGTGCGGGACGCGAAGACCCTCTACGAGATCGAGCGGGAGTGGTTCGACCGGGGGCTGACGCTGCTGCGCTGCCGGCTCGTCACCGGACGGACTCACCAGATCCGCGTCCACCTGGCGGCGGCGGGCCTTCCGATCGTCGGAGATCCGGTGTACGGGCGTCCGCGCTACGAGCGCATCCGCGGCACCAGGCTCGAAAAGACGCTGCGGGAGTTTCCTCGTCAGGCGCTCCACGCGGAGAGAATCGAGTTCCGCCACCCGGAGTCGAACGAGCCGCTCGAGATCGTCGCGCCCCTTCCCCCGGACATGGCGAGCCTGATGGAGGCGATTTCGTCCTAGCGACGGCCTATCCGCCCTCCTCCTTCTTCGGCACGACCACGACCGGCGGGATGTCCTTCTCGCGGACCGCCTTGTTGAACTCCGCGAGGTCCTTCTCCTGGAGACTCTTCCATTCCCCGAGGATCCCGTCGAGCTTGCCCTGGATCTGCTTCAAGTAGACCCACGACGCGTCCGTGGGCTTCGCGTCCGAGCTCGAGGCCACGCTCGCCAGGCCCGCGAACTGGTGGTCGAGAGCGGGAGCGAAGTTGAGAACGTCCTGGCTGCTCTTGAGCTCCGGGTTGACGAGCTTCTTTTCGAGCGCGGTCACCTTGTCGGAAATCGCCTTGCCCTTGTCCTTGAGCTCCTTGCCCTTGCCGAGCTTTTCCGCCCGGTCGCCGAGCTCCCGGATCTGCGCTCGGACGTCGCGCATGGACGCCACGGCCTCGTGCGCCGCGGTCAGCCCGTTGCGCGAGTCCCGCAGGAGGTCGAACTGCTTCTTCAAATCTTCCGCGGTGGCGGACACGCCCGGGTGCGCGCGCACCTCGAAGGGCGCCGTCAGGGTCTCCGCACCATATTTCAGCCTGACCGTGTACTTCCCGGGAGCGACGCGCGGACCCTGGCTGTTGCCCCAGATGATGGCCTTCGGAACGAGCGTCGGCTTCATGACCCGCATGTCCCACACGAGCCGGTTCAACCCTTCCTTCGGCTCGATCGGCTTGTCGGCGCGGTCATCCTCCGGCGCGGCGGAAGCGTCCGTCGCGTCGCGCTCCTTCTTCTCGCTCGTGTATTTCCGCAGCACCGTGTCGCCGTCTAGAAACTCCACCGTCAGGATTTCCTTCTCCTTCGGCTTCGAGCGCAGGAAGTAGGAGACCTGAACGCCGTTGGCCGGATTCTTTCCGAACGCGTTGTTCGTCGCGTCCTCGTCCTCGCCGCCGCCGAACCCGCCGCCGCCCATGCGCACGGTAGGCCGCGGCGGAAAGAGGTGGATCCCCTCGCGCGCGATCCCGTCCCTGTACTCGTGGAGCGGGGTCAGGTCGTCGAGGACCCAGAACGCCCGGCCCTGCGTCGCGACGATCAGGTCGTTGTCCTTGATCGTCATGTCCGTGATCGGGACGACGGGCAGATTCAGCTGGAGAGGCTGCCAGTTGCCGCCGTCGTCGAAGGAGACGAAGAGCCCGAGCTCCGTCCCCGCGTAGAGCATGCCGTGCCGGCGAGGGTCCTCGCGCACGACCCGGGTGAAGGCGTTCTCAGG
This sequence comes from Acidobacteriota bacterium, assembly GCA_020199905.1. Taxonomy (GTDB): domain Bacteria; phylum Acidobacteriota; class Thermoanaerobaculia; order UBA5066; family Gp7-AA6; genus JALYUA01. Next base: position 15,010 of record JAIVJS010000077.1, read on the forward strand.
AATCCCGTGGACGATCTTCGTCCAGGTCTTCCCGTAGTCCGACGTCTTGTAGAGGTAGGGCCGGAAGTCGTCGAACTGATACCTGGTCGCGGCGACGTAGGCCGTGCCCTTCTCGCGCTCGGAGAGGTCGATCGAGTTGATCCGGATCCAGTCCGGGAGTCCCTTCGGGGTGACGTTCTGCCAGTTCTTGCCGCCGTCGCGCGTGACTTGCACCAGGCCGTCGTCCGTCCCGACCCAGATCGTGCCCGCCTCCTGCTTCGACTCGACCACATAGAAAATGGTGTCGTAGACCTCGACGCCCGTGTCGTCCTTGGTGATCGGGCCGCCCGACTTGCCCTGCTTGGCCTTGTCGTTGCGCGTCAGATCCGGCGAGATCTCCTCCCAGCTCTGGCCCTCGTCGCGGCTGCGCAGCAGGACCTGCGCGCCGTGGTAGATCGTGTTCGGGTCGTGCGGCGAGATGACGATCGGCGCGTTCCACTGGAAGCGGTACTTCGTGTCCTTCGGCGCCTGACCGATGGCGTTTTCCGGCCACGCGACGACCTGCCGGCGCTGGCCGAGCGTATGGTCGTACCGGTCGATCGAGCCGCCGTAGGAGCCCGCATAGACGACGTTGCCGGTCGTCCCCGGTTTCGGCGCGATCCAGCCGCTCTCCCCGCCGCCCACGTCGTGCCAGTCGCTCACGTCGATTCCCCGTCCGCGTCCGCGGCTGGCGATCGCGACGGTCGAGTTGTCCTGCTGCGCCCCGTAGATCCAGTACGGAAAACGGTCGTCGGTGATCACCCGGTAGAACTGCGCCGTCGGCTGATTCATGATCGACGACCAGGTCCGGCCGCCGTTGAACGACACGTTCGCGCCCCCGTCGTTCGATTCGATCATTCGGTCGGCGTTGTCGGGATCGAGCCACAGGTCGTGGTTATCGCCGTGCGGAACCCGAATCGGATTGAAGCTCTTGCCGCCATCGTTCGACCGATAGAACCCGGTGTTCAAGACATAGACCTCGTCCGTGTTCTTCGGGTCCGCGTAGATCTTCGAGTAGTACCAGGCGCGCTGGCGGAGTTTGTTTTCCGAGTTGGTCTTCGTCCACTTCTCGCCGCCGTCGTCGCTTCGAAAGACCCCGCCCTTCTCCGCTTCGACGATCGCCCAGATCCGGTCGGGGCGCGCGCCGGAGATGGCGACGCCGATGTTTCCGACGACGCCCTCGGGCAGCCCTCCGGCGAGCTTCTTCCAGGTGTCTCCTCCGTCGATCGATCGGTAGAGGCCGCCCTCCGACCCTCCCGACTCGAGGGACCAGGGCTTGCGCGACACCTGCCAGAGGCCCGCGTAGAGGATGCGCGGGTTGTTCGGATCCATGCACAGATCTGACGCGCCGGTCTTGTCGCTCACGAACAGGACCTTTTCCCAGGTGCGGCCGCCATCAATCGTGCGAAAGATGCCGCGGTCGGAATTGGCGCCCCACACGTGGCCGAGCGCCGCGACGTAGGCGATGTCCGGATTCTTCGGATGCACCCGCACCCGCGAGATCTGGTAGGTGTTCTTCAACCCGACGTTCTTCCAGGTCTTCCCGCCGTCGGTGGATTTGTAGACGCCGTCGCCGTGCGAGACGTTCCCGCGGATAGGCGCCTCGCCCATCCCGACGTAGATCACGTTCGGATCCGACTCGGCGATTCCTATCGCCCCCACGGAGCCCGTCTTGAAATACTTGTCGGACATCGGCTGCCAGTTCGAGCCCCCGTCCACCGTTTTCCAGATCCCTCCGCCCGTCGCGCCCTGGTAGTAAACGAGAGGCTCCCCGCGCACGCCGGCGACGGCTGTGACGCGTCCACCTCGAAACGGGCCGATGTTGCGGAATTCGAGGCCCTCGTAGAGCTTGTTCAGCGGAGCCGGGGCCGCCCCGTCTTTTTCCACTTTCGCGGACGCGGCAGAAATGGCGCCTGCCATCCAGAGGCCGCAGAGCGCGGCCGAGAACACACGCAGAGTCTTCAAGAGTCCTCCTTATGGAACTGGAGGAGGGATTCTATGGCGGCGGGGCCGGGAAACGGGAAGCGACAAGAACTGGCGGTTGGGGCCGCCCCCCGGGCGCTGAGAGCTGACTACTTCCCCGCGATCGCCTCCGCGAGCGGTGTATGCGGACGGCCCTGCGCCTGCGCGACCGCCTGGTAGGTCAACTTGCCGGCAAAGGTGTTCACCCCCGCCGCCAGATGCGCGTTCTCGGCGATCGCCTTCTCGACGCCTTTGTTGGCGAGCTCGAGCGCGTAGCGCAGCGTCGAGTTGGTCAGCGCAAAGGTGGACGTCCGGGCGACCGCGCCCGGCATGTTCGCGACGCAGTAGTGGATGACGCCGTCGACCGTGTAGACGGGATCGGAGTGCGTCGTCGCGTGCGTGGTCTCGAAGCAGCCGCCCTGGTCGACGGCCACGTCCACCGCGACCGCGCCCTTCTTCATCTGGGAGATCAGCTGCCGGCTGACGAGCTTCGGCGCCGCGGCTCCAGGGATCAGCACCGCGCCGACCAGGAGGTCCGCGCGCCGGCAGCCCTCTTCGAGGGTCTGTGCGTTGGACGCCACCGTCTTGACCCGGCCAAAGAAGATGTCGTCGAGCTCCCGCATCCGATCGGGCGACATCTCGAGAATCGTGACGTCGGCTCCCATGCCGGCGGCGATCTTCGCCGCGTTGGTCCCCACGACGCCGCCGCCGATGATGACGACATCCGCCGGAGGCACTCCCGGGACGCCGGACAGGAGGACTCCCCTGCCGCCGTTGCTCTTCTGAAGATAGAAGGCGCCGACGTGAACGCTCATCCGTCCCGCGACCTCGGACATGGGGGTCAGCAGCGGGAGTGATCCGTTGGCGCCGGTGATCGTCTCGTAGGCGACGCCTGCGACGCGCCGCTCGAGCAGCATCGAGGTGAGCTCCCGCGCGGGCGCCAGATGGAGGTACGTGTAGAGGATCTGTTCCGGCCGCAGCCTCTGGTATTCGGGGCCCACCGGCTCCTTGACCTTCACGATCATGTCGGCGCGGGCGAAGACCTCGTCGGCGGTCGGCAGAATCTTCGCGCCGGCGGAGACGTACTCGGCGTCGGCGATCCCCGAGCCCATCCCCGCGCTCTCTTCGACGACGACCTCGTGGCCCAGTCCGGTCATCGCGCGCACGCCCGCGGGCACCAGCGCGACCCGGTTCTCGTTGTCCTTGATCTCCTTCGGCAGTCCGACGATCATGGAGTCCTCAGTTGTCAGTCGTCAGTAATCGGTTCTCAGTCGGGTTCCCCGGACTGAGACCTCGTTGCCCGCACCCTCGGGTCGCGGGTCGCAAATCTGGAAGAGCTGACGGCTGAGAGCTGACAGCTGACAGCTTCTTTCTCAATCCGCGCTCTCGTACGTGTCGATCTGCGCCCTCTGGAGCTTGCCCGAGAAGTCGACGTAGATGCTCTTCCACTCGGTGAACACGTCGAGGCCCGCGATCCCCGCCTCCCGGTGCCCGTTCCCCGTGTCCTTCATGCCGCCGAACGGGAGGTGCACTTCCGCGCCGATGGTCGACGAGTTCACGTAGAAGAGGCCCGTCTCGAATTCGCGCATGGCCTTGAATGCCTTGTTGACGTCCTGCGTGTAGATCGATCCCGACAGGCCGTAAGGGACGGAGTTGGCGATCCGGATGCCCTCGTCGAGCGAGTCGATCGGGACGACCGTCGTCACCGGCCCGAAGATCTCCTCGCAGGCGATTCGCATCTTCGCGTCGGCATCCGCGAACACCGCCGGCGAGAGAAACCAGCCGCGCGAGAGATCGCCGGCCGAAAGCTTCTCCCCCCCGCACAGCAGCTTCGCGCCCTCCTGCTTTCCGATCTCGATATATTTCGCGACACTCTCACGCTGGCGCTCCGAGACACAGGGACCGACGTCGACCCCGGCCTCGAGCCCATTGCCGACGCGAAGCGCCTTCGCCCCCTCGACGAGCTTCATCACGAAGCCGTCATAGACCTTGCGTTGGACGAGCAGCCGCGACGAGGCGGTGCAGCGCTGACCCGTCGTGCCGAAAGCGCCCCACAACGCGCCCTCGACCGCGAGCTCGACGTCGGCGTCGTCCATCACCAGGATCGCGTTCTTTCCCCCCATCTCGAGGTGGACGCGCTTGAAGGTGGGCGCGCAGGCGACCGAGATCCGGCGGCCCACTTCCGTCGAGCCCGTGAAGGACACGACCTTGACGTCGGGGTGCGAGACCAGCGGATCACCCACCGCTCCGCCCGATCCCATGACGACGTTCCACGCCCCGGCGGGAAGGCCCGCCTCCTCGAACACGCGGGCGAGCGCCACGACCGAAGCGGGGGTGTCCGTCGCCGGTTTGATCACGACCGTGTTGCCCGCGATCAGCGCGGCCATCCCCTTCCACGCGGGGATCGCCATCGGGAAGTTCCACGGCGTCACGAAGGCACAGACCCCGACCGGCTGCCGGATGCACATGGCGAACTTGTTCGACAGCTCGGACGGCGTCGTGAAACCGAACAGCCGCCGGCCTTCTCCGGCCGCGAGAAAAGCCATGTCGATGGCTTCCTGCACGTCGCCCCGGGTCTCGGCGAGGACCTTTCCCATCTCGCGGGTCATCAGCCGCGCGAGCTTTTCCTTATCCCTCTTGAGGATCTCTCCGGCCGCGTAGAGGATTTCGCCGCGACGCGGCGCGGGCATGTCGCGCCACGCCGGGAACGCTTTTTTCGCCGCGGCCACGGCCGCGTCCACGTCCCGGCGATCGCTCTCCGGAAACACGCCGACGAGGTCGTTGCCGTCCGCCGGGCTCCGGTTCTCGAATGTCTTCCCCGAGGCCGCGGGCACCCACTGCCCGCCGATCAGATTCCGCTCCGTCTCGACCGCCAGCTCCGTGGCCATATCTCTCCTTCGGATTCAGTTGGATGGCGTGGGAGCCGGCGAGGCCCCCTTTTCGCCCGTCTCCGGCAGACTCTCGCCCGACGCGGGGGCGGCCTTCTCTCCCGACATCGCGACGCTCCCCTCGAGCCGGGCGCCCTCCGCTATGACGACCTTCGGCGCGTGGACGCTGCCTTCGACGGCGCCCGAGCTCGTCAGCTCCGCGCGCTCGGCTGCGTGGACATCGCCCTTGACGCGCCCGCCAACGATGACCTGCCGCGCGTAGATCTCTCCCTCGACGTCCCCGTCCGGGCCGATCGTCACGCGCCGGTCGACGCGCAGGGTCCCGTGAAACCGGCCGTTGACGACGATGTCCTCGTCCCCGAAGAGTTCCCCCACGAAGCGCGTACCGGCCCCGAGGACGGTCGCCCCCGAGCCGCCTGCGGGCCGCGCGGGGCCCGCCGGCTCCGAAACATTTCTGCCGTCGGATTTACCCAGGATGGACAGGGCGCACCTCCTGAAAAGGGCGGTCAGTCTAGCAAAGCGGTCGAGCTGTCAGCGCTCAGTTTTCAGTTCTCAGTTTTCAGTTCTCCTGCGCGGGTCGCGCGGATCCTTCCGACCGTCGGAGCGTTCGGGAGCGCGGGGAGCGGGACTGCGGGTCCTTGCGCCCGTTTGCCAGAGCGCGGATGAATGCCTGAGGCAGGGGGGCGCGGACTTCAGCTTCCGGGTCGCCGCTCCACTGGGGGTGGATCCCGCGAGAGGTCAGGCGCCGCGGGGTCAGGTCTTTATTATACACTATGGCTTCTCCGACACCGAAGCCGCGCCGGCGGGCCGCAGGCGACCGGGCGCGGGCGCCCCCACGTCCCCATGGCTGCGGAAATAGTCGATGAGAACCTCCGACAGGGCCTTTCCAGAGTCCGTCTGCTTCACCTCGAGAAAGGTGGCGTACAGGTCGCCGCCCTGCGCCAGGAAGCTGTTGGTCGCCGCCCGGTAGCGGCCGGCGGCTTCGAGAGGGCGCCCACCGACGGACGCCGACACGAGCCGCCGACCGGCGGGGCGACCGAGATCGTAAGAGACCGTGATCCCGGACACCTGCACGAGGCCGCGCTCGAGCGAGAGCCCCTGCTCGAGAACCGCGCGGATCTGCTCCCCGGTCATCTCGCACGTGACGAGCGTGTTGAGGAAAGGAAGGGCGTCGAGGACGTTGCCGTTGGTCACGGGCCCGGCCGGAAGATCCGCGCGCAGCCCTCCCGCGTTCTCGAAGGCGACGTCAGCCCCGCCCTGCTCCCGTATCACGTCCGCGACGAAGGAGCCGAGCGGCGACTCGCGGTTGTAGTCGCGCACCAAGCGCGCCCTCGATCGCCCGACCACCACGCCGATCTCTGGCGCCGTCTGCCGCTTGTAGCGCTCGAACTTCGCAGCCACCGTCCTGTCGGGAGCGATCCGGTCGCTCCAGACCTTGAGCAGCTCTCCCCGGTGCGCGACGACCCGCCCGCCCCGGAGGCTCAGCTTCAGGAAGCCTAGCCGCGTGCCGTATCCGTAGGTCTGCACGATCAGGGTCCCGGTCTTCGGATGGACGAACGGCGTCTCGATCCCCCGGTGCGCGTGCCCGCCGATGAAGACGTCGATCCCCTCGACCGCGCCGCAGAGGCGAATGTCTTCGTCGAAGTCCCGCTGCACCTCGGGCCGCGCTTCGGCGTCGGTCTGCTGCGGGCCGGTCTTTCCCTGATGCGCCAGCACGACGACCAGGTCGGCGTGAGGGCGCAGCTCCTTCACTGCGGCGCGAACTTCGGGGATCGGATCGGTGAAGTCGAGGTCGGTGATTCCCGAGGGAAGCGCCACGCTTCGCGCGTCCTCGCCGATGATCCCGATCACCGCCACGCGCAGGCCGTTCCGCTCGATGAGGGCGTACGGCCGGCTGTAATACCGCCTCGTTCCCTTGTAGAAGACGTTCGCCGCGAGGACGGGAAAGGCGACGCGGTGCATCTGCCGGGTGAAGTTCTCGCTTCCGTAGTCGAACTCGTGGTTCCCGATCGCCATCGCGTCGTAGCCCATGCCCATCATCATTTCCATCAGCGCCTCGCCGCGCGTCAGGTTCGACAGCATGCCGGTGAACATGTCGCCGGAATCGAAGAGGAACGTCGTGGCCTCACGCCGGCGGATCTGACGGACGAGTCCCGCGAGGTGCGCCGCGCCGCCGAGCCTCGGGCTCCCCGGGAGCCAGTACGCCGGAATGGGGTCGAAGGCGCTGTGGAAGTCGTTCGTGTAAAGGATTGTCACTTCCCGCGGCTTCGGCGCCAACGAACTGGCGCCGCGGCCGGGAAGGGCGAGAAGGAGCAGGATCGCGGAGACGGCCCGGAATTTTCCAAGCCCGCGCTTCCCGGCGGCGGCCGGCACCGTCGTGGCGCCGGGCGCCCGCCGCGGCGAGCGCCGCAAATCGTTTCGGGAGAAAGGCATTCTCGGAGGGGGATTGTAGCCACGGCTCGGCGCGGCGCCGGCCACTTCCGCGTTTTCCGGCGCGCGGGGAGGAGCCGGCGCTCCCCATGGCCTCCCTCAGGCCGAGCGCGGCCTCTGGCCTGATTCGTGCTTTACACCGGGGCGTCCTCCTCCCATGCACACAAAATGAGCGAACATAGAGTCTGATGATCGAGATTAAAGACGGCCGGTTCGGGCGGCATGTGCACGCGACGGCGCCGATCCCGACGGGGACGCTGATCATCGAGGGCTGGGGCCGGCGGCTTCCGGGCCGCACGCGGCACTCCTTCCAGGTGGACCTCGACACCCACGTCCTCATTCCGGGCCCGATCGAGCTGATCAACCACTCCTGCGACCCCAACTGCGGGGTCCTCGTTCCGCGCGGCGCGCAGACGCTTCAGATTTACGCGCGCCGCCCCATCGCGGCGGGAGAGGAATTGCGCACGGATTACGCGAGCTTCGAGTGGCACATCGAGTTCATGCCGAAGCCCTGCCTGTGCGACACGGCGCTTTGCCGCGGCAGCGTCACGGGCTACAAGGACCTGCCGGAGACGGCTCGCCGCGCCTACGCGCCGTATATCGCGGAGTACCTCCCCGAGCTCGAGTCGTCTTTCCGGGCAGCGCAGGTCCGGTAGGCCGGCGCGCCGCCCACGGCATTACCGCCCCGGGGGCGCCGGGCACCGCAACCGCAAACGAGAGGGGCCGCGGGACTCTCGAACCGGCGAGGCTGCTGGGCGTGGCCGGGGAAAAAACGCGGTCGCGATTCCCTCCTTGTGTGCGGAGGCGTACCGACCGGCGGATCACCGCTCCATAGCCTTTCCGCCTATCCAGGGGGGGTTCATGCTTCAGCGGCGAGACGCGACGCCTTTCCCGGGTCGCGGTATCGAGCGGCGGCGCGATCGCCCCGCGCTCCCATCGTTCTCTTCCCTGGCGGCGCGGCTCGCTGTCCCCAGCCCGGCCCGGAATGCCGCCCGGTAATCCAGCCATCCGCCTCGGAGACTTCGATCGCGGGAGATCCGTTCCGAACTGGAGCTCGACCGCGGAATTCTGGCTCGTCACCCTGGTCGGGCTCTCCCTCCCGCTCGCCGATATCCCGTTCTTCGTCTGGCGGGGCTTCGGTGTGGATCTGGCGCACATCAGCGGCAGTCTTCTGATCCTGACCGCGACGGCGGGCGCGGTCTTTCGCTCCCGGGGACGGCCGAATCTCGTCCTGTCTCTGGTCGCCACGGGACTTCTCCTGGTGCCGCTCCTGCCCTACGTCTTTTATCGACTCCCGGGCTTTTCCGTCGAGCACTTCTGGCGGAGCTTCGCTCATCTTGCCTTCATGCTGGCAGTCTTCCTCGTGCTGTCCTCGGCAAACTTCACGACCGCGCAGTTCGACTCCATCCTGGCCATCCTGGTGTGCGAGGGAGTGATCCTGGCGCTCTACGGAATCTGGCAGACCCTCGCCTACAGTCACGGATGGCCGACCGGAATCGGCCTCTTGAATCACCTCTCTCGCGAACCGATGAGGGGAGGATTCTTCGGCGTGTGGCGCGCGACGGCGACTTTTGCGGAGCCGCGATACCTCGCGAACCATCTCTTGACCGCGATCGTGAGCGCCGCCTGGCTGGCGCGCAAGCGCTACAACCGCGATCGACGGACCGCGGCCGCGCGATGGGTCGCCGCGCTGATCGTCATGGGAGCCGGAATACTCTTCACGATGTCACTGGGAGGCATTGCCGCCCTTCTCATTCTCGTCGCCGGCATGGCCGCGGCCGTGCACCGGATGCTCACGAGGCGGGCCCGGCTGATCATGACCGGCGGCCTCGGCCTTCTCGCGCTCCTCGTCGCGCTCTATGCCGGCGCGTCGGGCGATAGCGTTTCGCGGCGGCTGCGCGAGCGCCTGAAAGTCGAGATCGAGAGTCCCGCTGAATCCCTGTACTCGCTGACGGCTCCTTACTTTTCGCGGGGCTTCTACCTTCACAACGCGCGGTACGCGCTGCTCGTCACGAACGATTCGCCGTTCGTGGGAATCGGCGTGGGACAGTTCGCGGCGGTCGGAAACATTCGCGGGAAACAGCTGGGCTTTCCAGGCGTGGTTTCGGGCGGCGGCTCGTGGGTCGGAGTCACGGGGATGGTCGCCGAGTTCGGCCTCGCCGGAGTGCTTCTCTTCATGATTCTGTTTCTCGCACTCTCACAGAATTATCCGCGGGTGCCGGGCCGGCCCTCGACGACGTTCCGGTTCCTGAGCCTCTGGCTCCTCGCGGCGGTCGGCCTGGAGGAGCTCGGGCCGGGCTTCTACATTCACCTGTGGATGTGGTTTCCCCTGGGACTTTCCGCGCTGGGGCGTTACATCTCCGTCCAGAGAGTCGCGAATCTCGGCCTCACGGATTCGCCGGCGGGAGACCTTCGCCGATCAGAACCGGACCTCCGGTGCGGGAGGTGAGCTGCACGAGAAGGCTGGCCGTCACGATTCCTGATTTCTCAATGAGTGTCTGAGATTCGCTGGAGGAAAAGAATGGGTCTATCCCGGGATCATCGTTTGCCATCGTCGCGGAGCCCAACAGACGGGCATCTTGAGCCTCCTGCTCTCGTCTGAGCGATCCGGGGGGCAGATCGAGCGCGGGGTTCGACCGACGTCGGATCGTGGATTACCCTCGGCGTCCGACACCGTGCGCAGTGTGCTTCATGAAAAAATCATTACGGTTGCTGTTTCCGCGCATATGAGCCCGCCGTAACATTGCTCTGAAGTCTTACGTGACTATCCCTGCAGTCCGCAAATGAAATCCGGAACTTCCAGGATGAGAACATGAAGAAGTCGGGCGCGAGCGAAGGCCAGTCGGCATCGGAGCGCATCTCGAAAAAAATCGCCGAACTCGGAGACTGGCGCGGGGAAACCCTCAGCAGAATGCGCAAGCTCATCAAGGAAGCAGACCCGGACGTCGTCGAGGAGTGGAAGTGGATGGGCACTCCGATTTGGTCGCACAACGGCATCATCTGCACTGGCGAATCCTACAAAAATGTCGTGAAGCTTACCTTCTCCAGGGGCGCGTCTCTGAAGGATCCGGCCCGTCTGTTCAACTCGAGTCTCGACGGAAACGCACGCCGCGCTATCGACATCCACGAAGGAGAAGAAGTAGACGCATCCGCCTTCGAGGCGCTCGTTCGCCAGGCGGTCGCCCTCAACAGTTCTGGCAAGTCGAAACCGGAAAAGAAAGCGAAGTCCTAGGGAATTCCGCCCGTGAACAGGTCCGACACCCGCATGAAAACCGGGTGGAGCGGGCAACCGGCTTCGAACCGGCGACATCCAACCTGGGAAACTGACAGGACTTGACAGCATTACTAGAAAACACGTTCGCGCGGCAACTTTTACTAATTCCGTTTCAGATGAGACCACGATGCGACTGCACGAAATGACGCGAATTGAACTCTAGTCAAGCTTAGCCGTCTGCCGGGTTCGGAGGCTCGGTTCCAAAAGTCGGCTCACGTCATCGATAACGGCCGTCGATGCTGGGCTGGAGCAAGAGAGCGGCCTTGAACTCTCGAGAGCCCGCGGATAGTCCAGGAGGCCTTGTAGAGGTAGTACGCGCGCGCGATGTGGGTCTCTGCGAGGTCTGGCCCAGGAGCGACTAACCGACCCACTGCGTCCTTAGATCGGTCGACGTGCTCCCGCCTTCTGTCCCGCGCCCTGTATACCTCTCCCATCCCGCCCGCGCCGATCGACGCGAGGATCTCGTAAGGCCTGAGGCGAGTTCATGCTGAGAGTGTCATTCGATTCTGGCCAGTGAATTCTAAGCCGCCGCGACGGAATCGCCCGGTTGTCTCAGGCAACGCAAACCGACCAGCGAATCACGCGGACTCCGAACCCGCCGACTGCAGCGGACGCCCTTGCGTCAGGACCCTTGCGAAGCATGATGACGACGACAAAAACGAGGAGGACCGCGCGGCGCGCGTGTCACGGATACAGGCACGGCGTCCAGGAGTTGCCGGCGCCATAGACGAGTCGGTACGGCCCCAGGACTCGCGACAGCGAGGGCACCGTCACGGTCAGGGTCATCCGGTCCTCATCGATGGAGCCGTCGTACCGGGCCGCGTACTCGATTCTGCCTGGGTACGCGCCCATCAGCTGGACGAAGGTCCCGGGGAGCGCGAAGGCGCCGTTAGGAACCCATCGCGGAAGATCGCCGAAAGCACCGTAGCACCCGCCCGCGGGAAGGTTCGACGAAAAGACCTTCAACGTCGCGCCGCCCGGCTCGATCGTCAGACTGGCGCTCTCCGATCCCCACGTTCCGAGGCGCGCGGCGTCGACACCGCGCGGCGGAACGACGACGGTCGCGCGTCGCGCGCCGCGCGCCAGCAAGGCAGCGGCGGACGCAGAGTCGAGCGAAGGAGCGGGATTCGCGGGCGCCGTCGGAAGACGGTCGGAGCAACCGGTCATGGGGGTGACGGAAATCGCAAAAAGGCAGAGCGCCTTCCGCATCGTGAGCCTCCCGTTGCCGGAGCGGACGAACGGCCCCAATCTATCCCGAAGTGAACGCAGTTTCTTGATGCAAAGGAGACTCGGCCACTCGCTGGCGCTGTTCGTCGTGGCGGGACAGGCGTCGGGCTCTCGCGCCGATGCCTCACCGGGATACCCGCTTTCCAGTCCCGCGGGCCAAATAGGAGGAGAGCCGGATTCAGGTGAAAGTTACTTGGAGCGGGCAACCGGGTTCGAACCGGCGACATCCAGCTTGGGAAGCTGACGCTCTACCAACTGAGCTATGCCCGCGCCGGGCGTGAATATAACTCGAAGCCTCCGCGCGCTTCAATCGAGCCAAACGTCTCGCGGCGCACGTCTTCGAACCGAAGCGGCGAGGCGAGACTCCACACCTCGAGGGGCCCTTTGCTCAGACTCTGGACAGCGCGAAGGCCGCCGCGTAAAATCCGATTTCCACCCATCGACCGTATTTCCCGAGGAATCATGCCCGTTCCCGCCTCTCGCCGCGCCCGGGTCCTCTCTTTCACGTTCCTCGCGATGCTGATCGCGGGGACCGCGACGCTTTACGGCGCGTCTTACCTCCCGCTTTCCGACGCGGAGCTTGCGCACAAATCCCCGGTGATCGTGCGCGCCGAGGTGTTGTCCGCCCGCGTCGCGCACGCGCCGATCGGCGGCGCGGACGGCCTCTTCACCGTGACGTCGCTGCGAGTGCTCGAATCGCTGAAGGGATCGGACCTCTCCGCGGGCGACGTATTCCAGGTGACCCTTCCCGGCGGCGTCGATGCGGGAACGGCGCTCTGGATTCCCGGGACCCCCGAGCTTTCCCCGGGAGGCGAAGCCGTCCTCTTCCTCTCGCGCCGCGTCGCGGCGGGATCGCATTACGCGCTCACCGAGTTCGGGCTTTCGAAGTTCGACCTCGTCCGCGATCGCGCGGGCCGCGCCTTCGCGGTGCGCCCCGTTTTTTCGGACGACGAGGACGACCGGGCCTCACGCCGGCGAATCGTCCTTCCCGCCTCCGCGGAGAGCTCCCCCGCCCGCTCGCTGAGGGACGGCGGCTCGTTCCTGGCGATGGTCCGTTCAGTCGCGGCGGGCGCGGCCGCGCCGGCGGTTCTGTATTCGTCTCCGGACGGCGAGCTGCGCGGTTCCGGATCTTCGCCGTCCGGCGTGTCGAAGACGCTGCTCTGGGTGAACATCGGCGGAGTGGAAGGCGGCGGAAGCCTCTTCCGCTGGTACTGGGACACGGGCCTTTCGCCGCAGGCGATCGTCTCGGCCAATGGCGTGCAGACGGGGCTCTCGGACGGATCCAACGGCGCTTCGGCCGTTCAGAACGGCGCGACCCAGTGGAGCGCGGTTCCGGGCTCGACCGTGCGCTACAGCTTCACCTCCGGATCCGCTCCCGTCGTCGTCAACCTGGACGTCACCAGCCAGTCCGGCGCCTGGAGCGACCCGCTGTCGTGCGGAAGCGGAGGGATCATCGGGTACGGCGGTCCCGGGACCGCGCGCTCCGCCCCCGCCTACCGGGGAGAGAGCGGATACTTCGCCGCGTCCTCCGGCAACGTCTGGATGCGAAAAGTCACGGGCGGCTGCTATTCCGCCGCGACCTTCAAGTCCGCCGTCCTCCATGAGCTCGGCCACACGCTCGGGCTCGGGCACTCGGACGACGGCCCGAGCCAACATTCCACGACCAGCCTCGCCGACCGCAACGCCGCGGTCATGCATTCCGTGATCCCGTCCGCCCACCCGTCCTCTCCGCAGGCCGACGACGTCCAGGCGATCCAGTACTACTACGGGAGCGGCGGCGGAGCCCCGGGACCGTCGGCGCCCTCCGCGTCGTTCTCTTTCTCGCCGGCCGCTCCCGGCGCGGGACAGGCCGTGGTCTTCGCCGACGCCACGACCGGCTCCCCGACGGCATGGAGCTGGAGCTTCGGCGACGGCTCCACGGCGGCGGCGCAGAATCCCAGCCACATCTTCGCGGCGGGCACCTTCATCGTGACGCTCACGGCGAGCAATGCCGGAGGAGCGAGCGTCGCGTCGCGCGCGGTCACGGTGGCTCCCGCCGCGCCGTCCCCTCAGCCGCTACGCGCCGAATTCGCGTTCGCGCCCGCGTCCCCCGCCGCCGGAGCTCCCGTGCAGTTCACTGAAGCGTCTTCCGGCGCGCCGACGTCCTGGGAGTGGTCCTTCGGCGACCCCGCGTCCGGAAACGCGAATTTCGCGGTGACGCGCAATCCGGCGCACACGTTCGCTACCGCGGGGACTTACACCGTCGGGCTGACGGTGCGCGACGCCGCGGGATCGAACACGGCTACCGCCGCCGTCGTGGTGACCGCGTGCGGAGGCGGGGGCGCCCTGTGCCTGAACGGCGGCCGATTCCGCGTTCAGGCTTCGTGGCGCGTGCCTTCCCAGGGCACGAGCGGGGCCGGAACACCCGTGTCGCTGACCGGAGACACGGGCTACTTCTGGTTCTTCACCAGCAACAACGTCGAGCTGATCGTGAAAGTCGTCGACGGCGGCGCGGTGAACGGGAAATTCTGGGTCTTCTCCGGCGCGCTCTCCGACGTGGAGTACACCGTCCAGGTGACCGATACGCGGACGGGCGCCGTCAGAACCTACACGAACCCTCAGGGGACGCTGGCGAGCTCCGCCGACACCTCGGCGTTCGCCCCGGCGGCCGCCGACGCCGGACCAGCCATTTCAGGGGACCCCGCGGCGTGGCTTCCCTCCGCCGACCGACTCCTCGACGCCGCGGGGCGGAGCGCGCCCGGAGCCGACGCCCCCTGCGTCGCCACGGCCGCCGTTCTCTGCCTCAATGGCGGACGGTTCCGGGTGGACGTCGCCTGGCAGGTTCCGTCGCAGGGATCGAGCGGCGCCGGTTCCGCCGTCCCGCTGACCGCGGACACGGGATACTTCTGGTTCTTCTCCGCCAACAATGTGGAGCTCGTCGTCAAGGTCGTCGACGGGCGCGCCTTCAACGGACGGTTCTGGGTCTTCTCCGGCGCGCTCTCGGACGTCGCCTACACCGTGACGGTGACCGACACGCAGACCGGAGCGTCCCGGGTGTACTCGAACCCGTTCGGCCGCCTCGCGAGCACTTCGGATCTCAGCGCTTTTTAGGCGTCTCCCGAAGCGGCGCGGGCCGCGCGCCGGAGCCGGAGGCGAGTCGCGATGGGCGGAAGGCGCGTTTTCGCGAAGAGCCGTTCGCCGACGAAGAGGATCGGGATCGCATGCCCGAAGCGCGCCGCCAGATCCGGGTGCGAGTCGACGTCCAGGATCTCCCAGGAGTGGGCGATGCCCTCGAGCATCTCGTCCGTATCCCGGCGCAGCTCGTCGCAGAGGTGGCAACCGGGACGGGACAGCAGCCGCAGCCGCGTCACGGGCGTCCGGTCGCCGCCGGCGTTTCGCGCGCGGAGCCGTCGGCGGCCGAGTGCCTCGCGACCTGGTAGATGTAGTCGAAGCCCGACAGGATCGTCACCGTCGCCGCCGCGCCGAACGCGATCAGCACCACCGCCTGGGGCCAATTCCAGAGGTTGGCGCAGAGGACGAAGAGAACGGTGATGATCAGCGTGACCGTCGTCACCTTTCCGAGCCACGTCGGCGGGAATCGCCGCTTGGACGAGGAGAGGATCAGAAGCAAGGCAACGGTCAGGAGAAGCACGTCGCGCGAGATCACGAGAAAGGCGAGCCAGACAGGAACCTTGACCACCGCCGGGAACGACGGAATGGTCAGGAAGAGATAGGAGCTCATCAGAAGGAGCTTGTCGGCGATCGGGTCGAGATAGGCACCGAGCGCGGAGCGCATGTCGAAGCGGCGGGCGAGGTATCCGTCGATGCCGTCCGAGATGCCCGCGGCGATGAAGACGATCAGGGCGATTCCGAAGCGGCCCTGCGAGATCGCGTAGAGAAAGAAGGGCAGCGCCGCGAGCCGCAGCAGCGTGATGAAGTTCGGCAGCGTCCACGGCCCCCGGAGGAGCACGCCCCGCTGGGCGTCATTCACCGGACACGGCGGCGGGCGCGGCAAGGGCGCGGATCCGGTCGAGCGCGCGCGTGAAAGCGGGGCCTCCGGGAGGGCCGTTTCCTTCCTCCTTCCAGAAGCCGCAGGCCTCCGCGGCCCGGATCGCGTCGGTTGCGCTGCGCCCGCGGCCGCCCCCTTTTTCGAGACACGGCGCCTCCTCACCGGGCCGCACGATCGCGAGAAGGCGGAGCAGAAGCCGGGAGGCGGCCCCGAGAGTCAGCGTCGAGTCGGGACTGCTCCGATGCGTTTCGCGGTCGACCTCGAGGAGGCCCAGCGCCAGCGCGCGGGTGAAGGCGCGGCTGTCGCGCCGGGAAACGGCGTCGCTCGCGATGATCCCTGAGGCGACGCGCGCCTCGCGAACTTCAGGAAACATCCACCAGACGAGCGAGGCGGCCTTCGCGCGACTCAGCCGCTCGGCGCGCGCCGCCTCGCGCTCAGTCGGAGGCCAGTTGGCGACGCGAAACAGCAGCCGGGCTTCGTCCGCGCGCGGCTTCAGCTTCGGATCCGTCCGCGCGAGCCGATCGAACGCTCCGGCGGCCAGCGCGTAGTCCTCCTGTTCCATCGCCAGATCGCCGATGCGCTCCCCCACCGCGGCGTTCGCGGGGTCGAGGTCCCACGCCTCGCGATAACGCTGCAGGGATTTTTCCGTCTGCCCCGCGGAGTTCTCGATCTCCGCCGCGAGCACGCGGATCGGGACCGACTCCGGCGCCACGTCGATCGCGGCGGCGATCCGGTCGCGTGCCTCCGCCCACCGGTGCTCTTCCGCGGCCACCCGGGCCTGCGCCGCCAGAGCGTCCCGCGCCGACAGGCGCAACTCCTCCGCGCGCGCCGCGAGGACGCCGCGTTTCGGACTGCGAGCAAGAGCGCGCACGTAGAGGCGGTATCCCTCGGCGGGCCGGCCGCCCCGGCCCCGGGCTTCGCCGCAGGCGACGAGAAGAGGAAGGGTGGGCTCGCCGGAGCTCAGCGTCTCGACGCACGCCGCATCCGCCGGCTCGAACCGGCCGAGCAGGACCTGCGCGGCGATCCATCCGATGTCGGCGGCGAGATGGGGCCCTCCCGCGCCGCGAACCTCTTCGAAGGCGCGGGACGCCGCCGGGGCGTCGCCGGACGAAAGCGCCTCCCACCCCCGCTCGACGCCCTCGGCGAACGGGCCGGAAAGCTCCTCGCGCGGATCGAGCGGAAAGGTGTCCCGGACGTGGACCTGATGGGGCGTCGAGGCGCAGTGGAGGCTGACGGTCCCCATCAGGGCGAGGAGCGCCGCGCGGAGGGCGGGCAGCGATCGCGATCGAGCCGGCAGGCGGCGCGAAGAGCCCATGTTGCGCGGGAGGGACGGCGAGTGGCGGG
>JAIVJS010000008.1 GCA_020199905.1 Acidobacteriota bacterium
GTTCTGGGCAGCTCCACGCTCCCCCGGAAAGCCTCGGCCATCGGCGCCGCGGCGAGAATGCCGAAAGCGATCCCGACGGCCCCCAGGATGTGGGCGGCGCGCTGGAAGTAAGGGCGGTGCGTCGTCATGGAAGCTCCGGCGCCCCGGCTCCGCGCGAGGCGGAGCCGGGAACTCCGGAGTGTGTGGTCAGCGCGCCCGCCGCGCCACGAGAAGGCCGCCCGCGACCAGAGCCAGGCCGAGGAGGGCAGCTTCCGGAGCGTGCGACGCCGTGCGCGGCATCGAGCTCGTGCGGTTCGTGTCGGTCGTTGAGCTCGGACTCGTGTCATAGGAGCGGCTCGGCATGCTCGAAGAGGACGGCGCCGTCGCGTCCGTCGTATTGGAGGAGGCCGAAGCGCCGCGGTTGGCATCCGGGGGGGCGACCGTCGTGGCCGTCGTATCGGTCGTGGTCGTCGCCGCCGCAACTTCCGTGTTGGTGACGTTGACTTCGGCGCGATCGATCACTTCGTTGGAGATGTTCTTCGCCATGACGACGATCTTGTGCTTCCCGAAGGGAACGTCGTTGATGACCGCGACGTTCGCGTCGCCGCCCTTGAGCGTCTGCTTCAGGGTGTTGTCGACGTAGACGTCGAAGATCGCCATGGGAAAGTTCTTGTCGCCGAACTTCGTCCCCTGCCCCTCGCCGAAAGAAGTCTTGTTGTAATCGACGGCGACGCGGATCGAGGAGCCGCTGATCTGCGCGCCCTCCTGAGGCTCGGTCAGCCGCAGCTTCAGCTGGTTCTTGCTCGGGCCGGCGGTGTTCTGGTCGGCGTTCTGTGCCGCCGCGAAGGGAGCCAGACACAGGATGCCCGCCAGAGCCAGTTGGGAAATTCTCTTCATCATCAGGTTCCTCCTCGTAAATAGGGCCGACGTGGCCTCATCTCCCGTTGTTACTCAAGCGGCGTGCCATGACGACCCGATTGACCTCGAAAGAGGACAGACCCCCCGGGGTTCGAAGGAGAGACAACGCCAGGCGGCGTCAGTGCATTCCTGGCGATAAATTTCTGCAGTTGCGTACGTTGATCGGTCGGGGCTTCCGCGTTGAGCCTTCACCGTTGGGCGTCGGACGGGCCAAGCCTGGCCATCTTTTCCCGATTGCCAATTCCCGATTCGCGGCTCCCCTCTCAGGCCGAGACGCCCCGCGGGAGGTGGCCTGTCAGAAGCCGGTGGGCATCCAGATATTTCGACCGGGTCGTCTTGACGATCCCTTCCGGCAGGTGGGGGGCAGGCGGCCGCTTGTTCCAATGGGTCGACTCGAGCCAGTCCCGGAGGAACTGCTTGTCGAAGGAGGCCGGGCGCTGTCCCTCGACCCAGAGGCGAGCGTCCCAGTAGCGGGAGGAGTCGGGGGTGAAGGCCTCATCGATCCAGAGAAGCCGGCCCTCGAAGCGTCCGAACTCGAGCTTCGTGTCGGCGAGGATCAGCCCCCGCGTGGCCGCGTATTCCCGGGCGCGGCCATAGCCCCGCGGGGAGGCGGACGCCGCAGATCTCTCCGGAGCGCACGTAGTCCGTCCATCCGGACCCCGCGAGGTATCCGCGGGCCACGCATTCGAAAGGGATGACCGCCGCCTTCTTCACCACCACCGCCCGGCCGGCGAGAAGATCTTTCGAGGCCGCGGCCACCTCCGGGAACCGGCCCGCGTCTTTTTCCAGGAGGTGATTCTCGACGTCGACGAACCGCTCGAACCAGAAGTTCGACAGAGACGTCAGGACCCGGCCCTTGTCGGGGATACCGGGGGTCAACACGCAGTCGAAGGCGGAAATCCGATCGGTCGCCACGAGGAGAAGCGTGTCGCCCAGGTCGTAGAGCTCCCGGACCTTCCCGCGACGCACGAGGCGGAGTCCCGGGAGACGAGTCTCGGTCACCGCGGTCACGAAAAAACAGTAGCACGGCGGGGGGGAACGTTGAACGTCGAGCGTTGAGCGTTGAGAGCCGGAAAAGAGGCCCTCGCTGACAGCCGATAGCCGGTAGCTGATTCCTGAACACTCTTCTCCCTGATAGCCTCTCCCGACATGGAAATCGACATCGCGACGGAGCCGCCACGCGGCAGGTCTTTCTCCATCGCGCTCCTCCACCAGGGCCGGGAACCGTGGGCCCGCGCGCCGGAATCCGTGCGCACGGCACTGCGGGATGCCTGCCGGGGAGCCGGGTTCCGCGGCCGCGAGAAGGAGACGGCGTTCGGGGCCGGATGGTCGCTCGTCGGGCTCGGCAAGACGTCCGCGTCGCTCGGCACGGTCCGTCGGGCGCTGCGCCGCGCCCTGCGCGACGCGTTGCGCCACTCAGAGAGCCGCATCGTGCTCGCTCTGGACGGAGGGCTCGACCTTCCGCGCGTCCGTTCGGTGATCCGGGAAGCCGCGCAGGGCGACTACCGCTTCGACCGATATAAGTCGAAGGCCGTCCGGCGGCCGTCGCACGCCCGCGCGACGGTGCTCCGGCCCGATTCGATCGCGGCGGCGGATCTCGAGGCGGTCCTGCGCGACGCTCCGGTTCTCGCGGACGTCGTGCGCTGGGCGCGGGACCTCGGAAATACTCCGGGCAACGATCTCGGTCCCGCCGAGTTCGCGAGGGAGACGAGAGCCATGGCGCGCCGCGCCGGCGTCACGGTGCGCGCGCTCGGCAAGCGGGAGATCGAGCGGGAGCGAATGGCCGGACTCCTCGCCGTGAACTCGGGAAGCATGCG
The DNA here is from genome assembly GCA_020199905.1 of Acidobacteriota bacterium. Lineage (GTDB taxonomy): Bacteria > Acidobacteriota > Thermoanaerobaculia > UBA5066 > Gp7-AA6 > JALYUA01. Next base: position 2,715 of record JAIVJS010000008.1, read on the forward strand.
GCCTCCGGTCTTCCTGATCGGAGAGCATCGGCCCGCCCGCGCCAGGGGAACCGTCGTCCTGGTCGGGAAAGGCATCACCTTCGATTCCGGCGGCATTTCGATCAAGCCCGCGGCGTCGATGGGGGAGATGAAGTACGACATGATGGGCGCGGCGACCGTCTTCGCCTGCCTCTTCGCGGCCCGGCGGCTCGCCCTGCCTCTCCGGGTCGTGGCGCTCGCGCCGCTGACCGAGAATCTTCCGAGCGGTTCGGCCTGCCGGCCCGGCGACATCCTCCGGATGCGCAACGGCAAGACCGTCGAGGTCGACAACACGGATGCCGAGGGTCGGCTCGTTCTCGCCGACGCGCTCTCGTACGCGGAGAAATTCCGCCCGGACGTCCTCCTCGATTTCGCGACCCTGACGGGAGCCGTGCTCGTCGCGCTCGGCCACGACTGCGCCGGCGTCATGTCGCCGGACGACGCCCTCGCGGCGGACCTGCTCGCCGCGGGAGAGGAGACCGGCGAACGGCTGTGGCGCTTGCCCGTCTGGGACGACTACCGCTCGAACCTCCGCTCGGAGTTTGCCGACATGAAGAACACGGGAGGCCGCGCCGCCGGCACGATCAACGCCGCGGTGTTCCTGAAGGAGTTCGTCCCGGCCGGCACCCGATGGGCGCACCTGGACATCGCGGGCGTCGCCCACCTCGAAAAGGAGCATGCCGGTTACGACGCCGGGGCCACCGGCTTCGGTGTCGCGATGACGCTCGAGTTCCTCCGGCGGCGGTTCTCGCTCGAGAGCGCGGCCGCGTCTCCCAGAGCCCGGCGCCGCCGCGGAGACGGGCCGGCGGCGGGCTGAGCCGTCATTTTTTTGGAGGCGGAGGCTTGAGGACTGCGGCGACCGCGATCGACCGCGCGCCGTTCCGGCCCACGGACCGCACGGCGAAGAAGCGGTTGTCGGTCGAAACTCCCCGAAGAACGGTCTCTCCCGAGGCGGACACGACGTCGTAGATCTCCCAGCGGGGGTCGGTCGTCTCCCTCCACAGGATCTCGAAACCGGCCCGCTCGGAGTCGTCGGCGGCCGTCCAGGCGATCTTCGCGTCGGAAGTGACGCCGCCGGCGACGGTGACGGAGTGGGGGGCGGCGGGCGCCGAGGCGAGCTGGCGGAGCGACTCCGCGTTGATCCTCGCCACGTTCCCGATGAACCGGAAGGCGAGGAACGGAATCAGGTCGCCGTACTCGCGGCCGTTCTCGCTGCGGGGCGTCTGGTGCTCGTGATCGTAGTTTTCGAGCGGCTCCGTGAAGCGGACGGCGGGCAGGCCTGCCTCCGAGAACGGCCGATGGTCGCCGCCGCGCCCGAGGCGGTCGAGGCGAAAGACGAGGCGGACCGCGTCGCGTCCCGCGATCTCCTCCACGGCGCGCGCGAGATCGCGCGACGGCGACTCGACACCGTCCGGACCGCCGCTCGAGAACAGCCGCACTCGGTGAGGGCCGCCGGGCGCGAAGTCGGCGCCGACGATGTCGTTGTTCAGCAGACCTCCGACTTCGTAGCCGTTTTCCCTGAGATACGCGAGGAGATGCTGGCTCCCGAGGAGTCCCTGTTCCTCTCCGGACACGGCCGCGAACAGAACGGTGGCGCGGTACGAACCGGCGGAAAGCAGCCGCGCACACTCCATCGAGACGGCCGTCCCCGACGCGTCGTCGTCGGCTCCCGGCGCGTCGGCCTCCGGATCCATGACGCCGGTCGGCATCGAGTCGAAATGGCCGGACACCAGGAACACGGTCTTCCTGAGCGATGGGTCGTTCCCTTCGAGAAACGCCAGCACGTTCTCCATGCGGACCGGCTTGTCGTTCGTGCGAGGTCCGGTCGCTTCGAAGCGATCCACGACGACCCGCAGCCGCCCTCCCGATCTTTTTGCGATCCCATCCAGGCGGGCGACGAGGCGATCGCGGCCGCAGCCGATGCCGCGGCGGGGGTCTTCCCAGGAGGAGAGCGAGTGCCGGGTTCCGCACGCGACGAGCTCTTCGATCGTCGCTCGAATCGATCTCTCGTCGACGGCCGAGCGCGCGATCGCTCCCGGCAGGTGCGCCGCGACCCGCGGGGACGGTTTGCCGCCCGGCGGCTCCGCGGGGTCCTGGGCGAGCGCGCCGGCGGCCAGCAGTAGCAGGAAGGGAGCGAGTTTGACTGGGAGGTATCGCTTTGCTACGTTCGCGCGCATATGCCCCTCCGCCAGTTTTCGATCGGCGCCGCGGGGGAGGAAGTGTATCCCCGGCTGGTCGACGAGCTCGCGGAACGCTTCGACGATCCCGCGCAGAATCGCAACGAGGTGGCCCGCGAAGCGCTCTCTCAGATATACCTCGGCCGGCCCTTCGACGCCGAGGCGCTCGAGAACAGAAAGACGCCGCTCGCGCGACGCACTCTGCTCGCGAGCCTCGACCCGCGCAACGCCACGATGGAGGCGGAGTACTACAGCCAGCTCGACCCGGTGAAATGGGAGCCGGTCAAGCCTCTCCTCTGGTTCTGGCAGATGTTCGACCACTCGCCGGTCGGACGTAACGTACGCCTGGGCGCGCGGATGAGGGCGATGCTCGCTCCCCGGGTGTTCCGCCGCTGCGGCGAAGATATCCGGATCTTTCACGGCGTCGAATTCTCCTTCGGATACAACCTGACGGTCGGGGACCGCGTCACCATCCATCGCAACGTCCTTCTGGACGATCGCGGAGAGATCGTCCTCGGCAACGACGTTTCGATCTCGGACTACGCGAATGTCTACTCTCATTCGCATGCCGTCGAGGACATCGGCAACATCTCGCTCGCGAGAACCGTCATCGGCGACAGAGCGCGGATCACGTACCACGCCGTGGTGCTTTCGGGGGTGCCGGTCGAAGCGGACGCCATCGTCGGATCGATGGGCGTCGCTTCGAAGCCCGTGCCGGCAGGGACGATCGTCGGCGGAGTGCCCGCCAAGCCGATCGGTGTCAAGCCGTCGAAGACGTAGCATCCCGAAGTGGGGGCGCCACGCAAGCGCGATCGAGGCTGTCCTCCTTCTGATTCTTCTCATCGTGAAAAACGGGCCTCGGGGAGCTCGAATTGGGCGGGACGAATTTGCGGCGAATTTCTATCCCTGCGCCGGGCCGGGGGACGTATCCTCTCCCCGCTCCTGCACGGGAGTCTCTGTTTCCGCTTTAGTGAACGTCGCGGCGTCGCACACAGCCAATCAACTCCAGCTCCTCCTTCTCAACCGCTTCGTGGTGATCGTGAATGCGGGGAACCCTCGGACCGGGCGGTTTACGGCTGGCACTCCGATCGAGGGCAACGACCGCTTCGGCTGCTTCAGCCTGCCCGATTTCACGGAAGATCCGACGTTTCCCGAGATCATCGTCAGGATGGCGGACGCCACGGCTCTGCCGCCGCCCTTCGGGGGAGCTTCCGGTTCTTTTATTCCGGCCTCACCGATGTCGAGTATTCCGTGAGAGTTTTGGACACCGGGACATCGCGGTCCCGGGAATACGCGAGCGCCGCTTCTCAACCCGGACTGCTCTGCGGAGGCTCGGACACGAACGCGTTTCAGTAGGGGATCTGATTTCCGCCCGGAACCCCGTACCAACGTTTTCGCGCTGGAAGCGCATCCGTTGCGTCCGCGCCGACGCATGAGCTCTCGTTTCTCCTCCCGTGCTGCGGCAGGCGGCGGGCTAGACTGCGGCCATGCTCCGGCGCCTGACGGTCCGCAACCTCGCCATCGTCGAGGACCTCGAGATCGAGCTCTCGGACGGGCTCACGGTCATCACCGGGGAGACGGGCGCCGGAAAGTCCATTCTGGTGGATGCGCTGGCGCTCCTCGCGGGAGGGCGCGGGTCTTCCGAGCTCGTCCGGGAGGGCGCGGCCCGCCTTTCGGTGTCCGGCGAGTTCGACGCCGGTCCGGCCCTGCGGCGGCTGCTGACGCAGGCGGGTCTCCCGGATGCCGACACGATCCTGATCCGCCGCGAGCTTTCCTCCGACGGGCGGGGCCGCGCGTTCGTCGAGGACGAGCCCGCTTCGGTGCGGACGCTCGCGCGGCTGGGCGAGCGGCTGGTCGCCCTGCACGGCCAGAACTCCGAGCACGAGCTGACCGAAGCCGACGCGGCGCTGGACCTTCTGGACGGCTACGGCCGGGCGTCCCGCGAGGCCGAGTCCACGGCGCAGGCCGCGGCGGCCTGGAAAGAGGCGCGCGCGGCGCTCGGCGGGCTCGAAGAGTCGCGGCGCGACCGGGGAGCCCGCACGGAGACCCTGGACTACCAGATCGCGGAGCTCGCCTCGGCGGCGCCGGAGCCCGGAGAAGAAGAGGATCTCGGGCGCGAGCGCGGGCGGCTGGCCCATGCCGACCGCATCCGGCGCGCGGGCGAGACCGCCCTTGCGGCTCTTTCGGAGGACGAAGGTTCGGCCGCTGACCGTCTGGGGGAGGCCGTGCGGGCGTTCTCGGAGCTCGCCGCGATCGATCCCGCGGAGCGGCCGCATCTCGAGGAAGCCGAGGACCTGAAGCGCCGGATTGCGGAGCTCGCCGCCGCAGCGCGGGACGCCGCGGCGCAGATCGAAGGGGACCCGGACCGGTTGACCGCGATCGAGTCGCGGCTCGAGCGGCTCTCCCGGTTGAAGCGCAAGTACGGGTGCGAGGTTTCCGATCTTCCCGGCCTCCTCGAAAGGTGGAGGCGCGAGCGCGAGGACCTCGGAAACGTGGAGGACGCTCTCGAACGGCTGCAGAGAGAGGAGCGTTCCGCGGCAGCCGGGTACGTAAAGGCCGCCGCGGAGCTCTCGGAACGGCGGCGGGAGGCGGCGCCGAAGCTCTCCGCGGCGATCGAGAAGGAGCTTCGAGGGCTCGCCATGGAGAAGGCGAGGTTCCGCACGACGCTGGTGGCGGGGGAGGATGGGCGCCCGCGTCCGCGGGGCGCGGAGTCGGCCGTGTTCCTCTTCGCGCCGAACCCCGGCGAGCCCGAGAAGCCGGTCGAGAAGATCGCCTCAGGCGGGGAGCTCTCGCGGCTGCAGCTCGCCATCCAGTCGGTCGCCGGCGGAAGAGCGCGGCGCGCGCCGACCATGGTGTTCGACGAGGTCGACGCGGGAATCGGAGGAAGGACGGCCGAGGTGGTCGGCCGGAAGCTGCGTGCTCTGGCCGGGGGCGGGCAGGTCCTCTGCGTGACGCACGTGCCCCAGATCGCGGCGCTCGCGGACCGCCACTTTCACGCCGTCAAGCGGGAGGTGCGCGGCCGCACGATCGCGTCGATCCGTCCGCTGGAAGGGGTCGAGCGCGTCGCCGAGATCGCGCGGATGCTGGCGGGGGAGACGGTGCCCGAAACCGCTCTGAAGCACGCGGCGGCTCTGCTCGCGGGAGCGCGCGCGTGAGCGGCCCTCTGCAGACGCAGGACCGCCACTCGCGCTCCCGTCTCTTTCCGGGGATCGGCCCGGAGGGGCAGGAGAAGATTCGCCGCTCGTCGATCGCGATCGTGGGCGTGGGCGCGGTCGGAGCGGCAGCCGCCGAGATGGCGGTGCGCGCCGGCGTCGGGCGGCTCACCCTGATCGACCGGGACGTCGTCGAGCTCTCCAACCTCTCGCGGCAATTCCTGTTCGACGAGCGGGACGCGGAGGAAGTGGCGCCGAAGGCGGAGGCCGCCGCCCGCCGGCTGAAGGCGATCGACGGCGGGGCCGACGTGCGCGGCGTCGTGGCCGACCTCGATCACACGAACGCTCTCTCCCTGCTGCGGGACCACGACGTGATCTTCGACGCCTCCGACAACTTCGAGACGAGGCTCCTCGCTTCCGACGCCGCTCGCTCGCTCGGCGTTCTCTCGGTTTATGCCGCGTGCGTGGGAGACGAGGGGCTCGTCGCGGTGACGCGGCCCGAGTCGCCCTGCCTGCGCTGTTATCTCGAAGTTCTTCCGCCCGCCGGTTCGGGTCCCACGTGCGACACGGCGGGCGTGGTCCCGACCCTTCCTCCTACGATCGCGGGGATCGCGATGACGGAGGGGCTCAAGGCAGTCAGCGGCGCGAGGGTCTCGGGCGGGGTGCTCTCTCTGCACGCGTGGGACGGCGCGTGGCGCTCGCGCCGGCTCTTCGAGAGCGCGTCGCCGTCGCCCCGCTGCCCGGTCTGCGCCGACGGCCGGTATCCGGCGCTCGAAGGCGAGGGCGCCTCCGAGGTCGTCAAGCTCTGCGGCCGAAGCGCCGTCCAGGTGGCGCCCGCCGCGCGCGAGCGCCCGGACCTCGCCGCGCTCGAGCGCCGCCTCCTGCGCGTGGGGCCCGTTCGACGCTCCGAGCACCTTCTGTCCGCGGAGGTCGAGAACGTCAGCCTGACCGTCTTCGCGGACGGCCGCTGCGTCGTGCGGGGGACGGGAGATCCTCTGCGGGCGAGGACTCTGTACGAGAGGTATATCGGGAGGTAATTGTCAGTCTTCAGTCTTCAGTTATCAGTTCTCGGTGCTCAGATTGGATGGCGAAGGGGATGCAACGTTTCGAGATAGAAAATCTTCTGTCGTCCGCGGACGAGCTGCGCCGTCTCTCCCGGATTCTCGCGGCAGGGGGAGTCGCGGCGATCCCGACCGAGAGCTCGTACGGGTTTGCGACGAATCCTCTCGACGATGCCGGCGTCCGCCGTGTCTTCGAAATCAAGGGACGGGATGACGGAAAACCGCTCCTGGTTCTGTTCGCGAAGCGGAGCCAGCTCGCCGCGCTCGGCGTCGTCGAAGACTCGACACTCGAACGATTTTTCGAAATCTGGCCCGCGCCGCTGTCCGTCATTTTTCGGCTCCGGGAGCCGATCGCGGCGTCGAGAGGCGCAAAGACGCTCGCCGTCCGGATTCCCGCCGCGGGGAGGATCCGAGCCCTTTTGAATGAAACGGGTCCTCTCACGGGCACGAGCGCAAACCGGTCGGGAGAATCGTCTCTCGATGATCCTTGTCGGGTGGAGGCTCTTTTCGGGGCAAACCTCGACGCGCTTGTCGACGGAGGAGTCACTCCGGGCGGAAAACCCTCCACTTTGATCGACGCGACGAGAGACCCTCCTGCTCTGCTGAGGGCCGGTGCCTTCGCCTGGCCGCCCGGCGGGAGCTGAAAACTGACTACTGATAACTGACGACTCGGTATAAATTCCGCCTCTTCATGGGATTCATCAAAGCTCACCGCGGCGCGAGGCCCGTGCTCGGGCAACGGGTGTACCTCGCGCAGACCGCCGCCGTGATCGGCGACGTCGTTCTGGGCGACGACGTGTCGGTCTGGTACAACTCGGTCATCCGGGGGGACTGCAACTCGATACGCATCGGAGACCGCTCGAACATCCAGGACAACTGCGCGATCCACGTCACGGTCGACCGTTATCCGACGGTGCTCGAGGAAGAGGTCACGCTCGGACACGGCGCGCTCGTCCACGGGGCCGTGATCCGCCGCGGCGCCCTGATCGGCATCCGGGCGACCGTGCTCGACGGCGCCGACATCGGCGCCTCGGCGTTCATCGGAGCGGGAGCGCTCGTCACGCCCCGCACCGTCGTTCCGCCCCGGACGCTCTGGCTGGGCGCGCCGGCCCGGCAGGTCCGGGTGCTCTCGGACGCCGAGGTCGTGGATCTCGAGCATTTTCACCGCAACTACCTCGGCTACAAACGGGAGGCGGTCGAGGCGGGGGAGGATTGGGCGCAATGAGCCCCGCATATCGCGCGGTCAAGGGAACCCGCGATCTGCTTCCTCCCGAAAGCGAGAAGTACGCAGCGGTCGAGTCGATCGCCCGCCAGGTTTTCGGGGGCTACGGATACGGGGAGATCCGAACGCCGATCCTCGAGTCCACGGAGCTCTTCTCGCGCTCGGTCGGCGAGACGACGGACATCGTCCACAAGGAGATGTACACATTTCTCGACCGGAAGGGGAGGTCGCTGACGCTGCGGCCTGAGAACACCGCCGGGGTCGTCCGCGCCGCGCTCGAGCGCGGCATCGACCGGATGCCCCGGCCTCTCCGCCTCTGGTACGCCGGAGAGCAATTCCGCTACGAACGTCCCCAGAAGGGGCGGTACCGCGAGTTCCGCCAGATCGGGGCGGAGATGATCGGCGTTCCCGGCAGCGCTTCGGACGCCGAGGTGCTGGTCATGCTGTTCGACTTCCTGCAACGGCTGGGGTTCATCGACCTCTCCGTGACGCTCAACTGCGTTCCCGGCGGCGCCGGACGCGAGGCGTTCGCGGACGCTCTGCGGTCTCATGTCCGCCCCCGAGCCCGCAGGCTCGGCGAAGACGACCGCCGGCGCGTCGAGGAAAATCCGCTGCGGCTCTTCGACTCGAAGGACCCGGAGACGAAGGCTGTGCTGGAAGGCGCTCCGACGACCGTCGAGTTCCTGGACCCGGAGGCCGCGTCGCACTACGCCGAGGTCAAGGAGTTCCTCCGCGAATCCGGGATCCCGTTCACGGAGAGCCCCGCCCTCGTCCGCGGCCTCGACTACTACACGGTCACCGTGTTCGAGGTCGTCTCGAAGAGCCTCGGCGCGCAGAACGCGATCCTCGGCGGCGGACGCTACGACAACCTCTTCGCGGACCTCGGCGGACCGCCGCTGCCCGCTGTCGGCTTCGCGATCGGTGAGGACCGCCTGGTCGAGGTCCTGCCGGGAGATCCCCGCGAGCCGCGCGAGCTCTGGTACGTCCTTCCCGGCTCCCCGGAGGATTTCCCCTATGCGATGGCCGTCGCGCGCGCGCTGCGATCGGGCCACGCCGGCGCGGTGGTCGAAACGGACCTTTCCGGCCGCGGCTTTGCGAAAGGGTTCACGCGCGCCAGCGCGATCCTCGCGGGCGACGCCGATTATCCCTTTCGCGTGTCGGAGGTGCGGGTCGTGTCCGTGGGGTCGCAGGAGCGGGCGGAGCAGACCGTCAAGATCAAGACGCTCTCCGCGCGCCGCGAGGAGGCGGTTCCCCTGGCGGCTCTGACGCGCAGAAGCCGGACATGAGCAACGTCCCCGGTCCGCAGAGTCTTGCGCGGCAGCCCGCGGGCGAGCTGCGCCCGAAAGACGCCGGCCGGCGCGTCCGCCTTCAGGGATGGGTGGGACGCCGGCGCGACCTCGGCGAGCTCATCTTCCTCACCGTGCGCGACCGCTCCGGAACCGTGCAGGTCCTCTTCGACCGTTTGCGTTGCCCGCTCGAGGCCGTCGCCGGCGCCTCGGAGGCCCGCAGCGAGGACGTCGTCGACATCGAAGGCGAGGTGGCGCTGCGCGGGGAGGGCCGCGGAAACGCGGAGCAGGCAACGGGGGAGATCGAGGTCATCGCGACGCGCGTCGCGTTCCTCGCGCGTTCCGACACGCCGCCCTTCCAGGTCGAAGACCGCACCAACGCCGCGGAGGATCTGCGCCTCGAATACCGGTACCTCGACCTGCGGCGGCCGGCCATGCTTCGGAATTTCGTCCTCCGCGACGAGATCGTGTTCCGCGTCCGAAAGATCCTGCACGAGAAGGGATTTCTGGAGGTCGAAACTCCGATGCTCACGCGATCGACGCCCGAGGGCGCGCGCGACTTCCTGGTGCCGTCCCGCGTCCATCCCGGCCAGTTCTACGCGCTGCCTCAGTCCCCGCAGATTTTCAAGCAGATCCTCATGGTCGCCGGTTTCGAGAGGTATTTTCAGATCGCGCGATGCTTCCGCGACGAAGATCTCCGGGCCGACCGGCAGCCGGAGTTCACCCAGATCGACATCGAGATGTCTTTCCCGACCGAAGAAGACGTCTTCGCGGTGGTGGAGGCCCTTCTGGCGGACGCGTTCGCCGCCGCCGGGATCGCGTGCGAACCGCCGTTCCCCCGTCTGACGCACTCCGAGGCGCTGGAGCTCTACGGAACCGACCGGCCCGACCTGCGCTTCGGACTGCCGCTCGTGCGCCTGGACGGGGTCGCTCGCGGCACCGGCTTCGCGCCGTTCGACAAGGCGCTCGCGGGCAGGGGCGGCGCGGTCCGTGGCCTGCGCGTTCCCGGAGGCGCGGCGTTCTCGCGCAAGAAGCTCGACGAGCTCACGGAGGAGGCCAAACGTTTCGGCGCCGGCGGCCTGCTCTGGATCAAGCGCGCGGAGGGAGAAATCACCTCACCCGCGAAGAAGCACCTTTCGCCGGAAGCGCTCTCCGCGGTGATCGACGCGGCCGGTGTCGAAGAGGGCGACCTGCTGCTGATCGTCGCCGACCGCGAGAAAGCCGCCTCCGCCGCGTTGGGCGCGCTCAGGCTCCGCGCCGCCCGCGAGCTCGACCTGCTGGACGAGACCCGGTACCGATTCTGCTGGGTGACCGACTTTCCGCTTCTCGAGTGGGACGATGCGGCGGGGCGCTGGTTTGCGACGCACCATCCCTTCACGTCGCCTCGTGAGGAGGACCTCGGCCGGCTGGAGGACGATCCGGGAACGGTCCGCGCCCGCGCGTACGACGTCGTGTTGAACGGAACGGAGCTCGGCGGCGGCTCGATCCGGATCCACCGCGCGGATGTCCAGCGCCGCGTGTTTCAGTCCCTGGGGATTTCGGAGGACGAGGCGCGCGAAAAATTCGGATTCCTTCTCGACGCGCTTCGCTTCGGCGCCCCGCCTCACGGAGGCATCGCACTCGGCGTGGACCGGATCTGCATGCTCGCGGCGGGGGCCTCCTCGATCCGCGACGTCATCGCCTTTCCGAAGACGACGTCCGGAACGGACCTGATGTCGCGGGCTCCGTCGGCGGTCTCGGGCGAGCAGCTCCGCGAGCTCGGCATCGCCGTGCTGCCGCCCGGGAAATCGTGAGTCCGCGGCGGGGGGCCGCGCCGTGACGTCTCCGCTCCGCCACATTTCCGCCGGGTCGGCAACTGCCGCGACGGACGTGTGGATCGGCCCCGGGCTCCTCGATACGGCCGCCTCCCGGCTCTTCTCTTCCTCCGGCCGGTTTCTCCTGGTCACTTCGGCGGGCCCGCTCGCCGCGGTGGAGCGCGTCCGCCGCGCCCTCGCCGGCCGCCTCCTGGTCGATCTCGAGATCGACGACCGGGAGGAGAGCAAGACGCTCGGCACCGTCTCGGAGATCGCGAACGCCGCTCTCTCCGCCGGGGTCCGTCGCGACGACGCGCTCGTCGCCGTCGGAGGGGGGGTCGTTTCCGACGTAGCCGGGTTTGCCGCCGCCATTCTCCTGCGCGGGATTCCGTGGAACGCCGTGCCGACGACGACGGGCTCGATGGCGGATGCCGCGATCGGGGGAAAAACGGGCGTGGATCACCGGGAAGGCAAGAACCTGCTGGGGGCGTTTCACCCGCCCCGGGTCGTCCTCGCCGACCCCGCGGCGCTCGACGGGCTTCCCGAGCGGGAGTTCCGCGCGGGCCTGGTCGAGGCCCTGAAGGCCGCGTGGATCGCGGACTCCGGGCTCTCGGGGAGGGTGGAAGAGACGCTTTCGTCAGTGCTGGCCCGCGACGAAGGGCCGCTGCTCGACCTTCTCGCCGGAGCGGCGGCCGTCAAGGCGGACATCGTCTCGGAGGATCCCAGGGAATCCGACCGTCGGCGGCTTTTGAACTTCGGGCATACGCTCGGACACGCGTTCGAAGCGTCGGGCGGCTACCGGCACCTGCGCCACGGAGAAGCGGTCGCGTGGGGAATCCGCGCGGCGCTCGACCTCTCGGTGCGCCGGACCGGCCTCTCCGCCGAGGCGGGCGGACGGGTGGCGGACCTGCTCTCCCGCCTCGGGCCGTTTCCCGCGCCCGAGACCGCTCCCGCGCGCCTCGAGCCGTTTCTTTCGCGGGACAAGAAGGCGACGGCGCGCGGGATCGCCGGCGTCCTGCTCGAGGACATAGGGAGGGCCCGGGTCGAGGAGGCCATCCCGCTGCAGGAATGGCTGGACGCGGCGGCCCGCATCTCTCTGCCATGACGAGGTTTCTCCGGGGAGAGGGCGGCAAGCCGGCGTATAATGAAGCACCGTGTCCCGCACACACTCGAGGCGACGCATCCGCCTCTTCGTGCTTCTCTCGGGCGCGCTGGTATCGGCTTCTCTGATTCCTCTGCTCGTCTCTGACGGCGTCCTGATCCGCCGCAACCAGCGCACGCTCGAGACCCTCGAAGAGAAGTATCTCACTCGATCCTCGTCCGCGGTCGCCGACCACGTCTCCGCCTTCTACGTGTCCGCCCGCGAGCGCCTGAACACGGCGGCGGCGGCTTTGCGTGTCTCGGGGCGCCTGTCGGGCCGCGATCCGTTCAATTCCGCGGACGGACCCCGGATCCTGACGTCCGCGCTGGCCGGGCAGACGCAGCTGGTCGCGCTGCGCGGGGTCAACTTCGTGGGCTCCGGCAGCTTCGTCGGCCCGGACGTGCACTCCGCGGAGGTGGACTACGAGTTCCGCAAGGGCTTCGAGGCCTCGCGGGACGGCGCGCTCTACCTCGGGCGGCCGTTTCACATTCCGACCCTGGGTCACGTGGCGGTCCTCGCGGCGCCCGTTCAGGACGACTCCGGAGGCGAGATCGGCGTCGTCGAGGCGCTCGTCTCCTGGCAGCCGATCGTGCAGGAGTTCCGGGACGAGGCGCGTCGGGAAGTTCAGGTCACATTGCTCGACCGGCAGGGCGAGGCCCTGTTCCCGGAGGCGGCGCGCGGCCGGGATCGCCGCGGCCTCTCCCTGGTGCGCGACTTCGTGAAGTTCCCGGCACGCCTGACGCGCTCCGAGCGGACCGACCGGGGAGCGGTGCTGGCTTCGATCGCCCCGGTCGGCCAGCCCGACTGGGGCGTCCTCGTCGAGCGGGATCGGGATCTCGCCTTCGCGTCCGTCACCCGGATGGTCCGCGACACGCTTCTCTGGAGCGCGGCGGCGCTGACGGGCGCGCTCCTCCTGGGTCTCGCGTTCGCGCGGCGCCTCTCCGATCCGATCGCCAGCCTCGCGGAGTCCACGCGGGCGATCAGCGAAGGGCAATACGGCGCGACCGTCGAGGTCCGGGGCACCGCCGAGATCGCGGCACTCTCCGAGAGCTTCAACCGGATGAGCGGCTCGATCGAGGTCGCTTTCGACGCGGTGCAGCGCGCCGCCCGCGAGAACCACGAGCTCTTTCTGGCGTCGATCCGGGCCCTCGCGGAGGCGATCGACGCCAAGGACCCCTACACGCGCGGCCACTCCGAGCGCGTTTCGGCGTACGCCGCGACCGTCGCGCGGGAGATGGGCCTTCCCGTCGACGAGGTCGAGCGGATCCGCCTGTCGGCGCTTCTCCACGACGTCGGGAAGATCGGCGTGGATGACTCGATCATCCGCAAGCCCACGGCGCTGACCGAGCAGGAGTTCGCGGCCATGAAGACGCATCCCATCAAGGGCGCCGCGATCATGTCCGCGATACCGCAGCTCGCCGACGTCATCCCCGGGATGAAGTACCACCACGAGAAGTGGACCGGGGGCGGGTACCCCGAAGGCCTGTCGGGCGAACAGATCCCGATGCAGGCCCGCATCGTGACCGTCGCGGACACCTTCGACGCGATGACGACGACCCGCCCGTATCAACAGGCGATGGAGATCGGCTACGTCGTCGACCGGATCCGGCAGTTCGCGGGCGTGCGCTACGATCCCGTCGTCGTGGATGCTTTCGTGCGGGCGTTCGAAAAAGGGGAGCTCATGCCGATCGCCACCTCGACGCCGAGCATCGAAGACGAGGACTTCCTCCAGGAGGCGCTCTGAGCGGCGCGGCTGCCGGCCGGCCGCTCGCACCGCGGGGATGCGGGAACGCCCTTCCGTCCTTTGCAATCCTGCTGGCCCTTCTGGCGGGCGCGGCTTGCCATCGGAACGCGGGGGCGACGAAGACGTCCGCCGAGGTGCTGCTGAACGAGCGCATGGCCGCGGTCCTTCTGCGCGACGGCCGCTATCACGACGCCGAGGTCGCGTATCGCGATGTGATTCGCTCGGACCCGAAGAACCCGGAGCTGCAGGACGGCCTGGGCGTCGCCCTCATCATGCAGAGCAAGGTCCGGGAAGCGATCGACCCCTTCGACCGCGCGATCAAGCTCGCTCCCGACAAGGGGTCGTACCGCGTGCACCGGGCGATGGCCCGCATCGAGCTCGGCCGGTATCCCGAGGCCGAAGAGGACCTCCGGGTGGCCGACGGGTCGACGGTGCCGGAGGACCGGTTCGACGCGCTCGTCCACCGCGGCCGGATGCGCCAGCGTCAGGGGGATTATCCGGGGGCGGAGGCCGAGTTTTCCGGGGCGCTGGCCCGCGAGCCGAAGTCCTACGACGCCCTGATCGGACGGGGAGCCACTCGTGAAGCGCTCGGAAACTTCTCCGGCGCCGCCGAGGACTTCTTGGAGGCGGTCCGTCTGCAGCCGAAGAACCCCGACGCCAACCTGCGTCTCGGCCTCGCGCTCGTCGGAATGAAGAAGATCGCGCTCGGCCGCCGGTACCTGGAGCGCACGGTCGAGCTCGATCCGGGCGGCGATGCCGGGGCCAAGGCGCGGCTGCTTCTGGAGACGACGCCGGCCTCGTAGAAGCTGTCAGCTCTCAGCCTTCAGCTGTCCCCCGATCCGGGAAACGGCGCCCCTCCGTTTCCCGTCTCCCGTTTCCAGGGCCTCTAATCGGAAATAATGCCTGCTGCCATGACCGACATCCCCCCGGGCGGCGCGCCCGACGACAAACCGAGGAACTCTTTCTTTTCGAAGGTCAAGCGTGGGCTCTTCATGACCCACACCGAGATCATCGAGAAGATCGGGACGGCGGTGAAGGAGAGCCTCGGATTCGACGAGTCCGTCGTTCTGGCTCTCGAGGAGACGCTCGTGGAGGCCGACGTGGGAGCCGACACCGCGGCGGCGCTCGCGGAAGCGCTCCGCCGCCGGACGAATCCGACGCGTCGAACGGACGCGACGGAACTGCGGACGCTGCTCCGAGAGGAGATCTCGAGGTGGCTCTCGTCCGCTCCCCGCGCGGCGGCCGCCTCCCCCGGGGTTTCCCTGGAGGTAGTGTTCCTGGTCGGAGTCAACGGCTCGGGGAAGACGACGACGACGGCGAAGCTCGCCCGCCGCTACGCCGCCGACGGGCGCGCGGTCCTTCTCGCCGCGGCAGACACGTTCCGGGCCGGCGCGATCGAGCAGCTGCAGATCTGGGCCGACCGCCTCCACCTTCCGATGGTGCGGCACCGGGAGGGCGCGGACCCGTCCGCCGTCCTGTTCGACGCCCTGGCCTCCGCACGGGCGAGAGGCGTGTCGGTGCTCCTCGTCGATACGGCCGGGCGGCTGCACACCAAGCACAACCTGATGGAAGAGCTCGCGAAAATGAGGCGGATCGCGGGCCGCGAGATCCCCGGCGCGCCGCACCAGACCTTGCTCGTGCTCGACGCGACGACCGGCACGAACGGTCTCGCCCAGGCTCGGAAGTTCGTCGAAGCGGCCGGCGCCACGGGAGTCGTCCTGACGAAGCTCGATGGCAGCGCGAAGGGGGGGATCGTCCTCGCCATCTATCGCGAGCTGAAACTGCCGGTCCTCTACGTCGGCGTGGGAGAGGGCCTCGACGATCTCGTGCCGTTCGATCCCTCGGAGTACGCCAGCGCTCTGCTCGGCGAAGATCAGGCGGAGACCTCCGAAACCGCGGACGTCTCCGGCTCCGCCGTTTGAGCCCGGTGGCCGCCCTGGTAAGCCGCGCGCCCGTCCGGCCCCTCCGCGGCGCCGGGGCCGCGAGGAAAGAGGACGCGGCATGGATGGCCCGCGCGCTCGACCTCGCCGAGGAGGGCCGGTACACGGTGCCGCCCAATCCGATGGTGGGCGCCGTCGTCGTGCGCGGCGGGCGCGTCGTCGGCGAGGGCTTCCACCGCCGGGCGGGGGGGCAGCACGCGGAAGTCGAAGCCCTCGCCCGCGCCGGCCATCTCGCTCGGGGCGCCACCCTCTACGTGACGCTCGAGCCGTGCGCCCACCACGGAAGGACGCCGCCGTGCACGGACGCGATCCTCGCCGCCGGGATCGCGCGCGTCGTGGCCGCGGCCGGCGATCCCAATCCGCTCGTGACCGGCGGGGGGATGCGGCGCCTGGCACGCGCGGGAGCGGCCACGTCCTGGTCCCCCGCGGCCGAGAAGCGCCGCGCGCAGAGGCAGAACGAGAAGTTCCTGGCGTTCGTGTCGCGCCGGCGGCCCTTCATCCTGGCGAAGTGGGCCGCGACGCTGGACGGAAAGATCGCGAGCGGGACGGGAGAGAGCCGGTGGATCACGGGCCCGGACGCCAGGCGGAGGTCTCTCGCGCTGCGTGAGGAGTTCGACGCCATCCTGGTCGGGTCGGGGACGATTCTCGCCGACGACCCCCGGCTCACTCGCCGCCTCGGATGGAGCGGCGGCCTGCCGCACCGGCGCGTGGTGATCGACGGAAGCCTCCGGCTGACCCCGAAGGCGCGCGTGTTCTCCCGTCCGGGAAGCGCCCTCGTCGCCACGGCTCTTCCCGAGGGTCACCGGAAAGCCCGCGCCCTGACGGCCGCCGGCATCGGCGTCTGGAGCGTTCCCGCCCGGAAAGCCGGCCGCGTCGATCTCGCGAAGCTGCTCCGCCGCCTCGCCGACGACGGGATCACGAGC
This sequence comes from Acidobacteriota bacterium, assembly GCA_020199905.1. Classification (GTDB taxonomy): domain Bacteria; phylum Acidobacteriota; class Thermoanaerobaculia; order UBA5066; family Gp7-AA6; genus JALYUA01. The sequence goes on from JAIVJS010000008.1 coordinate 19,172, forward strand.
CTTCTCGTCGAGGGCGGGGCAGCGACCCTGTGGGAGTTTTTCCGCGCGGGGCTCGTCGACCGCGCGACGGTCTTCCTGGCGCCGCGGATTCTGGGAGGGTCGGCCGCCCCGGGCGGGGTCGGAGGGACGGGGTTCGCCCTGCCCCGAGCGCCGCGTATCGCGGATCTCGAATGGGAGGCGGTCGGAGAGGACCTGATGCTGACGGGCAGAGTGTCGTGAAGGAGTTCGGAGATCGCGAAGGGGCGGCATGTTCACCGGCATCGTGAGCGCGGTGGGTCGCGTGAGCGCCCTGGAATGGAGACGAGGGGGCGCGCGGCTCACGGTGGCGCCTCCCGCCGGGTGGGGATCGCTCGCCCGGGGAGAGAGCGTCGCGGTCTCCGGCGTCTGCCTGACCGCGCTCTCCTCCGGCCGATCTCTGGTCGCGGACCTCTCCTCGGAGACCGTGGACCGATCGAGCCTCGGCAGTCTGTCGGCCGGTGGGCGCGTGAATCTGGAGCGCGCCCTCGTCCACGGCGACCGGCTCTCCGGACACTTCGTGCTCGGGCACGTCGACGGCCGTTCGACTCTTCTCGAGGTGGCGCGCGGGGGCAATTCCTGGCGGTACCGCTTCACCGTTCCGCGCGGGCTCTCGCGCTTCATCGTCGAGAAGGGGTCTGTGGCGCTCGACGGCGTGAGCCTGACCGTCGCGGGCCGGCGGCGCGGCGACTTCGACGTCGCGGTCATTCCCGAGACGCGGCGGAACACGACCTTCGGAGGCCGGGAGCCGGGGGATCTTCTCAACTTCGAGGTGGACGTCTTTGCGCGGTACGGGGCCGCCGGCTGGCGCCGCGCGCTCCGGGCGTCTGACCCCGCGGCGCGCCGGGCGCGATGATCGTCTACGAAGAGGCGCCAGGTCCCGTCGTCCGCGCGGGCGAGCTCGACCTGAATGGCCGCCGCATCGCCGCCCGGGCCTTCGCGTGCGCGGGCGAGGCCGGTCCGCCGGCGTTCCGGTTCGACCCGGTCGAGCGCCGCATCGTGCCCCGCCGCGCCTCGGGCGCTCTCGCCGTCGGGCCCGTCTCGCCCCGCTCGTGGTCGGCCGCCTTCGCGAAGACGGCCGCGGGGCCCGTGATCGTCGAAGGCGCCTGCCGGGAGGAGGAGGTCCGGGGGGTCTACCTCGCCGCCTCGGAAGGGGCGCTCGATTCCGGAAGAGGCGTTTACCTCCTGGACCCTCCGCCTGCCGGGCTCCCCGGGGCCGGCGCCGAGCGGCGGGACGGACCGCCGGCCCGGGTCGCCGTTTTCACGTGGGCCCCGGGAGAGACCGGACCGGACCCGGCGGCGCTCGAAGCGGTGCGCCTCCGCGGCATCCCCGCCGGCGTGGCGTGGCCGGTGATCCCCGGCTGGACCGACGGTCCTGCATTTTTTCGCCCCTATCTCGAGGCGGCCCGCGCCGCAGGGGCCGGCTTCGCCCTCCCGCTCGCTCCGGCGGGAACGCCCGAGTTCCGGCGCTTCGCGGTCGAGGCCCGCGGCGCCGTCGATCCCGCCGCGGCGGAGGCCTTCTTCGACCGGATGCACCACTCGCCCTGGGAGGAGGAGATCCCCGGGGCCGTTCAGGCCGCCCGCGCCGCGGCCGACTTTCTGGGGCTGTCGCCCCTTCCGCCCCGCCCCGCGGCGCCGTCGGAGCCGCCGGGAAACTGGCGCGCGGCCTCGCGGCTCGAAGAGGCGGCTGCCGGCTCGCACGACGAGCACCGCGCGGCCCGCCTGCAGGCGGCCGTTCGCTGGATCGACTCCTGCGCGCGCGATCTCGGCGCCATTCATCGCGAGGGCAACTTCTCCCGGGCGTTCCCCTTCGGGCCGGAGCTCGCCCGGGAAGCGGAGTCCGCGCTGGCGGAGGCGGCCCCGTGAACGAGGGCGCCGCCCCGGCGGGGATCTACGTTCATCTGCCGTACTGCCGGTCGCGGTGCGGGTACTGCTCGTTCGTCGTGACCACGGACCCGTCGTCGCGGACCGCCTATCTCCAGGCCCTCGACACGGAGGCGGCTCTCGAAGCGGAAGAGGCTTCCGGCGCGACGTTCGACTCCCTCTACTTCGGGGGCGGGACGCCGTCGCTCATTCCGCCCGCCGACCTCGCGCGGCTCTCGAACCGCCTCCGCGCCCTCTTCGACTTCGAGTCCGGGTCGGAAATCACGATGGAGGCGAATCCGGACGACGTCTCGGGAGATCTGGCCCGCCTCTGGTCCGAGGCCGGAATCAACCGCGTCTCTCTCGGTGTGCAGTCCTTCGCGGATCGCGAGCTCTCCGCGGTCGGACGTCGCCACGACGCCGCCTCGGCGCGCCGCGCGCTGTCGGCCCTCCTCGACGCGGGCCTGTCCGTTTCCGGCGACCTGATCCTGGGTCTCCCGGAGCAGACCGAAGAGAGCTTCCGCGCCAGCGCGCGCGAGCTGGCGGCGTCGGGCGTCGGACACGTCTCGGTTTATCTGCTCGAGACGGAGAAGTCGAAGATCATCGAGGAGGACCGCGCGCTCCGGCCCGAGCGGTACCTCTCCGACGACGCCCAGGCCGACCTCTGGCTGGAGCTCGGGGAGATCCTCGCCCGCGCGGGCCTCCATCACTACGAAATCTCCAACTGGGCCAGGAGCGGCGCGAGGGCCCGGCATAACGAGAAGTACTGGCGGAGAGTCCCCACCCTGGGTCTCGGAGTCTCGGCCCACGAGCTGTGGTCCGGCCGGCGGCGCGCGAACGTCTCCGGGCTGCCGGCGTACCTCGACGCGCTCGCGGCGGGCCGGCGGCCCACGGCGCTCGACCGTCCGATCGACGCGGCGGAAGAGGCGCGAGAGAGGATCGTGCTCGGCCTGCGCCTCACCGACGGAGTTCCCGAAGCCGAGATCGAGGACTGGATTTCCGCGGAGGGCGATTCGCGTCTCGCCGCCGATTACGCGGGCTGGCGGGAAGCGGGATGGCTCCTTTCCTCGCCTGGACGGGTCCGGTTTTCGGAGCGCGGTTTTCTCGTCTCGAACGAAATCCTCTGCCGCTTCGTCTGACGTTTCTCCTCCGCCCCGTCGATTAGACTCCGGGTTTTCGTTCCGGAAAGGAGCTCTGACCATGCATTGGAGACTGCGCCCTCTCGCCGCCGCCGCCGGCTTCCTTTTCGCCAGCGCCGCGCTCGGGCAGTGGGCCGGCAGCGCGCACTGGAAATCGACGATCTCGATCGAAGGCGGGCCCAATCAGGCCATGCCCGACACGTCCTCTGAAATCTGGTTGAAGAAGGACGGCCGCATGCGCATGAAGTCGGCGGTCATGGGGATGAACATGAACACCGTCAAACAGGGGGACACCGTCTACCAGTGGACGGACGGCCAGAAGGAGGGCCTGAAGATCAACGCGACGGTCGCGGGACGCCCCCACGCTTCCGGCGACTACGCCAGCCGGATCGAGGAGTACAGGACGAAGGGCCGCAAGGCCGGATCGGAGCCCATCGACGGGCACCCCTGTGAGGTCTATGAGCTCGTGACTCCTGCCGAAGGCGCGGAGAAGGAGCGCAGGGAGAAGGTCTGGCTGGCGACCGATCTGAAGAATTTCCCCGTGAAAGTCGTCGTGGAATCCAACGGAATGACGATGACCTCACGAAACGCCGAGATCGACCTGAACGCTTCCGTGGCGGATTCCCTGGTCACGATCCCGGCGGACATCGAGTTCAGGGACATCTCCGAGATGATCAAGCAGGGAAGGCCGCCCGCCCGGTAACAGAGGCCGGAGGCGGAATGAAAACGGCCCGGCGCGAACCGGGCCCTTTTCGTCAGAGGGGCCGTCCGCTCAGATGAACAGGGGAGCGAGGACGAGCGTGATGGTTGCGAGCAGCTTGATGAGCACGTGGAGCGACGGTCCGGCCGTGTCCTTGAAGGGATCGCCGATCGTGTCCCCGACGACGGCCGCCTTGTGGGTCGCCGAGCCCTTGCCGCCGTAGGCGCCGGTCTCGATGTACTTCTTGGCGTTGTCCCAGGCTCCGCCCGCGTTGTTCAGGAACGTCGCGACGACGATGCCCGTGATGGTGCCGACCATGAGAAGCGCGGCGACCGCTTCGGCCCCGACTCCCATCTGTTTGAAGACGAGGCCGACGGCGATGGGGGTGCCGACCGCCACGAGGCCGGGCAGGATCATCTGCTTCAAGGCGCCCCGGGTCACGATGTCGACGGTCCTGCCGTAATCCGGCTTTTCCGTCCCCTGCATGATCCCGGGACGCTCCTTGAACTGGGCGCGCACGTCCTGGATCACGAGTGTCGCGGCGCGGCCGACCGCTTTGATCGCGAGCCCGGAGAAGAAGAAGACGAGCATCGCGCCGAGAAGGCCTGCCACGAAGACTTCGGGTTTCGCGAGGTTGACGCTCTCGAGCTTCGCCCCGTAGTTGCTCAGCTCGTCCAGATACGCGGAGAAGAGGAGGAAGGCCGCCAGCGCGGCGGACCCGATGGCGTACCCCTTTGTCAGGGCCTTCGTCGTGTTGCCGACGGAGTCGAGGCGATCGGTCTTCTTGCGGACCTCCTCAGGCTGCTTCGACATCTCGACGATCCCGCCCGCGTTGTCGGTGATCGGGCCAAAGGTGTCCATCGCGAGAATGTAGGCGGCGGTTCCCAGCATCCCCATCGTCGCGACCGCCGTCCCGAAGAGACCGCCGCCCGGCATGGCCCAGAGGCCGATCTTGTAGGACGAGAGAATCGCGATCGAGATCGCGATCACGGGCATCAGCGTGCATTCGAACCCGATGGCGATGCCGGTGATCGCGTTCGTCGCCGGTCCGGTCTGCGAGGCCTCGGCAATCTCCCGCACGGGCCGGAATCGGTACTCGGTGTAGTACTGCGTGATGAACACGAAGGCGATCGAGGCCAGCACGCCGATGATTCCGCACAGAAAGTACTTCCACCAGGCGTCGGGGAGTCTCTCGTTGTACAGGAGCCACTTTGTCGCGACGAAGAAGCCTGCGATGGCGAGAGCCGAGGTGACGTAATAGCCCCGGTTCAGCGCCTGCATGGGGTCCTGGTCTTCACGCGTCTTGACGAGGAAGATTCCAACGATCGACGCCAGCAGGCCGAAGGCCCGGGCGACGAGCGGGAAGAGCATGACACCGACGATTCCCGCGGCGAAGGGCATGTCGGCCCTCTGCGCGGCGGTGGCGAGAGTCGCGCCGAGAATCATCGCACCGATGTTCTCGGCGGCGGTCGATTCGAAGAGGTCCGCGCCTCGGCCGGCGCAGTCGCCCACGTTGTCGCCGACGAGGTCCGCGATGACGGCGGGATTGCGCGGATCATCCTCCGGAATCCCCGCCTCCACCTTGCCGACGAGGTCCGCGCCGACGTCCGCCGCCTTCGTGTAGATGCCGCCGCCGAGCTGGGCGAACAGAGCCACGAACGAGGCGCCGAATCCGTAGCCCACGATCAGGAGCGGAATCTGCGCGGGCGGAACGGCCGTCAGGCGGCTGACGAGAAAATAGAGGCCGCCGACGCCAAGGAGCGACATCGAGACGACCAGCAGACCCGAGACCGCGCCCCCTCTCAGCGCCGTCCGGAGCGCGTCGTTCAGAGACGTCCGTGCGGCCGACGCCGTCCGGATGTTCGTGCGGATCGAGATCCACATCCCGACGTATCCGGCGAACACGGAGCACGCCGCCCCAAGCACGAACGAGAGCGTCGTCCAGAAGGCGAGGTTCAGCGCGGTCGGCACCGGATCGAAAGAGTGGTGCGCGCGCACGAAGGCATAGAGGACGAAGATGACGGCCGCGAGGACGAGGGCGAGGAGGCCGATCGTCCTGTTCTGCCGCCGAAGAAACGCCTCGGCGCCTTCCTTGATGGCGTTGGAGATCTCCCGCATGGCCGCCGTCCCGGTGTCCCGCTTGAGGACCCAGGTCGCGAGGTACCAGGCGACGAACAGCGATCCGACGGAAAACGTCAGGATCAGGGGCAGGGCGTTGCTATACGGCATTCAGACTCCCTCTTTTTAGTGTCGAACCGGGGGCCCCAGCGAGGGGCAAAGGGGGGGAAGAATATCAGAGGTTCGGGCTCGAAACGGCTTGTTCAGCCCGCGACGAAGTTGGGACGAGGGCGTTCGGCGGCGCGGGGGGGTGGGGCAGGGTGTGCGGAACGAAGATCGCCGGCGACGCCGCCTTCGTTCCGAGCGATTGTGAGACGCCGTTGGACGGGCCAATGCTCGACCCGGCGGGTGGGACTCGAGACCGATCTGGACAGCCGCGTGGCGCCCGGGGGGATCTTGAGCGTTCCGGTTATTGAATGGGAACGGTTTCCAGGACGATGCCGAGGTTGTTGGCGCCCGCGTTGCGTACGACATCCATGACTTTCGCCACGTCACCATACGTGACGCTGTCGTCGGCCGAGAAGAACACCGTCTTGTCGCGGCGGTTCTTCAGGTTGTCGGCGAGCTGGGTCGCGAGCTGCTGCGCCGTCAGCTCCTGCTTATTCAGGAAGATCTTGTTGTTCGGCATGACCGACACGACCAGCTGGTCGGGAGGAATGTCCGCGATGTTGGTCGGCGGCGCCTTGGGCGGCACCTTCACGTCATACCCCATCTGCAGCAGGGGCGTGATGACCATGAAGATGATGAGGAGGACGAGGACGACGTCCACCAACGGCGTGATGTTGATGTCGCTCTTGTATTCTCCCGCCCCTCCCGAAGCCATAGACATTGAGAAATCTCCTTGGGTTTCGGTTCGCCGCTACTTCGAGGACGGCGCCGCGGCTCCGGGAGCTCCGGCGGCGGCCATTCCCTGCGGCTTCTTCTGAGCGATCAGGCCGACGTTCTGAAACCCGGCGTCCTTGGTGATGCGCATGACTTCCTTCACCTCGCCGTACTTCAAGCGCTGGTCGGCTTTGATGACGAGGTCGGTCTGCGGGGCGCGCTGGTACATCTCTTCGAGCGCCTTCTGGAACTCGACCTTTCCCATCGGCTGATTGCCCGACAAGAAGTAGGCGGGAGGAGTCGCGTAGTTCACCGTGACCACCTTCTGCTTCTCGCCTTCCGGCTTCTTGTCCGGGTTGACCGTTTCCGGAAGCTGCACGCTGATCCCGTTCTGGAGCAGCGGTGTGACCACCATGAAAATGATCAGAAGCACGAGGCAGACGTCCACGAGGGGCGTGACGTTGATGTCGCTCTGCAGCTTGTTGCGGGCTTCGCCGCCTCCCACTCCCATACTCATGGAAACCTCCCTGCCCGGGTTATGCCGTGCGCTGAGTCTGGGCGCCGCGGCGTTTGATGAAGTAGTCGAGAAGCTCGGAGGCCGAGTTGGACATTTCAACCTGGAATCGCTCGATCTTGTTCATGAAGATGTTGAACAGCCAGACAGCCGGGATCGCGACGAAGAGCCCGAGCGCCGTCGTGACGAGAGCTTCCGCGATGCCGGTGGACACCGCCGCGATACCGCCCGATCCGGTCAGGGCCATTCCGCGGAAGGCGTTGATGATCCCGATGACCGTGCCGAAGAGGCCGATGAAGGGCGCGGTCGTGCCGATCGTCGCCAGGCCGGAGAGGCCCTTCTTCATGTCGGCGGTCGTGACGAGGGTTTCCCTCTCAATGGCCCGCTCGGCTGCTTCGATCGGGTCGTGGCCCTGAATGTTCGCGGCGCCGGAAGACAGGTCGTTGTGGAACTCGTAGAGTCCCGCCGCGACGACGCGCGCGAGGTGGCTGTTCTTGAACTTCTTCGATGAGTCGATCGCCTCCTGGAGCCTGTCGTTCTTCAAGAACCCGGTCACGAGGCGCGCGAACGCGAGCGACTGCTTCTTGGCCTTGTTGTAGTAGATGAATCGCTCGACCGCGACGGTCAATGAGTAGATTGACATGAGGATGAGCAGGACACTCACGCCCTTCGCGAGCGGCGTCATCGTTTGCCAGAGTGTGACGGGATCAAAACTCATGAATCGCTCCTTGTCGTTCGGTAATCTTTATCCCACAGCTCGCGAGGACGATTTGCAATCCTAGTGCAAGTTGAAGGTGACGGTGACGGTCAGGTATACCCGGACGGCCCGGCCGTTCAACGTGGCCGGTTTGTATCTCCAACCCTGGACGGCCCGGACGGCGGACGCGTCCAGGAGGGGGTTCACGGACTTCAAAACTTTGACTTCCTCGACGCTCCCGCTGGCCGTGATGATGGCCTCCAGGATCACGACGCCCTCCATGCGGGCTTTCCGGGCGGCCTCGGGGTACGTCGGCTCGATCTTGCTCTGAAGAACGGGGGCCTTGACCTCTCCTCCGACCCGCAGGGGCTCGTCTCCCCCGCCCGCTCCGCCGGTGCCGCCCACCACACCCCCGAGCACACCGCCGGGAACTCCGCCCTCGACGCCCCCTTCCACGCCTCCCTCGACGCCGCCGGTCGCGGCGGGCTCGGGAGCGGAGGGCGCCACGGGGATCTTCTCGGGGATGATCGTCGGCTGGACCATTTCAGACGATCGCACGGGAACGGGCTTCTGAACCTCGACCGCCTTGGGAGCGGCCTTCGGTGCCGCGGGCGGCGGCGGGGGAGGCGGCGGCGCCGCGGCATAGAAGGTGACGGGAATCGGCGGCTCGGGAACGTCTTCCACGAACCAGATCGACGCCCCGACGATGATTCCGATGACGACGGCGTGAATGGCGATCGAAACCGGCAAGGTCAACGCCGTCTTCGACCCCCCTTTGCGGTTGGACGATTCGATCAGGACATCTTCGAACATGTGACTCCTCCCGACGCTTGGGACACCGGGTCTACTTGCCCGGTTCCGGCGTCGGCGTGGTGGCGGCAGCTTTCTTACGCAAATCGAGTGCCTGTTGCCGGTACTTGTCGGCGGCCGCGATGTCTTCCTGCTGCTTGGCCGGATCCGTTTCCACCTTGGCCTTCTCGCGATAGAGCAGGTTGATGTACGTCAGCGCATCGAAATTGTCCGGTTTGATCTGGAGGGCCTTCTCGACCGCGTGGAGCCCGGTATCGACGATCTGCGTCCGCGTCGCCGGGTCGATGTCCGGAAAGTGGTAGGAGCGGTCCCAGGCCTGGACCCCGATCATGACGTAGGCCTCCGGGTTGTCGGGCTCCAGGGCGGTGCGTTTGTTCAGCCATTCGAATCCCTGGTTGAAGTCGCCCTTCTTGAAGTACATCGCGGCCAGCGACTGGATCGCCTTGACGTCCTTGGGGTTGGACTGGAGGCGCTGCTTGTAGAACGCGATCGCGTCGTCGTAGCGGTCCGTCGAGAGGTACATCGAGACCAGAAACTCGTTCGCCCGCTTGTCTTCCGGGTGAGCCGCCAGGTAGGCCTTCAGGTTCTCGATCGCCTTCGCGGCGAACTGAAGGTCTTTCGGGTGCTTCGAACCCGGCTGGTACATCGCCATGTAGGCCAGCCCGATGCTCTTCTGAAGCTTCGACTGCGAGGGGTCGAGGCGGGAGGCGTTCTCGTAGCTCGCGAGGGCGGAAGGGTAGTTGCCGGCCTTGAAGGCCTCGTTGCCTCGCTTGACCTCCTGCCGCGCCTGGATCTTCTGGCAGCCGGCGAAGGCGATCGTCGCCAGGAGAAGAAGAGCGGCCGCGGCGGAGCGGAAACGTCGACTTGGCATTCTGGGATGCTCCTCTGCTCTTTCGCTTTTCATCGCTTTTCCGGGCGTTTGAGGCGCCTTCCGGAGACGCGAATTCTGTTGAATTCCCCGGGACAAAGCAACATCGTTTTTTTCAGCCGCTCACGGGACCCGACAGCCGGCGCGGCCGGGGGGAATAATCACCGAAGCACCCGCGCTTGTCGTGCGGCAGGAGGCTCAATTTGAAGACACCGTTCGCCCTGGCGGGGCTGTTCGCCGCCGCGGTCTCGCTGGCGCAGGCTCCCAAGCAGCCCCCTTCCGCGCCGGCGCCACTGCCTCCGGTCGGCGAGCGCGTCGAGGTCCACATCAGCAACGTCGAGGTCGTGGTCACGGATTCCAAGGGCAACCGGGTGACCGACCTGACCAGGAACGACTTCGAGGTCTTCCAGGACGGCGTGCCGCAGACGATCGAGAATTTCTACGCCGTCGGCGACGGCAAGGTGACCTTCGGGGACGGGAAGAGCGAGCCTCTCGACGCCGTGGAGGCCAGAGGGGACCTTCCGACGGAGATCAAGGCGCGGTTCATCCTCTACATCGACAACCTGAACATCCAGCCGCAGAACCGCAACCGCATGTTCGGAAAGCTGAAGGATTTCGTTTCGAAGAACGTGGGGCCGCGCGCCGAGGCGGAGGTGATCACGTTCAACCGGTCGCTCAAGGTGAAGCGCAAGTTCACCGCCGACCCGACGGAGATCCTCGCCGCTCTCGAGGAGATCGAGCGCGAGACGGGCGGCGGGACCTCGCTCTCCGGAGAGAGGCGCGATGCGCTCCACCGTATCGACGAGTCGCGTTCGTCCGACGAGGCGCTCCAGACGGCGCGGCAGTACGCCCGCTCTCTGCGCAACGATCTCGAGTTCGACATCGACGCGCTCAAGAGCACCCTGAACGCGCTCGCCGGGATCAAGGGGCGGAAGATCTTCGTGTACGTCTCGGAGGGGCTGCCCGCCACGGCGGGCATGGAGCTTTTCGACGCGGTCCAGAAGAAGTATCAGCAGGCCACGTCGTCGCTGGAGGCCTTCGAGTTCGACATGAGCGGCAAGTACGCCGGCGTGATCCAGTCGGCGAACGCGCAGGGAGTCACGATCTGGGCGCTCGACGCGTCGGGCCTCACCGTGGACCAGATGATCACCGCGGAAAACCGCAGCTTCGAGAACAGGCCGAGCGACTTCCTCATGCGCCAGAACACGCAGGCGCCGCTCCAGATGCTGGCGGAGCAGACCGGCGGCATGGCGTCGATCAACACGAACAGCTGGGAGCGGAGCTTGAACGAGCTCGCCAAGGACTTCTCGAGCTTTTACTCGCTCGGGTATCGCACGTCCCGTTCGGCCGTCGACCGCCCGCATTCCCTGACCGTCAGAGTCAAGCGCAAGGGCATGCGGACGCGTTTCCGCAAGAGCTTCCTCGAAAAGACACCGGAGACCCTGGCCGCCGAGGCGGTGCAGGCGAGCCTCTTCTATCCCCGGGACGACAACCCGCTGGGGATCCACGTCACGCTCGGGGCGCAGAAACCCTACAACGACGAGAATTTCGCGATTCCGGTCCGCATCGCCGTCCCCATCGGAAAACTGGGGCTGCTTCCGACCGGGGACCGGTACGAGGGCACCTTCTTCGTGTACGTCATCGCGCGCGACGCCGCCGAGAAACAGTCCGAGCTTGCCATCCAGCGGCAGGCCGTGACCGTCCCGGCCAAGGACCTGACCGTCGCCCAGGCGAAGGACTGGTTCTACGACTTCACGATGACGGTCGGCCCGGGCAGCCAGCGGATCGCCTTCGCGGTTCGCGACGGCAGCACCGGCACGACGTCGTACTACCAGAAGAATCTCTTCGTCTCGCTGCTTCCCAAAGACACGAAGAAGGAAGAGAAGCCGAAGACGAATTAGCGGCTGTCAGCTGTCAGCCCTCAGCCCGGCGCCTCCGGGACGATCCCCTGGCGGCCTCGTCCCGTTACGATAGGGCCATGGTCCGGCTTCCCTCGCTCGTTCTTTTCGCCCGGGTGCCCGAGGCGGGGCGCGTCAAAACGCGGCTGTCTCCCCGGCTGACCGACGAAGGCGCGCTTCGGCTCTACCGCGCCTTTCTGGAAGACGCGTCCCGGCTCTACGGAGTGGCGACAGAGTGGGAACCTGTGCTTGCGGCGGAGCCGGACCCCGACGCCCCCGAGCTCGCCCGGCTCTTTCCCTCGCCCTGGCGGCGCGAGACACAGGGAGGCGGCGGACTCGGCGAACGGCTGGCCGGCGCCTTTTCGCGTGAGTTCGCCCGCGGCGCCCCCGCGGCGATCGCCGTCGGATCGGACCATCCCGCCCTCGCCCGCGGAGCCGTCGCCGAGGCGCTCCGCCGCGTCGAGCAGGGCGGCGCCGCCGTCATTCCGGCGGAAGACGGGGGGTATTGCGCCATTGCATTTTCGGCGGGGGCTCCGTGGCAGGAAGCGCTGCGCGACGTCCCCTGGTCGACGGACGCCGTCCTGAGCGTCACGCGACGACGGCTGGCCGCTCGCGGGGTCGAGCTCTGGATGCTCGCCCCCGGATACGACGTCGACCGCCCCGAGGACGTGGACCGGCTGCGGCGCGATCTTTCCGCGCGGGACTCGCGCTCGTCGGACTACCCGGCCGCGACGGCGCGGGCGCTGGCGGAGCTGCCGTGATCCCGGTCCTCGACTCCCGGCGGATGCGCGCCGCGGACGCGGCCGCCATCCACGGGGGCACACCCTCGTGCGAACTGATGGAAAACGCGGCCGCCGCCCTCGTCGACGAGATCCGGGTGAGCTTTCCGGACTGGACTCGGATTGTCGTGGCGTGCGGCCCGGGCAACAACGGGGGAGACGGCCTCGCCGCCGCCCGGCTCCTCGCGGCCGAGGGAGCGTCCGTCGCTCTTTTCTCGCTGAATCCCCCCTCGGGCTATCGCGGCGACGCGGCGGCGAATCGCGAGCGGGCAGAGGATGCGGGCCTCGAAGTCGTCTCCCTCGCCTCCCGCGGCGGATGGACTCGCTTCCGCGACTCCCTCGGCGCGTCGGACGGCGTCGTCGACGCTCTCTTCGGAACGGGATTGTCGCGGGCGCTTCGTGGGCGGGCGGCCCGCGCGGTGGCCCAGATCGCCGGAAGCGGCCTCCCCGTCGTCTCCGCGGATGTTCCCTCGGGGCTCTCGGCCGATTCGGGGAGGCCGCCCGGCGATTCGATCGTCGCCGCGCGTACGGTCGCCTTTGCAGCGCCGAAGCTCTGCCACGTTCTGCCTCCCGCGCGCGGGCGCTGCGGCCGCGTCGCCATCCGCGACATCGGGATTCCTCGCGCGGTCCTCGACCGCCAGCGAAGCCGCGTTCGCCTCGTCGAGCGCGGGGACGTCGCCCGCCTCCTTCCGGCGCGGCCGCTCGACTCGAACAAGGCGGACTTCGGCCGGCTGGCGATCATCGCCGGGTCGCGAGGCAAGGCGGGAGCCGCCATTCTCGCGGCGCGCGGCGCTCTCCGGGCGGGTGCAGGCCTGGTGACGATCTTCTGTCCGGAGTCGATCGAGAGTATCGCCGTGTCGGGAATTCCGGAGGCGATGACGCGGGGTCTCCCCGAACGCGCCGGGGTGCTCGCCCCGGAGGCCGCGCCGTTGCTCGCGGAGGCGCTCGGGGGTTTCGACGCCGCCGTCGCGGGCCCCGGGTTGTCCGGCGGCGAGGGAGTACGGGCGTCGTTGAACGCGGTCCTCCGGCTCCGTATGCGGCTCGTCTGCGACGCCGACGCGCTGAACGCCTTGTCCGGAAACCTCGCGGTGTTTTCGCGCCGGCGGGCGCCCACGGTCCTGACGCCGCATCCCGGCGAGGCCGGCCGGCTGCTGTCCCTGACCCCGCGGCAGATTCAGGACGACCGCCTTTCGGCGGCGGCACGGCTCGCGAAGGAGACTCGATCGATCGCCGTCCTGAAAGGCGAAGGAACGCTCACCGCGACGCCGTCCGGCCGCGTGACGGTGAACTCGACCGGAACGCCGCTTCTTTCCGCTCCCGGGTCGGGCGACGTGCTCGCCGGAATGATCGGCGCGTATCTGGCGGCGGGGCTGCCGCCGGAAGACGCGGCCGTCGCCGCCGTCTACCTGCACGGGGCGGCCGGACAGCGGCTCGCCCTCGTCCTGGGGGACGCGGGCATGCTCGCGGGCGAGCTCGCCGACGCAATCCCGGGCACGCGGCTCGCGCTCTCGGCCGCGCCGGAACCTCGAGCGTGACGGACGAGGTGCTCTCCGACTCGCCCGGGGAGACGGAGGAGGCGGGAGTCCGTCTCGGGCGGGAGGTCGGGGGCCGAGACGTCCTCTATCTAGTCGTCGAAGAAGGAGTCGCACCGGCCGTTCCGGTCGTTTCCATTCCGGACGCGCGTGCCGTAGTAGCGGCCGTCGAAGCGCATCCCGAAGTTCGGAGTGAACATCGTCTTCAGTCCCACCGCGGCGCTGGCCGTGAACTTGTTCTCGCTGCCGGCCGTCGATCCCGCCACGTGCGGGTCGAGGCGCGCCGCGCCGGCGCCGAGGCTGATGTAGGGAGTCAGCCGCGGGTTGCGGCCGAAGTTGAAGGTCATGTAGCCGAGGTAGTAGTCGATGTCGAGGTCGCCCAGCCGGCGAGATCCCGGACCGAAGAGAGCGCCTCCGTCATGCGTCACGAAGAACGTCTCCGTGTGCGAGTACTGCAGCTCGAGCTCGAAGGATCTGGTCACGAGGAACCCGATCCGGCCGCCGAACGTCGCGTGGTCGTCGACGTCGACGTCCGAAGTGAAGAGCGCGTTGGTGCCCCGGGAGAACTTGCCGCCGAAGAGATAGCCCCCGAAGGGGTTGATCTCGACGACGTTCGAGCGAGACTGGGCCAGGCCCGTCGCGGCGGAAACGATCAGGACGAGGAGGAACAGGGACGCGATTCGGGTTTTCATGAGGCCTCCGGTGGGTGGATCGTTACGGGCGCCGTTCGCGACCCCGAACGGGACGCGGACGACGGACGGATGCAAGCGAGGGGCCGAATCCTGAAGGACGGGCCGGGGCGGGGACGTGCGTTCCCGCTTCCGGGCCGAGCGCGGACTCATTTTGAAGCGGGTGGTACGGCGGCTCTCGACGGCGGCCTGCCGTCCGGAGCCGCGCGGTGTGCGCGCTGCGCGCTCCCTTCGGATCCGCGCGGTGTCCGCGGTCCTTTCTTACCGTCCCGTCTTGCGGGTGGCCTTCAGGTGTCGCTCGATGATCTGCTTCCATTTCCCTTCCACCTCGGCCGAGTACCCCACCTGGTTGTCGAGGAGGGTCCGGTCCGGACCGATCAGGAACGTGGACGGAATGCCGAGGGCCGTCATCTGGCCGGCGTCTTCGGGCGACGCGTAGTAGATCGGAAGGGAGATGTTGTAACGCTTCATGAAGGGCTCGATGCGCTTGCGGTCCGCATCGATGTTGACGGCGACGACGACGAAGTTCCGATCGCTGTAGCGGTCGTACATTCGCTGCACCACCGGCAGCTCGAGCCGGCAGGGCCCGCACCACGTCGCCCAGACGTTGACGAGCACCACGTTGCCCTTCAGCTGTGACAGGCGCACCGCGCCGCCCTCCGCTCCGGCGAACTCGAGATCGGGGAAGGGGCGCGCCTCCTGGGCGGAGGCCCCGGCGGCGCAGAGCGCGAGAAGGAGGGCAGGCAGGAGGGAGCGCATCGGACCTCCGGAACAACGTGTCCGCGTTTCTTATTTCCCCAAGCCCTGCGCCCGGCCGGGTCACGTCACGGATCCCTGTCTGCCCGACCCCCGGCACGGGGAGCCTGCGCCGCGGGAGGATAGCCGGTTCGCGGAGAGGACCGCTTCGGAGAGATTCGGGCCGCTCCCTGAGCGGGGGCGCGACGCCTCGGCGACGAGCGGCACCGCGTGATAGAAGGCGGCCCATGCCCGACGCCGCTCCCGCTCTCCTCGCCCGCGTCCTGCGGGGCGGGAGGACAGAGTCGGTGCACCGGGGCTCCGTCGCGGTCGTCGACGAGGACGGGCGGATGCTCGGCTCCTGCGGCCAGCCCGGCGGCGCCATCTACCTTCGCTCCGCGGCAAAGCCATTTCAGGTGATGCCGCTTCTGGCGTCCGGCGGGGAACGGGCCTTCCGGCTCGGCAACGACGAGATCGCGCTCATGTGCGCATCGCACGGCGGAGAGCCGCGGCACGTGCGGGTCGCGCGGCGCATTCTCGCGCGCGGGGGATTCGGAATTGGCGATCTTGCCTGCGGGGCCCATCTCCCGATGCACGAGCCTTCCGCCCGCGCCCTGCTCGCCGCAGGAGAGAAACCGACCGCGCTCCACAACAACTGCTCCGGAAAGCACGCGGGACTCCTGCTGACCTGCCGCCTGCTGGGGCTCCCACCCCGCGGGTACTGGGAGCCCTGGCATCCGCTCCAGGCGGAGATCCTCGCGCGGGTCTCGGAGTTCACGGGCGTGCCGTCCGCGGAGATCGGCCTGGCGGTGGATGGATGCAGCCTGCCCGTCTACTTCCTTCCGCTCTCGGCGCTCGCGCTCTCGTACGCGCGACTGCTGTCCCGCGGATGGCCGGGAGAGAGCGGGGCCGCGGCGCGGGCCGTCCGGGCGATGACGGGCAGTCCCGGAATGGTGGCCGGAAAGGATCGGTTCACGACCGATTTCCTGGCGGCCGGCTCCGGCCGGTGGATCGGCAAAGAAGGCGCCGAGGGCGTCTACGCCGTCGGTCTCAAGGGGCGGAGAAAGGATGAGAAGGCGATCGGGATCGCGTTCAAGGTCGAAGACGGATCTTCGCGATCCCGTGACGCGGTATGTCTTGCGATTCTCGAACGGCTCGGGAGGCTCGGCGCCGGGCCGCGTTCGCGTCTCTCGCGCTGGCGCGACCCCGTGATCCGCAACGTCCGGGGTGAGGAGGTCGGTGAAGTCCGCGCCGAGGTCTCCCTCACGGCCGATGGATAATCGCTTCGGAGAATATCGTCCGACCATGCCGTTCCTGCGCCCGCTCGCGGCCGCGGCGCTCTGCCTCGGGCTCGCTTCGTCCGGCTGCGCGACCAGCCGCCGCGTCGTCGAATCTCTGACGGCCAACTGCCGGGAGGTGCAGCCGGGCGTCGCCAACGAGATGATCCGGGACAATCCGCGGTCGCTCGTGCTCGACGTGCGGCATCGGGAGGAGTTCACCGCGGACCTGCCGCACCTGCAGCGATGCCGCGAGGTCCCTCTTTCGGAGCTTCCCCGCCGGTTCTCCGAGATCGGGGCCTGGAAAAAGGAGACGATCGTGATCTTCAGCCGCGACGGGACCGATGCGGCCTCGGCCTGCGAGTTTCTCGCGCGGCAGGGCTTCCTCTACGTGTCTCACGTGGAAGGCGGCGTCGCCGAGTGGCAGCGCCGGCGCTTCGGCCTCTTCGGCGGCACGGGGAGCTGACGGTGGCGTTCCGAAACCTTGGCGCGTTCATCGACCGCCTGGAGTCGATGGGAGAGCTGGTGCGGATCGCCCGCCCCGTGTCCCCGAATCTCGAGATCGCCGAGATCGCAGACCGCGCGGTCAAAGGCGGAGGGCCGGCCCTTCTCTTCGGGAACGTGACCGGATCGGCCGTGCCGGTCGCCATCAATCTGTTCGCGTCTCGGCGCCGGATGCTCGAAGCGCTCGAGATCGGCTCATGGGACGAGTGGGAGAAGCGTCTCGAATTTTTCCTGGATCCGAGAGCGCCGGAAGGGATCTTCGACAAGCTGAAGGCGATTCCCCGCGTCACGGAGCTCGCCTCGCTCTTTCCGAAGACCGTGCGGTCGGGCGCCTCGCAGGAGATCGTGCAGACCGGCGACGAGGTGGACCTCTCCGCTCTGCCGGTCCTGACGTGCTGGCCGCAGGACGGCGGCCCGTTTATCACGATGCCGCTCGTCATTACGAAGGATCCGACCTCAGGAAAGACGAACGTCGGCATGTATCGGATGCAGGTCTACGACCGGAACACGACGGGGATGCACTGGCAGAAGCATAAGGATGGAGCGGGGCAGGCGAGGGGATACGAGCGGGAGGGCCGCCGGATGGAAGTCGCGGTGGCGATCGGTTGCGACCCCGCGACGGTCTTCTCCGCCATCGCGCCTCTCCCGCCGGGCGTCTCGGAGTTTCTCTTCTCGGGTTTCCTGCGCGGCGAAGCCGTGCCCCTGGTGCGGGCGCGAACGGTCGACCTGCTCGTCCCCGCGGAAGCGGAAATCGTGCTCGAGGGCTACGTCGATCCCGGAGAGCGACGCCGGGAGGGACCGTTCGGAGATCACACGGGGTATTACTCCCTCGAGGACGATTTTCCGATCTTCCACGTCACGGCGGTCACGCGGCGGCGGTCTCCCGTCTACCTCACGACGATCGTGGGCCCTCCTCCGATGGAGGACGGATTTCTCGGAGAAGCGGTGGAGCGTCTCTTTCTCCCGCTCGTGCGGAAGACGATTCCCGAGATCGTCGACATGCACCTGCCCGTCGAAGGCGTCTTCCACAACCTGATGATCGTCGCGATCGACAAGCGATTTCCGGGTCACGCGCGCAAGACGATGCACGCGATCTGGGGCACGGGGCAAATGATGTTCACGAAGGTGATCGTGGTGGTGGACGGCGACGTGGATGTGCGGGACCCGGGGCGGCTTCTCTGGAAAGCGCTGGCAGCGATCGACCCGGAACGTGACATCGAGTTCGTCCACGGGCCGGTCGATGAGCTCGATCACGCCTCGCCCATCCCGTGTCTCGGCAGCAAGATGGGCATCGACGCGACCCGGAAGTGGAAGGAAGAGGGATTTCTGCGGCGGTGGCCGGACGAGATTCGGA
>JAIVJS010000068.1 GCA_020199905.1 Acidobacteriota bacterium
GGGCCGCCGCCGTCGTCGTGACGTCGGCCGACGAAGCACGCGCCCGGGGGAAGAAGCCGCTCGGCCGCCTGATCGGCTGGGCGGTGACGGGCGTGGAGCCGGAGCTGATGGGTCTCGGTCCCGCGCCCGCCGCCCGCGCGGCCCTCCAGAAAGCCGGCCTGCGACAGGAGCAGATCGACCTCTGGGAGATCAACGAAGCCTTTGCCGGGCAGATCCTCGGCGTCATCCGCGAGCTCGGCCTCGACCGGGAGAAATTGAACGTCAACGGCGGCGCGATTGCCCTCGGCCATCCGCTCGCCGCGACGGGGACCCGCTGCACGCTGACGCTCCTGAAGGAAATGCGCCGGCGCGGCGTCCGCTACGGGTTGGCGGGGGCGTGCATCGGCGGCGGGCAGGGGATCGCGGTGGTGCTCGAAGCGGGCTCGTGAGGAGCGGCGCTGGACTGGTCGGACCGCATTCTGGGATTTCCGGTCCGCACGGCGGCCGTCGCCTCCTTTCTGGAGGAGCTGAAAGCGCACCGAGCCGCCGACTTAAACGGGGTGCTCGTCACGCTCAACGACGGCAGCCTCTGCCGTGAGGCTCTGCGCCACTGGCTTTTGAAAGAATGGATCGTGATCGCGCCTCACTCGCCTTTGACGGCGCTTCCAGGGGCGCGATTCCATCGGGACCTGACGTTGAGGCAGTTCTGCGGCGAGAGCGCGGCTCCGGGCGAAACGGGTGAGGCCGGCTCGCCCCCGGACGAGGAAGAAAGAGGGCTGAACGGCGATGACGATTCGTAAGGTCGGGGTCCTCGGGGCAGGGCTCATGGGGTCGGGGATCGCGGAAGTGGCGGCGAAGAGCGGGTACGAGACCGTCGTCCGAGAGGTCTCGGACGAGCTCGGCAGGAAGGGACTTTCCCGGATCGAGGGATCGCTCGCCAAGGCGGTCGAAAAGAAGAAGCTGGCCCCGGAGGAACGGGACGCGGCCCGCGGACGTCTCTCGACGACCACGAACCTTTCCGATCTGGCCGGCTGCGACATCCTCGTGGAGGCCATCATCGAAAACCTGGACCTGAAAAAGGAGACGTATCGGGAGCTCGACAGGCTCTGCAAGCCGGAGACGATCTTCTGCTCCAACACGTCCTCGCTCACGATCACCGAGATGTCCGCCGCCACTTCGCGCGCCGATCGCTTCGCCGGACTTCATTTCTTCAATCCCGTGCCGGTAATGAAGCTCGTGGAGGTGGTGCGGACCATCGCGACCTCGGAGGAGACGTTCGAGACGGTGTTCCAGTTCGCGACGTCGCTCGGAAAGGATCCGATCCGGGCGCGCGACAACTCGGGGTTCGTCGTCAACCGGCTTCTGGTCCCGTATCTTCTGGACGCCGTGCGCGCCCTCGAGGAGGGGGTCGGCACCGCGGAGGACATTGACAAGGGTATGGAGCTCGGCTGCGGCCATCCGATGGGACCGCTGAAGCTGCTCGATTTCGTGGGGCTCGACACGACGTATTACATCGCTCAGATCATGTTCGACGAGTACCGGGAGAAACGATTCGCGCCGCCGCCGCTCTTGAAGCGCATGGTGCTGGCGGGGCGGCTGGGCCGGAAGTCCGGCCGTGGATTCTACGAATATGGAGGAGGAAAGTGAGCGAGCTCGTCGGGGTCGAAACCTCCGAAGGAATCCGGACCGTCACGGTCCAGCGTCCGGAGAAATTGAACGCGCTCAACGCGCAGGTCTTGGACGCGATCGACGCCGCGGTGATCGATGCCGGCCGGGATGCGTCGCTCCGGTGTCTGATCGTCACGGGAGCGGGGGAGAAGGCGTTCATCGCGGGAGCGGACATCGGGGAGCTCGCGAAGCTCACGCCCATCGAGGGGCGGGAGCACGCGCGTCACGGGCAGGCGGTGCTCGACCGGATCGAGGCCCTCCCGATCCCGTCGATCGCCGCGATCAACGGCTTCGCCTATGGAGGCGGCCTGGAGCTCGCCATGGCGTGCACGCTCCGCGTCGCCTCGGAGAACGTCCGGATGGGCCTGCCGGAGACGTCCCTCGGCATCCTTCCCGGCTACGGAGGAACGCAGCGTCTCGCGCGGCTCGTGGGGCGCGCCCGCGCGTACGAGCTCGTCCTCACGGCGTCCAAGGGCGTGACCGCCGCGGAGGCCGAGCGCATCGGGCTCGTCAACCGGGTCGTGCCGGCGGGCCAGGCCCTGACCGCCGCGCGGGACATGGCCCGCGCGATCGCGGCGAACGGGCCGGCCGCCGTGCGGTACGCGCTCGACGCGATTCGCAGCGGGATCGAGATGCCCTCCGTGGAGGGGAGGCTCCTGGAGGCCACGCTCTTCGGCCTCTGCGCGGCGACGGCAGACATGAAGGAAGGCATGACGGCGTTTCTCGAGAAGAGGCCCGCGAAGTTCACGGGGACCTAGGAGCCTGCGCGAGCTCCCGGCCTGTTAAACTGAAGACGAGGACGCACCGTGCACCCGCCTGAATCCGACCTGATCTACGACTGGAACCGCGCCGGCGGCGCCGTGTTCCCGGCCCGCGGCGTCGTGGAGCTCGACGACGAGACTCTTCGGGACGGCCTCCAGTCTCCGTCGGTCAAGAGCCCCTCGATCGAGCACAAGTTGAAGCTCCTCCATCTGATGGAGGCGCTCGGCATCGACTCGGCCGATATCGGCCTCCCGGGCGCGGGGCCCCACGTCGTCGCGACGGTCACCCGGCTGGCGCGCGAGATCGTCGACTCCGGGATGAAGATCCGTCCGAACTGCGCCGCCCGCACGGTCGCGGCCGACATCATTCCCATCATCGAGATTTCCCAGAAAGTCGGCATCCCGATCGAGGTCTCCTGCTTCATCGGCTCGTCTCCGATCCGGCAGTACGCCGAGGACTGGGACCTCGACCGCATGCTCCGCCTCTCGGAAGACGCCGTTTCGCTCGCCGTCAAGGAAGGCCTCCCCGTCATGTACGTGACGGAAGACCGCTCGTCTCCGAAGCCACCGGCGTCCCCATCCCCGACAACTACCCGGTCGTGGGACGGGACGCGTTCCGGACGGGGACGGGAGTTCACGCGGCGGCCATCATCAAAGCCCGGAAGAAGGGGGACGAGTGGCTGGCCGACCGCGTCTACTCGGGCGTTCCCGCGGCGATGATCGGGAGGCGGCAGGTGATCGAGATCGGACCGATGAGCGGCCTGTCGAACGTGCACTGCTGGCTGCAGGACCGCGGGCTCGAGGCGCGCCCCGAGCTCGTGGATTCCATTTTTCGCCGTGCGAAGGAGAGTGACCAGATCCTCGCCGACGAGGAGATCCTGGCCATCGTCCATGCGTTCGCGGACGCGCCGACTGCTCATTAAGACCGGAAAACAGGCCGCGCCCGCGGCTTCGGCGTCAGCCGCCGGGTCCGAGTTCTTGAGCCGGCAGCTTCCGACCTTCCTGGACCATCTCGCGGTCGAGCGGGGCCTCTCCCCGGCGTCCGTCGTCGCGTACGGGAGCGACCTGTCCGCGTTCGGCCGATTTCTCGCCGCCTCGTCCCTGACGGCGCGGTCGGCGACGCGGGCGGACCTCGGACGGTATCTCGGCTCCGTACGCGCGCGCGGGCTTTCCGCGCGGTCGGCGTCCCGCGCGCTCTCCGCCGTGCGCGCCTTCTACGCGTACGCCGCGCTGCACCTCGATTTCGCCGACGACCCGACCGCGGACCTGACGAACCCGAAGCTCGGACTCTCTCTTCCGAAGGCGCTGGCGGAAGACGAGGTCGTGGCCCTGCTGAACGCGCCCGATCCCGGGACGCCGCTCGGCTTGCGGGATCGCGCGATGCTCGAGGTGCTCTACGCGTCCGGGCTTCGGGTCTCCGAGCTCGTGGGGTTGCCGCGCGACGGAGTCGATCTCTCCGCCGGCATCCTCCGCGTCACCGGCAAGGGCGGCAAGGAGAGGCTCGTGCCGTTCGGAGCGAACGCGGAAGCCTGGCTCCGCCGCTATCTCGAGACCGCACGGCCCTCCCTCGACACTCGCAGGTCTCCGGCGCTGTTCCTCTCGTCGCGGGGGTCCGCAATGACGCGCCAGCGCTTCTGGCAGATCCTCGAGGGGTACGGCCGCTCGGCCGGGATCCGCTCGCCCCTGACGCCCCACGGTCTGCGGCATTCCTTCGCGACGCACCTGCTCGATCACGGGGCCGACCTCCGGGCCCTGCAGATGATGCTCGGACACGCGGACATATCGACGACCGCGGTCTACACGCACGTCTCGCG
>JAIVJS010000046.1 GCA_020199905.1 Acidobacteriota bacterium
GCGTAGATGCCGTGCGACAGATTGCTCGAGCCGTTGTAGTAGACGACGCATCCGTAGACTTCCGAGTCGGTGTTCTCGACCCAGAACCCGACCCCCTGCTCCACGTCGTGGATCACCAGGTTGATGAAATGGAGGTCCGTCGAATCGCGAACCCAGAGACCCGAAGCGCGGCTCTGCCCGCGGACGGCGCTCGAATCCGTCAGCTCGAGGTCCCGGAAGACGACGTGGGCGGCGCGGTCACCGTTTCCGCCGATGACGATCGCCGCGAGGGTGCCGGCTCCGTCCACGGTCGCCCGCTCTCCGGGGTATTGCCGAATGGTGATCGGCGCCGACGCGGTCCCCTTCAGGGTGCACCAGAAGCTTCCCGGCCACACGGAAGGAGAGTGACGATAGGTTCCACCGCGAAGCCAGATCGTGTCGCCGGACTTCGCCGAGGGGCCGTTTAACGCCGCATCGAGCGACATCGGGTTCGCGATCGTTCCGGCGCCGTCCGCCGATCCCGTCGAAGAGACGTAGAACTCCGTGGCGGCGCACGCCGGGCTTACGGCGAGAAGAGTCCACAGGGTGAGCAGGAGACGGGGGGGAATTGGACGCACGGAACACCTCTCCGGGCAGAAGTGTATACGTCTTCGACGAATTCCCGCTGATTCAATTTCGTTCGCGAACGCGACCGGTGTGCCCTCCCGGGAGAACCGCCGCCCTTTGAGGGTTTACGCGGCGCCGGACCACCGCGACACTGCCGGGGGGGAAGATCTTCCCGGCAGCGCGCGTGGTTTACCGGCCGCCGACGACCCTGGGATTCGGGCGCGGTTTTTTCGCTTTCGGCGTGTTGGCCACGCGCGGCGCCGGCGCCGGGGTCGCGGTGGCGACCCTCGCCGTCGGGGTCGGCGTCGGCGTGAGCGGGGTCGGGGTCGTCGGCGCGGCCGTCGGGGTTCCGGGAGCCGGGGTCGGAGTCGGTGGCACGACGGTGGGATTCGGGGGAACGGGCGTCGGAGTGGAACCCGTCGGAGTGGGGCTCGGCAGCGAGCCCTGTCCGCTCAGGATCACGAAGGCCTTGAACTCCGGGCCCGGCTCGCCCTGCTTCGTACTGGTTCCCGCGGACGACCACCCTGAAGCCCGTGGGACGGCTGGTCGTGTAGACGTTGCTCGGAAAGGTGGAGGCGGACGGCAAGGGTCCGGAATACGAAACTTGGTTCCCGTAAAAGGTGTTGCCGGTGATCGACGCGTTCGTCGTGCAGTTCGCCCAGCGGGTTTCACCGACGAAATAGTTGCCGGAGACGAGCGGAAGCGTGCAGCCGTTGACGTACCCGAATTCCTGGCTCCCGGCGCCCATGTTGATCGTCCGATGGTAGGTGGCGTTGTTGAAAATGGCGGGATTGGCGGCGGGCGAGCTCGCCGATGTCGTCCCGATCAGGATGTTCCCCTGGGGAGGGGCACCCGGGACGAGAAGCCCGTTGTCGAACGCGATGTTGCCTTCGATCCTGATGTTGTTCTCGTAGCCGGTGGCGGTGCTCGCGTAGCCATGAACACCGTAACCGGCATTGGTGAAGATAATGTTGTCCGAGATCCGCTTGGTGCCTACCTGGTTGCCGGTGTAGATCCCGTGCTCCTGAAAGTCGACGCCGTTGTAGTAGATGAGCGTGCCGTAGATCTCCGAGTCCGAGTTCTCCTGCCAGAAACCGATCCCCTGTCCGGGCAGGTCGTGGACCACCATATTGATGAACTTGATGTTGTTCGAGTCGCGCACCCACAGGCCGGAGGTGAGAGGACTGCGCGCAACGTCCGAATCCGTGATTTCCAGGTTCTGGAAGAGCGTCCAGGCGGAGTACTGCACCAGAAGGGCTCCGTATACCGCCCCCCGGCCGTCGATCGTGGCGCGTTCGCCCGGATACTGCCGGACACTGATAGGCAATCCTGCGGCGCCCTTGAGCGTGGAGGAGAACGAGTACGCCCATCCGACCCCACCCGTGTAGGTTCCGCCGCGAACCCAGATCGTGTCACCGGGTTTGACGGCAGCCGGCTGGCTCAGAGCCGTCTGGAGGTTCCATGGATTGCCGATGCTGCCGTCCCCGTTCGGGCTTCCGTTGGGAGCGACGTAGAAGGACGCCGCGGTTGTCTCCGCGCCGAGCAGAGAGACGATCCCGGTTCCGTGGCCGAGCAAAAGAGTTCCGGCTAAGAGCAGGGCAGCGGAGAAACGCAGGATCCGGATTGTCATTCTTCGACCTCCGTCCCACATTCCGCTGATTGATTCTTCAAGTCGGGCGACCGAAAGGATCAACGACCGGGACGAGGGAGAGTTGAATTAAGTTTTTGTTTGGTCCGGGTACATTAGGCGATCCGGCCGGGAAAAATAACTGGCTGAGGAGGCCAAAAAAGAGCAGGCCTCTTCACCCCGGCGGAGGGTCAGGTCTCCCGCGCGGGAGACTGTCCGGACGAACAGGTCCACGGGCGTCCGGAGAGCCGCCAAACCGGTGAGGGACTCCTGCGGATTCGCGCGCGATCTCCGGCCCCCTTTTCATTCCGGCGGCTCGCGGATCGGCAGCGCCGGAAAGGGCTCGAGAATGGGCGATCGGACAGGAGGGACAGGTCCGGGCGCCGAAAGCGAAATCGTAAAACCTGTCCTCAGGAGCAGGTTTGTCTTGCCCCCCGGCGAAGATTTGTCTAACCTCGCTTCGTTGCCTAGCCTCGCTCTAAACGCTTCGGTCTGCGTCTATTCCTTTCACCCGCTGGTGCTTTCGGAGCTCCAGCGGCTGATCGAGGAGCACGGCGCCTTTCCGGAAACACAGCGCCTCGACCCAGCGTCCGTGGCGGACCTCGGCCGTCTGCGGGTTCCCGCGGCGGCGGCGTACGTCATCGAGGCGAACGCGCGCAACCGCGCCACCGAGGCGATCGTCGAGGAGATCCTGTCTCGTTTCTCCGAGGCGCGTCTCTTGGTCGTCGCGGAGAAGTTCGACGAATCCACCGCGTTTCCGCTTCTCCGGGTGGGTGTGAAGGGCCTCCTCTGCTACTCGGAGCTGTCGCAGCATCTTTCGCGCGCGATCGACGAAGTGGCCGACGGAGGCTTCTGGGTCCCGCGCGCTCTCCTTTCCCGCTTCGTCGACTGGACCCTTGCGGCGGCGCGCCGGCCAGGCCGGGCCACTCCCTCCGGGCAGCTTTCCCCGCGCGAACGGGAGGTCCACGAGCTCCTGATGGAGAACCTCTCGAACAAGGAGATCGCGCAGCGGCTCCACATGTCCGAGCGCACGGTGAAGTTTCACGTCTCCAACCTGCTCGGAAAGCACGGGGTGAAGCGCCGGGCGGACCTGATTCTGCTGGCGTTTTCGGAGATCCGGCCGAGCTAGCGAGTCGCTGAAGCCGCCTCCCTCCGGGGAATGGAGTCTTCCGGTGACTCGAAGGGCCGACCCGGCCGAGCGGAGGGATCTGGTTCTCCGCGCTCTCGCCGGTTGACAGGCCCTCCCTGCTTGCGTATTCTTACGCGCCCTTCGAAGCGGGCGACAGACTGTCTCCGTGGCCCCAAGCCGCGGTTTTTTGATACCGATCTGAGGATTTCGCGATGAGCTCTGGTACTCCCATGGTTTCGGAGAAGGACGTCCGGCACGCCTGGTACGTGGTCGACGCGACCGACCAGGTGCTCGGCCGGCTCGCGACGCGCGTCGCGAAGGTCCTCTCGGGCAAGCACCGGGCGAACTGGGTGCCCTACCTCGACACGGGCGACTTCGTCGTGGTGACGAACGCCGAAAAGGTGCGCCTGACGGGGAAGAAGACCGACGACAAGATCTATCACCGCCACACGGGGTATCCGGGCGGCTTGAAGTCGATCTCGGTCAAGGACCTTCAGGTCAAGTACCCCGAGCGCGTGATCGAAGCGGCGATCCGTGGAATGCTTCCGCACACGAAGCTCGGCCGCAAGCAGTTCAAGAAGCTGAAGGTCTACAAGGGTGGGAGCCATCCGCACGAGGCGCAGCAGCCGAAAACGCTGCAGGTCTCCCCCGCGCGGAAGGCGAGTTAGGAGGCATGGTGGCGGTCGACATCCAGCACAAGGCGACCGGGCGCCGCAAGAGCGCCATGGCGCGCGTCCGGCTCGTCCCGGGATCGGGCGCCGTGACCGTGAACAAGCGGTCCCTCGACGACTACTTCCCGAACAACGTCCTGAAAATGGTGATCAAGCAGCCGCTCCTCTCGACCGAGACGGCGGAACGGTTCGACATCCACGTGACGGTGGCGGGCGGCGGCCCCTCCGGCCAGGCCGGCGCGATCCGTCACGGCATCGCCCGGGCCCTGACGGAGTACAACGCGGAGCTTCGCAAGAAGCTCAAGAAGGACGGGTTTCTGACCCGCGATCCCCGGATGAAGGAACGCAAGAAGTATGGACAGCGGGGCGCCCGGGCCCGATTCCAGTTCTCGAAACGTTGATAAGCTTCAGGGTTGAAGGTTAAGCGCTAAGAGTCAAAGAGCCGGGCGCAGACTCTCAACTCTCAACGCTGAACTCTCAACTTCTCCAGGAGGTGTGATCTGGCATCTATTTCAATGAAGGAACTGCTCGAGGCTGGCGTCCACTTCGGTCATCAGACCAAGCGCTGGAACCCCAAGATGAAGAAGTACATCTTCGGGAAGCGCAACGGGATCTACATCATCGACCTGCAGAAGACGCTCAAGCAGTTCAAAGAAGCCTCGAAATTCGTCACGGACCTCGCCTCGTCCGGCAAGAACCTTCTCTTCGTCGGCACCAAGCGGCAGGCCCAGGACGCAATCTACGAAGAAGCCAACCGCTGCGGGATGTTCTACGTGAACACCCGATGGCTGGGCGGCACGCTCACCAACTTCTCGACGATCCGGAAATCGATCCACCGGTTGAAGGAGATCGAGGGCATCCTCGCTCAGGAAGAGAACGAGAACCTGACCAAGAAGGAGCGCCTGAGGCTGGAGCGCGAGAAGGAAAAGCTCGAGAAGAACCTGACGGGGATAAAGGAGATGGACGAGCTGCCGGACGCGCTCTTCGTCATCGATCCGAAGCAGGAGTACATCGCGGTCAAGGAGGCGAACATCCTTGGCATCCCCGTCGTTGCCGTCGTCGACACGAACTGCGACCCCGACGTGATCGAGCACGTGATCCCCGGCAACGACGACGCCATCCGGGCGATCCGGCTCTTCACCTCGAAGATCGCCGACTCGGTTCTCGAAGGCCTCCACGCGCACGAAGAGCGGGCGGGCGAGCTCGAAGCCGCCGCCGCCGAAGCGCGCCCACGGACTCCCGAGCTTTCGACGACCGCGGTCGTTTCAGACGTCGCCTCGTAAAGCTGTCAGCTTTCAGCTGTCGGCTCTCAGCCCGGAGACTTCCGGCTGGCGCTGATGCCTGACGGCTGATCGGGCGGGCGACGGGCGTTTTTCAACCACCGGAATCAGAACGGAACAGGAAGATGGAAATCACATCGAAGATGGTCGCGGACCTCCGGGCCGACACGGGCGTCGGGATGATGGAGTGCAAGAAGGCGCTCGTCGAGGCGGGGGGCGATTTCGAGGAAGCGAAGAAGGTGCTCCGAAAGAAGGGGCTCGCGGCGGCCGCCAGCAAGGCGGGCCGGGCAACCTCCGAGGGGCTGGTGGTCGCCCGCGTGACCGGCGCCGCCGCGGTCCTGGTCGAGGTCAACTGCGAGACCGATTTCGTCGCGCGGACCGAGGCGTTCCGCGGTTTCGCGGAGGAACTCGCCGACCGCATCGCCGCGCACGACGGCTTCGGCGCCACGCGAAACGGCGAGGGGGCCGATGCCGCGGCGCTGTCCTGGCCGACGGAGCCGACGGTCGCCGTGGCCGTCGCCCAGCTGGTCGCGACTCTCAAGGAGAACATTCGCGTGCGCCGCTTCGCGCGCCTGGTCCCCCGGTCCGGCGAGAAGTTCGCGAGCTACGTTCACGGGAACGGCCGCATCGGCGTTCTGGTCGGGATCCCGGGAGGAGACGAGGCGCTCGCCAAAGACGTCGCCATGCACGTCGCGGCCTCCGACCCTCGTTTCGCGGGCCGCTCCGAAGTCACGCCGCAGATGATCGAGACCGAAAAAGAGATCGCACGCGCCCAGGCCGCTTCGGCCGGCAAGCCGGCGAACGTGGTCGAACGGATCGCCGACGGGAAGGTCGAGAAGTTCTACCAGGAGACGGTCCTGACCGAGCAGGCTTTCGTGAAGGACCCCGAAAAGACCGTCGGACAGGTCGTCGTCGAGCGGGGCGGCAAGGACGCCCTGGCGTTGCGGTTCGTCCGCTTCAAGCTCGGGGAGAGCCTCGGGCGCGGAACCGCGGAGCCCGCCGCGGCCGGAGCGACCGCTTAGATCTCATTGCCGATGCCTGTGCCCGTCTATCGCCGCATCCTCCTGAAGCTTTCGGGAGAGGCGTTGATGGGCCAGCGTCCCTTCGGGATCGACCCCGAGAGCGTCGCGCGGATCGCCGATGAGATCCGTGAGGTCCACGCGCTCGGCGTGCAGATCGCCGTCGTCCTGGGCGGCGGCAACATCATCCGCGGCATCTCGGCGGCGGCGCAGGGCATCGATCGCGTGGCGGGGGACCACATGGGGCTCCTCGCAACGGCGATCAACGGCCTCGGAATGCAGGACGCGCTCGAGAAGCGCGGGTTGACGACCCGCCTGATGTCCGCGATCGAGATGCGTCAGATCGCCGAGCCCTTCCTGCGCAGGCGCGCGGTGCGACATCTGGAAAAGGGCCGTCTGGTCATGCTGGTCGGCGGCACCGGCAACCCGTTCTTCACGACCGACACCGCCGCCGCGCTGCGGGCCAACGAGATGAAGGCGGACGTGCTCCTGAAGGCCACCAAGGTCGACGGCGTCTTCGACTCGGATCCGCTCCGAAATCCCAACGCGAAGTTCCTGAAGACCCTGTCGTACCGCGATGCCCTCTCCGCGGGCCTCCAGGTGATGGACGCGGCCGCCATCGCGCTCTGCATGGAAAATGGAGTTCCTATCAAGGTCTTCAATCTGTTCGTCCCGGGGAATATCCTCCGTGTCGTCGCCGGCGAGGAGATCGGGTCTCTCGTGACGGCGGAAGGAGGCACGCGGTGAGACAGGAGCTGAAAGACATCGAAAAACGGATGAGCGACGCGATCGCGCACCTGAAGGAGCGTTTCAAGACCCTCCGTACCGGGCGCGCGAATCTCGGAATGCTCGACGGGATTCTCGTCTCCGCTTACGGCGCGGACGTTCCGATCAACCAGGTGGCAAACCTCTCCGTTCCCGAGCCCACGCTCATCGTCGCCACACCCTGGGACCCGAAAATGGCGGCCGAGATCGAGCGCGCGGTGCGCAAGTCCGACCTGGGCTTGAACCCCCAGAACGACGGGAAGGTCGTTCGGATTCCGATTCCCTCGCTCACCGAGGAGCGGCGGAAGGACCTCGCGAAGAAGGCGCACCACATGGCGGAAGAGGCCCGGGTCGAGGTCCGGCGGTTTCGCCACGAGGGCAACGACCGGTTGAAGAAGATGCTCAAGGACAAACAGATCTCCGAAGACGACGAGCGCCGCGCTCTCGAAGAATCTCAGAAGATGACCGACAGGAAGATCACCGAGGTGGACGATCTTCTGAAAGCCAAGGAAAAAGAGATTCTCGCCGTCTGACCCGGCGGACCTCATGGGCTGGATTGCGATCGTTCCTGCCGCGGGTTCCGGTTCGCGGCTGGCGCGCCCCGACCCCAAGGCGTTTGTTTCTCTCGGAGGCCGGATGCTCGTCGAACGCGCTCTCGACATGCTGCGGGCGGTGCCGTTCGATCGCATCGCCGTGGCCGTCCCGCAGGAGAGGCTTCCGGCGATGGCCGGGATCCTTCATCCGAACGAAATCGCCGTCGAGGGAGGGCCAACACGGGCCCAATCCGTGCGTCGCGCGTTCGACGCGCTCGATCCGGGGCCCGGCGACGTGGTCTGCCTCCACGACGCAGCGCGCCCCCTGGTCAGCGCCGAGGAGACCGCCCGGGTCATGCGGGCGGCGGTGCGGGTGGGCGCGGCGATCGCGGCCACGCCCCTCGTCGATACCCTGAAGCGCGTCGACGGACGACGGGTCACGGGGACGGTCGATCGGGAGGGTCTCTGGGCGGCGGCCACGCCGCAGGCCTTCCGGGGGGAGATCCTCCGCCGCGCGCTCTCGGCAGCGGCGGAGGCGACCGACGAGGCGTCCCTCTGCGAGGCGCTGGGGGTGGCGGTCGAGGTGGTCCCCGTCTCGCGGCTCGTTTTCAAGGTCACGACGCCCGAGGACCTCGAGCTCGCCGAGGCGATCCTGGCGCGGCGCGACGCGTGACGCCGTTCGTGGAAACCGGAGCACCATGACGTCGCGGGTGGGGATCGGATTCGACGCGCACCCCTTTGTCCCGGGTCGGACGCTGCGCCTCGGGGGCGTCGTCGTCCCGCACCCCGCCGGGTTGAAGGGGCATTCGGACGGAGACGCGCTTCTCCACGCCATCGCGGACGCCATCCTCGGCGCGGCGGGTCTTTCATCCCTCGGAGAGCACTTTCCTGACGACGATGCCTCGACAGAGGGCGCCGACAGCGGCCCGCTCCTCCGCCGGGTCAGCGACGTTGCCCGGCGTCACGGCTTCGTCGTCGAGAACGTGGATGCGGTCGTGATCGGGGAATCGCCTCGGATCGCGCCCCATCGCGAGGCGATGCGCGCCCGGATTGCCTCGATCCTCGACCTCGCCGTCGAGGCGGTCAACGTCCGCGGAACGAGCTCGAACGGGCTGGGGTTCGCCGGGCGGGGAGAGGGCCTCGCCGCCATGGCGGTCGTCCTGATCCATCCGAACCCGCCCGAACCCGGCGAGTGATCCTCTCGAGGCTTCACCCGATCGCCGAGGCGGTGCGGTCGCGGCCGAGGAAGATCGAGTTCGTTCTGTTCGACTCGAACCGCCGCGACCGCCGGATCAACGACCTCAAGGCGCTCTGTCGCCAGGAGGGAGTTCCGATCCGGTACGGGGACCACCGCGCCCTGGAGCGGCTGGCCGGCGGGGATCACCAGGGAGCTGCCGCCCGCCTCGCCGCCCGGGGGTACCTGCCGGAGGAGGAGGCCCTGACGGGGCCCCGGGGGAGCCGGCTCCTCATCGTCCTGGACGAGGTGTCCGACCCCCACAACCTGGGAGCGGTGATCCGGGTGGCGGATGGAGCCGGCGCCCGCGTCGTGCTGCCCGAGCGGGGGTCCGCCCCCCTCTCGGAGACCGTGGAGCGGACCTCGGCGGGCGCTCTGGAGAGAGTGCCGGTCGTTCGCGTCGGCAATCTGCGCCGTTTCCTGGACCGCCTGAAGGGCCAGGGGTTCCGGGTGGTCGGCCTGGACCCGTCGGGAGAGGTCGTTTACGGGCTCGATCTGACCGGAGACCTGGCGCTCGTCGTGGGGGCGGAGGGGAAGGGGTTGAGGAGGCTCGTTCGGGAGGGGTGTGACCTTCTGGCACGGCTCCCGATGAAGGGGGCCGTGGCCTCCCTGAACGTTTCGACGGCAACCGCGGCGGCCGCCTGGGAGGCGATCCGCCAGAGAGATTTTTCTTCCGAAAAGCCTTGATCGACAACACTTGCGCTGCTACACTCCGCGATTCGCGCTCGTCGGGACAGGTCCGTTCTTTGAAGGCCGGCCGGGAAGGCCAGGGGTTCTTGCATCCCCGGAGACTCCACCGCCGGCGTAGCTCAACGGTAGAGCATCCGATTTGTAATCGGAAGGTTGCGGGTTCAAATCCCTTCGCCGGCTCCAGGAACGGATGCGAATCGACGGCGCGCCGGTGGGACACCGCTTCTTGATTCCAGCTTCGAGCTCACAGATTGTTTCTCTCGATCTCGGGCAGGTGGCCGAGTGGTTAATGGCAGCAGACTGTAAATCTGCCCCGCTTCGCGGTACGGAGGTTCGAATCCTTCCCTGCCCACCAAAACGGGAAACGGTAATCGGAAAACGATGGAGGACGCCTGGAGCACTCACTCGATTCCCGATTTCCGATTCGCGCTTCGGCGGGAGAGCCGAAAACGCGGGAGTAACTCAGGGGTAGAGTCACAGCCTTCCAAGCTGTTGGTCGCGGGTTCGAATCCCGTCTCCCGCTCCATTGAGCCGGGAATCGGGAAACGGGAAACGGAAAACGAATGAAAAACGCGAAGCTGTCACTGTGCCGCGAAGCGTCGGCTTTCGTTTCCCGCTTTTCGCTTTCCGACACCCGGGACAGCGCCCACGTAGCTCAGTCGGTAGAGCACGTCCTTGGTAAGGACGAGGTCACCAGTTCAATCCTGGTCGTGGGCTCCATGAGTGAAGGGGGGCCGGGAATCATGAAGAACGTGGGCCGGTAATCGGGAATCGGGAATCGGGAATCGAAAGAGCGAACGGAATAGAGAGGCCGGAAGGGTGGGAGCGGGATCGATTCCCGATTACCCATTTCCGATTCCCGGCTCAGAGGTAAAAAGATGGGTAAAGAGAAATTCGATCGCAGCAAGCCGCACGTGAACATCGGGACGATTGGTCACGTGGATCATGGGAAGACGACGTTGACGGCGGCGATCACGGTAATTTTGTCGAAGAAGGGTC
>JAIVJS010000009.1 GCA_020199905.1 Acidobacteriota bacterium
GTATGAGATCGCCTCGACACTTGCATTTCTGGGTTGGAGGCACGCAAGCGCTCTTGAGCTAGTAGTTCAATCCCAAGAATGGCTACGGAGAGGCGACGCTCTTGCTAAGGAGGCGTTCGTTTCTCTCGAATGAATCGAGGCCTTCTTGAATCTTCCTGCAGATGAACAGACAACAGAGAGAAGGCAGAACTTTCTGAATAGGCCAGACGACATTTTCATCGCTCTTGCTTCGATTCGACGCTTGAAGAATTCGAGACCCCGTCTCGCGCTTCGTTCGTCAGTCGTTGTCTACCAAACTTGCTTAGAGTCCCAAACCCTCGCAACCGCAGAGCAATCTTTTTTTATGGGTGAGGCAGCGTTGCTCGCGGGCCATGCTTCCCGCTATCTAGGGAGGAGAGCCGAGGCCTCTACCTGGTTTCAGACTGCTACCGGACATTTCGGGATTTCTCATTCTGCGGCACCTCACCTTTCTACAGTGAGTCTAAGTCAAAGCCTTCTGGCGCGCGATTCACACAATCTCGAACGGGCGCGGACCGACGCCGCCGAGCTAATTGAAAGATTCAGAGACTGGGGAATGACCCATGAGGTACTGCTTTGTAGATTTCTGCAGTCCCTAGTTCATAAGGAAACCGGCGAATCTGCGATCGCGCTAGGAGAGCTCGAGCAGCTTGTCAGAGATCTTCGAGAGCACGGCGAAGTCGAGCTCTTGGCAAGTGCTTTGGCCCCTCTGGCAGAGTTACTCTCCATCGACGGTCAAATGGACAAAGCAATGGAAACTCTGGCAGAGGCGGCGATTTCGGCGCGAGCGCGAGGCGACCGGCTCGCTGAAGCCACAATCTATGTGTCGCTGGCTGAGTGCCATGTTCTTCGAGGAAATCAGTCTGAGGCCATTCGCTGGGGCGAGGCGGCGGTTTCGAAGGCCAGTGCGAGCGGCTCGATTGCCACCTTGGCCTACTATCGCGTGTGGCTGGCTGACGTACTACTGCGCTCTGGTCTTGTGGAAGAGGCAAAGCGCCAGGTCGCATTGGCCAGTCCTGTGCTGAAAGCGGAACAGATGGTCCCTGAGGCCGTTCACGCTGCGAAGTTGATGTCAGAGATCAACTCGCGGAGTTGGCCTAGTCCGACCGACTCGATAAAGCGGGAGCGATCGTAGTGTTCGCGCTGACTCGTCGCTTAGCTCGGGTGGCTGCATTCATAAGACGAGTTTTCAGAGAAAGCGCCCCGCGAACGTCAATTCATATCCAGAGAACCCGCGCAAAGGTCCTCGCTGGATTCCGTTCGGACTCTGACTCAGGTCCGTCTCCTCCATTCCCAACAGCGCGCATTCTCCTTCCCGCCTCGGGTAGAATCGCCCGCTCTCATGGAAACGCGCAAGTCTCTGTTCCGGAAGGTCGAACGGGCCATCGAGGCGATCGAGCGGTCGCCGGACGTCGCATCGACCATCACCCAGACCGCCAGTGCGGTCATTGAGAACTTTCGGGAGGACCTGGGGGTTCGCGGCGGCCGGCTCTACGAGCGCCGGGATGGCGGCTATGAGCTGACTCGCACCTTTGGGGACGTCAGGAGCGTTGACCTCGGGCTCTTCGTTCCCGACGCCTATCCGCCCGTCCAGCGGGTGATCGACGAGGGCGTCGTGGTCATGGATCTGACGGCGCCGGGCGTCGATCAGGAGTTCGAGAAGCGGCTGGACGCCGATCGCTTCGCGGCGATCGCGGTCGGGGACGACGAATACATCCTGGCGTTCACGGTCGATCCGACGGCGCCCGACGACGATCTGATGTCGTCCCTGGGGATCATGAGGCTGGCCGTCGATCAGAAGCTGCGGCAGAACCGCTTCGTCTCGGCGCTGAACGAGGCGAGGCAGATCCAGATGTCGATCCTGCCGAAGCGGTCGGTCCGGCGCGGGGCCATCGAGGTCGCGGGCTACACCGCGCCGGCGGAGATCGTCGGCGGCGACTATTTCGACTTCATTCCTCTCTCCGACCGAATCCTCGGCGTGGCGATCGCCGACGCGTCCGGCCACGGGCTTCCCGCCGCGCTACAGGTTCGCGACGTCTACACGGGTCTTCGGATGGGAGTCGAGCGGGACTTCAAGATCGTCCGCACGGTCGAGCGGTTGAACCGCATCATCAATCAGTCGCGCATGACGACACGGTTCGTATCCCTCTTTTACGGCGAGGTGGAGGAGGAGGGCAACTTCATGTACGTCAATGCGGGCCACCCGCCGCCGCTTCACTTCCACTCGCGCGGCGTGACGATGCTGAAACAGACGGGAATGGTCCTCGGCCCGTCTTCTACCGCGACCTACAGCCGGGGATTCCGCCTGCTCGAGCGCGGGGACGCCCTGCTCATGTACACGGACGGGATGTTCGAGGCGCACGGCGACGGCGGAAACGAATACGGCTTGAGCCGCCTGACCGACGCGTTCCTGGAGATCCGCGACAAGCCCGCGGACGAGATCGCGCGGCGTCTGATCGAGCAGGTTCAGGCCTTCGCCGGCGGGGGAGAGCCCGAGGACGATCAGACGGTCGTCGTGATCAAGCGCGGCGAGGATCCTCCGGTCGTCCCGGTGGAGGGCAACCGCTTGACGGGCGGGTCGCCCCGACAGACGGGCTAAACGTGGCCTCGGCGGGAGTCGTCATCGTCGGCGGCGGGGTGATCGGATGCTCGATCGCCTACCACCTCCGCCGCGCCGGTTTCCCGGACTCCGTGGTGATCGTCGAGCGCGATCCCTCCTACCGCCGCGCGTCCAGCCGCCTGGCGTTCGGCGGGATCCGCCAGCAGTACGCGACCGAGGTCAACGCCCGGATGGCGCAGCGCAGCGTCGAGTTCTACCGGCGCTTCGACGAGGAGATGGCGGTCGACGGCCGGTCCGCGAACGGTCGATTCCGGCCGCGCGGATATCTCTTTCTGGCCGACTCGGAAAATGCGGAAAGCTTCTCCCGCCGCTTCGAGAAGATGCGGTCGGTCGGTGTCGCCGTCGAGAAAGTAGCTCGCGACCGGATGCTCCGCCTCGTTCCCGGCATGAACGTCTCGGACATCGAGTTCGGTCTCTTCGGTCCGCAGGACGGGTATGGGGATCCGATCGGCGTGCTCGCCGGCTTCCGGGCGAAGACCGAGTCGCTGGGCGTCGAGTTCGTCGCCGGAGACCTCGAGTCGGTCGACGTCCGAGCGGATCGCATCGCGGGCGTTCGCGCCGGGGGGCGGACGATCGCCACGGAGCGGTTGGTCTGCGCGGCGGGCGCGTTTTCCCGGCGGGTCGGCGAGCTCGTGGGCGTCTCCATCCCGGTGTCGCCGGTTCGCCAGCAGCTCGTTCGCGCCGCTCTGCCGCGGCCGTGGCCGTTCGAGTTCCCGGTCGTCATCGATCCGACCGGCGTGCACTGGCGCAGTGCCGAGGGCAACGCGATCGTCATCGCGAAGACGGAGACGACGGAGCCGGAGGGAGAGAACTTCGGTTCCGATCCGGACCGCCTCGCGGCGCTTCAGCCCGTGCTGACGCACAGGGTTCCCGGGCTCTTCGGCCTGGAGACCGTGTCGACCTGGGCGGGCCTCTACGAGATGACCGCCGACCACAACGGCCTCCTGGGAGAGCACCCGGAGCGGCCCGGCCTCTTTCTCGCGTGCGGCTTCTCGGGCCACGGCCTGATGATGGCGCCGGCCACCGGCGAGATCCTCGCGTCGATGCTGATGGACCGAGAGCCGTTCGTTGACGTTTCCGCGCTGTCCGTAGACCGGTTCAGGTCCGGCAGGCTGTTCCAGGACGAGGCGATGATCTAGCGGCGGCAGCAGCCCGACTCTCCCCCCGGCCCTCTCCCCGGGCGCGGGCAGAGAGAGAAGGCGCGCGAATCAACCCTTCGGCGCCGTCTCCAGCTGCTTCTCGGATTTCACCTTTTCCCGGAAATACGCCGACGTCTCCTTCAGTCCCTGCGAGAGCGGCGTCCAGTCAGGGAGACCGAGGTCGGCGCGGACCTTCGAGCTGTCGAGCACGCTGCGGCGCTGCTCGCCCGGCGGAAGCGGAGTGTACTCGGGCTTCCCGTCGTAATCGAGCGCCCGGGCCACTTCGCGGAACAGGTCGTTGACGGACGTCTCTTTTCCGGTTCCCAGGTTCCAGGTGCCGCTCCGATCGGTCGAGACCGCCGCGGCCGCCGCGCGGACGAGATCGCCGACGTAGATGTAGTCGCGGGTCTGGCCGCCGTCGCCGCGGATCTTCGGCGTCTTTCCGTGCAGGATCGCCTCGCAGAAGATCGCCACGACGCCCGCCTCGCCCATCCCGTTCTGGCCCGGGCCGTAGACGTTGGCGTAGCGGAAGATCTGCGTCTGGAACCCGTGAATGACGCGGTAATAGTGGAGATATTTCTCGATCGACAGCTTGGCGCAGCCGTACGGGGAGATCGGGTCCGTCGGATGGCTCTCCGGCGCGGGGACTCCGCCCTCCGGCTCGCCATAGAGGGCTCCGCCGGTCGAGGAGAAGAGCACGTGCTTCGTGCCGGCGCGACGGCAGGCCTCGAAGAGCTTCAACGAGCCGAGGATGTTGGATCGGGCATCGAAGAGCGGATCGGAGACGCTGTGTCGGACGTCGATCTGCGCGGCGTGATGGGAGACGAAATCGATTTTTTCCTCCCGGAGGAGCGGCTCGAGATCGACATCCGCGATGTCGGCCTGGACGAAGCGGGTGCCCTGCGGAATCTTTTCCTGCAGACCCGTCGAGAGATTGTCGACGACGACGACGCGATGCCCGTCCGCAAGATGGCGGCGCGCCATGTGAGAACCGATGAAGCCCGCGCCTCCGGTGACGACGATGTTCATAGAATGCCTTTCTTTCGCGAGCCGGCCGGATGATAGCAGCGCGATCCGCTGCGAATTCCAGAGCCGGTGCGGGACGGGCGGTTGGGGTGCAAGAGTCGGTCCAGAAGGAAAATTCGCGCGGCGGCGGAAAGCGCGTTCGTCCGAGAGCGCCGATCCGTCACGGCGTCTCGCGTCCGCCGGATCCGAGGCTGCGGATCGAGCCCGAAGCGCTCGGTCTCCTCGAGCCGCCTCGCTCTTTCTACCGTCGGGAGACCATCTCAGTCGCGAAGGACCTTCTCGGATCCTGGCTCGCCAGGCGATTTCGGGGGAAGTGGTACGGCGCCCGGATCGTCGAAACCGAGGCCTACCTGGGGATCGGCGACGCCGCCGCGCACACCTGGAACGGCCGCCGGACCGCCCGCGTCGAGCCAATGTATGCGGATGGCGGTCACCTCTACGTTTTTCTCGTGTACGGGATGCACCACTGCGCCAACGTCGTCACGAGGGAGGAGGGCACCGGCCAGGCGGTTCTGCTCCGCGCCGGAGAGCCCCCCGGCGGGCTCCCTGCGCGCCTGCTGTCAGGTCCGGGGAAGCTCTGCGCCGGCCTCGGCATCACGGTGGCCGACTCGGGGCGCGACCTCGCCGGAGCCGGGCCGATCCGTATCTTCCGGCGCCGTCGCGCGCGCCGGTCCCGGATCATCGCCTCGCCCCGGATCGGGGTGGACTACGCGGGAGACGCGGCCGCATGGCCGCTGCGCTTCTTCATCTCCGATTCGGACGCGGTCTCGGGGAAAAGATAGCTCGGCGCCGTCAGCCTTTCCGACGATTCAGAGCCCTCGACTCTCGCCTTTCAACTTCCCCTCAATGCGAGATCGGCGGGGGCACCGGACTCGTCGAGGTCGCGACGACGGCATTCTTCCCGCCTCGCTTGGCGCGATAGAGGGCCGCATCCGCCCGGTCGATGAGCTCCTTCTTGTTGCGCGCGTCGTTCGGGAACGTCGCGATGCCGATCGAGACGGTCGCGCGGACGATCTCGTTGGTGTCGGGAGGCCGGAAGAGGCGCTCGTCGATCCGCGTGCGGACGCGCTCCGCGACCTCGGCCGCTTCGTCCGACGGCGTCTCGGGGAGAACGACGGCGAACTCCTCCCCTCCGTACCGGGCGACGAGGTCCATGTCGCCGCGGACCTCGTTGCGGATCTCCGCGACGATCCGCTGAAGGATGGCGTCGCCGACGGGGTGTCCGTAGCTGTCGTTGATCGACTTGAAGTCGTCGATGTCGAGCAGCAGAACGGAGAGAGGCCGTCCCCGCCGTTCGGCGCGGCCGATTTCCTTCTGCAGCGACTCCTGGAAGTAGCGATGGTTGTACGCGCCGGTCAGGCCGTCGCGGATGCTCTGCTCCCGCGCGTCGGTGTAGGACCGCGCGATCTCGATCGCGGTCACCGCCTGATTCGCGAAAATCTCGAGCGCGCGGACGGTGTCGAGGCTCGGCGACTGGCCGTTCTTCGGGTCGTCGACGCGCAGGCATCCGACGAGCCGCTCTCCCGAGACGAAGGGGATCCAGAGAGTCTCGTGTGCCCTCCAGGCGTTCGGGCCTGAGCGCCGGTTGATCCGGCTGATCAGGCTGTCGGTGAAGCCGTGCTCCCCGGGAGTCCGCTGCCGCAGGTGGTACGACTTGGACACCCGGTTTTCCTCGGTCCAGTTGCGCGTGATATCGCCGGCCGGTATCTCACGCCCCTTCATCTCGTCCCATTTGCGGTCGAGGCCGAACTGCGCGTGGTGCACGAAGGCGTTCCGGTCCGGCTCGTAGACGGAAAGAAGCACGGCGTTGAAGCCGAGGCTGCGGCCCGCCGCGTTCACGATGGTCTGGAAGAGGGCCTCGAGGTTCAGGTGTTTCTTGAGCTCGTTGGAGATCTCGAGGACCTGGTTCAAGGTCTCCGCCCGCTCCCGATTCCGGTCGGACAGTTCCTGGAGCTGCGCGCGGATCGCCCGATCCTGCAGAACGAGCGCGATCTGCTCGGCCAGGGTCGAGATCGACGAAACGGCGGGCCGCGCATGGATCGATCGGAACGCGCTCTCGAGGATGAGCACCCCCGTGTTGAGCTCGTAGGTGGACAGCCGCGCGATCAGCTGGTGAGCCGGGCCCGCAATGAGCCGGATCTCCCGGTCTTCGTCCGACCGGCGTTCCACCGCCTCCGTCGTCGCGTCGATGGCCCGCTCGTCGAGGCGATTCTCGCGCACCCACGCGGCGACCGCCTCCGGCGACGTGCTCACGTCGCCCGCGACGTGGATCGCCACTTCCTTCGAGGACTCGTCCGTCCACTCGACGATCGCCATCGCCTGGATGGGGAGCAGCCGCCTCAGGGCCTCGAAGATCCGCTGGTACCGGTCTCCCCGCCCGCCGACGGAAAAGATGTTGGCGATCTCCCGAAGGACGTCGAGCTGCCGGTTCTCGCGCTCCACCTCATGGTACTTCTCCTCGACGGACGAGAACCCGCGCACCACGAAGGACGCGAGAACGACGGGAAAGAAAGCGAGGAGGACGCCCGGGATCCCGTAGTGCGGGTAGACGAGGATCTCGAGAGCGACGATCGGGCTCAGGAGCATCAGCGTGACCAGCTGAAACAACCCCATTTCCAGAAGCTGTTCGCGCGGCACTCGGCGGGACAGGTCGAGGTACGCAAACACCAGCAGCGTGTTGACGAAGAAGAAGACCAGGAGAATCCCCGCCGCCTCCGTCGCGACCGTGACCGGCCCGCCTCCCACCCGGTGGACCGCCCGGAAGAAGACGGCGGCGATTCCGTACGAGAGGCTGATCTGGGAGAGGTCGAAGGCGGAGGACAGCGTGAAGCGCCGGTTGCGGCGAAGCACCTTCGCCAGAAGATCGGCGGCCGCGCAGATGAGGATGACCGCGGCGGGCGACTGGAGCAGCAGGATCGCCGGAACGAGAGCCGCCGCCTCGACGCCGAGATAATTGCCGGCATAGCGTACGCGCAGGCGGAACGCGAGCGCGGCCAGGACCGCGAAGAAGGCCATCTCGAGCGCGTGCCCGGGGGTCATCGTGGGGAGCTCCACCACCAGAAGGAGCAGCGCGGCGACCGGCGTGCCGATCTCCAGGATTTTCAGCGCGCGCGAGCGGGTCATGGGCGTCGGCTCCGGATGCGGCGGGTCATTTCTTCTTCCAGCGGATGACTTCCTTCTTCGAAAGCGACTGGAAGATCATGAGGACCTCGAGCTCCTTGATCGGCGAAATCTTCATGATCGATTTGACGTCCCAGACTCCGTTGATCCTGGAGAGTACGAACCCCTCGTGCGGGGAAAAGGGGAGCTCCGTCAGCTTCGAGACCGGTATCGCGATTTCCGGGATCCGGTCTCCGGTGATCCCATCCTTCTCGAGCGCCCCCTTGATTTCCCGCTCCGCCTGCCGGATCGCGTCCGCGGCGCGGCCGTCTGAAGGGTCCAGGTCCGAGGCGACCTTGAACATCCGGTACGCCTTCTGCGGATCATCTTTCAAGTGGGCCTTTCCGCGGGCCAGAAATTGCTCGACCTCCGACTCGGAGCCCCCGGCGCCGACCGCGACTGCCTGGCGTGACCGCTCGACCTGGACGAGGCCCATCGTCTCGTTGCGCAGCCCTTCGAAGACGAGGCGGGCCACGTTGAACTCCGCGTTGTGGGTCTGGAGGGCGATCTCCTCGATCGACCGCTGCCCGTCGATGTACGGAACGATGAGCTTTTCGCGTTCGGAGAGCTCGTCGATGTTCAAAGGGCGCACAATCTGGGGGACCACGGTGTCGTCGGGCACGCGAAGGCGGATGCGCTGCCACTCGTCGTACCGCCTCAGGCCCTCCATGATGATGCCGGTGACGTCGAGCGACAGCGGCACCATCTTCAGGTCCGGCAGCTCCCCGTCGACGAACTCGAAGCTGCCCTCCTCCCAGAGGAAAACGTCGTAGATCGACTCCTCGGCCTTCTTGCGCATCAGCCGCAGCAGGTCGGTCTCCGAGATGGCGTTGATCATGACGAGGATCTTGCCGAGAAGGATGTTCGATTCTTCCTGGACCTCCATCGCCATCTTGAGCTCTTCCTCGGTGATGTAGCCGTGGGATACGAGGAAATGCCCGAGGTATTCGCGCTGGTCCGAGGAAGACGACGAGTTGATCCGGCCATTCTGGAAGTAGATCCTCTTCTCGACGCCGTGGCCGTTTATGAGCAAAGTTCCGGCCTTCTGGCCGAGAGACAGCCATTGGAGCAGCTCGGAGAGCTGCATCGTCTTGAGATTGCCGGTGATTCCCACCTGTCGCTCGAGGCGGCTATTTTAGCCCAAATCTCGCCGCATCAGGGGTTTCCGGGAGCACGCGGAAGACCGGAGCTCCGAAGCCTCCGAATCCTCACCCGGCGCTGGCTTGGGGCTATTCCTCAGGGGGGTTGTACGCCGGGATCCCGGTGACAGCCTCTCCGATCACGAGGGTGTGGATGTCGTGTGTCCCCTCGTAGGTGTAGACGCTCTCGATATTCGCGAGATGGCGGAAAACCGGGTACTCGTTGACGACGCCGTTCGCGCCGAGCGTCTCGCGGGCGAGCTTCGCGCACTCCCGCGCCACCCAGACGTTGTTTCTCTTGGCCATCGAAACGTGGTGCGGTTTCATCGTGCCCGCGTTCTTCATGGACCCGAGCTTCCATGAGAGGAGCTGGCCCTTCGTGATCTCGGTCACCATCCAGGCGAGCCGCTCCTGAACGAGCTGGTGCGCGGCAATCGGGCGGTCCTTCCACTGTTTGCGGCTCTTCGCGTAGTCGAGCGCGGCGCCGTAGGTGGCCATCGCGCTTCCGATTGCGCCCCACGCGATTCCATAGCGCGCCTGGGTGAGGCAGGAGAGCGGGCCCTTCAGGCCCTCGACGCCCGGAAGGATGTTCTCCGCGGGAATGCGGCAGTCTTCGAAGGCGAGTTGCGAAGTGACGGACGCGCGGAGAGACATTTTGCCCTTGTGCTCGAACGTCGAGAAGCCCTTCGTGCCCTTCTCGACCAGGAATCCTCGGATGGTGCCGTCGAGCTTCGCCCAGACCACCGCGACGTCGGCGATGGAGCCGCTCGTGATCCAGGCCTTAGCGCCGTTCAGGAGGAAAGAGTCGCCGTCTTTACGCGCCGTCGTGCGCATGCCGCCGGGGTTCGATCCGAAATCGGGCTCCGTCAGGCCGAAGCACCCGATGGCGGAGGCCGTCCCGAGCCGCGGAATCCAGTTGTCCTTCTGTGCCTGCGATCCGAACGCGTAGATCGGATACATCACCAGGCTCGACTGCACGGAGACGAAGGACCGGAGGCCGGAATCTCCCCGCTCGAGCTCCTGCATGATGAGCCCATACGCGACGTTGTCGAGCCCGGGCAGACCGTACTCGGAGATCGTGGACCCGAAGAGCTGCATCGCCGACATGTCCGGAATGAGCTCCTTCGGGAAGCGTCCCTCGTAGGCGGCGTCCTCGATGATCGGGAGCACCTTCTCGTCCACCCAGGTCCCCACCGTGTCGCGCACGAGGCGCTGCTCTTCGGTGAAAAGAGAGTCGCAGTCGAGGTAATCCGCGCGATCGGTTGCCATGGCGGGGAATCTATCAAGTTTGGTCGCTCGGCCGAGCCG
Source organism: Acidobacteriota bacterium (assembly GCA_020199905.1). GTDB lineage: Bacteria > Acidobacteriota > Thermoanaerobaculia > UBA5066 > Gp7-AA6 > JALYUA01. Next base: position 10,410 of record JAIVJS010000009.1, read on the forward strand.
GACCGGCGAATCGAGGAGAGGAGCGGTTGCGCCTGCTCTCGGGACGCGGCTAGACTGTGCGGAATCCTCATGACGACTTTTCTCGCCGGTTCGGCCTACAAGATGGTGCGCGAGCTCGCCGATGGATTCATCATCGTGACGGAGCGCACCTTCAAGCAGTACAAGCCCCAGGAGCTGACCGATTTCCAGATGGAGGCCGACAGGTTCCTCCGGGAAGTGCGCGGGAACCAGCCGCTCCTGACCGACACCGACGGGATCCAGAAGCGCCAGCGCCGGATGCAGCGGCTGCAGCAGGCGATCACGATCGTGAACGCCGTCCGATCCCGCAACCGCTAGACGGGCTTCGAGGCTCCGCCGCCCGCCGGCTCGGCCCCGTTCTCGCGGCACATCGCGTCGAACTCCGGCGACGCGATGAGGCAATCGACGACGTGGGCCCGGGGAATGCCTTCCTGTATCTCCCGCGCGTAGGCCGCGAGGCCTTCGGGATCGGGAGACCTTCCCAGGATGGCGCGGTACGCCCGGTCGACGTAGTCCGCCGGATCGAGACGACGCCCCCGGCGGAGAAGTGGGGAGACGAGGTCGCGCACGTCGATCTCCCCGGAGACCACGCGGGGAGCGTCCTTTGCCGGGTCGCGATCGAGACGCCGCAGGAGGCTGTCGAGCGCCGCGGCATTCCATCTTCGCGGCGAAAACGCCGCGGCCGCCGGGGCCGTCTCGCCGGCCGCGCGCTCCCGCCGCGCCGTGACCCACATGTACTGGGTCCCCGCCGCCGTGATCTCCAGCACCCCGAGCCCGAGCTCGTCGAGCCGCCGGCGGAGATCCGCCGACCGGAAGCGGACGCCCGACCACGTGTTGGGCGGTTTGAAGCGCGGGCCGCGGCCGTCGGCCTGAAAACGGAACAGGCCGCCGGGGCGCAGCACCCGGGCGGCTTCGCGAAGGTACGTGAGCACCGCCGCCCGGGAGGGGATGTGCTGGAAGACGATGAAGGAATACACGAAGTCGATCGACCGATCCGGAATCTCCCGCAGGTCGCCATCGGTCGCGAACAGCCGAACTCCGTCGTCCGGCAGCAGCTCCCGGCGGGCCCGCTCGATCATCTCTCCGGAGATGTCGACGCCGGTCACGACCCGGGCGCGGCGGCGCATGGCTTTCATCAGGCGGCCTATGCCGCACCCGATCTCGAGCACCTGGGCGTCGGGCCGGAGGCGGACGTTCTTCAGGACCTGGGCCGCGACATCCTCCTCGCCCGATTTCCAGAACCGCTCCGCGGATGCGCCATGGCCGCAGTCGATGAACGACGCCGCGTCCGACCGGGCGCGCAGGTCCCAGTCCCTCCGCATGAGCCGGCGGGGAAACAGGGCGGCGAGGAACCGGCTCGCCGTCGAGAACGGTATCCTCATGCCCGAACGACTATATGGGGAGGCGATTCACATCTGGCTCGCGAGACCTCGCGCGCGAGACGCTTTTCGCCTTCCTCTTCTTCGCCGCCTCCGCGGTGCTCTTCACCTGGCCGCTCGCCGCCCGGCTGACGGACGGAATGGTCGACATCTGGGACGGGAAGCTGACGGCCTGGATCTTCCACTGGGACTTCCATCAGATCTTCCGCGATCCCTTGCGGCTGTTCGACGCGAACATTTTTCATCCGGCGCGTTACGCGCTCGCCTTCTCCGAAAACCTGTTCGGAGCAGCGGTGTTCGGATTTCCCCTTTATGCGTCCGGCGCTTCCAGTCTTCTGGCCGGCAACGTCCTGCTGCTCGCCGGCATGGCGTTTTCGGGTGTCGCCGGCTGGGCGTTGGCTCGGGAGGTGACGGGCGACTCCGCGGCCTCGCTTCTGGGAGGCGTCGTCTATGCGTTTGTCCCCTGGCGGCTGGCCCAGCTTCCGCATGTGCAGTTTCAGTGGGGAGCGTTCCTCGCGTTGCTGCTCCTCTTCCTTCTCCGTTACCTCGACCGAGGTGCCCGACGGGATGCCGTTCTCTTCTCGCTCTGCTTCGCCTGGAATGCGCTGACGAACGTGCACTACGCGATCTTTTCGGGCTTTCTCGTCGCGCTCGTCCTCGCGCATTCGCTCGCCACGCTGCCCGGGCCTCTCTTCCGGAAGCGCCTCACCGGCGTCGCGTTTGCCGTGGCGGTCGCCGTCGTCGTCGTGCTTCCGTTCTATGTCCCGTATGCGAAGGCCACGCGTCTCTACGGGCTGGAACGGAGCGAGGGGGAGATTGCCTTTTATTCGGCGCATCTCATCGATTTCTTCACATCGGGCCCTCAGAACAAGCTCTATGCGGGGATGCAGAAATTTGCGCACGCGGAAGGAGATCTCTTTCCGGGCCTCGTTCCCCTGGGGCTCGCGGCTGCCGCCATTTTCTTCCTCCGCCGCCGTTCCCCTGCGACGGACATCCGGGCGGCCTCCGCCGCGAGGCGGCGCGCCGCGCTCGTCCTCGACGGTGTCGTCCTGCTCGGGGTCCTTCTCTGCGCGTTGCTGCTGCTCCGCGGCCGCCCTGATCTGGGCCCGGTGCGCGTTCGAGACCCGGGGCGAATCCTCTTCTTCGTTTCAGTCCTGCTGCTCGCGCGCGCGATTCTCGCGTTTCCCGCGCGTTCCCGGTTTGCCGGGCTCGCGGATTTCCTCCGGCGGACCAGGGTCGGTTCGCGACCTTTTTTGATGGTGACGCTCGGTGCTCTCGGGATCCTCGTGGCGCTCGGCACTCGAACCCCTGTCTATCGCTTCGTCGTGCAGTCCGCCGGTCCGGCGCTGCGCGCGATCCGTGTCCCGGCGCGCGGCATCGTGCTCTCCCATCTCGGACTCGCGGTTCTCGCCTCCTGGGGCCTCGCGATGTTGTCTCCCAGAGCGCGGCGGTGGCCGATTGCCGCGGCGCTCCTGCTGACCGCCGTCGAGTACCGCGCGTTCCCGATCGAGATCTTCTCCGTGAGAGCGGAACCCGCACCGGTCTATCGCTGGTTGGCCGTCGCCTCGGTCCCCGGCGCGGCGGTCGAATGGCCGATCAATAACGACATTGAGCCCGAGCACGTCTTTCGGTCGACCACCCACTGGAAGCCGCTCCTGAACGGGTACTCCGGTTTCGGGCCCCCCGACTACCTGGGATTCGCGGCGCTTCTCTCGGGCGAAGCCGTGGACGACCGTGTCTGGAACGCCATGCGGAGACTCGACGCCTCGGTGCTGGTCTTCCATCCCGCGGAAACTACGGACGAGGACCGTGCAAAGTATCTCTCGGCGGTGCGTCGCGGGATCTCGCAGGGGCGGATCATCCCGATGGCTTCGTTCACGCGCCCGGGAACGGAGACGCGGGACTTCGTTTTTCGTTTCCAGGAAGTCCCCGCTTTTGACGGATCCGTTCCTCCTGCCACGGCACTCCATTCCCCCGCAGAAGCTCTGCGCCAGATGGCGGATCTCGAGCTCCGGCTGGCGCCTCCCTTCGGCGTCGTCGAGCGGCCCCGTGAGGACGAGGTCGTGGGGCGGGGCTACTGGGCCTTCGGCTGGGCCCTCGACGATTCGGGAATCGCGCGGGTGCGTCTGTTCGCCCCAAACGCTCCTCCCGTCGAGTGCATCGCGCATCAGCCCTTTCCCGGCGTGGCGGCGGCGTACCCGAAGAATCCCGAGTCGGGTCTGCCCGGCTACGGCTGCCCGGTCCCGGCCCTTCCTCACGGCCCTCGGGTCCTGTCCGTCGAGATCACGGGCCGGGACGGCGGGGTGACGATTCTCCGCCGCGCCATCCGCGTCCCCTGAGACGGCGTGAAACGGGAAACGGACGCTCCACGCTTCACGCTCAACGCTCAACTTCCCTCCGGCACCGCATATAATCGCGCGCTCTTTATGGACACCACGACGATCTCGCATATCGGCGAGAAAGCCGGAGGCTCGGCGACCGTCCAGGGATGGCTGTATAACCGGCGCTCATCCGGGAAGATCCAGTTCCTGATCGTGCGCGACGGGACCGGGTATCTGCAGGCCGTCGTTCCGAGGGCCGACGTGCCGGCCGAGGTGTGGGAGGCCGCCGAACGGGCGTCCCAGGAGTGCTCGCTGCGGGTCACGGGCACGGTGCGCGAGGAAAAACGCGCCCCCGGCGGATACGAAATGTCGGCGCAGTCCGTCGAGATTCTCGGGCCGTCCGAGGGCTACCCGATCACGCCGAAGGAACACGGCGTCGACTTCCTCATGAACCTGCGCCACCTCTGGATGCGGTCGTCGCAGCAGCATGCCGTTCTGCGCGTCCGGTCCGAGATCGAGCAGGCGATCCGCGACTTTTTCTACCGGCGCGAGTTCACGCTGATCGACTCGCCGATCCTGACGGGGTCCGCCGTCGAGGGAACCTCCACCCTGTTCGAGACGGATTACTTCGGGGACAAGGCGTACCTCTCCCAGTCCGGGCAGCTCTATCTCGAGCCCGCGGCGGCGGCGTTCGGGAAGGTGTATTGCTTCGGGCCGACGTTCCGAGCCGAAAAATCCAAGACGCGCCGGCATCTGACCGAGTTCTGGATGATCGAGCCCGAGGTGGCCTTCCTGCGGTTCGAGGGGCTCGTCGAGCTGGCCGAGGACCTGATCGTCACCGTCATGGGCCGCGTGCTCGAGCGCTGCCAGGAAGACCTGAAGCGGCTCGAGCGCGACACGAAGAAGCTCGAGGCGATCCAGAAGCCGTTCCCGCGGATCACTTACCGCGAGGCTGTCCAGAAGCTCGCGGCCCTCGGTTTTTCGGTGAAGTTCGGAGACGATCTGGGCGCCGACGAAGAGACGGCGCTCGCGAAGGATCTCGATCGGCCGCTCGTCGTCTCCCGCTTTCCGGCCGCGATCAAGTCGTTCTACATGCAGCCGGACCCGGAAGATCCGGAGGTGGTGCTGGGTCTCGACATGCTCGCTCCCGAGGGCTACGGCGAGATCATCGGCGGCTCGGAGCGCATCTACGACCTGGCGCTGCTCGAAAAACGCATCGAAGAGCACGAGCTTCCTCGCGACGCGTACGAGTGGTACCTGGACGTCCGCCGGTTCGGCACGTTTCCCCACTCGGGATTCGGGATGGGGCTCGAGCGGTTCGTCGCCTGGGCATGCGGCATCCATCACCTGCGGGAGGCCATTCCCTATCCCCGTACCCTGAAGAGGATCTACCCGTGAGCGGCCCGTTGCTGCCGGTGTTCGCGGCCTCCGCGGGCGAAGGGCGAACGGCGAACGGCGCAGGGCGCTCGGGGGGCCTGCCCTCGGTCGGCGTCGTGTCCCTCGGGTGCGCCAAGAACCTGGTGGACACCGAGATCATGCTGGGTCACCTCGCCCGCGCCGGCCATCCGATCGTTCCCGACGGCCGCGCGCGGGTCGTGCTCGTCAACACCTGCGGCTTCATCGACAGGGCGAAGGAAGAGTCGGTCGAAGCGATCCTCGAGCAGGTCGAGCGCAAGAAACGGGGCGAAATCGACCGGGTCGTCGTCGCCGGCTGCATGGTGCAGAAATACGGGCGTGAGCTCGCCGACGAGATCCCGGAAGTGGATCAGTTCGTCGGACTCGATGAGCTGCATCTGGCGCCCGCGGCCGCCGTGGGATCACCGGCGTTCCCGCGCTTCACGGACAAGCCTCTGGCGACGCGCCTCTACGACGAGGCCGCGCCGCGCCTCCTCTCGAGGCGGCGAGGCTACGCGTACCTGAAGGTCGGGGAGGGGTGCGACAACCCGTGCACCTTCTGCACGATCCCGCAGATGCGGGGCTTTCAGCGCAGCCGCACGATCGAGTCCCTCGTCGCCGAAGCGCGCGCTCTCGAGGCGCAGGGAGTCTCGGAGCTGGTCCTGATCTCCCAGGACACCACCCGATACGGGGAGGACCTCGGCATGAAACGGGGCGGGCTCGCGCGGCTGATCGAGGCCCTCCTCGCCGGGACCTCGTTTCCGTGGATCCGCTTTCTGTATGCGTATCCGAAAACACTCGACGCTTCCGTCCTCGCGCTCATGGCGAGGGAGCCCCGCTTCGTCTCCTACGTGGATATCCCGCTCCAGCACGTCTCGAGGAGCGTCCTCGCCGGGATGCGGCGGGGCGGCGACCCCGCCTCCTGTCTGGCGATGATCCAGAGGATGCGGGACACCGTCCCCGATCTCGCCATCCGAACCACCTTCATTCTCGGTTTCCCGGGCGAGGGCGATGCGGAATTCGCGGAGCTCTGCGAGTTCGTCCGCCGCGCCGAGTTCGACAACCTGGGCGCGTTCACCTATTCGCCCGAGCCGGGGTCGAAGGTTGAGCCGCTCGGCGATCCGGTGGCCGACGCCGAGAAGGAGCGCCGGCGCGGGTTTCTGCTCTCGCTCCAGCGCCCGATCGCCCGCCGGAAGGCGCGCGCCTTGAAGGGCCGGACGCTCGAAGCCATCGTCGAGGGAGCGTCCGAAGAGAGCGACCAGCTGATCGAGGGGCGCCTTCGCTGCCAGGCGCCGGAGATCGACGGCCGGCTCTTCATCAACGACACCGGCGGCAGGGAGCTCGAACCCGGCGCGATCGTCCGCGTGCGCATCTCCGAGACGCACGAGTACGACGTGGTGGGAGGCGTGGTCGCGTAGAGTCATCAGTAACTCCATTCATGCTCCACGTCATCCGGGATCCCCTCCGGGCCACCGACCTGCCGCGCGGCGGCATCGTGACGATCGGCAATTTCGACGGGGTCCACCTGGGGCACCGGCGCATTCTCGAGGCGGCCGTCAGCCGCGCGAAGGAGGACGGCCGCCCCTCCGTCGCCATCACCTTCGAGCCGCATCCGTTGGCGGTCCTGCGCCCCGACCATGCCCCCCGGCGGATCCAGACGCTGCGCCAGAAGGAGGAGGCGATCGAAGCCCTCGGCATCGGTTTCCTGCTCGTCATTCCCTTCACCCGCGACTTTTCCCTGACGGAGCCGGAAGCCTTCGTGAGGGACTTTCTGGGAGATCGGCTCGCCGCGTCGGAGCTCGTCCTCGGCCGGCACTTCGCGTTCGGTCGGGGAAAGCGGGGCGACCTGGCCCTGCTGAACCGGCTCGCTCCCGAATGCGGATTCCGCGCCTGGGGTGTCGAGGAGGTGGTGGAGGGCGGGGAGCCCGTGTCCTCGAGCCGGATCCGGAGCGCCCTCTCGAGCGGCCGCGTCGCCGAGGCCGCGGCCATGCTGGGCCGGCCCTATCTTCTGGACGGGATCGTCTCGCGCGGGGACCGCGTGGGCCGGAAGCTCGGCTATCCGACGATCAACCTCGCGCCGGAAAACGCGCTGCACCCGGCCGACGGGGTCTACGTGACGTCGATCGAGATTTCTTCGTTCGGCCGTCCGTTCGAGTGCGTCACCAATATCGGCCGCCGGCCCACGGTCTACGAAGACTTCTCGACCACAATCGAGACGTACGTCTTCGATTTTTCGTCGGACGTGTACGGCGAGCGAGTCCGCCTCTTCTTCCACGAGCGCCTGCGCGAGGAGCGCACGTTCCCGTCGATGATGGCGCTGACGGAGCAGATCGGCCGTGACATCGAATCCGCGCGGGAGTACTTCGCCCGCAAGAAGGGGAGCGGCGCCCCGACGCCCGGAGACGCAGCGCCCTGAAGCTCCCCGGAGGCCGCCCGGTTTCGTCCGGGATCAGGCCTGAATCGAGCGACGGAACGCACGACGGTAGGCGGCGAGAACGAGCAGGGCGGCTCCGAAGGTCGCCACGATGGCGGCGCCGGTCGGCAGATCCAGGAGAAACGAGAGCGCCACGCCGGCCGCGGACACGACCGCGCCCATGGACCATCCGATCGCGAGCCGCGGTCCGAGGCGCTCGGCGAAGAGCATCGCGGTGACGGACGGCACGATCAGGAAACAGAACACGAGCAGCACGCCGGCGATCGCGACCGAGGACGTCACGACGAAACCGAACGACATGTAGAACAGGAAGTCCCACAGCCGCACGTTGACGCCCTCCCGCTCCGCGGCGCTCTCGTCCATCGAGATCGCCAGAAACCTCCGGCGAAAGATGAAGTGAAAGAGCCCCACGAGGGCGTAGAGCAGAGCGGTTTTCGCGAGCTCCGGCCAGGTCACGGAGAGGATGTTCCCGACGAGCATCTCCTTCAGGTGCTCGGTCTCCTGCGTCGCCTTCGACATGATCAGGATCGCCATGGCCGCCGAGACCGCGTAGACGATCCCGATGATGGCTTCCTGAGGAATGCGCGTTTTCCGATGCACCCGGGTCAGGGCGAAGATCGCCGCGCCCAGGAACGTGAACCCGAGCGAGAACAGGTACGCGGTGGTCGAGTGGAGGTCGTAGCCCGCCAGGTACGCGACCGTCGAGCCTAAGGCGGCGATCTGCGCCAGCGAAAGGTCGACGAAGATGACGCCGCGCTCGACGACGTGCACGCCGAGGTACGCGTGGATCCCGGTCAGGATCAAACTCGCGACGAACGCGGGAAGGAGAATCTGAAAGATCGTCACGGCTTGCTCTTCATGGCCGAGACGAAGGAATCGACGTCCTTGTCGAAGAGCCCGAAATAATCCTTGATCTCGGGGACTCCGCCGACCGACGGATAGAAGACGACCACGGTGGCGCCGGTCTTGCCCGCGATCGCATTGGGTGTTTTCGAATCGAAGTAGGGCTCGACCAGGATGATCCGGATCTTCTCCCCCTGGATGAGGTTGATGATCTCGAGCGTGTGCGACGGCGACGGGGGTATCCCCGGCTTGGGCTCCACGTGGCCGGCCACCGTGAGCCTGAAGTGCTTCGCGAAGTTCGGCCAGGAATCGTGGAACGTGACGATCTTCGTTCCCGCGTAGGGGGCCATCTTCGCGTCCCACTCTTTCGTCTTTCCGGCCAGGCGCGCGTCAAAGGCGGCGAGGTTCCGGTCGTACGTGGGCTTGCCGGCCGGATCGAGCTCGGAGAGGCGAGCCGCGATCGCCCGCGCGATGATTCGCCCGTTGTCAGGGTCGGTCCAGTAGTGCGGATTTCCGTAGGGATGCACGTCGCCCATCGCGCGAGTGACCTGGCCGGTCGGACGCTGGAGGATGTCCGTTCCGATAGACGCGTCGAGATAGCCCGGATTACCGGGATGGATCTTCGAGTTGCGGCTCTGATCGATAAGCGGCGGGAGGTATCCGATCTCGAGCTCCAGGCCGGCGGCGATCAGAAGATCCGCGCGGGACAGCCGCACGATGAACGAGGGCTTCGCGTCCACGAAGTGGGGATCCTGGTATCCCTTCGCGAGGGCGAACGTCTCGACGCGATCGCCTCCGACCGCTTCCGCGATCGACGCGAAGTCCTGGAGCGTCGAGACGACTTTCAGCTTCGCCGCGGAGGCGGGCGCGGCAAACCCGAGCAGAGAGGCGAGCAGCAGAAGGACGGGGGTCTTTTTCATTTTCGAGCTCCTCAGAAGGGGTGGGCGCCGTGGGCGCCGATGGCGAACTGGAGCTGGAGCAACGCCTCGGTGGCGTTGATTCCGCCCGCGTAACGGCGGCGGCGGAGCTCTCCTCGAAGCTGGGAAAATTCGCTCGGCCAGAAAGTCAGCAGAAGCGCCTGTCCCGTGTCGCGGCGGGAGGCCTCGTCGGCATGATCGGAGGACTCGACGCGCGCTCCCGTGAACCAGCGCTTCGCGAGCTGATATTCGCCGGAGAGAAACCATCCGCGGGCGGTCTGCCGGCCGTTCGACTGGTCCCGCCGGCTCCGATAGAGCTCTCCGCGAATCGACGCGGAGCGGTAGTTTCCCTGCCTCAGCGGCTTCCACCGGAAGGTCGCGTCGATCGCCTCCAGCCGCGTGTGACGGGTGATCTCGTCGGTCGATCCCGTGTTCGGACCGTAGCCGTAGGAAAACCCGAGCTCCAGGTTGCTGCTTTCGGAGATGTCTCCGTACGCGCGGTAGTGCGCGTTGTACGCGAGGTCGCTCCGATGCGGCGCGGCAAAGAGCTCCCCCGAGTCGCCCCGGAAGACCTGAAGGGTCAGCTCCGAGAACAGGTCCGCGGGCATCGGCAGCAGGTGGGAGATGGAGACTCCGTCGCCGATCCATCCCTCTTCGCCCCCGAGCAGGTTCACGATGGGAAGCGGCTCGTCCGCCCACGGCAGAACGTGAAGGTGCAGCGTGTTGATCTTCCCGAACTGCACGCGCATCCGTCCCACCTTCGCGAGGAATTGCGCGGGAAGAGCGGTGAAAGTCAGGTAGCCCTCCTCCACGTCGACGTTGCTGCCGTTGAACGAGAGGAAGAAATCCGCCCGGGCATACGGGTCGACGATGGCCTGCAGGCCGAGCTCCGACTCGCGCAGGCTCAGGTTCGGCAGGTTCTCGACCGGGTTTCGACCCGCCACGCCGAGAAAGTTTCCGATGACGGAAATCGAAGGATTGAAGTAGTTGGAGGTCTGCGAGCTGCCGCCGCCGGCCGGCGCCTGAGGAGGCGGGGCGGGCGGCGGCGCATCCGGCGCCGTCGGGGCGGGCGTCGGCGTCTCCTGCGGTGGAGGGGTCGCCTCCTGGGCGGCCAGGGCGGCGGCGAAACCAGAGGTCATGAGGCTGATCGCTAAGACAGAGATCCGAAGTTTCATTGGTTCCTCCTGCCGGACGAGCCGGCACCGTGCGCCCGGCGGAAGCCGGACGCTCAGGCACTCAGGCGAGTGCGGGGGGAGCGCGGCCGTCGTCGAGGCGAGGCGCGAAGAGACTGAGGGCGCGCCTCGGGACCATCACCGCCGAGCCGACCGCGCGCGCCGCGGAAGGGGCGAAGACGGCAAGCCCCGACAGCGAGACATTGCGGTGAGCGAGGCAGGCGAAGCAGCCGTGCGTCGAGGAGCCGTCCGGCGACTCCGCCGTCCAGGCGGGAACACCGGCCGCCGCCGACATCGCGGGGAGCGCCGTACCGGGCTCCGGGTGCAGACCGAAGGATCCCGCGATGGCGACGAGCGCCGCGGCGAACAGGAGGACGCGCGACCAGCGGGCCCCACGAACGGCTTGCAGCATCGGTTTTCGGAAACGACTCAAGGGGCCATTGTATTCCGCCGTTGTCCTGAACAGCGGACAGGAGCCGTGCTTAGAATGGCCCCATGTCCGACCTGCCGCTCCTCGAGCCTGGCCGCGCCGCGGCGCCGGCACCCGCGGCCGGAAGTCCGGCCCTCCGGCGGAGGATGTACTGGCTGCTCGGACTGACCTTCCTGCACGTGTTCGGCGAGGGCGGGCTGGCGTTCTATGAGGCGGTCCGGATTGGAAGCCTCGCACTCCTCGCGTTCGCCCTGGAGAGCGTCATCGAGGGCGGCGCGGCCCTCCTCGCGGTCCGGCATCTCCGGCACCTCTCGGACGAGGAGGAAGACCACGCGCGCAGCGACCAGAACCTGGCGCGCTGGATCGGCGTTTCGTTTCTCCTCCTTGCCGCGTACACGACGATCCGCGGAATCGTGGAGCTCGCGGGGGGCGCGCACGCCGAAAGAAGCCCGCTCGGGCTCTATCTCACGATTTTCGCGACGTTCGGCATGCCCTTCATCGGATACTGGAAATGGAAGACGAGCCACGCGCTCGACAGCAAGGGCCTCGCGGCGGAGGCGAAGGAGTCGATCGCGTGCTCCGCGGATTCGGCCCTGACTCTTCTCGCGATGCTCGGCGGGCTTCTGGGCGCTCCGGGGTGGGCCGATCCGGCGCTCTCGCTGCTCATGGTGCCCTGGTTCCTGAGAGAGGGGCTGGCCCACGTGAGGGGGCGTGTGCACGCGCATGTGCATTGAGGGGGAGTCCCCGCCCCCCCCACGGCGTTCCCCCGCGGACTCCGCGGCCGGCCGGCACGCTCCTCCCGCCCGGCGCCCATCGCCTCCCGTCGTAAAATGAATCTTCCGGCCCGCATTTCGCATATGTCTGGATGGAGGGAATGGACTGATGTCGGATAACCCGAACGTGCAAGAGGTCTCGGATACGAGTTTCGACGGGGACATCCTGAAGAGCGACAAGCCCGTGCTCGTCGATTTCTGGGCACCCTGGTGCGGCCCCTGCCGCTCGGTCGCCCCGATCGTGGACGACCTCGCGACGCAGTACAAAGACAAGCTGAAAGTGGCGAAGATCAACGTGGACGAGTCTTCGCAGGTGGCGATGAAATACCAAGTGACGTCCATCCCGACGTTCATCGTGTTCAAGAACGGCCAGGTCGCCGACCGGGTCCTGGGAGCCCTGCCGCGCAGCGAGTTCGTGAAGTTCATCGACCGGAATCTGTGATTCGTCGGGCGCAAGCGCCCGGAGTCAGAAGGGAGGGCCATCGCCCTCCTTTTCCTTTTAGGCCCGGAGGGTAAATCCGGTTCCGCCTCTCCGTCGTAAGATAGGCGTCGTGACCCGGTCTCCCGTTCGCCGGTCTCTCATTCTCTTCGCCCGGGAACCCTCCCGAGAGGCGCGCGCGAAGGGTTTTTCGGCGAGCGGGGCGGTCGATCTGTTCGCCTCCTTCGCCACCGGCTGGCTCGACGCGGCCGAACGGGCCGGCGCGCGGCTCGTGGTCGCGGCACCCGCGGAAGACCTCGCCGCCTGGCGCAGGCGCCTCCCGTCCGACCGCGGCATCTCGTTCATCGCGCAGCGCGGCCGCTCCTTCGGGGAGCGCGTGGAGGAGAGCGCCCGACGGATCGCGTCAGAAGGAGACTCCGCCGTGCTCGTCGGCGGAGACGTCCCGCCGAGCGCCCGCGCCGTCGGCCGCGCCTTCGACGCCCTCGACCGCGAGGCCGGAGCCGTGCTGGCCCCCGCGCCAGACGGCGGCGTCTCCCTGATCGCGATCCGCGCCGAAGACCTCGACCTCCTGCGACGTCTGACGGCCGGCAGCACCGGCGTGTTCGCGACTCTCGCGGACGGTCTCGAGGAACGCGGCCGGACCGTCGAGCTCGTCGACATCGCCCCCGACGTCGACAGCCGCCGCGACCTGCGCCGTCTGCTCCGCGCCGGCGTCGTGTTCGCGGCCCGCTCTCTCGCTCGGTGCGCGCTCGCCCTTCCTTCCTCACGGGACGGCCACCGTCCCTCGCCGCGATCTCTCCTCCTCGCCGGACCCTCGGGCCTTCGCGCTCCTCCCGCCTTCGCGTAGCGACTTTCTTCAGTCGAAAACGCAACTCCGGCCTCCGCGCCGGATCAAGGCGGCCTCCGGGCCGGAAGGTGGGTCATCCGTGTACGAGTCGGTTTCGAGCTCTCCGCAGGCTCTCTCTCCGTCTCCAGGCGGCGTGTATCCGTTCGTGCCATCGGTCTCATTGGACACGCTCTGGTTCCAGGTCGCGGGAACCCTGTGCAATCTGAAGTGCACGCACTGCTTCATCTCGTGCTCGCCCACGAACCACAATCACGAAATGCTGAGCCTCGCGGAGATCCGCGAACGGCTGGCCGAGGCGATCCCTCTCGGCGTTCGCGAGTACTACTTCACCGGCGGCGAGCCGTTCATGAACCCGGAAATGCTCGCCATCCTGGACGAGACGCTGCGCCAGGGACCCGCCTCCGTTCTCACCAACGGCCTCCTTCTGACGCCTGAGCGATGCCGCCGGCTGAAAGCGCTTTCCGACGGGAGCGACTACTCGCTCGACATCCGGATCTCGATCGACGGGTACACCGCGGAGTCGAACGACCCGATCCGGGGATCCGGCACCTACGAGAAGATCCTGGCTGGAATCCGCAACCTGGCGGCCGCGGGATTGAACCCGGTGCTCACCGTGACCGAAGCGTGCGGAGAGGCGGCGAGCGCGGAGGGTCGGACCCGGTTTCTCGCCTGGCTGCGCGAGAACGGGCTTCCCCGGCCGCGGCTGAAGATCCTGTCGCTCTTTCGCATCGGCGCGGAGGAGCGGCGACTCCGGGCGTACGAGTCCTGGGAGTCCCTGCGGGGCCGAGGCCTGACGACCGATGAGTCAGAGAAGCTCCAGTGCTCCTCGTGCCGGATGGTCACCTCCCGCGGTGTTTACGTCTGTCCCATCCTGATCGATGAGCCGTCGGCGCGCATGGGCTCGTCCCTGGGAGAGACGCTCCGGCCCTTCGAGCTCGCCCATGCCGCGTGCTTCACGTGCCACGAGTACGGCGTCACATGCCGGACGTGAGGGGCGGCGACGGGAGCCGAGCGACCAAAGGGAGCGAGACGGCCGCGGTGCTCCGCGGTCAACGAGATCGGGAAACGTTCGAATGAACGCGAGTTCCCTCCGGCTGGCGTTCTTCGGCGGCGTCTACAACAACTGGCGGGCGCTCGAGGCCGCCGCCGCCGATGTCCGGCGCAGGGGCGCGGACGCCGTGTATGCCCTTGGCGATTTCGGCGGGTTCGGCCCGCACCCTGACCGCGTGTTCCCGATTCTCCTGGAGTCCGGCGCTCAGCCGATCCAGGGCAATTACGAAGAGTCGCTCTCGACGGGAGCGGCCGACTGCGGCTGCGGCTACACCGATCCCCGCGACAACCACTTCGCCCAGATTTCCTACGACTACACCGCGGAAAACACCTCCGCGACGTGGAAGGCGTGGATGGCCTCCATCCCTGGAACGAGGCGATTCGAGGCGGGCGGCCGCCGGGTTCTCCTCGTTCACGGTTCTCCGCGGAAGATCAACGAGTTTCTGTGGGAGTCGAACTCCCCAGTCCCCTTTCTGGAAAAGCTCCTGACCGACTTCGAAGCCGACGTGCTCGTGTGCACGCACACGGGACTCCACTGGACGCGTCGGCTGCCGTCCGGACGAATCGTCGTCAACGCCGGCGTCCTCGGCCGGCCGGCCAACGACGGCGCGACGAACGTCTGGTACACCCGCGTGACGTTCGGCCGCGAGGTCCGTGTCGAGTTCGTCCCGGTTCTCTACGACCACGAGGCGCTGGCCCGCGAGATGGAGGACGAGCGGCTCCCGGCCGAATTCGTCGAGACCATCCGCACCGGCTGGTGGACGACCTGTCTCGAGATCCTTCCCGCCAAGGAACGCGAAAGAGGAAGGCATTGAGCCGCCCGGAAGGTCCGGCAAGAAAGCGAGTCTGAGTTGATGAATCAGCACCTTCGTTCGCGCTTCGAGCGCCGGGCGGCGTTCCTGTCCCTTTTCCTGTCGGCGGCGGCCCTCTCTCTGCGCGCTCAGACGCCACCGCCGACACCCACACCGACGCCCGCGCCGGGGGGCGAAAATCCCTCGCCGGCGGCGCCCGACGACGCGAAGATGCGCGCGGAAGTCGAGCGCCAGATGAAACTGATGGAGGCGAAGCGCTGGATCGTCGGCCTGAGCCCCAACGGCGGCGGCGCCTACATCAAGTCTCCCGACGGCAAGGTCTACTTCCGGCTCTACGGGTACGCCCAGCCGATCTTCACGCTGACCGACGCCTCGAATGCGCAGGCGTTCGGCACGACCGATTTCCGCATCCGCCGCGCGCGCCTCGATTTCTCCGTCGACTACGACGACATCTGGAAGCTCTTCCTCGAAATCGATGGTCAGGCGAGCGGCGGCGGAACCGGGCTGGTCGAAGGCTACGTCCAGTCGTCCTACGTCAAGGGACGCCACTACCTGCGGTTCGGCAAGTACATCAGCCCCTTTTCCACCGAGAACCTCCGCTCCTCCCGCGCGCTCGACACGGTCGAGCGTTTCATCGCTGTGAACACGATGTTCGGCCTCCCGGGCCTCGACGTGCAGTTCGGTCCGATGGCGTGGGGCTACGTGGATGCGGGGCACAAGCTCACGTACTACGCCGGCGTCTTCAACGGTAACGCGAGCGCGGCCGTGAGCACGGTCAACGGGTACGGAGGCAACGCCCGCGACAACAACAAGCAGAAGGAGTTTCAGACCCGTCTGAACTTCCAACCGGTCAAGGAGCTCACGATCGGCGGCGCTTTCGACTACGACCAGGAGCTCGACCAGAACCTGCAGCTCACGAGCTACTCCGGTGCGAAGCTGATCGCGGTGACGGTCCGCGGAAAGCGCCGGGGATACGACGCGGATCTCCACTGGAAGAAGGAGAAGTGCTCCTTCGACGCGGAGTGGCTCCACGTCGACTTCCCCGACAATCCGAACAATGCTCACCGGGACGTCAAGCTGCACGGCGGTTACGCCCAGGCCGGCTACTGGGTGACGGGCAGCGAGGCGAAGGGCGTCCAGGGCATTCTGCGCGGAGAGTACGCCGAGCTCGAGGGAGCGGCGGTCGAGACCGTGCGAGGCCGCACCATCACCGCGGTCACCGCCGGCGCGAACATCTGGTTCAACGGCTGGACGCGTCTCCAGATCGACGCGATCGAGGAGCACGTCAACGGCAATGGGAATGGCGCGTACACCGGCGGCTCGAAGTGGAGGCCGACGCTCCTGACCGAGCTGCAGGTGAAATTTTGACCGCCGCCGGCTGGGGAGGTCTGATGAAGAGAATTTTGACGGGGCTCGCTCTGGCGGGATCCCTGGCGACGGCAGCGGCGGCGCCCGCCCGTGCGCAGGGAAAGACGGTCATCCAGTACGACTGCATTCCCAACTACGCCAACTGGGGCGGCGTGACGGCGCTCTACAGGCAGAAGACGGGCGTCACGGTCCCGCCGGACCCGAAGGGGTCTTCCGTCGCGCTCGCCGCGATCGAGAAGGAGAAGGACAGCCCCGTGGCGGACACGGCCTATTACTCGGGCGCGATCGGCTACTCGGCGGCGCAGAAGGGCCTGCATCAGCCCTACAAGCCGGCCGGCTGGGACGGGATCCCGGCCGACCTGAAGGACCCGTCCGGGCTCTGGTGGACGGTTCACACGGGGACGATCGCCTTCGTCGTCAACACGTCCGCGCTCGGCGGCGCCGCGGTCCCGCGGTCGTGGGCGGACCTGCTGAAGCCCGAGTACAGGGGAAAGGTCGCGTACGACGATCCGACCTGGGGCGGCACGTCCTACACGATGCTCTACGGGCTGAACGCGCTCTTCGGCGGCGACGAGAAGAACTTCAGGCCCGGTCTGGACTATCTGAAGAAGCTGGACGCCAACGTGCTGTCGTATCCGCGCGAGTCGATCTACAACGGCGTCCTCCGGGGCGAGGTGCCGATCTGGATCAACGCCGACGGGAACGGCTACAAGATGAAAAACGCCGACAACGGGCCGATCGACGTCGTGCTTCCGAAGGAGGGCACGTTCTCGATGCCGCTCGTCATGGGGATGGTGAAGGGCGCGCCGCATCCTGGCGAGACCCGGAAGTACCTCGACTGGCTGCTGACGGCCGAGGCGCAGGCGGAGTTCTCGAAAGGATTCTTCCGCCCGGTGATCGAAGGCACGATCCCGCCGGAGATCGCCTCGAAGTTTCTCCCGGCGGCGGACTATCGCCGCGCGCGCACGCTCGATCTGGCGAAGATGGCCTCCGCCGCCGACGCGTTGAAGAAAGCCTGGCTCGACGAGATCCGGAGGGGACGCTGATCGTCCCGGGAGACCCTTGACCTCCCGGGGGCGGAGGAGCGGGCAAGACCCGATCGGGCCGTCCGCCGCCTGGATCGCACCCGCGGCGCTGTTTCTTCTCGTGGCCTTCGTCGCCCCGTTTGCCTCCCTTCTGCGCGCGGCCTCGCACGGCGATCCCGCCGCTTTCCTGCGAGAGCTCGGCGGAGTCTGGACGCAGCCGCACACGCGGCGGGCGCTCGGCAACGGTCTCGCGCTTTCGGCGGCCGTTTCCATCGCCGCCATCCTGCTCTGCCTGCCCCCGGCGCATCTGCTCGCCCGCGCCCGTTTCCGGGGACGGAGCGCCGCGCGGATGCTCCTTTCCGTGCCGCTCTCGTTTTCCGGAGTGATCGTGGGCTTCCTCGCCATCGTGATGCTCGGACGGGTCGGTTTCGTGCCGGCGGTCGCGCAGGCCCTCTTCGGGCGGCCGCTCGGCGCCGGACTTGCCTACGCTCTGCCGGGGCTCTTCCTCGCGTACCTCTTTTTCGAGATTCCTCGGGCGGTGCTCGCGCTGGAGGCGGCCTTCGCCCGCCTGGATCCGGAGCTCGACGCGGCGGCCCGCACGCTCGGCGCCGGCCCGGTGCAGCGGTTCACGCGCGTCACCCTTCCCGCCCTGCGCCCGGCGCTTCTCGCGACCTTCGCCACGACGTTCTCCGTTTCCCTCGGGTCGTACGGCGCGGCGCTGATTCTGTCCCGGCGTTTTTCCGTGCTCCCGGTCGAGGCCTACCAGGAATTCACCGCATTCGGCAACGACGCGGGCGCCGCCGCGATGGCGATCTGGCTGGCGGGCATCTCGATCGCGGTGTCCGTGGCGGCGGGGCGGGATCCGGTCCGGGGCTCGGAAGGGGCGCGATGACGGGCGCCTCGTCAGAACAGATCCGGTCCATTTCCGCGGCCGCTCTCCTCCTTCTGCTGCTCGCGGTGGTCGCCGCGCCGCTCGCCGTCGTCGTGGCTGGCTCCGTTCTCGACCCGCGCCTTCTCGGACTGGCCAGCGAGAGCTGGGAGGCCGGGTCCCGGCACGCCACCTGGTTCTCCTACGTTCTCTCTCTCTACGGGCGGCACCTCGCGCGGTCCGCGGCGCTCGCTCTCTGCGTCGTGGTTCTCGCGTTCGCCCTGGGAGCGCCCGCGGCATACGGTCTGTCCAGGCGGAAGGATCCGTTCGCGCGCGCCGTGGCCGTTCTGCTGGACGCTCCGCTCGCCGTGCCGGGCCTCGCGGTCGCGATCGGGCTTCTCCTCGCCTATCCGAGAGCGCGAGCGAGCGGCGCGGCGCTCGCCGCCGGCCACCTCGTCTATGCGCTTCCGTTTTTCGTGCGCGCCGCGGGAAACGCTCTTTCCGGCGGAAACGTCCCGGAGCTCGAGGAGGCGGCCGCGGTCTCGGGCGCCGGACGGTGGCAGCGGTTCCGCCGGATCGTTCTGCCTCTCGCCCGGCCGGGTCTTCTCGCCGGCGCGTTGATGGCGTTCACGATCTCCTGGGGAGAGTTCAACGTTTCTTTCCTGCTTTCGACGCCGACGACGTCGACGTTCCCATCGGCCCTCTATCTGACGTACACGACGAACAGCTTCCCGGTCGCGGCGGCGGCGACCACGCTCTTCCTCGCGGCGGCCGTTCCGGCACTGGCGCTCCTCCAGCGGATCGCGTCTCCCGAGGCCGCGCGGTTCGGAGAGGCGGCGTGAGCGCGCGCGTCGAGGTGCGAAGGCTGAGCAAAGCGTACGGGCGGGTGCCCGCGCTCGACCGCGTCTCCCTGAGCCTGGAGCCCGGCTCGACGACGGCGCTCGTCGGCGCGTCCGGTTCCGGAAAAACAACGCTGCTCCGATGCCTGGCCGGCCTGCTCGCTCCCGATGCGGGGGAGATCCTCTTCGACGGGCGCGACGTCGCCGGCGTCCCCGCCGAGCGCCGGGGCGTCGGCGTCGTTTTCCAGTCCTACGCCCTGTTCCCGCATCTGACCGTCGCCGACAATCTGGCGTTCGGTCTCGACGTCCGGCGGACGTCCTCCGGCGATCGGGCCCGGCGCGTCGCGCAGCTCGCGGAGGAGCTCGGCCTCGAGCCGCTCCTCGACCGGCGGCCGGGCCAGATCTCCGGAGGAGAGCGGCAGCGGGTGGCGCTGGGCCGCGCCCTTGCCTACCGGCCGGTGCTCCTGCTCCTCGACGAGCCGCTCGCCGCGCTCGACCCGAACCTCGCGGAATCCGTGCGCGAAGCGCTCGCCCGCGCGATCGCCGCGGAGCGGACTACCGTCCTGATCGTCACGCACGACCGTGCAGACGCGCTCCGGCTGGGAGACCGGGTCGTGCTCCTGCGCGCCGGTCGCGTGGAGCAGGAAGGCGCTCCGCGCGACCTCTACCGCTACCCGAAGACGGAGTACGCGGCGAGCTTCTTCGGATCGGGGGCGCTCTGGGAGGTCGAGGCGCGTGTCGAGGGCAGCGGGATCGTCGCGGAGACGCCGGTGGGACGGATCGCGCTGCCCGGCGCGCGGCCGGGACGACTGCGTCTCATCGTGCGCCCGGAGGCTCTCTCGGTCCGAGCTTCCGCTGGGACATCTGTCACCGTGCGAGGTGTCTCGTACGAGGGCGACCGCTCGCGGATCGTGTTCACCGCGGGAGGCCGCGACGCGGTCGTTTTCGGGCCGGCGGGGCTCGAGGTGGCCCCCGGCGATCGTATTGGCATAACAGTAGATCCGCGGTTTCTGGTGGTTCTGCCGGAAGCCGAAGCGGCGCCCTCCCGGGCAGCCTCGCGCTCGCAAACCGCCTGAAAACAGGGCCCTCCCGGAACGGGCAGGACCTTTGCGTGTAATGATCCCCGGGCCGCTGGCGTTCTCATGGGAGCGAGGGGCCGCCCGGGACGACTCTGGGGAACGCGTCGCGCCCGGATGCGCACGCGCCAACGAGCCAGGCAGCGGTAACCGCTCCGCGGCGATGCGCCCGCGGCGGCGGGACGCCCAATCAGATCGGGAGTTTCGTGAAGACCAAGATCATCTGGATCACCGTCATCGTCGTCGCCGCGGTCGGCCTCTACCTGGCGATCAACGGGCGCCGGAAGCCCGAGGAGAAATATCGCACCGCCGCGATCGACCAGGGCGACATCACGCAGACCGTTGCCGCGACCGGCGCCCTGTCCGCCGTCACGACGGTGCAGGTCGGCAGCCAGGTCTCCGGGATCATCGCGAAGCTCTACGCCGACTTCAACAGCCAGGTGAAGAAAGGCGACCTCTTGGCGGAGCTCGACGAGACGCCGTTCAAGGAAAAGATCGCCCAGAACGTCGCGGCGCTCGAGAAGGCGCGGGTCGAGATGCGCAACGCGGAAATCTCCCTGCGGCGCCAGAAAGCGCTCTCGCAACAGGGCCTCGCGCCGCAGGCGGACATCGACCAGGCGCAGGCCAACTACGACGCGGCGCGCGCCAGCGTGGCGCAGGCACAGGCGACGCTCAACCAGGCGCAGACGGACCTGCGCAACTCCAGGATCAAGGCCCCGATCGACGGAGTGGTCGTGTCCCGGCAATACGACGTCGGGCAGACGGTCGCCGCGTCGTTCCAGGCGCCGACGCTCTTCACGATCGCTCAGGACCTGACCAAGATGCAGGTCTCCGCCGACATCTCCGAGTCCGACATCGGCCAGATCAAGGTCGGTGAGCCGGTCCGCTTCAACGTCGACGCGTATCCGGACCGGAATTTCCGGGGCAAGGTCTCCCAGGTCCGCCTGAACGCGACCGTCAACCAGAACGTCGTCACCTATCCGGTCATCGTCGAGGTGAACAACGAGGATCTGCTGCTGAAGCCGACGATGACCGCCAACGTCACGGTCGACGTGGCATCGGCGAAGAACGTCCTGCGCGTGCCGAACGCCGCGCTGCGCTTTCGCCCGGAGGTCAAGGAGGGGTCGGAGAAGCCGGCAGCGGCCGCCGATCGGAGCGGCGGCTCGGGCGGCGGCTCCGGCGGCAGCCGCGGGGCAGCGGCGGGGGCGCGGCCGGAGGCCAGGCGGGAGCGGGGACAACGACAGGTCAGGGCCGTGCGGGGTCGGGACGCGGGTCCGGCGGCCGCGGCGGGGCGGAGGGGTCGGTCGCCGCCGCCGGAGGATCCGGCGCCTGGGCCGGCCAGGGCCGCGGCGGGCGGGCGGGCGCCCGCGCGAGATCGTCCACCGTCTACATGCCCGCCGGCCCCAACGGCGAGCCCAGGGCCGCCGAGATCCGCACGGGGATCACGGACGGGCGTTTCACGCAGATCGTCTCGGGGGATGTCAAGGCGGCAGACCTCGTGATCGTGGGCCTCGCCACGACGAAGGCGTCCGCGACGGGCAACTCCCCGCTCGCCGCGCCGAGGGCGCCGGGGGGCCCGGGCGGCGGACGGAGAGGATTCTGAGCGCGAGCCGGATCGTTCGCCGCGCGCCATGACCGACCCCGCGGTCATTCGCATCGAGGACCTCGTCCGCGTCTACACGATGGGGGAGGTCGAGGTGCGCGCGCTCGATGGCCTCTCCCTCTCGATCCACCCGGGGGAATTCGTCGCCGTCATGGGGCCGTCGGGGTCGGGAAAGAGCACGTTCATGAACATCGTGGGTTGCCTCGACCGCCCGACCGCCGGGCACTATTTCCTGGACGGCACGGACGTCTCGGGACTCGACCGAGACGAGCGGGCGGAGATCCGCAACGGGAAGATCGGATTCGTCTTCCAGGCGTTCAATCTGCTCTCCCGCACGTCGGCGATCGAAAACGTCGAGCTCCCGCTCATCTACGCCGCCACCGCGCACACGGCGAAGGGACGTGCGGACAAGGCGCGCCACTGCCTGGAGATCGTGGGCCTGGCCGGACGCGAAGACCACATGCCGAGCCAGCTGTCGGGCGGGCAGCAGCAGCGCGTGGCGATCGCCCGCGCCCTGATCAACCAGCCGAAGCTGATTCTCGCGGACGAGCCGACCGGAAACCTCGACACCCGCACCTCCCGGGAGGTCATGGCGGTCTTCCAGGAGTTGAACGAGCGGGGGAAGACGGTGGTGCTGATCACCCACGAGTCGGACATCGCCGAGTACGCCCGGCGGGTCGTCGTGTTCCGGGACGGCAAACTGGTCGAGGATCGCCAGGTCGAAAGCCGGCGCTCCGCGGCCGCGAAAGCGTGAGGATGGCGTGCTGAAATTCCTGACGATTCTGAAAGTGGGCCTGAAGGCGATCGTGCGCAACAAGCTGCGTTCGACGCTGACGGCGCTCGGAATCATCATCGGCGTGGCGTGCGTGATCGCGATGATCGCCGTCGGCGGCGGGGCCCAGGCCGCGGTGCAGCAGCAGATCTCCTCGCTCGGGACCAATTTTCTGATGATCTTCCCCGGCGCCGCGACGCAGTCCGGAGCGCGGCTCTTCACGGGTCAGTCCACGATCACAGAAGACGACGTCGTAGCGGTTCGCAACGAGTCTCCTTCCGTGGCGTACGTCTCGCCCATGGCGCGTTCGTCGGCTCAGGTCGTCGTCGGAAATCTCAACTGGGGGACGTCGATCCAGGGCGTGGGGGTCGACTGGCCCTTCATCCGATCGTGGAACGTGGACCGCGGCGGCTTCTTCGGCGACTCGGAAGTTCGCTCCGCCGCGAAGGTCTGCGTCCTCGGGGCGACGGTGGCGAGATCCCTCTTCGGAGACGAGAACCCCGTCAGCCAGACGGTGCGCATCAAGAATTTTCCCTTCAAGGTGATCGGCGTCCTCGAGAGCAAGGGCGGCAGCACGATGGGGCAGGACCAGGATGACACCGTCGTGGCGCCCTACTCGACCGTGATGAAGCTTCTGAAGCGCACGACGAAGATCGACATGTTCATGGCGTCGGCGGTCTCTCGGGACGCGGTCGGCGAGGCGCAGGCCGAGATCGAGGCCCTGCTCCGGCAGCGGCACCGCCTCGGCCCGGGGCAGGACGCCGATTTTCAGATCCGCTCTCAGCAGGAGATCGCCCAGACCGCCGATCAGACGTCCAGGCAGATGTCCGCCCTGCTCGCCGCAATTGCCTCCATCTCGCTTCTCGTGGGAGGCATCGGGATCATGAACATCATGCTGGTCTCGGTCACCGAGCGCACCCGCGAAATCGGCATTCGCATGGCGATCGGGGCCAAGGGGCGCGACATTCTCACGCAGTTCCTGATCGAGGCCCTGACGCTTTCCGTGGCGGGCGGGGCCCTCGGCGTCGCGCTCGGGATCGCCACGTCCCGATTCCTGGCCTGGAAGCAGCAGTGGCCGATCGTCCTGGCGCCGGCGGCGATCCTTCTCGCGTTTGGTTTCTCCGCCGCGATCGGAATCTTCTTCGGGTTCTACCCGGCGAGAAAGGCATCGCGCCTCGATCCCATCGACGCCCTCCGCTACGAATAGCCTCGGCTCTCGGCTCTCGGCTGTCTGCTCTCGGCTCCCAGGACTGAAACTGAAATCTGACGACTGACAACTCGTCCCCCTGCCCGTACAATGTTTCTACACACCATGCCTGATCCCCGGTCCTTCGGGACCCCCCGGCGTTGACGGGCTTCGCCCGCCTGCGCCGCGCGCTTTCTCCGCGGCGTAGCCTCGCCGCGAGGCTTCTCTTCGGCTTCTTCCTGGCCTTCCTGATCCCGGGCGCGCTGATCGTGTTCATCCTCGTGCGGCGGTTGAACGAGCTCAAGAACAACTCCGTCGAACAGCTGACCGCCGTTCGGGTGGCGCAGGCTTCCATGCAGATCCGGCAGGACGCCGGGTTCCGCGCGGAGTGGATCGACCGGCGGGCCGCGGTCGCCGAAGAGGCGGCGTGGTCGATCGCCGGAGCCATCTGGACGGCCTCCGGGGTCGTGCGGATGAGCCCATGGATGGACATCCACGACGCTCTGAAACAGTCGGTCGGGGAGCTCGACCGCTTCGCTTTCAACCAGAGAGCGCGGTTTCCCGTGCGCCGGCCGGTCGGCGGCGACCAGGCGGTCTGGTTCTCGGGACGCGGCGGGCCGCGCGTCACCCCCGAAGACCGCCTGGTCAGCTTCTTCGTGCCGGTGCGCAACGACGCAGGCGATCTCGTTGCGGCCGTCGCGATGAGCGTCGACGTCCGGCGGTACGCGATCGAGGCCCTGGAGCCGGCCGAGGCGCAGGGCGACGTCTGGTTCGTGGTGGATCAGTCCGGCAACCTCGTCTACCTGACCGGCCGGGCCGCCCAGCTCCTCGGATGGACCGCCTCCTCCGGTCCCTCGCTCGCCGCTTCGACGGATCCGGAGCGCCGGCGGCTCGTCAGCACCATCCTCGGGTCCCCGCGCACGTTCGGAAAATACGGCTTCGACGGCGCCTCTTGCCGGCTCGCCTCCGCGCGCGTGCGGACCACGGGCTGGGTCTTCGTGGAAGGTCTCTCGGCCAACGCGCTGCGGAGGATCGCCGCCGAGGCGAAGGAGGAGATTCAGCCGAAGTCCTACGCCGACCTCCAGCAGTACGTCTTCTTCGTGTTCCTCTACCTTCTGATCGCCGTTCTCGCGGTGGTGGTGCTGATGTCCCGGCGGATCTCGGAGCCGGTCCTGGCGCTCGTGCACGCCGCGGAGGAGATCGGGCAGGGGCGCGCGGTGGAGGTGACGGGGGGCGGATCTCCCGACGAGCTCGGCCGGCTCGCCTCCGCCATCGGCAGAATGGGACGGCGCGTGGAACGCCGGGTCGAGACCCTCCGTCGGCTGCACTCTCTCTTCCGCGCCTCCTACCAGGCGACGGATCTGCGGGAGGTTTTCTCGCGAGCCAGCGAGGCGATCGCGGCCTTCACGCGCGCGGAACGCGTGTGGTTCTACCTGTACGACGCCGACACGAACCGGCTCGAGGCCCAGTGGCCGGGCTGGAACGTGACCGAGGAGATCATCTCGAAGCTGAAGGTTTCCATCTCGACCCCTTCCATCGCCGGGATGGTGTTCCGGAGCGGCGAGCCCTACGTCACAAACGACCTCGAGCACGATCCCTACGTCAACAGAGCCCTCCAGACGACGGTCGACGCCGAAAACGCGATCTTCTGCCCGCTGAAAGCCGAGGACAAGACGCTCGGAGTGGCGGTGGCGACGAACCGGCCGGGCGGCTTCGGGCACGAAGAGGTCGACGCGCTGACCTCGTTCGCCGACGCCGCCTCGCTTCTCATCAAGAACGCCCGGCTCTACACGACCTTGACCGGGACGGTCGAGGAGCTGCGCCGGGCGAGCCGGCTCAAGGACTACTTTCTGCAGAACGTCAATCACGAGCTGCGCACGCCGCTGACCTCGATCGTCGGATGGACGGACCTGCTCGAGGAAGGCGACGTCGACGAGAAGACCCTCCAGCGCGGGCTGAAGCAGGTCCGTCAGTCCGCGCGGGTTCTGCTCGCGCTGATTGACGACCTTCTGGACCTCGCCCGCCTGGAGCGGGGCGCGCTTTCTCTCGAGCTCCGGCCTGTCTCCCTTCTCGAGGTGGCGCACCGCTCGATGGACACCGTCCGGCTGATGGCCGAGTCCCGCGGGGTCGTTCTGATCCTGGCGCCGCTTCCCGATGCCATGCCTCTGATCCGCGCCGACGCGCTGCGCCTCCAGCAGGTGCTCTGGAACCTGCTGGCCAACGCCATCAAGTTTTCGCCTCGCCACGGCCGCGTCGTCATTCGCATCGACCGGGAGCCCGAGCGCTTTCTCGTGAGCGTCGAGGATGACGGCGTCGGGATTCCGGAGAGCGACCTCCCGCACATCTTCGAGAGATTCCGTCAGGTGGATGGATCGGCGACCCGGCGCCACCCCGGAATGGGCATCGGTCTCGCGCTCGCGCGATCATTGGTCGAGCTGCACGGAGGCGCGATCTGGGCGGAGAGCGTCGTCGGGCACGGGAGCCGATTCACGTTCTCCCTTCCGATCTCCGCGGCCGATCGCCGCACCGGAGCGAGCGGCCCGATCGAGCGCGCCCGGGAGTCGGAGGATCCGGACTCCGAGGAGGGGGCCGGATCAGTAAAAGCGGAGGGAGTGGAGAGCTGAAGCCGACCCTCTTGTCGTCAGACCTCGTCCTCGAGATCTGATGACTGAAAACTGAGAACTGGGAACCGTTTACGCCGTCGCCGCCGGAAGCCCCGTCCCCTTGAGGAGGTCCTTCACGACGCGGGCGGTCTCTTCCTTCCCGGGGACGCAGAGGTTCGGGTCCTTCTCCGTTCCGGCGGCAATCGCGGCCGCGTACCCCTCGCAGTCGTAGCCGCAGGCGGTGCAGTCGGTCTGGGCCATCGCGGCATAGAGCTTCAGCTTCAGGTCGCCATCCTTCGCCATTTCCATGCGCTTCGGCAGCGGGATCGTCTCGTCGTGGAACGCGGGAGCTTCCTTCTTGACTTTGGGAGCGGCGGTGACGTCCTCCTCCGGGCGCCCCGTATCGACCCACTGCCCGAAGGAGAGACAGGTCGGGCAGACGAACGTGTAGTCCCAGCCGACCGGCAGGAACTTCGCCGGCGTGCGGAACACCACTAAGGGGGTGAAGTCCTGCGGGCAGGACGGGGATTCGCGCTCCTGAGCGTCGAGCGCCATCGTCTTCAGGTGGGGGCGGGAGAACTCGATCTGCTTCGGCTTCTGGTCGAAGCGGAACATCTCGCCCTTCGGGCAGACCATGACGATCTGGGGCTTGTAGACGCGCTCGACGAAAAACGCGCGCATGGGAACCGCGTGCTTCGGGCAGGGCGCCGGAGCGTCCTTCCAGAAGGAGGAAACGAGCCGGGACTTTTCGACGAGCGACATCGCCATGGTGGGAAAGTATAAAGGAGCCGCCAGCTATCAGCTGTCAGCTCTCAGCCGATGAGTTCGGGCGTGCGCCGGAATGTAGCGACGAACGGAACTCAGGCGCCTTCCCGGACGAAAGGGTTTGCCCGTTTTTCGTCGCCGATCGTGGTATCGGGCCCGTGGCCGCAGACGACGGGCGTGGCCGCCGGGAGGGAGAAGAGCCTCTCCCGTATCGAGTGCAGGATCAGCGCGGTGTCGCCGCCCCAGAGGTCCGTGCGGCCGATCGACCGGCGGAAGAGCGTGTCGCCGGAGAAGAGGATCGGCGCCGCGCCGTCCGAGAGAAAGCACGTGGAGCCCGGCGTGTGACCGGGGGTGTGGATCGCCGTCACGGAGAACGCGCCGAATCGAATCACTTCGGCGTCCGTCAACGGCGCGCCGCGGGGAGCGGGAGAGCGGGCCGACAGCCCGAAGAGCGCGGCCTGTTCCGGAAGCGCGTCGTAGAGGGGCGCGTCGTCGGGATGGAGCCGGATCGGCGCGCCGGTCGCCGCTGCGACCCCGGCGCTGCCGCCGATGTGGTCGAAGTGCGCGTGCGTGTGCAGGAGCGCCGTGACGCGCACATTCTCTTTCCGGATCTCCGCCGCGATCCGGTCCGGCTCATCGCCGGGGTCGATCACGACCGCCTCGCGGGCCTCCGGGTCGAAGAGGATGGTGCAGTTGCACTGGAGAGGGCCGACGTGGAGGGTGCGCCGGACCGGCCCGGACGCCTTCGAATCCGTCACGGGTGGACGGCCACCACGGTGTTCACGTCATGCCGCTCCTTGCGCTCCGGGCTCGCCCAGACGCGTTCGGGTGAAGAGAGATTGATCTGTACCGCCCACTCGTCGTTGTCGGGACGGCGATGCTCCGAGGCGAAGAGCTTGCGCCGGCTGCGGGGCGTGAAGATCTCCCAGC